>CADBZY010000015.1:74205-95866 GCA_902799245.1 uncultured Ruminococcus sp.
GGACTTCACCGGCACCGATATGGGCAGCGACAAGGGCATGATCACCGCCATGCTCTATGTCACGATGGTCATCATGGCGTTCATCTTCGCCGTCACCACTTCCAACACCATCGAGAAGGAAGCCACCGTCATCGGCACGCTTCGCGCTTCGGGCTACAGCCGCGGGGAATTGCTGCGGCACTACATCGCCCTGCCCATCATCGTGTCGCTCATCGCCGCAGTCGTGGGAAATATTCTCGGCTACACGGTGCTGAAGCAGTATTTTGCCCGGCTTTACCTGCACAGCTATTCCCTCACCCAATACCGCACGGTCTGGAGCCCTGAAGCATTCTGGCTGACCACCTTTGTGCCGCTGGTCATCCTTCTGGTGGTGAATCTGGTCGTCATCAGCCGCAAGCTGAGGCTCTCTCCGCTGAAATTCCTCCGCCGTGAGCTTACCTTCCGCAACAAGAAGAAGGTCGTTCACCTGCCGCACAGACTGGGCTTCCTCACACGCTTCCGCCTGCGCGTCATCTTCCAGAATATCCCCTCCTACCTCACACTGTTTGTGGGAATCCTGCTTGCCAACGTGCTGCTGCTCTTTGGCCTGATGATGGCGCCGCTGATGGACAACTTCCGCGAGGAAGTGGTGGACAGCAAGCTGGCCAATTTCCAGTATATTCTCAAAGCCCCCGTTTCCACCTCCGACGCAAAGGCGGAGAAATACTGCCTGACCCAGCTTCCCGACGATCCCTCCGGCGAGGAAGTCATGATCTACGGCATTTCGCCGGACAGCAGCTACTTTCCCAACATCACGGAGGTTAAAATTCCTTCGGACGACGAGGTGCTGATTTCCGAAGGCTACCGGGAGAAATACCGCATCGACGCGGGAGAGGACGTCACCGTCAAGGAAAAATACAGCGGCAAGCTCCACACCTTCCGCGTCAAAGAAGTCGTGCATTATCCCGCCGCTCTGACGATCTTCATGAGCGACACCCGCTTCCGCGAATGCTTTGGGAAGGAAAGCGACTACTTCACGGGCTATCTCAGCGACAGCAAGCTCGAGGACATTCCGGACGCATACGTCGCTTCGGTCATCACGGAACATGATCTGGTGGTCATCGCCGATCAGCTCGACGACAGCATGGGCGTTGTATTCCCCATCATGGGCGGCTTTGCGACGCTGCTCTATATGCTGCTGATTTACATGCTCTCCAAGCTGATACTGGAAAAGAACGCCCGTTCCATCTCCATGACCAAGATTCTCGGCTACTCCGGCCGCGAAATCGGCAAGCTCTACATCTCCGCCACCGCAGTGGTGGTCATGGTTTCGCTGATCGTCACCCTGCCGCTTTCGGCGGTGTTCATGAAGTGGATCTACGGCCTTTTCATGCAGAGAATGCACGGCTGGCTGACCTTCTTCGTGGCGCCCTCCACCTATGTCAAGATGCTGGTCATCGGCGTGGTTTCCTACTTCGTGATCGGTTCCCTGCAATACATCCGCATCCGCCACATTCCTATGGGCGAGGCGCTCAAAATCAACGAGTGATTGGTTACTGAATACGATTGATACAAAAAAGACGTTTGCTTTTTTACGGCAAGCGTCTTTTTAATTTACACATTATGATTTTCTGATGACCGCGCGGTATTTCTGATTTTTGCTTCTTGGGGTCTGCGGATAAAGCAGCTCCAGTTTACCCGCTTTTACCAGCGGATTGACATGATAGCTCATGAGATAGGACGCGGTGAATTGTCCGAATCTCTCTCTCAACTCAGTCCTTGAACGCCACTCTTTGCAATAGTCAAGAATCTGCTCCTCAAAAGAGTTCATGGGCTGTTCTTCCTCCGGCATATGATTGTACAGTGTCACCTTGAAAACACCTCTGTAATTTTGAAATACAGGCGGAGGCAGCTTGTGTTCACGCATGGAACGTCGGATAATCGGAATGCCGGAAAACCTGTTTTCCGCTTCGCCTGTTATTTCCATCGCCTTGGCAATAAAGGGATTGCGTGTGTCGGCGATTGACTTGCCCAGATCATCGATTGTGATTCGCCCGTAAAGACCGCCGGGATTTTCGATCTCTATTCTGTCCGTGAATATTCTGATCGTGATGGGCGTCAATTCTGTGTGAATGCTGTAGTCGCGGTGAATGAGCGCGTTCAGCAGTATTTCGCGCAGTGCGATGATGGGATATTCCGTCATATCCTCACGCTTGCCGGTCATGGGATTCACGATCGTTCTCACCCGGATATTCCGTTTGATAAAAGACAGCGCACCGTCAAGCATCTGAGGAATGGTACCTTCGATTCGCTCGTTGTCGTCAAACCGCTGGGAATATTCTCCCGGATCGCCTATTTCATATCCCGGTACGGATACCGCTGTAATACACAGCTGAGGAAAAAAAGCCTGCGGATATTCCGCAAACATCATGATTCCCGCCAGTGTCGGCTTGTTGTTATCGGTAAAGCCCTGCAGCTTCATGATCTTTTCTGTAGGAAAATTCGCCTGTACCGGCTTTTTCTCCCGAATATTGATCATGTATTTTTCAAAACCCAGCGTCTGAATGTCGGAAATTTCCGCTCTTTGTTCCGTTCGCAGCTCATCCTGCAGCTTTTTGCGAAACGCTTCATAGCTGTAGATTTCGTATTGCGTCATATGCTCGTCGCTGTCGCCTACGCGGATGTAAGAACCGCTCAATATTCCTGCCCCGGCGTAATAGCACGGTTTATCCGTTATCTCAATTTCGTGAATCTCGGCGCTGACAAAGGTCTTGCCGTCCATGGAAGCCGCCGTACAGACGGGACGCACTACCGGCGTCATTTGTTTGCACATGGAAACGATCTTTTTTTGCAGATCATCCGCGTCGTATACGCCGCACAGGTCAAAATCATTGTCCTGGTCTATCCCGAACACAATAATACCGCCGCCCGTCTGGTTTGAGAAGCTCGACAGTGTATCGTACAGTTTCGGGCAGCCGCCTGCGGCTTTTTTGATCTCAATGCGATTATCTTCTGACGCGGTTGTTTTTATATCATGAATTAATCTGATGAGTTCCTCCGGAAGCATTTTTTCGCCCTCTTTTTATTCGTAATATCTTTTTTGATGCTTTAGTTATATTATAAACCGAATTTTTCTTAATTTCTTTCGTATCTATTAAATTTCTTTCGAATATTTTTAAATTTTTCTCGAATAATTCGCGATTTCTTTCGAATATTTTTCATTTTATTCGAATAATTTGCGATTTCTTTCGAATCATTTTCATTTTATTCGAATTCTTTTATAAATATTCGAATAATTTACAAAATAATAACCCCGTACGCCGCGCGTTCCTTCCCTTATGAATAATTTCCAAAATATTCCGCAACACCCCTGTGGAAAACGTAACTATTATAACAATTTAATAACAATTTTGTAAAAATATACAAATTGCACATGTTAAATGCAATACAATGCCTACATCACTATAAAAAATATACAAATATATACTGCTATCTTGTAATTTTAATTCTTGAAATTAATTGAAAAATATGATAAAATATATAAGTCAACCCCTGAATTGCGGCTTTTCAGGGAGTTTCTGAATAAGGAAATATGCCGCATTATATAAAATTTCTCCCGGAGGCTAATTTATGAACAACCTGAACGCAAAGCAAATGAAGTCCCTTATCGACTCCAAGCTCTCCCATCACTACGGTCTGAAGCCGGAGGATGCGGACAACGAGCATATCTACAAGGCGATTGTGCTGGTAGTACGTGACATTCTCTTTGAGGCACGCAAGAAATTTGTCGATAAATGCGACAAGAATCACGGCAAGAGAGTCTACTATCTCTGCATGGAATTCCTGATGGGACGCTCCCTCCGCAACAATCTTTACAATCTCAATCTTGAAAAGGTGGTTTCACAGTGTCTTTCCGACTACGATACCACCCTTGAAAAAATATACGACCAGGAGCCTGACGCGGGCCTCGGCAACGGCGGCCTCGGCAGACTCGCCGCCTGCTTCCTCGACGGTCTGGCCAACGACGGCTACTGCGGCATGGGTTATTCTCTGCGCTACGAGTTCGGCATCTTCAACCAGAAGATCATCGACGGCTGGCAGACCGAGCTTCCCGAATTCTGGCTGCCCGGCGGCGAAGTGTGGATGATTCCCCACCGCGAGGACGCCGTGGACATCCGCTTCAACGGCAAGGTGGAGGAGAGCTGGAACAACGGCTATCACCACGCCGAACACAAGGATTACAACGTCATCAAGGCGGTTCCCTACGATATGATGTGCGCCGGCAAGGACGGCAACGGCGTTTCCACCCTGCGTCTGTGGGCTGCCGAGTGTCCTCACTTCGACATGAAGCTCTTCAACGAGGGCGATTACCTCCGCGCCATGGAGCAGAACGCCATGGCGGAAATGCTCACCAAGGTGCTTTACCCCGGCGACAACCACATCGAAGGCAAGAGCCTGCGTCTGGCGCAGCAGTACTTCCTCGTGTCGGCTTCCGTGCAGGACATCGTCAAGCGCCACCTGCGCAGACACGGCGGTTCCATGGAGAACTTCGCCGAGTTCAACGCCATTCACATCAATGACACACATCCGACGCTCGCTATCCCCGAATTCATGCGTCTGCTCATGGACGAGTGCGGATTTGACTGGGACAGAGCATGGGATATGACCACCAAAGTCATGGCCTACACCAATCACACCGTTATGGCGGAGGCTCTCGAGTGCTGGGACGAAAACCTCTTCAAGGCCAAGCTCCCCAGAATCTATCAGATCATCTGCGAGATCAACCGCCGCTTCTGCGCCGAAATGGATCAGCGCACCGGCTACGATTACAACAAGGTCGCCCGCATGAGCATCATCCGCGACGGCTGGGTCAAGATGGCAAACCTCTGCGTCGCCGCCTGCCACCATGTCAACGGCGTTTCCGCGCTGCACAGCCAGATCATCAAGGACAGCGTCTTCAAGGATTTCTACAGCGTTATGCCTGAGAAATTCACCAACGTCACCAACGGCATCGCGCACCGCCGCTGGCTCAACCAGAGCAATCCGGGACTTGCCTCCCTTGTCACCGACCTCATCGGCGACGGCTTCGTCAAGGACGCTTCCAAGCTGGAGAACCTGATGAAGTACAAGGACGACAAGGCAGTGCTCGACAAGCTGGCAGCCATCAAACACCGCAACAAGATCGCGATGTCCAATTATATCCTCAAAAACAACGGTATCTCCGTCGATCCCGATTCGATATTTGACGTGCAGGTCAAGCGTCTGCACGAGTACAAGAGACAGCACCTCAACGCGCTGCACATTCTCTCCCAGTACCAGTGGCTGCTGGAGAACCCCAACGCGCCCTTCACCCCCAAGACCTACATCTTCGGCGCGAAGGCGGCTCCGGGCTACTTCCTTGCCAAGCAGATCATCCAGTTCATCTGCACCCTCGCCGACCTCATCAACAACGACAAGCGCGTTTCCGACAAGCTCAAGGTGGTTTACCTCGAGAATTACCGCGTGACCGTCGCCGAGAAGCTCATTCCCTCGGCGGAGATCAGCGAACAGATTTCCCTCGCCGGCACTGAGGCCAGCGGCACCAGCAACATGAAGTTCATGATGAACGGCGCGATCACCCTCGGCACCGAGGACGGCGCAAACGTCGAGATTCATCAGGCAGTGGGCGACAGCAACATCATTATCTTCGGCATGTCCACTCCCGAAGCCGAGAGACTCAAGAACATCTATTCTCCCCGCGACTGCTACAACAACAACCAGCAGCTCCACAAGGCGATCGACTTCATGAGCGCAGGCTTCGGCGGCAAGCAGTTCCACGACGTTGTCAACTCCCTCCTCAATATGGACAGATACATGGTTCTTGCCGACTTCAACGACTATTGCAGAGCACAGAACGACGCCTCCGCGCTCTATCTCGACAAATACAGATGGAATTCCATGAGCCTCGTCAATATCGCCCAGTCTGGCATCTTCGCCGCCGACCGCTCCATCGAGGACTACGCCAAGAACATCTGGGGACTGAAAAAGTAAAAGAGAATAGAGAATAACGAATAGAGAATAACGAATAGAGAATAGATAATAGTGAATGAGCGCTGCGCGCTGAATATATATTCAAGGCGCGTATGCGCCTTCCTCAACTCCAAACTCCAAACTCCAAACTCCAAACTTTTATCAGGAGGATTCGGTATGAAAAAGACACTTTTCAATTCGCGCGATCCTTTTTACCGCAAACCAACGGGAGCCGTCGCCAACGGCACACCGGTTCACTTCAAGGTATGTCTGCCGCGCTATCTCTGCTGCACGGCGGCTACGCTCATCATACATAACGAGCATGAGAACAGAGTGGACAGAGGAAATCTCTTCTGGTGCGGTATGGAGGGCGGCGATTTTGAATACTGGGAGGTAGATTACACTCCCGAAGAGGCATCCCTCAATTATTACTACTTCGAGCTTTCCACTTCGTCCGGCACAAAATACCTCGGCCGCACGCGCTACGGATACGGCGAGCTCCAGTCCCAGCCCGTCGCGTGGCAGCTCACGGTGTATGAAAGCACCTTCAAGACCCCGGACTGGCTGTCCGGCGGCATTATGTACCAGATATTCCCCGACCGCTTCTGCAAATCCGGCGTGGAACATCCTGACATTCCCTACGGCAGAAAGATTCACGAAAACTGGGGCGATCAGCCCGACTGGGCGCCGAATGAATTCGGCATGATCACCAACTCCGACTACTTCGGCGGCGACCTGAAGGGTATCACCGAGAAGCTCGACTACATCAGGTCGCTCGGCGTGAGCTGCATTTACATCAACCCCATCTTTGAAGCGCACGAAAACCACC
The DNA here is from genome assembly GCA_902799245.1 of uncultured Ruminococcus sp. Taxonomy (GTDB): domain Bacteria; phylum Bacillota; class Clostridia; order Oscillospirales; family Acutalibacteraceae; genus RUG762. The sequence goes on from CADBZY010000015.1 coordinate 81,023, forward strand.
GCTACAACACCGCCGATTACAGAAAAATCGACCCCATGCTCGGCACCGAGGAGGATTACGTCGAGCTGTGCGAGGAAGCCCGCAAACGCGGCATACGCATCATTATCGACGGCGTTTTCTCCCACACGGGCGACGACTCGGTCTACTTCAACAAGAAGGGCCGCTACGACACCCTCGGCGCTTACAATTCCAAGGAATCGCCCTATTATTCGTGGTTCAAGTTCTACCAGTGGCCGGACAACTACCATTCCTGGTGGGGCATCAGCACCCTTCCGGAGGTGAAGGAAGAGGAGCCGGACGTTATCGAATACCACACCGGTGAAGGCGGAACCGTCGGCACATGGCTTGCCAAGGGCGCAAGCGGCTGGCGTCTCGACGTCGCCGACGAGCTGCCCGACGTATTCCTCGACAGACTGCGCTACGCCGCCAAGAAGGTTGACCCCGAGGCGGTCATAATCGGCGAGGTCTGGGAGGACGCGAGCAACAAGGTCGCCTACGGGCAGCACAGGCGCTATCTGCTGGGCAAGCAGCTCGATTCCGTGATGAATTACCCCTTCAAGGACGTTATTCTCGGCTTCCTGACCGGCTGGTCAGGCGATGAAGCCATCGAGGTCGTCAACAATATCTTGGAAAATTATCCGCCGCAGGTGACGCGCATACTGATGAATTCACTCGGCACGCACGACACCGAACGCGCCATCACGATTCTCGCCGGCGAACCCGCCCACAACCGCGGCCGGGACTGGCAGGCGTACGCCAAAATGTCCCCTGAACAGCGTGAAAAGGGCATCCGCAAGATGAAGCTCGCCACCGTGCTGCAATACACCCTTCCCGGCGTACCCTGCATCTATTACGGCGACGAAGCCGGCGTGGAGGGCTACAAGGATCCCTTCAACCGCTCCACCTACCCGTGGGGCGATGAAGACAGAGGGCTGATCGACTGGTACAGGCGTCTCGGAAAGCTTCGCAATGACGTGGACTGCCTCACCGACGGCGAATTCGAGGTCACCAAATGCCTTGACGCGGTCATGTCCTTCGTCCGCCGGGGCAAGAAGGATTCCCTCTTTGTGGCGGTCAACCGCTCCGACTGCAACACCCACCACATCGACCTGCCGGAAGGCTTCAACGGCGCCCGCACTGTACTCGGCAAAGCCTCCGTCTACAAGGGCGTTGTCACCATTCCGCCCATGAGCTGCATTGTACTCAGGGCCAACAATTTCTCCATGTTCAAATGACTGGTAAGGTTTTTTCGGTTTTTCTCCTGTAAAAAAACAAAACCATCCCACATTTAATATTCGTTCGGAACGGATTTGTCACGCAACACATTTGCAAAAAAATCCGTTCCGGGCGTTTTTTTCTTGTCAATAATCATGAGCGCTTCGGTATTGCTTTTTGACGCATTAAATGGTACAATAGCTATTTAGACACAGCCACTAAAACCAGCAGCGGAAGGAATGAAGACCGGAATGCAAAGAAAAAAGCTGCTTGTATTATCTATCGCCATCTCCTTGTTTATTCTGACTTTTGTGATCAACCTGTATATCTTGGGTAGAATCAAAGCCGCCCTTTCAAAGACCATTACTCCGACGGATACATCGGACAGCGCCGCACCATTTGAGCCGTCAGCGGCGATTGACATTGTCCGTCAGCCTGAGAACCGATTGTTTGTGCCGGGAGGCTGCGTTACCCTGTCGCTCCGTGCGCAGGGCAGCGACCTTCATTACCAATGGTATTACAGAAAGCCGGGAGAGAAGGATTTCAGCCCTTGGAACGGACACACACACGCCAGTGAATCCGTTGCGCCGCCGGATTCATGGGACGGCATCGAGCTTTATTGCACCGTCGGCGAAGCGGACGGCCATTCCGTCAGGTCTGACACGATCACCGTTTCCCGCGGTGATACTCTGTCGGTGCTCGGTGTGGGCGACAGCATTTGCAGCGGCCGCAGGAACGGAAGCAAGGGCTTTGTCGGCGATCTCGGACTGCCGTATCTCAACGCCGGCGTTTCCGGCTCGTCGCTGTCCACGGTGAGAACCGACGTCACCACCATTCCCGACCAGCTCATGCAGGTGACGGATTTTGACCCCGACATCGTCATCGCCGAGGGAGGACTCAACGACCTGTACAGAAACGCGCCGCTCGGTGAGATTCCCACCGTACAGGCGGACAGCATGGACGCGCTTGACACTTCCACCGTCATGGGCGGAATGCAGAAGCTCTTTCTGATCATGAAGGAAAAATACCCGGACGCGCAGCACTGTTTTCTGATTGTGCACAAGATCTTCCGCAAAGGCGTATACCTCGTCGATACGCCGAACCAGGCAGGATACTCACAGACGGACATGCACGACGCGTTTGTCGCCTGCTGCCGGGTGTACGGCATCGAGGTGATTGACATTTTTAAGGACAGCCCGCTGGACACGAGCGATCTTTCCCTGCTCAGCGAATGCAATTACACCAGCGGCAGCGATCCCGAATGGGAATGCGCGCGAAGCAACGACACCGATTACATCAACGGCGACGGCGTTCACCCCCTGAACCGCTGCTATCTGGAATACTACGTTCCCATCATATTGCAGCACATCCACACACAGGTTCAAAAGCTGGCCATCACATCGCAGCCGCAGGACGTGGAAATTATGCCGGGCGATTCCTTCCTCCTTTCGATAGAAGCGGAAGGCACAGGTCTGCGCTGCCAGTGGTATTATAAGAAGGAAGGGCAGGATTCCTTCCGCGTCTGGAACGGACATACTTTCCGTTCCGAAATCATCACTCCCAATTCCTCGTGGGACGGCATTCAGCTTTACTGCGAAGTCACCGACAAATTCGGTCATTCCCTGCAATCGGATGTCATCACCGTGAGGATGGCAAAAGAGCCGCAGTAACGCACAGTTTCACAGCAAAAAGCCTGCCGGTTTTCTACTTCTCTGCTGCACAGAGAAGGGAAGCCGGCAGGCTTTTGGTGTGTATTCAGTTCATCGGGCGACAAGGCTTGTCCCCTGTCATGAAACAATTACAGAACCTTGAGGTCAGTGAGTGCCGCGAGGACGTACTTAAGAATGAAGAGAGCGACGATCACGTACATCAGCGGGTGAATTTCCTTGAACTTGAGTCTTGCGATCTTGACGACAACGTAAGCGATGAAGCCGAGTGCCAGACCGTCGGTGATGGAGTAGAAGAAGGGCATACCCACAACGGTGAGGAAGCAGGGAATGGCGACTTCGATGTCGCTCCAGTCGATGTCCTTCAGAGAAGCGCACATCATAACGCCGACCACGATGAGGATCGGAGCGGTGGCAGCACTGGGAACAAGACCCACGACAGGAGAGAGGAACAGACCCAGCAGGAAGCAAAGGCCGGTAACGGTGGAGGTCAGGCCTGTTCTGCCGCCGGCGGAAATGCCGGAGGTGGACTCAACATAAGTAGTGACAGTGGAGGTGCCCATGACAGCGCCGGTGGAGGTGGCGATCGCGTCAGCCAGCATGGCTCTCTCGATCTTGGGCAGGTTGCCGTTCTCGTCGAGGTAACCGGCTTTGTCGGCAGCGCCGATCAGGGTGCCGATGGTGTCGAACATATCGACCAGCACGAGGGTGATCATGGTGGCGATCAGGGAAGCGACAGGCGCTTTCAGCAGGTCGCCGAAGCTGGTGAAGCACTTGCCGAACATGGAGAAGTCGAGGTAGGGAACCCAGTTGGTGGGAGCGCTGATGCCGAGCTGAATGCCAAAGACAAACTGCATAACGCAGCCGATGGCGGAGGTGGCAATAATGGAAATAAAGAAAGCGGCGGGAACCTTTGCGACGACCAGCACGACGGTGATGATCAGACCGACCAGCGCCAGCAGCATGGCGGGACTTGCAAAGCTGCCCATGCCGACGGTGGTAGCGGCGGATTTCTCACCCACGACGATGCCGGCATTGACAAAGCCGATCAGGGCGATGAAAAGGCCGATGCCCGCGCCGAGCGCTTTTTTCAGGCTGAGGGGAATCGCCTTGACAATGGCGGTTCTCGCGCCGGTGACGGTGAGCAGGATGAAGATAAGACCCGCGATAAAGACGGCGGAAAGAGCCGCGCCGGCGGAAAGACCGAACGCGCCGCAGAGGGTGAAGGAGAAGACCGCGTTGAGTCCGAGACCCGGCGCCTGCGCCATGGGGTAATTGGACAGCCAGCCGATGAGCCATGTGCCGATAGCGGCCGCGATACAGGTGGCGGTGATGACGGCGGTGTTCTTCATTCCGGCGGGAGTTCCCTCGCCTAAAATGGTCGGGTTAAGAAAGATGATGTATGCCATCGTGAAGAATGTGGTCAGTCCGGCAATGATCTCTGTTCTTAGGTTGGTGTTGTGTTCCTTGAGATGAAAGAGCTTTTCCAAAAGAACTTCCTCCTAAAAAATAGTGTTGCCGCTCAGGTTTTTTATGAAAAATATCCTCCGCAGCACAAAAAAATTATAATATAATGCTCGTTTAAAAGCAAGTCGCATTTTGCCTATTTTTGCAATTCATTTTTATGTAACATCTACTAAGCAACTCGTTGAAAAGAGAATGGGGTAGGCAGCAGCTTTTTCTTGCAAAAACAAACATAATATGATACAATTATATCATAGAAAATATGCAGTCATGGAGGAATACTCTCTTGAATTCGGGAGATAAACGTAAGCTCGCGGTATTTACGGCTCTGACGTTGCTATGGATGATCGTGATCTTCCTGTTTTCGGCACAGCCCTCGGAAGAATCCTACAAGACAAGCGATCTGGTGCTTGCATTTCAGCAAAAATATTTTGACACCTTTTTCGACAAACTCACACCGATTATTATCAGAAAAGCCGCTCATATGGCGGAATTCGGACTGCTTGCTATGCTGTACCTTGCGGTTCTCAAAAGCGGCGGAGATGCCTTTTTCAAAAGAAAAACGAAAATCAATCACTATCTTATCTCGCTGATGGCCGCTTCTCTTTATGCCTTTACAGACGAACTGCATCAGTTTTTTGTGCCCGGACGCAATGCCACTGTTCTGGACTGGCTCTTTGACAGCTTCGGCGCATTGGCGGTTTTATGGATAGTACACACTATTTCCGCAAAAATCAAAAAAAAGAAATCAACAAGAGGAGTTTTCCCTTGAGAAAAGGACTAAAATCTGATAATATAATATAGTAACGACGGTATACAATGATGTCTGCTTGCGGAGGTCTGCATAAATGGTGATAAAATTGAGCCGAAAATTTTTTCTTTTTGCGGCGCTTACTGTGATCTGGATGGGAGTTATTTTTTTCTTTTCCTCCCAGAACGGGGAAGAATCTTCCGGCGTAAGCGAAAAGCTGCTGATGTTTCTCTGCGGTCTTGTCAGATATACACCCTCTCCCGATATGAAACAGCTGCTCACCCTGCTGATCCGCAAGGGTGCGCATATGACGGAATTCGGCATACTGGCGCTGCTCTGGCTGGGTACGCTCCGCAGCGCTGCGGACAAGGCTAAATGGCATTATCCCGCCGCGTTTGCGGCTGCTTCGCTCTATGCCGCGACTGACGAAATGCACCAGCTCTTTGTGAGCGAACGCGCCGGACAGGTCACGGACTGGATGATCGACAGCGCCGGAGCCATGATTTTTTTGTGCATAGGATGGCTTATTACAAAGGCCATCAAGAATAATAAAACAATAATCAGCAAAGGATGATGAACAAATGGCAATCTTAGTAACAGGCGGAGCCGGATTCATCGGCTCTCACACATGCGTCGTGCTGCAGGAGGCGGGATACGACATTGTCGTGGTGGATAATTTCTCCAATTCCAAGCCCGAAGCGCTGAACCGCATCAAGAAGATCACCGGCAAGGAATTTAAATTCTACGAGGCCGATATTCTGGACGCCGAAGCGATGCAGAAGATCTTTGAAGAAAACGAAATCGAAGCCGTTATCCATTTCGCCGGTCTGAAAGCCGTCGGAGAATCCGTGGCCAAGCCCATCGAATACTACCACAACAACATCACCGGAAGCCTTGTTCTCTTTGACGCGATGCGTCATCACGGCTGCAAGACCATCGTATTCTCCTCCTCCGCTACGGTCTACGGCATGAACAACGTCCCCCCCTTCGTCGAAACCATGCCGCTTTCCACCACCAATCCCTACGGCTCGACCAAGCTCTTCATCGAGGACATTCTGCGCGACATCTGCGTTTCCGACCCCGAATGGAGCGTCATGCTGCTCCGCTACTTCAACCCCATCGGCGCGCATCCTTCCGGACTCATCGGCGAAAGCCCGAATGACATTCCCAACAACCTCTTCCCCTACATCGCCAGCGTTGCTGTCGGCAGGCTGGAGAAATTAGGCGTTTTCGGCAACGATTATCCCACCGTGGACGGAACCGGCGTGCGTGATTACATTCACGTCATGGATCTCGCCGACGGTCACGTCCGCGCCCTGCAATACGCCCTCGGGCATAAGGGCGCCGAAGCCGTCAACCTCGGCACCGGCAGGGGAACCAGCGTGCTCCAGGCTGTTGCCGCCTTTGAAGCCGGCAGCGGAATGCCCGTTCCCTACGTCATCAAGCCGCGCAGACCCGGCGACATCGCCGAATGCTACGCCGACTGCACCAAGGCCAAGCAGCTCCTCGGCTGGGAGGCAAAGCTCAACATGGAAGACATGTGCCGCGACGGCTGGAACTTCATCAAAAACAACCCGCAGGGACTTTGAGCGCGGCGCGGTTGCGCCGCTAACTTAAGACTGAAAACTTAAGAATGAATAATGAATAATAAAGGAAGGGCTTCGCCCTTGGAAATTTTTCCCATTTCCCGTTTCCAAGGAGAAGCCCTTTTTGCTTTGTGTGAAATTTTTGTTTGACAAATTTTCCAGCCTATGCTAAAATGAACCTTGCAGGCAGAGATGCCGACTTTTTCAGATGAATAAAACAGGCGGCGCTCCCGATTGATTCCAAAAAATCGGAGGCGAAATCTATCTTAGATAAAATATTTCTTTGACCTCCGAAATCCTTTCAGGATAAGGAGGTGGCGCTTATGTATGTTACATACAGCGACTTGTTCTCTTTTGTCATGATGATAGCGACTGTTATCAGCGTTGTCATTGCGGCTGTACAGAACAACAGCAAAAAGAAATAACCGCCTAAGCCCCAAACTTTGCGGTTATTTCAATAATCAATAAGTCCGGAGCGTCGTCTGTTAAAAAAGCCGACTCTCTGTCTGTACTTTTATTATACACCATTCCGCCCGGTTTGTCAACCGAATTCTGACAACCGGGCGGTTGTGTTTTTATAAGCGTCATTCAGACAAATGACCGTCCTGTGTCTGAATTTTGCGCAGTCGAGGGGCATATGACTGTTGAAAAAACGAGGGTTTTTACATAGAATATTCCTCGCAGCTGACGCATAAAGGTTGCATTGCGGCGTGGAATATGCTGCAAAAAAAGTGTCTATAAATGCCAATATGTAAAAAATCTATAAATCCTCAAAAATGTTTACAATAACTTTATTGATTTGAAGTGGCAAATCGTTTATAATAATTCGGATTAATCGGAAATTTGCAGGAAGGAGGGTGTGTCGGTTGCGCGAATGGTTTTCTAAAATAGACCCGACGGTCAAAAAGGAATCGCTTTACATAGCGTCAATTACAGGCATACTGAGTCTGCTGCTGCAAGCCGGGTTCCTGATTGCGCGGCACTGGGATTACACCGTGCTGCTGGGGAATCTCCTCGGCGGAGTCACTGCCGCCGGAAATTTCTTCCTCATGGGCATTACCGTGCAGAAGGCGGTCGCCAGAGAGCAAAAGCCCGCCGCCGACCTCATGAAATTCTCACAGACCATGCGGCTGCTGATGCAATTAGCGGTTGCGGTGCTCGGCTTTGCCCTGCCCTGCTTCAACGGCTACGCCGTGATCATTCCCCTTTTCTTCCCGAGAATCGCCATCATGATTCGCCCATTTCTGGATAAGAAAAGGCAATAATTTATATTCCAAGGCGCGAATGCGCCTTCCGACACTATTCACTATTCACTATTCTCCATTCACTATTCACTAAATTATGAAGGGTTGTGTTATAGAAAAATGGAAAAACAAAAAATAAACCCAAAATGGACCGACAGGCTTCTGATCGGCGGCATGATTCTCCCCATTGCTGTGGGAGCGCTGCTCAAAATACTGCTCATTCCCGCCGCGGAAGGCGTGGAAATCACGGGCGCACATATTTTCTTCACCATTCCGCTGCCGCTGGGCGGTCTGCCGATCACCGAAACGCAGGTCAATCAATGGCTTGTGATGATCTCGCTGTATTTCGTGTGCCGGTATCTGACACGGGGACTCAAAAAAATCCCCGATCTCAAACGTCAGCACCTCGCGGAATGGATTGTCGAACAGACCGAAAAGCTGGTCAAAAGCAACATGGGCGAATATTTCGCCGACTTCGCGCCCTTCATCGGCGCGGTGCTCGGACTGTCGGCGTTTTCCAGCCTGCTGTCGCTCACGGGACTCTTCCCGCCGACCTCCGACCTCAACGTTACCGCCGGGTGGGCGATTCTTGTATTCTTCCTCATCACCTACTACAAGATGAAGTGCGGTCCCATCCGTTACTTAAAGAGCTTTGCCGAGCCGGTGCCGTTCCTCGCGCCGCTCAATGTGATCAGCGAATTCGCAACGCCTGTTTCCATGGCGTTCCGTCACTACGGCAACATTCTCTCCGGCACGGTCATTTCCGTGCTGCTGGCAACCGCGCTGGGGGGGCTTTCAAGGCTCATTCTCGGCTGGCTGCCGGGATTTTTAGGAGAAATACCGCTTTTCCGCATCGGATTGCCTGCGGTGTTCTCGGTTTACTTTGACATATTCAGCGGATGTCTCCAGGCGTTCATCTTCGCCATGCTGACCATGCTGTATGTTGCGGGCGGCTTCCCCGTAGACGAATATCTTTCAAAACAGAAGCTGAAAATGCAAAAAGCAAGCAAGAAAACAAGCAAAAAACTTATCAAAAATTCGGAGGTAATTTAACATGGAACTTGCAATCGGTATTATTCTGGGATGCTGCGCACTCGGCGCGGGCTGCGCTATGATCGCGGGTATCGGCCCCGGTATCGGTGAAGGCAACGCCGTTGCCGCCGCCTGTGAAGCCATCGGCAGACAGCCCGAATCCAAGGGCGACGTCACTTCCACTATGCTCATGGGCTGCGCCGTTGCGGAAACGACAGGTCTTTACGCTCTGGTTATCGCCATCCTGCTGATCTTCGTCGCACCCAGAATGCTTGTCAACATTCTGCTCGAAGCAGTCGGCAAATAAGCCTATCAAACAAGCATAAATTGAGGTGACGAATTATGCAGTCATTGGACATCATTTCAATTAATATCTGGCATATCGTCATATCGCTCTGCAATCTGCTGATACTCTTTCTGATGCTCAAAAAATTCCTCTACCAACCGGTCAAGAAGGTGCTTGCCGACCGTCAGGCGGCGATTGATTCCCGCTACGACGAAGCCGACAAGGCAAAGAGCGAAGCCCTTCAGTCCAAGGCGGAATGGGAGGAAAGAATGGCGGCCGCCGACGAGGAAGCCGCCGGCATTGTCAGCAGCGCGGTAGAGAGCGCCAACCGTCAGAGCAGCGCCATTCTCGGCGAGACCAAGGAGAAGGCCGACCGCATGATCAGCCGCGCACGCGCGGAAGCCGACGCGGAACGCCGCAAGGCAGAGGACGATATTAAGGACAGAATCGCCGACGTGTCGGCAGCCATTGCCGGCAAGCTGCTCGAAAGAGAGATCAGCGCCGCCGATCACAGCGATCTGATCGATTCATTCATTTCTGAAATAGGTGAATAACATGAGGGCGACGAGTAAGGAATATGCCGCTGCCCTGTTTTCACTGGCGCGTGAAAGCCACAGCGAAGAAGACACGCTGGAAGAACTGCGCTTTATCGAGAGCGTTTTCGAGGACGCTCCGGGATATGCCGAATTCCTGGCTTCTCCCGCCATTCCGCGCTCCGAACGCATATCCAGCGTGGAGCAGGCGTTTGAAGGGCAGCTTTCGGAATACGTCATGTCCTTCCTTTCGCTGCTGTGCGAACACGGTAACGCGGAGCTTCTTGGTGCGTGCGTGAGCGAATACGAAAAGCTGTACAACCGCAGCGCAGGGCTTGCCCGTGCGGAGGTAGTCAGCGCCGTCGGAATGAACGACGACCAGAAGGACAGACTCCGCGAAAAGCTGGAGCATTTAAGCGGCTGCAGGCTCAATATCCGCTGGCGAACAGACCCGGAACTGCTGGGCGGCGTGACAGTGGACATAGAAGGGCTGCGCATTGACGGCAGCCTCAGAAACAAGCTGAAAAACATAAGGAAAGTGATGGGCGAATGAACAGAAAACCCCAGGAAATCAGCAACATTCTGAAGGAACAGATACGCAACTACAAATCAAAGATAGAGATGACCGAGACGGGCACCGTCGTTATGGTTGGCGACGGCATCGCCACCGTCTACGGCATCAAGAACTGCATGGCGGGCGAGCTGCTGGAATTCAGTGACGGCAGCGTCGGTCTTGCCCAGAACTTGGAGGAAGAAACCGTTTCCGTCGCCATTCTCGCCAACACCAACAACATCTGCGAGGGTACGACCGTCAAGCGCACGGGACAGGTGCTTTCCGTCCCCGTGGGCGAGGGAATGCTCGGACGCGTTGTCAACGCTCTCGGTGAACCCATCGACGGCAAGGGCGACATTCACACCGCCGAAATGCGCCCCATCGAATCCGAAGCGCCCGGCATCATCGAGCGCAAGAGCGTTTCGGTGCCGCTCCAGACGGGCATCAAGGCGATCGACAGCATGATTCCCATCGGCAGAGGACAGCGTGAGCTTTTAATCGGCGACCGTCAGACCGGTAAGACGGAAATCGCCTCCGACACCATCATCAACCAGAAGGACACCGGCGTACTCTGCATTTACGTCGCCATCGGCAAGAAGAATTCGTCGGTGGTGCAGCTCGCGCAGAAGCTCACCGACGAAGGCGCTATGGATTATTCCATCATCGTTTCCGCGTCGGCTTCCGAAAGCGCGCCGCTGCAGTACATCGCACCCTACGCGGGATGCGCCATGGCGGAATACTTCCGCGAACAGGGCAAGGACGTGCTGATCATCTACGACGATCTTTCCAAGCACGCCGTGGCTTACCGCGCCATTTCCCTGCTGATCCGCAGACCCCCCGGACGTGAAGCCTACCCCGGCGACGTCTTTTACCTCCATTCCCGACTGCTCGAAAGAGCCGCGTGTGTCGCTCCCGAATACGGCGGCGGCTCCATTACTGCCCTTCCGATCATCGAAACCATGGAAGGCGACGTTTCCGCCTACATTCCGACCAACGTCATTTCCATCACCGACGGACAGATCTTCCTTGAAACCGAACTCTTCCACGCCGGCGTTATTCCGGCCATCAACCCGGGTATTTCGGTCAGCCGTGTCGGCGGTTCGGCACAGCTCAAGGGCATGAAGAAGGTTGCCGGTGAATTGAAGCTTCTCTATTCGCAGTACCGCGAGCTGCAATCCTTCGCGCAGTTCGGAAGCGACCTCGACCCGGACACCAAGGCGCGTCTTGCCCTCGGTGAAAGAATTGTGGAAGTGCTTAAGCAGAAGCAGAATTCACCCATCCGAACGGGCTGTCAGGTGGCGATCGTCTACGCCGTCATCAACGGCTATCTGAATGAATACGCGGTCAGCGAAGTGCATGATTACGAGCAGCGTCTTTTCCTGCTGCTGGAGGATAAGCACGCCGAATGGCTTGACAGAATAGAACACAATCACTTTGATGAATCCGATATAGCCGAGCTGAAATCAGCTCTCGACGATATGCGGAGGTGACCTGAATGAGCGCCGATATTAAAAGCCTTCGTTCCAGCATCCGCAGCGTTGACTCCATGCTGCATCTGACGACGGCAATGGGGCTTGTGGCTTCCTCCAAGATCTACCGCGCCAGCGAGGATATGCTCAAAGCGCGTCAGTACGCCGAGGCTTTGAAAATCATGACCTCCACCCTCGCCTCCTGTCCCGAATGTCTGCGCAGCCCGTATATGCGCACTTCCGGCGAAGGACGCACGCGGCTGATCGTCATTGCCGGCGACAGAGGACTCTGCGGCGGCTATAATTCCAATGTCTTCCGCGCGGCGGCGGAATGTCCCGACGCGGAAACCATCTGCATCGGCAAACGCGCCTGCGAACACTTCGGCGGAGAACTGACCCTTTGCGGCGGCTACACCTGCGAACAAGGACACGAATTGGCGGTGAAGCTCTGCGAGGATTTTACTGCCGAAAAATTCGACCGTCTGGGCATGATCAGCACGGATTATGTCTCCATGATGACGCAGGAGGTCTCCATCAAATGGCTGCTGCCCTTTGAAAAGACCGAAAGCGACCGCGTCGGCGGCATTGAATTCGAGCCGGACGAGGTGAGCGTTATGAACGCGGCTGTTGTGGAATACGTCTACGGTATGCTGATGTGGGGCGTACGCGAGAGCTTTGCCAGCGAGAACGCCGCACGGCGAATGGCGATGGACAGCGCGGGACGCAACGCGAGAGAAATGCTGGACGATCTGCGACTGACCTACAACCGCGCCCGTCAGGGAGCCATCACGCAGGAGATCACCGAAATCGTCGCCGGCAGCGGAAGATAAGGAAAAAAGAAAAGCAAGCGCAGCGCTAATTAAGCGAGCGAATGCGAGCGCGGGGTCCAGGGGGCCACTGCTCCCTGGCGGGTGCAGGGCAGGTGCCCTGCCGGGGTACTTTTTCAGCGGAGCTGAAAAAGAGGGGCAGCGCCCCTCGCTGCAACGCACCCGAATCAATCACAATCTCGGGCGCAACCGATCAGGTAACTATCTTCAACAAGCCCTTATCCCCGGGCGTAATCGATCAGGTAACTATCCTCAACAAGCCCTTATCCCCGTGCGCAACCGAAAATGCTTCCTATTTCCATCCGCTTTATCCCCAAGATTCAATCATCAATTCCTTGTACAAGAGGAGTGTAATACAAAAATGGCAGAAAAAAACACAGGTGTTGTGGTGCAGGTAATGGGACCTGTCGTTGACGTCAGGTTCAGGGAAGGACACCTTCCCGCCATTAACAACGCCCTCACCGTTCCTATAGGAGAAAAAAAGCTCACCATCGAGGTCGCGCAGCACATAGGCGACGGCATCGTGCGCTGCATTGCGATGTCCTCCACCGACGGCTTGCAGAGAGGCGTGGAAGTCACCGACACCGAGGCAAGCATCAGCGTTCCGGTGGGACGTGAAACGCTGGGCAGAATCTTCAACGTATTAGGCGACTGTGTGGACAACAAGCCGGCTCCCGAAACGGCAGAACGCTGGAACATTCACCGTCCGGCGCCGGGCTACCAGGAGCTTGCTTCCTCCACCGAGATTCTTGAAACCGGCATCAAGGTCATCGACCTGATCTGCCCCTATTCCAAGGGCGGAAAGATCGGACTTTTCGGCGGCGCGGGCGTTGGCAAGACGGTTCTGATCATGGAGCTGATCAACAACGTCGCGAAGGAACACGGCGGTCTATCGGTCTTTACGGGCGTCGGAGAACGCACCCGCGAGGGCAACGACCTCTATTATGAAATGATGGAATCCGGCGTTATCGACAAGACGACGCTTGTCTACGGTCAGATGAACGAACCGCCGGGAGCCAGAATGAGAGTGGCTCTCTCGGGTCTTACCATGGCGGAATACTTCCGCGACAGGGAAAACCAAGACGTTCTGCTCTTTATCGACAACATCTTCCGATTCACACAGGCGGGCAGCGAGGTTTCGGCTCTGCTGGGACGTATGCCTTCCGCCGTCGGTTATCAGCCGACGCTTGCCACGGAAATGGGCGCTTTGCAGGAGCGCATCACTTCCACCAAGAAAGGCTCGATCACATCGGTACAGGCGGTTTACGTGCCTGCCGACGACCTGACCGACCCGGCTCCGGCTACCACCTTCGCCCATCTGGACGCGACCACCGTTCTTTCCAGAAGCATCGCTTCACAGGGCATTTATCCGGCTGTCGATCCTCTGGAATCCACCAGCCGCATACTCTCTCCCGAAAAGGTCGGCGAGGAGCATTACGCCGTTGCCAAGGAAGTGCAGAGAATTCTCCAGCGCTACAAGGAGCTGATGGACATCATCGCCATCATGGGTATGGACGAACTCTCCGACGAGGACAAGAAGCTCGTGCAGCGCGCCAGAAAGATTCAGCGTTTCCTGTCGCAGCCCTTCCATGTTTCGGAAAAATTCACCGGCATCGAGGGTACCTACGTTCCGCTGAGCGAAACGGTCAGGGGCTTCAAGGCGATCATTGACGGCGAGTGCGACGATCTGCCTGAATCAGCGTTCCTCTTTGCGGGAACCATCGACGAGGTCATCGCCAAGGCGGAAAGGGCAGCGAAATGAACGAATCAGATGTAGCCAAGAATATCAGCACCTTCAAGCTGAAAATTTCCTCTCCCGACGGCGATTCCTTCAAAGGCAGGGTCAGCGCCCTGTATGTCCGCACGACGGAGGGCGATATGGCAGTGCTGCCGGGACACGCGCCGCTGATCGCGGTGACGGTTCCCTGTGCCGCGCGCTATATCACCCACGACCAAGATGGCGATCCGCAGGAACATGTGGTCAACGTCACCGGCGGTCTGCTTTCGGTAGATAATGATCATGTTGCCCTGCTTGCGTCAAAGAAAAAATAACTGCAAAATAAATCAAAGCCATGTCGGCTTAGAACAGTAAGATGACTGCTTCGTCTTATTGATCATATTCTGTTATGAAGTGACCATTGTCAAGAGGAAATAAATCACAAGACAAAAAATCACCTGTCAATCTGAGGACATATGGAAGGAGTTCCAATGAAAAGA
>CADBZY010000016.1 GCA_902799245.1 uncultured Ruminococcus sp.
AGGAAAAAATGAATAATCCCTTGCCCAAAATCGGAGAAAAAACCTGCGAATTCCAATGAGCCAATTCCCCGATTGACACTATTCTTACACTTTTACAATCGCCTAATTTGTTTTTGAGAGAAGGAGAACCTTTAAGGAATGACAAGCAGGATAACAGATATTTTTAAGGAGGCAGCCGACAGCTACAGCGTCAGGCAGATCAGCGACGGCGAAGTGACGCGTATACGCTTCACAGACAAATGCAGGGCGATGATCATCTGGGCTGAATTCTGCGAGTACATCGACCGCGAGCTTCTTTTTAAAGCGGAGCACGACATCCGCGAAAGATACGGCTTTTCGTCGGTCATGATCCGACCGAAATTTCCCGAAAAAACATTCGGCAAATCAGTGCTCGACGATATGATCATGGAACTGAAACGCCGGATCTCCACCGTCAACGGCTCTTTTGTCAATTGCAGATGGACGTGGGACGCGGCGGACAATTCCGTCAGGTGTGAGTTGGCGCACAACGCGATCAAGCTGCTGGAGGATAAGCATTTTTGCGAGGAATTTGTCAATCTGATACACGACGAATTCAGCAAGAATGTCGATATAGTGCTGAGTTTTGACAAATCCGGTTCGAGAATCGTTCCGATACCGGAGCCTGTTCCCCAACCGGCATCCGAAGCGAAGCCTTCGTCAGCTCCAGCCGAACCGCCTCCGTGGGAATCGGCTCCCGTGCCCGACCGTCCGGAATTCACCGGAGAGGTCAGGGCCAAGAAGGTCAAGGTGCAGGAAGGCCCTGCCAACCTCACCTTTGAGGGAATACCCGAAAGGTATCACGATCCGGAGATTATTTACGGCACACCCAAGAGCATTCCGGCGGTAAAGATGGCGGATCTGAACCCGAATTACAAAAAGGTTACGGTCTACGGCGAGATGTTCAGCTATTCGGTAAAGGACACCAAGGCGGGCGACAAGAAAATCGTTTCGTTTGCCCTGACCGACAAGACATCTTCCGTGCCGGTCAAGATGATCGTCAAAAAGGAAGACAGTGATTTTCTCAGTATGCTCGGTGACGGCGTCTGCGCCGCTGTGCAGGGCGAATATAAATTCGACGACTTCGACCATGAATTTGCCATCCGGCCGCAGTGTATTGCCTCCATGAAGGAGACAAAGCGCACCGACAATTCACCGGTGAAGCGCGTCGAGCTTCACATGCATACCAACATGTCCGCCATGGACGCGATGACGCCTACCAAGAAGCTGGTAAAACGAGCCGCCGACTGGGGCATGACCGCCATCGCCATTACCGATCACGGCGTGGCGCAGGCGTTTCCCGACGCGATGAATGCCGCCAAAGCCTGCAAGAAGGACGGCAAGCCGATCAAGATACTCTACGGCATTGAAGCATACTATATTGACGACATGGTCGATATTGTCAAGGGCGAGGACGATCGCCAGATTGACGGCGAATTCATTGTGTTCGACCTTGAAACCACGGGTCTCAGCGCGACCACCGAGAGAATCACCGAGATCGGCGCCGTGCGCTACAAGGGCGGCGAGATTTTAGATAAATTCAACACTTTCGTAAATCCCCATATGCCGATTCCTCCGAAAATCGTGGAGCTGACCGGCATCACCGATGAAATGGTAAAAGACGCGCCGGACGAAATCGACGCGGTCAAAGAATTTCTCTCCTACTGCGGCGAGAATCCCATCTTCGTCGCACACAACGCCAATTTCGATATTGGCTTCATGAAGGCAGCCTGTGAACGCTGCGGGATTGCTTTCAACCCCGTTTACATCGATACCGTTCCGCTGGCGCGAGCGCTTCATCCGACGCTCAAGAATCACAAGCTCGACACCGTGGGCGAATATCTCGAAATACCGCCCTTCGAGCATCACCGGGCATGTGACGACGCGCTGGCCTTAGCGCAGATTGTGCAGAAGGAATTCGAGCTGCTGGTCAAGGAATACCAGGTGAATTCCGTCAAGGACATCAACACAAAGGCAAAGTCCACCGACACCACCAAGCTGCGTCCGAATCACATGATCATCATCGCGCAGAACCTTGTGGGACTTAAGAATCTCTACAAGCTGATCTCCGCTTCCAACCTGAAATATTTCCACCGCAAGCCGAGAATTCCGCGCAGTGAGATCATCAAGCGGCGCGAAGGCCTGATTATCGGCAGCGCTTGCGAACAGGGCGAGTTGTACCAGGCGATTCTCTTGGGACGCAGCGAAGCGGATATTGAAAAGATAGCCGATTTTTACGATTACCTCGAAGTTCAGCCGCTCGGCAACAATGAATTCATGCTGCGCGACGGCAAGGTCAAGGACAGACAGGGACTCATTGACATCAACAAGAAAATTATAGACCTCGGCGACAAGCTCGGCAAGCCGGTCGTCGGTACCTGCGACGTGCATTTCATCGATCCGGAGGATTCGGAGTTCCGAAAGGTGCTGATGGTGCAGCAGGGCTTTACCGACGCGGACAAACAGGCGCCGCTTTACCTGCGCACTACGGAGGAAATGCTTTCCGAATTCGACTATCTGCCGCCGGAAAAGGCGTATGAGATCGTCGTCACCAATACCAATAAAATTGCCGATATGGTGGAGGAAATCAAGCCGATTCCCGACGGCGTTTTCCCGCCTTCCATCGACGGCGCGGAACAGCAGCTCCGCGACATCTCCACCGCAAGGGCGCACGAGCTGTACGGTGACCCGCTGCCGGAATACGTGCAGGCGCGGCTTGACAAGGAGCTGAATTCCATCATAGGCAACGGCTTTGCGGTCATGTACATGACCGCGAGGAAAACGGCTATCTGGTCGGCTCCCGAGGTTCTGTCGGTTCGTCTTTTGTCGCCACCATGTCGGGCATTTCGGAGGTCAATCCCCTTGCGCCGCATTATGTCTGCCCCAATTGCAAGTGGAGCCAGTTCTTTGAAAAAAGCCTGGAATACGGATCCGGCTTCGACCTGCCGCCGAAAAAATGTCCCCAGTGCGGCGCGGAACTCAACCGCGACGGACATGAGATACCGTTTGAAACCTTCCTCGGCTTCAACGGCGACAAACAGCCGGATATCGACCTGAATTTCTCCGGCGAGGTACAGTCCAAGGTGCATAAGTACACGGAAGAGCTTTTCGGCAAGGACAACGTCTTTAAAGCCGGCACCATTTCCACCGTCGCCGAAAAGACCGCCTACGGCTATGTGAAGGGCTATGAGGAAAAAATGGGTCTTCACCTGCCGGCCGCGGAGATCGAACGTCTGAAACAGGGCTGTATGGGCGTCAAATCCACCACGGGTCAGCACCCGGGCGGCATGGTCGTTGTGCCGAGGGATATGGAGATCGAGGACTTCTGCCCCGTGCAGCATCCTGCCGATAAGAAGGATTCCGACACCATTACGACCCACTTCGACTTTCATTCCATACACGACACCATTCTGAAACTTGACGAACTCGGACACGATGTGCCGACCATCTATAAATATCTGGAAGAATACACCGGCGTGCCGATTTCCGGCATCACCATGAGCGATCCGCAGGTCATGAGCCTGTTCACTTCTACCGAGGCGTTAGGCATTACGGAAGAACAGTGCATGAGCAAGACCGGCACCTTCTCGCTGCCGGAGGTCGGAACGAATTTTGTCCGTCAGATGCTCATCGATACGCAGCCCAAAACCTTCTCCGACCTGCTCCAGATCGCGGGTCTGTCCCACGGCACCGACGTTTACCTCGGCAACGCGCAGGAACTGATTGCCAACGGCATCTGCTCCATTTCGGAGGTTATCGGAACACGTGACAGCATTATGACCTACCTCATCGCCAAAGGCGTTCCCAATCAGATGTCCTTCAAGATCATGGAAATCGTGCGTAAGGGCAACGCCAAGAAGCTGCTCACCGAGGAACATGTGCAGACCATGAAGGACAACGGCGTTCCTGACTGGTACATCGATTCCTGCTTCAAGATCAAATACATGTTCCCCAAGGCGCACGCGGCGGCCTATATGATCGCTACGCTCCGTCTCGGCTGGTACAAGGTGCATACGCCGGAGGAATACTACGCAGCCTACTTCACGGTGCGCGCGGACGAATTCGACGCGGAACTGGCAACCTCCGACATGAAAAATATCAAGGCGGTTATCAATGAGCTGGACGCAAAGGGCAGAGGCGCGACGGCGAAGGAGCAGAACAAGCTCGCCACGTTGCAGATTCTCAACGAAGCCCGTGAACGCGGCGTGGTGTTTCTTCCGGTCGATCTCTATAAGAGTGACGCTAAGAAATTTCTCATGGAGGGCAAGCAGGTGCGTCTGCCCTTCACCACATTGAAGGGGCTGGGCGAAGCGGCGGCCATCAGCCTTGTGGATTCCCGCGCGGACGGGTATCAGTTCATGTCCAAGAGCGATGTGCAGATGCGCTCCGGCGTTTCCAAGAGCGTTATGGAAATATTGGAGAATGCAGGCGTACTCAGCGGCATGGCGGAAAGCAATCAGGTCAGCCTGTTCGATTTCTGATTATTTTTTGCATCGTCATTTTTCGCAAGATGTTTTGATAGTGATTGAAGCTAACAAGTATTCAGAATCAGGCAGTTTTTTGTTTGCAATATCGAAAATAAGGCCGGATGATGAAAATAATTGACTTTCCTGTGCTAATATGTTATCATAGTAGCACGCTAAAGTGAATTGCGGGTAGAAGGTAGCAGGTAGGAGGTTTTGAAACTCTCCGACACTTCCCACTTCCCACTCACCACTAAATTGGAGTTGAGATATTTGAGAAAAAACTATAAAATAACCCCCGAGGGAACAGGCGATCTGCTCTTTTCCGAGTGCGTGGAACGCCGCGCGGTGGAGTCCAAGATCTGCAAGATGTTTGCCCGCGGAGGATATAACGAGGTGCGCACGCCGTTTCTGGAATTTTATGACGTGTTTAACCTCGGCGACAGCTTCCTGCCGATGGACAGCATGTACAAGCTGAGCGACAACAAGGGCAGGTTGATGGTGCTGCGTCCCGACAATACACTTCCCATTGCGCGCATGACCGCTACCAAGCTGAGCAACGCTCAGCTTCCCATCAGGGTGTACTATTCGCAGACCAGCTTCGCCATTGGGCAGAGTCTTCGGGGCGAAAGCGACCAGAATAAGCAGACCGGCATCGAGCTGATCGGCGCGGGCGGCAGAAAGGCAGACCTGGAAGTTATCGTTATGGCGATCAATTCCCTTCGGGCCAACCTGGACGACTTCCGCTTTGAGATTGGTCATTCCGGCATCTTCAAGGCACTGGCGGATAATCTCAACGTCAGCGAGGAAACGAAGGAAGAACTTCGTGATTACATTGAGTCCAAGAATTACGGCGCGCTCTCTGAGGCTCTCGAGCAGATGCCGGATAGCAGCTCCGTGCGCGCTCTCCGACAGCTGCCGAGGATGTTCGGCGGCGGAGAGGTACTCACACAGGCATATGAAGTGTTTGAGGGCTGCGGTGTGACACAGTATATTGATTATCTCGGCGACATTTACGGCAGACTCAATCAATTAGGTTTGGGTGACAAGCTGATTATTGACTTCGGTATCGTCCACCGCAAGGATTATTACACCGGCATCGTGTTTACCGCGTATGCGCACGGTTCGGGCAACAAAGTGCTTTCGGGCGGTCGTTATGACGGACTTCTGGAAAAATTCGGATTTCCGACGCCTGCCTGCGGCTTTGCGGTAGACATCGACGCGCTGACAAAAGCCTGCTCCCATTCCCAGAAGGTGACAGCCAAGATTCCGCAGATTCTCGTACATTCCGATGAAGGTTTTGAGATCAAGGCGCTGCAATACGCTCATAAGTTAGCCGGCGACAAGCACATTTATGAATATTCCGTGTGCGACACGCTGGAAGATGCCGTGGAATATGCACGCGCCAAGGGAATATCCCGCGTCGATCACATCGGCGAGGAAATAGAGATCGTTGAAGTATAAAACGTTTGGGGAGGTCTTTGATTGAAACCTTTGAGAATAGCGCTCACGAAGGGCAGACTGGAAAAGGATACGGTCGCTCTGTTTGAGAAAATCGGTTACGACTGTTCGGCGGTCAGAGAGAAGGGGCGAAAGCTGATTCTCCCTGTCGGTGACAGTATAGAGGTGGTGCTTGCCAAGGCGCCTGACGTGATTACCTATGTTGAAAACGGCGTATGTGATCTCGGTGTGGTGGGGAAGGATACCATCATCGAAAACGGTTCCTGTTTTTATGAGATACTGGATTTAGGTTTCGGACGCTGCAAATTTGCCGTTGCGGGAAAAAAGGGTGTGGATTGCCTGTCGGGATTCAGCACCAAGACAATTGCGACCAAATATCCTAATGTGACCCGCCGCTTCTTTGAATCCAAGGGAATGGACGTGCGCGTCATCAAGATAGAAGGCTCGGTAGAGCTTGCGCCGCTGTTGGGACTCGCCGACGCGATCGTAGACATTGTAGAAACCGGCACCACCCTGAAGGAGAACGGTCTGGAGGTAAAAGAGGACGTTTGCCCTATTTCCGCGAGACTGATCTGCAACACGGCCAGTCTGAAGCTGCGCAAGGCAGAGATAGAGCTTCTTGCCAAGCAGATGGAAGACGCGATTATGATATAACGGAGGGATGATCTGTGATTAAAAAAATAGTTCCCGAAATGCTTGATGAGCTCACCGTCCTTTTTGTGGACACCTTTAACGCTCCGCCGTGGAACGATATGTGGAGTATCGAGACAGCCAGAGCCAGACTGCGCGATATTATGAGAATGCCGAATTTCTGCGGCGCTGTTGAATACCGGGACGGCAATTTGGCAGGATTGATCATGGGTCATGGAGAGCATTCATTCGACGGTATTCATTTCCAGATACTTGAATTCTGCGTAGCGAATGACATGAAGGGACAGGGCATTGGCAGCGGTATGCTGAGAGAATTTATAGATTATCTCGAACGCAAGGGCGTTACCTCGATCTATCTTCTCACCATGCGCGGCGCGGCCAGTGAGGATTTTTATGCGGCACAGGGCTTTGACACGGTCAGCGATATGTGTGTGATGAGCAGGCATAAAGATAATTAAGAGTGTATTTTACATTTTGGCGATGATGATTCATCCATCAAGGGGGTAAAAATAATGAAAAAAATAACGTTCATGAAAAAGGCTGCATTGCTGCTGGCAGCCGCTATGCTGTTTCCAATGTTTGCCGCAGGCTGTGAATCCGCGCAGAACATCATCAAGCAGCGTGAACGCGCCGATGAAGTGAGCAAGCTCGCCGAGGCATACATGCAGGAAAAGTACAATCGCGGCTTCAAAGTAAGTAAGTGTGAAGCGGCGGCCGGCGATGAATATGAAGGCGACTTCTTTATTTCGTTTAACGGAGGCGTACACGCATTCTACGATACCGACGAGGATTTGTTTTTTGATGACCGTCAGTCGGATTCCATCAACGAACTGATTATGCGCGAAATCTGGAGACCCTTGTTTGAAAGCCTGAAAGTGCCGTATGATAATATTAACGACCAGACACAGACCTTCAACATGGTCTACCGTGTGGAACGCGGCGGCAAAGTGACTAAATACAGTATGTATCACGATAACTATGAAGTCACCCCGCAGTATTTTGCGGTGAGAAGCAATCTGTCTGTGACAACAGACAACATTATCTTTGTCACAGAGAATCGCGGAGAATGCAAGACTGTTTTTGAAAAGATCAGTGAAACCATCGGTACCTATTTCAAGGGGCAGGCCAAAGGCGAGATGAATGTATATGCCGTTTCCAATGATCTTCATTCGAAACTGGATTTTGATGCAGAGTCTATTGATGAGACGACAGAGGGCGTTGTAGCGCATCTTTACTTCGGAAACAGAAAATACTGCGCTTATACCGGTTTTTCAAAAGTGACAGAAGGTCTTTACGGCAACATCTGTCATTTAAGCGAAATGATACTGAATGACGGCGACATTATTCTTACTCCCGTTGATGACTTTGAAACTGTCAAAAAGAATATCGTTGAGAACATGGACAGCAAAGAGATAGGAATCTTAGACAAGTATACAGGCAAAAAACGTGACATCGATTTTGGAGATGCTATTTACAAAGTCGAAATCACTTCGAGGCTCAATCAAAGTAATTGGGAGAACATTACACTTGCATTCGTGATGAAGGACAGCGACGCTCCGATCGAAAATTACGCAGAAATAAACGAGCAGGAGCGCAGTTTCTTTGGTTACAACATGAACGGTACGGAATTCAATGCTACCTGTCTCTGTTCGCAAAACAGCCGCTCCGTGATGTTTAAATACAAGGTAGGCGACGAGGTTTACTTCTGGTTCGGAAGTCAGAAATAACGGAGGAAAACAGTATGAAATTAGCAGAAGCTTTACAGGAACGAGCGGATTTAAATATCAGTATTCAGCAGCTCAAGAACCGACTGGAAAATAATGCCATCGTCCAGGAAGGCGAGAAACCCACCGAAAACCCCGGTGATTTGCAATGGGAGCTTGACAACAGCATTAAGCGTCTGACATGGCTCATTAGCCGGATCAATATTACCAACTGCCTCACGCAGGTGAACGGCCAGACGTTGACCGAACTGATAGCGCAAAAGGATACTCTTTCTTTGAAGCTGTCAATTTACAGAGATCTGGTCAATACGGCAGGTCATTGTTCATACCGTGCGCGTCAGACGGAGATCAAGATGCTTCCCACCCTTCCGGTGGCGGATCTTCAAAAGCAGGTTGACCGCATGGCAAAAGATCTTCGTTTGCTGGATAACCTTCTGCAGCAGACCAACTGGACAACAAATCTTATAGAAGAATAAAATAATTTTATACAGCGGTAGCGGAAAACAGGGCGAATGTCACCGAATCAGCCTGAAAACTGATTTTCTTTAGGATAAGCCGCAGGGCAGGCTTGACGGGTTCGAGTCCCAGAGAATTGTTAGCCCCGATTGCGTACAAATGCACGGTTACTTCTTATTGTTATCACCAGGACATTGACTGCATTCCGTGAGGGAGGGCAAGGGGAAAAGCGCAGCTTTGCAAGCAGATATGCTTTCGCACATCCGCTTGCAAAGCTGCTAATGAATAGTGAATACTGAAGAATGAATGAGCGCTTCGCTCTGAATTGTATTTTGAGGAGGAAATTTTACATGATAAAGATAGTGAAGGCGGACGGTGTCGCCGAGAGGGAGTTTCTCAGTAAGCTCCGCGAGAGAAGCGGCGAGACTGACAGAAAGGTGACGGAGATCGTTTCCGGTATTCTTTCTGACGTCCGTGAAAAGGGTGACGAAGCAGTCAAGGCATACACCGCAAAATTCGACTGTGCCAGCCCGCAATATTTTGAAGTGCCGAGGGAAGTCATTGACGGCGCGGAAAAGAAATGTGACAGTGAATTAATCGCCGCCATGAAGAGAGCCGCGGCGAATATAAAAGATTTCCACGAGCGGCAGGTGCAGCAGAGCTGGCTGACATCCAAGGAAAACGGCGTTATCTTGGGGCAGAGAATCCGCGGTCTGCACAGGGTCGGCGTCTACGTTCCCGGCGGAACGGCGGCACTGTTTTCATCGGTGCTGATGAATGTCATTCCCGCCAAGATTGCAGGCGTGAAGGAAATCATTATGGCAACGCCTCCTTGCAAGGACGGCAGCGCCAACCGTGAAATCCTCGCGGCAGCCGCCATCGCCGGCGTGGACAGGGTGTTCCTCTGCGGCGGCGCGCAGGCGATCGGCGCGCTTGCCTACGGCACGGCTTCCATACCCAAGGTTGACAAGATTGTCGGCCCCGGCAATATTTTTGTCGCCACAGCGAAAAAGCTGGTTTACGGCGCTGTCGATATTGATATGATCGCCGGCCCCAGCGAAATTCTTATTGTAGCCGATGAAAAGGCGAATCCGAAATTCCTTGCAGCAGACCTCATGAGTCAGGCGGAGCACGATAAACTTGCCTCGGCGATTCTTGTCACCACAAGCGCCGAGCTTGCCGAACAGACAGACAAAGAGCTTGCCCGTCAGTGCGCTTTGCTCTCCCGTAACGAGATCATTGAGGAATCCATCGCCAACTACGGCGGCATCATCGTCTGCAACACGCTCGATGAAGCGGTGGATATGGCAAACGAGCTTGCGCCGGAGCACCTGGAAGTCTGCGTGGAGAACCCGATGGAATATATAGGCAGACTTGACAACGCCGGTTCCGTATTCCTCGGCAATTACGCTCCCGAACCGCTGGGCGATTATTTTGCCGGGCCGAATCACGTGCTTCCCACCAGCGGAACAGCGAGATTCTTCTCACCGCTGTCGGTGGATACATTCATCAAGAAGTCCAGCTTCATCTATTACAATGAGCCTGCTCTGCGCGAGGTCAAGGACGATGTGGTGATCATGGCGGAGAATGAAAGCCTTACCGCGCACGCCAATGCGATTAAGGTTAGATTTGAATAATTATTGCTACTGTTTCGAAAGGAAATAACACAATGTCCTATCAATTGAACCCCAAAGTGCGCGATATGGTGCCTTACGAGCCGATCAGCGGCAATTACCGCATCCGGCTTGACGCGAACGAATCCTTTCTGGAAATGTCGCCCGTCATGAAGGCGGATATTTTGGCGCGTATTTCAAAGCTGCACCTCAACCGCTATCCTGACCCGACCGCGTCGGCCGTCTGTGTGAAAGCAGGCGGATTCTTCGGCGTCAAACCGGAACACATCACCGTCGGCAATGGCTCCGATGAACTGCTGACACTGATCACGCAGGTGCTTATGTCCAAGGGTGAAAAATTAGTGTACACGACACCCGATTTTTCTATGTACCAATGTTATGGTTATCTCGCCGAGAATGACTGCATCGCATTCCAAAAGGACGGGAATTACAATATCGACGTTGACGCGCTGATCGAACTCATCCATCGTGAAGGTGCGCGGACGGTCATCTTTTCCAACCCCTGCAATCCTACCGGCGTAGGGCTTCCGAGAGAGGAAGTCATCCGGCTGATCGAAGGCGTGCCGGAATGTCTGGTGGTCGTCGATGAAGCCTATATGGAATTCTGGGATCAGTCAGTGCTGGACTGCGTGGAAAAATACGACAATCTCATGGTGCTGAAAACCTGCTCCAAAGCCCTTCGCATGGCTGGCATCCGCTGCGGTCTTGCGATAGCCAATTCCACCCTTACCACAGCCCTTCGCGCCGCAAAGTCGCCCTATAATGTCAATTCTATGACACAGGCGGCGGCGGAATGTCTGTTTGAATACCCCGATGAGCTGAAAGCGGCGGCGCGTGCGGTGATCACCTCGCGCGATGAGCTGTACAATTCCTTCATCGCGCTGGCGGAAAAATACCCCGGCAAGCTCTCGCTTCTTCCTACATCGGCGAATTTCGTCTATGTCAGATTCCCCGATGTGCAGGCAAAGCGCATCTTTGACGCTCTGAAGTCCGAGGGAATTGTGGTGCGCTGCATGGGCGATCATCTGAGAATCACCTGCGGCACTGAGGAAGAAAACGCCGAAGTCATTCGTCTTCTGGAGGTATTTTTATCATGAGCGGACGCAAGGGCGAGATCATTAGAACCACCAGAGAAACCGACATTATCGTAAACATCGATCTTGACGGCGGCGAAGTCAAGGTCGACAGCGGCATCGGCTTCCTCGATCACATGCTGACGGCATTCGGCGTACACGGCGGCTTCGGGCTGAACGTCTGCTGCAAGGGCGATCTGGAAGTGGACGGACACCACACCGCCGAAGATATAGGTATTGCCCTGGGTCAGGCGTTCGCGCAGGCGATAGGGGACAAGAAGGGAATCGCCCGTTACGGCAGCTTCTACATTCCGATGGATGAAGCGCTTGCCTTTTGTTCGCTCGACATCAGCGGCAGACCGTTTCTTGTATTCGACGCGCAGTTTCCCCAATGGCGCTGCGGCGAATTCGACTGCTGCCTGACGGAGGAATTCTTCCGCGCCTTCGCCATGAATTCGGGCGTAACTCTGCACATCAAATCCATGTACGGCAACAATTCCCACCACATCATCGAAGCCATCTTCAAGGCGGTGGCGCACGCGCTCAAAGCCGCCTGCAAAATTGAGTACGAAGGCACCCTTTCCACCAAGGGAGTACTGTGATTAGATTGAAGGAGCGAACAAAAAATATGATACTATTTCCCGCGATAGACATCAAGGACGGCTGCTGTGTGCGACTGGTCAAGGGCGATTACGCCACCGCGCACAAAGTGGCAAACGATCCTCTTGAAACAGCAAGAGCCTTTGAAGCGGCAGGCGCTGAATGGATTCACATGGTTGACCTGGACGGAGCCAAGGACGCGGCGCTGGTCAACAAGGATATTTTCATCAGGGTAGCGCGTGAAACAAATCTCAAGTTGGAAGTCGGCGGCGGCATCCGCAGCATGGAAGCGGTGGACTACTACCTGTCAAACGGCATTTCCCGTGTTATTCTCGGTTCGGCGGCTGTCAAGAATCCGGCATTTGCCCGGGAAGCGGTCGCAAAGTACGGCGAGAAAATCGCCATCGGCATCGACGCGCGGAACGGCATGGTGGCCGCAGAAGGCTGGCTGGACACTTCCGACGTGTATTTCACCGATCTGGCGGTGGAAATGGAAAAAATCGGCGTAAAGACGATTATCTTTACAGACATTTCCCGTGACGGAACGCTGTCCGGCCCCAACCTTGCGCAGCTGATAGAACTCAGCGGCGCGGTGTCCTGCGACATTGTTGCAAGCGGCGGCGTTTCGGGCATCCATGACATTATCGCCCTGCGTGATGCCGGACTGTACGGAGCGATAGCAGGTAAGGCGATCTATACAGGCGATCTTGTTCTTGCCGAAGCCATTGCGGAAGGTGGCAAGCCAAGGGACTTGACACGTTATTTCGCCAAATCGGAACTGATTCCGGCGATCATTCAGGAGGCTTCAACAGGCGAAGTGCTGATGCTTGCCTACATGAATGAGGAATCTCTCCGTCTGACGCTGGAAACCGGACGCACGTGGTTCTGGAGCCGTTCCAGAAACGCTCTGTGGAATAAGGGCGAAACCTCCGGACATTATCAGAAGATCGTGTCGGTCAGCGGCGACTGCGACGACGACACCCTTCTCATCCGCGTGGAACAGACCGGAGCCGCCTGTCACACAGGCAATCATTCCTGTTTCTTCCAGCCGATAGGGTTCAGGAAATTTAGATAAGGTTAGGCAATTGTAAAAGAAAAAAAAGGAAAGCGCGAAGCGCACTAACTAGCGAGCGAATGCGAGCGTGGGAGTCCAGGGGGAACTAGTTCCTCCTGGCGGGTCAAGGGCAGGGTCCTTGCAGGGTACTTTGTCAGCAAAGCTGACAAAGAGGGGCAGCGCCCCTCGCTGCAATAACCCTGGAAAAGAATACACCCCGGGCGCAACCGATAAAGCCCGATTGACACTATTCTTACACTTTTACAATTGCCTAATAAGGTAGTAGGTAGGAGGGATATGCTTGTTTACCAGACCTGCTACCTTCTACCTGGTTCAAAGTCTCATTTAATCCAATAATAAAGGAGTATATACAAACATGCAGAACGAAAACCAAACTATCGACGTATTGCAGGCACTTTATGAAACGGTCATTGAGCGCCGCGACAATCCGCAGGAAAAATCCTACACCTGTTATCTGTTGGATACAGGACTGGATAAAATTCTCAAAAAAGTGGGCGAGGAATGTTCCGAAACCATTATCGCAGCCAAGAACGACAGCGACAGCGACCTTGTGGGCGAGATCAGCGATCTGCTGTATCACCTGATGGTGCTGATGGTCAAGCGCGGCATTCCGCTGGAGGAAGTTTACGCCGAGCTTGCCAAGCGCAGCCTGAAAAGCGGTAATCTAAAGACCTTCAAGCAGGTGGATAAGAACAGCTGATGAAGATTAGAGAAATTACAACCGGCGACCTGTCGGAACTGCTGGAACTGTACACCCACCTGCACGAAACATGCGCACCCGAGGACAGCGAACATCTCCGCAGCACATGGGCGGCGATATGCGATAACCCGAATTACCACATCATTGTGTGCGAGGAGGACGGCAGAATCGTTTCCTCCTGCACCTGCCATATTCTCCCGAATCTGACAAGGAACGTCCGCCCCTACGCGCTGATTGAAAACGTTGTGACGCACGCCGATTACCGCGGAAAAGGGTACGCCACCGCCTGTCTGACTTACGCAAGGAAGCTGGCGGTCAGCGCCGATTGTTACAAGATGATGCTGATCACAGGTTCCAAATCGGACAGCACCCTTCAATTTTACAGAAACGCCGGCTTCAGCAGTAATGGTAAGACGGCGTTTTATCAATTGCTGGATGATACAATAGTTTTTTGAGAAATATAAAACCTTACAAAAATGTCACCCCGCTGTCACCTGAATCGATGGCAATCAAATACCGTTTCATTTACAATGGAATTACCAAATGAAACGGAGGTAACTGAAAAATGGAAATACTGAAAGTCAACGACCTCAAAAAGACCTATACGTCCCGAATGGGCGGCAGTCAGGTGCAGGCGCTCAAAGGCGTCACCTTCACGGTGGAGCGCGGCGAATACGTCGCCATCATGGGCGAATCCGGCTCCGGCAAAACGACGCTGCTCAATATTCTCGCGGCGCTCGACAAACCGACAAGCGGTTCGGTGGAGCTGGACGGCAAGCCGCTCGCCTCCGTCAAGGAACGTGACATGGCAGCCTTCCGGCGTGAGAATTTAGGCTTTGTGTTCCAGGAATTCAACCTGCTCGACACCTTCAATCTGCGTGACAATATCCTGCTGCCGCTGGTGCTGGGCGGCAGGAGCGTAAGCGAGATGAAAAGCCGTCTCGAACCGATTGCATCTTCCCTCGGCATTGAGGAGATTCTCGACAAGTACCCCTATGAAGTGTCCGGCGGTCAGAAGCAGAGAGCCGCGGCTGCAAGAGCGCTGATCACCCATCCCAAGCTGATTTTAGCGGACGAACCGACCGGCGCGCTGGATTCCCAATCGTCGGCGGATCTGCTGCGGGTGTTCTCCCGGATGAACCGCGACGGACAGACCATACTCATGGTGACGCACTCCACCGACGCGGCATCCAATGCCGGAAGGGTGCTGTTCATCCGCGACGGCGTGGTGTTTCATCAGTTGTTCAGGGGTGACAATACAAACGAGGCGTTCTACAAAAGAATCTCCGACACCCTGACCATGCTGCGCACGGGGAGGGATTCGGAATGAAGCTGGGGTTTTACGGTAAATTAGCGCTCAACAACATCCGCAAGAACAGCCGTTTCTTCCTGCCGCGGATTTACACGGAAGCCGGACTGATTGCCTGTTTTTACATCATGCTGACACTGGCAATGGACAGCCGCATGCGACACGTAAAGGGCGGCTCCTACCTGCCGACCTTCATGTGGATGGGAGCGATTCTTCTCGCCCTGCTTTCGGCGGTGCTGATGCTCTATATCAACCGGTTCCTGATGAAGCAGCGCAAACGGGAATTCGGCGTTTACAATGTCTTAGGCATGGAAAAGCGCCATGTCGGCAGGGTGCTTTTCTTTGAAAATGCCATCAGCAGTCTGCTTTCCGTTCTTGGCGGTCTGCTTTTGGGAACGGTTTTCTATAAGCTTTGTTCGCTGCTGATCTGCCGGTTGCTCCAGACCGACGCGGTGGCGGGATTCTATTATTTCACACCGATTACGCTACTTCCCACAGCGGGATTTTTCCTTGCGCTGGATTTCTTCATCTTCCTGCTGAATCGAATCAGCGTCGCGCTGATGAAGCCTGTTGAACTTCTGCAAAGCGCCAGCGCAGGGGAGAGGGAGCCGAAAATCAAGTGGGTCATGCTGGTGCTTGGCGTGCTTTCCCTCGGCATCGGCTACTATCTGGCGCTCACGACAGAGTCGCCGCTGAATGCCTTAATGCTCTTCTTTGTGGCGGTGCTTCTGATCATCGCCGGCACGTACTTTCTCTTTGTCGCCGGAAGCATTTTCGTGCTGAAAATGCTCCGGAAAAACGAGAAATTCTACTACCGTCCGCAGAATATGCCTGCGATCGGAGGACTTCTCTACCGCATGAAGCAGAATGCCGTGGGACTTGCCTCTATTGCCGTTCTCGCGACAGGCGTGCTGGTGATGATCTCCACCACAATGACGCTTTACGCCGGATATGACAAGGTGCTGACAAAGAATTATCCGCAGCATCTCTATCTCCAAGCCGGATTTGCAAATGACAAAGGCGAGATAAAATTCCTCTCGCCCTCCGACCTGGAAGCCATCGTGCGTAAAGCCGCTGAAAAGTACGGTGCCGAAATCAAAAACGTGGAATACCACGAGTACCTGCTTTGTTCCTATTATCGCAAGGACGACAGGCTCTTCATGCAGACGGAAATGGATGAAGCCAGCGTGATGAGTATTTCCTCCGGCATCGGGAATTATTTCTTTATGACCGAGAAGACCTACAGCGACCTCACGGGCGAAACCCTCGGACTCTCGGGGGATGAAATGGTCGTCTGTTCCATCTACGATCCGAACGGACTGAAAGACCTCACCGGCAAGCTGACCGTCCACGGCAAAACGTACACCATCCAAAACAACATCTATCATTATCCCATATCGGCAAGCTATCTCGCTTCCATGTTTGCCTGTTACGGGGTAGTGGTTCCCGATGAAAACACACTCGGTGAGATCTACGCCGGTCAGAAGAAAGCGCTCGGCGAACACGCTTCGGAATACACCAGAAGAATCGCCGTGACCTTTGCCGACCTCGATCAGGCCGAGGCTGTCGGGGATCAGATCAACGGCGAAATTAACAGGGAACTGACCAAACGCGCAGACGGAAGAGCGCGGTTTTCCAGCCTTGATACACGCTGGAGCGCGAAGGAATCCATGCTCGGCATGTTCGGAACGCTGCTTTTCCTCGGATTGCTGCTCGGCGCGGTGTGTCTTTTCGCTACGGCGCTGATCATCTACTACAAGCAGATTTCCGAAGGCTATGAGGACAGGACGCGCTTCCAGATCATGGAAAAGGTGGGAATGAGCCGGCAGGAGGTCAGAAAGACCATCGGCAGGCAGGTGCTTTTCGTGTTCTTCCTTCCGCTGGCGGTCGCGGGACTTCACATGGCTGTCATGTTTCCGATTCTCAAGCGCATGATGAAGATCCTGATGTTTTTCAGCGTCAAGCTGTTTGTCATCTGCACGCTGCTCACCTTTGCGGCATTCGCTCTGGTGTATGTTTTCATCTATCTCGGTACGTCAAAGACGTACTATAAAATCGTAAGATAACGGCGCTCACATGCGTTCGCTAAGTGAATACTAACAGTGAAACATGAATAGTGACAGAAGGCGCGCAGCGCCCCTTCATTATTCATTATTCATTTTTCAGTTTTCAGTTAGCGAGCTTGCGAGCGCCCTTGGGGTGATTGCTATTTATCGAATATTTTTAGTGGAGGATGACCGCGCGCTGGCGGAGGAGCTGCAAAGACAGTTGCAGCGCGGAGGGAATGAGGTGCGCTGTGTCACGGATTTTCACAGAGTAAGTGAGGAATGTCTTTCCTACGAACCGCACCTTGTGCTGATGGACATCATGCTTCCCTTCCGTGACGGGTATTATTGGACGGCGGAACTGCGCAAAAGCACCACCGTTCCCATTGTGTTTCTTTCCTCTGCGTCTGACGACCTGAATATCGTCATGGCGATCAACATGGGCGGCGATGATTTCATCGCCAAGCCGGTGGAGCCGATGGTGCTGAATGCCAAAATACAGGCGGTGCTCCGCCGGACATATGAAATTCACGGCAGCACCGACACGATCGCGTTTTCCGGCGCGGAGCTGCATTTGACCGACGGAAGCGTCCGCTTTCAGTGCAACCAAGTCGAGCTGACAAAGAACGAGTTCCGCATTCTCCGCACGCTGTTAGAGAATAAGGGCAGCATCGTCAGCCGTGACGAGCTCATGCTCCGGCTGTGGAACGACGACTGCTTTGTGGAGGAAAACACGCTGACCGTCAATGTCAACCGCCTGCGAAAAAAGCTGGAAAGCATCGGGCTTTGCGACGTGATCACTACCAGAACGGGAAGCGGGTATATGATCAAATGAAGATTTTGCATGAAGTATTAAGAAAAAACCGTCCGGCGATTCTGCTGTTCTTTGTGATCAACGCGTTTCAGCTGACGGTTTTTCTGCTGTATAACGTGATGAAGGAGCCGCTGCTTTACGCGTCGTCTGTTTCTTTTCTGCTGCTGGTAGGGCTGCTTGCGGTCGATACTTTCCGGGAGGAGCAGCACCGCGCGGAACGTCTGCGCGCCGCCGAGTCCATTGCAAGGGACTGGAATTGCCTTCCGGAAGCACATTCGCTGGCGGAAGAAGATTATCACGCGATTATCAGCTCTCTTGTGGAAGGAATGGAGCGGCTCACGGCGGACTACAATACCCGGCGGCAGGATCAGCTGGATTATTACACCTCATGGGTGCATCAGATCAAGACGCCTATCGCCGTGATGAAGCTGAAGCTGTCAGGCGACAGCCCGGAGAACCGTCTTCTGCTGGCGGAGCTGCTGCGTATCGAGCAATACGCGGACATGGCGCTGCAATACATCCGCCTTTCGGGTGAATCGAATGATCTGGTGATACGGGAGTATTCTCTGGATGAGCTGATACGGGAATCGGTGCGGAAATATGCGCCGCTGTTTCTGGAAAAAAAGCTGCGGCTCGATTATTCGCCTGTTGAAGAAACGGTCGTCACGGACAAAAAATGGTTCGGCTGTATCTTAGAGCAGCTCCTTTCCAACGCGGTCAAATACAACACCCCTTCGGGCACGATCTCCATCGGGATAAAGGAGGGCTTTTTGTATATAGCTGACAACGGCATAGGTATAGCGCCGGAAGATATGCCTCGGATTTTTGAACGCGGTTACACGGGACTCAACGGCCGTATTGGGCAGAAGTCAAGCGGTCTGGGACTGTATCTGGCAAAGAAGGCGGCTGACCTGCTGGCGATTTCCTTAACCGTGGAAAGCAAGGTCGGTGAAGGCAGTCGGTTTATGCTGAATATGAGGGACAAATTGACAAAGCAACCGAAAAGTATTATCATGTGAACCACCAGTAATCTGTAAAATTATTGTAAACACCACGAAAATTCATAACGAACCGTCATTTTTTGAACATATCGAAGAAATATTTAATAATTATATAATTGACAATGAATTGTTTTGTGAGGTATAATACTTTAGTATCGGCGTGAAGTGTTCATTATTTCGTTCTTGCCGAAAAAGACGGAGGTTGAATATTAGTTATGAATTTTATGGATTCGTTTCTTGAAAAGATCCCGATCATAAGGGATATGGACAAGAAAAAGCGCATATTGGCAGCCGGATTTCTGGTGTTTGCATTAATATCTCTGATTGGCATTATTATTGACTCCGTTGCCGAAGCAGGAGGCGTTGTCGCCCTGCTATCGGTTGCGATAGGTTTTCTGCTGATGGCTGCGCTGATCATAGCTGACTTCATTTTGTCACGCAAGGAGCCGCCGGAATATCCGCGCGAGCAGGAGCAGTATAATTTTTATGACGACAATCCCGATGATTACGGTTATCAGGACGAATCCGCCGGCTACATGCCCAACGACCGATCTGTCGGCAATTTTGACTCTCCGGATTTCAGCGATGATATGATGGAGGATAATTATCCTGATGATATGGCTTTCCGTAACGACGGCAATTACCAGGACGATTTCGGTTATCAGGATGAGAAAACATTCAACGACGGACAGGACTACCGTGATGACGGTATAGAGTACACTGTTACTCCCGATCCGTCTTTATCACATGTATCTCCCGATGTGCGTGAAACCAACCAGGAACCGGAAAGCGGTCGCCGTCCTGTTCCGTCCCGCTTTGAATTCCGTCCTTCTCAGGCGCAGAATACAGGTAGGGCGCCGGTGCTGTATGACGAAAATGTCATAGGTAAACCGGTTATGATGTTTGACGCTCCCTCTCAGCCGGTGCGTGAAGAAGTCAGATTTGCTGCCGATGCCGTTGCGCCTCAGATCGTAAAGCCGGAGCCTGTGGATACGGTAGGCGGTCCGGTCATGTCCATTCCGTTCAGGGGAAACACTGCGGAAACAACCGCCGAGCCAGAGAAAGTAGAGCTTTCAGAGCCCGAAAAAGTAGAACCGGTTCAGCCGAAGCCTATTCAGAGTGCCTATGCGGCGCAGCTTGCGGCAAGGCGCGCGGAGAGAGGGCAGGAGATAGATGAGTTCTTTGACCATATGAGTGATGACGAAATCCTCTACAGCGACTGTGTAGAAGTTTGGGCCGCTGACGCAAAGCCCGCCGCCA
Source organism: uncultured Ruminococcus sp. (assembly GCA_902799245.1). Taxonomy (GTDB): domain Bacteria; phylum Bacillota; class Clostridia; order Oscillospirales; family Acutalibacteraceae; genus RUG762. The sequence goes on from CADBZY010000016.1 coordinate 20,285, forward strand.
TCCGAATGCTTAAACAGGTGGAGTCCCTCGCCGACAAGAAGATGGCAGACTCCCTGGGCAGAGAAGCGGAATTTGTCAACGCTATGCTTGACAGAATCTATTACTTCACCATGCTCGACAGCATCAAGGACAACCTTGAATTGAAGAAATACAATTTTTCTGCGATGGTCAAGGAGTGTCTGAGGCGTTTCTCTCCCTTCTTTATGGAGAAGCGAATCGGCTTGCTCTGGAAGGGTCTTGACATAGACATCATTACCGATAAGCGCTGGCTGATTTTCGCCCTGACGCAGGTCGTATTCAACGCGGTGGAGTTCACCGGATTGGGCGGCAAGATCGCCATTTCCGCCAAAAAGGAAGGCAGCATGATTCATCTCATGGTGGATGACAGCGGCTGCGGTATTTCTGACGAAGATCTGCCGCATATCTTTATGGCCGGTTTCATGGGGGATAACGTTCCGAATGAATCGGGACATCGCACAGGTATGGGACTGTTCATCACCCGTTCAGTCATCGAAAAATTAGGCGGCAGCGTTACGGCGGAGTCCACTGTCGGCAAAGGCACGAGAATTACCATGATTCTGCCGGAAAAGATCTGAGAATGGATTTCGGCATGTTCTTTTCCGTCTGTTTTCCGTTGCTGCTGATAAGCGTTTTCTCGCTTCTGTTGAGTACAGCTGTCAATATCGGGTTTGGCAGAGCGATTCCTATTCCGGTTCTGTCTGTGATTGTATTTCTCTATCCGTTTTATGCAGCGGACAGTTTACGGATTGGCAGAATACTATTAGTGATTGTTTTATGTGTTCTGTGCATTGGCTTGACCGTGTACTGCCTTCGTGTTAAGGAATTATCCGATCGGTTTAAGAAACACGTTGTTTCAACGTCATTTCTGCTCTACTGTGCGCTTGTTTGCCTGCTTCTGCTGCTTTCGGCCAACAAATTTGTTTGTTTCTGGGATTCTCTCAGGTTGTGGGGAGCATATCCCAAAGCCTTATGGACATATGAAGCAAGACAGCTCGGAGCGGATGCCATTGTCTATCCCATCATGCAGTCTTATGCGCCGGGTATGCCGTTGCTCTGTTATTTTATGGAGAGCTTTTCGGGCAGTTTCCATGAAGGATCCCTTTATTTCACATACGGTTATTTTGATGTCATACTTATTCTTCCGGTCATTGAGCTCGTCACGGGAAAAATAAGGAGGGCAGCGGACAAAGGGTACCTGTTCTTTGCGAAAGCGTTGTTCTTTTCGATAGTGGCTGCCATTGTATTTCCATGGCTGATCTACAAAAACTGCGGCCCTTATGTCACGCTGTATATCGATCCTCCCCTTGGCATCCTTGCGGGATATTATTTTGCTGTGTGCTTTGAGGGATTCGGCAGTGGGAAAATCCCATTTGTTTCCGCGCTGCTGTCCGGGGTATGCCTGGTGCTTTTTAAGGATTCAGGAATTCTTTTTGCAGTGGCAGGTGTTATTGGCGCTGTCGTATGCTGCGAGAAAAAAACGTTGAAAAAGTCGCTGATTGGTTCGGTGGGTGTGCTGACGGCTGTTTTAGTTGTGTGGTACTCATGGAGAAGTCTGCTGAATGTCTATTCGGTCAGCAATCATCTTTCGCATGAATTATCCATTCCCGGATGGTCTGTGATAATGCGCTTTGTTGTCAACGTCCTACAACTTGACGCGGTAGAGCTTGATTTGGTGGCTGCACGGATCAGTATTTCATTCCCTGCCGCGCTTCTGATTCTGCTGGGGCTTAAGCTGATTCCGGCCTATTTCAGCTTAAACAGCTTTAAAAGGGAGCTGCTGGAATCAGCAGTTATGCTGGTGACAGCTATCGTATTTCTTGTGGGATATTATTTTGTGTTCCAGTCAAGTATCAATGAGGAGAATTATTATCCCTCCTACTCGCGTTATCTCGGTTCAATCATCCTGTGTGTGATATACGTCTTGGCGCATGACTTTGCCCTCATACATCTCGGTCTGATCGACCGTCAAAAGAATAAACTGCTCGGACGGATTGTAACGAGTCAAAAAAAACAGACGTTCTTCAATGCAGTCAAATACTTTTTGCTGTCGCTGACAGTATTAATAACTGTTGGCTCCTTATTGTATATTTTTAGAGGAAAAGCGAAAATCACTGACCCTGACTTTGCAGAGGCGTCGGAGATAGCCAGTTCACTGCTTCACTCCGTGGAAACGGGTGATAAACTCACAGATGTTTACCTGTGCATTCCGGGAGACTCTAAGGGCAATGAACGATTGCATCACCGTACGTATTTTGAACTGATCGATAAGCATATCCGGATAAAAAACTTCTATTTGACTACAGATATTACAAGCAGCGGTTCCGGATATTCTTCGGGGCAGTTTATCGACATATTAATAGCAGATCACTGTGATTATGTCATGTTTTCCGGGATCAGCGAGGACATCTATCATGAATTCAGTGATATTCTGGGCGATGTTTCCGTTGGAGAAAGCAATGTCATATATCGTGTCAATGCCAAAAGCCGGTCAATAGACCGCTTTAATAAACAATAAAAGAAAGGAGGTGCTGATATGGTAGATAATCTTGATAATATCAACGCGGCAACATTGTTGGATTCCGAGCAAATTTCTCAGATGTCCACTGGAAGTCTTATTGTAGCGGTGCTGCTTGTTATCGCTATGTGGAAGATTTTCAGCAAGGCCGGTCAGGGCGGTTGGAAAGCGATTATTCCGATTTACAATGTATACACTCTCTGCAAGATCGCTGATACAAGCGGATGGAAATTCCTTCTGCTTATCATTCCGATTGTCAACATAGTGTATTACATCATGCTCATGTACAGACTTGCGAAATCCTTTGGCAAGGGCATTTTGTTTACAATTGGACTTCTTCTCCTGCCGAACATCTTCACGCTTATTCTTGCATTCGGCAAATCCCAGTACATCGGCCCGAAGGGTCAGCCCAGATAATGTTCTCCAATCGCTCTCCTTCTTTTTTGACAAAGCAGGAGGGCGATTTTGTGTTATCAAACCAATCAAGAATAATTGGTTTTTCATTTAAAAAATCTCAAAAACAGCTTGCAATGTATAATGGGTATGTGATAAAATAAAGAGAGGAAATTTTTTAGTTTATACTGACTGCCTCGACGGTGATTGCTAATGGTGAATGATTTTTTTGAAATATTAAAGCGCCTTGTTACATACTTTACGATATTTGACCTTTTGGATATAGTCATAGTGTCTTTTTTGGTGTATTATCTCATCGTGTTTATACGTGATACACGGATTCAGCAGCTTATGAAGGGCATTCTGGTTATTTTTGTAGCCTATCTGCTTGCTTCGTGGCTAAAGCTCAATACACTGCTGTACATCATTGACATTATCGTCAATAACGGAATATTAGCCGTGATCATTGTATTCCAGCCGGAACTGCGCAGCTTTCTCGAGCACATGGGCAGGAGCAAATTCTCCGTCGGCATACTGTTTGGCGAGGAAGACGATCCCCATGAGGCACAGCTGAATTCCATCAACGGCGTTGTAGAGGCGTTCCGCACACTCCAGAAGCAGAAGATGGGTGCGCTGGTGGTGTTTGAACAGGAAGATATGCTGAACGACATAGCCGCCACAGGCACGCAGGTGGACGCTGTGCCGAATGCGGGCGTCATATCCAATATCTTTTTTAACAAGGCGCCGCTTCACGATGGCGCGGTGATCATACGCGACGGAAGGGTGCATTCCGCCGGATGTATTCTTCCGCTGACCAAGAGCACCAATATTTCCATGGAACTGGGCACCCGTCACCGTGCTGCAATCGGAATGAGCGAGAATTCCGATGCGGTGGTTGTTGTGCTGAGCGAGGAAACGGGACAGCTTTCCATCGCTATCGGAGGCAAGCTGCGCAGGTTCGATACGGTGACGGAGTTTACCTCGGAGCTGATGCAGGTGCTGTTGCCAAGCAACAATATTGAGCAGGATCAGGGAAAGAAAATTCCTTTCCTCTCGGAAGTAAAAAGGAAGCTAACCCGCAAGGGAACAGGCTCCCATGACAGTAAAACGTGAGTTGAATCAAACAGACAGAATCCTATGCTTGATTCCTTGCGTTTGGCAAGGACATAAAATGACATCAGAAATCTGTTTTCCAAAAATATAAAGGAATGATTGCGATGGGAAACAACAAAAAGGGCGGCAGAGGTCTGTTAGTAGCCGCTTACAGAAAAGTTCGCGGATTTATCAACCGCCCGTGGTTCTATAATAAAAAATTTCTTATCACATTATCGGTCATCTGTTCGGTGCTGATGTGGGCGACGCTTGCGATTAATATCAGTCCGGTTGAAACCAAGACGGTTTCTTCGGTGCCGATTACCATCAACGTGGATACCATCAAAGAGAATTTCGGGCTTGATTTTGTCGATATTATCAGCCCAGAGTCATTCAGAAAGATGGAGCTGGATGTAAAGGTCAGCGGAAGGAAATATCTGCTGACCCAGCTTACCGCGAATGATTTTTCCGCGGTTGCCTCGGCCAATAAGAGCATTTCCAAGCCAGGGTCATATGATTTCACGCTCCTTGTGACATGCAAGAATCCTATGCTGGACGTCAAGATCGAGCAGAATTCACAGCAGATATACGTTAAATTCGACAGGTTTGTCGAGAAGGAATTCACCGTATCGAATGTAAAGGCGGTCGGTGCGACCATTCCGACCGATTCCAATCTCACGATGGGTACGCCTTACACCAATGTCAACAATGTGAGTGTATACGGCCCTGAAACGGAGGTCAACCAGAGTGATTCTGTCATCGTGAGTGCGGATATCAACAAGGAACTGACCGACGGAGAGACTTTTGACGGTACCATCCTATTTCTCAATGAAAACGGAGATCAGCTCAATTTAGCTCATCTCACGGTGGGAACCGACATTACCGAAACCGTGTCTGTAACGATACCGATCCGCACATCCAAGGAATTCAAGGTGGGAGTGACGTTCAAAAACACGCCGTCCAATTTTGACGCTTCAAAGCTCCCGATTGTCATTTCACCCAGTACCCTCACCATTTCCGGCTCTCCCGACGCCATTAACAATCTGAAGGAAACCTACACCGCAGGAGAAATCGACATTTCCAAGCTGCGCAAGGGGACCAATACCTATCACTTTGATCTGTCGCTCAGCACAGGGCTGGAACCGGCCGAAAAGGTCGAAAAGATTAAGGTGGATATAGATTTGTCCAAATATAAGGTGGAGTCGTTTGATGTCAATGCATCCCAATCCAAATTTGACATTATCAATTACACCGGCACGCGAAAGGTGACATTCAAAACAAAAACGATCGATAATATCCGCATTATCGGCCCTGCGTATGTTGTGGAAAAGCTGAAGGGCAGCGATATTGTCATTGAAGCCGACATGAAGGGCATGGAAACCGTCACCGGAAAATGCACTGTCAACGCCCTCATCTCAGTCAAGAACCGTTCCAATTGCTGGGCGATAGGCAATTATCAGGTGGATGTGAATATCGGTTGATTATTATTTCACTGGACGAATAAAAAAAACTCCCCGTGATGCTTTTTGTGGCTCACGGGGAGTTCGTTGTTTGGGGAGAAAGACTAAAATTCAGACCTGTCGATCAGCGATGGATCGATGCCCTGTCCAAGTAAATAATCGGTGAAGAATAGGCTTTCGCCGGGCTGCTTTTCCACTTTGACGGTTTTCAGTTCCTTCGAAGGGACTGTGTAGACATTCTGCGTGTCCTTCATATATATTCCGTTGGCGCCGAAAAGCTCCTTGCTGCCGTAAAAGGTAGTGCCTACCGCGTAATTCAGACGGTATTTGCCCTGCTTCAGACAAACGGTTATCTTTCCGCCGTCAGTGAGAAAAATCTTAAGCACATGCTTTTCTTCGCCGGAATCATCCATCCTTATGACATCGACAATGATATTTCCGTCACCCTTGGCCCGCTTGAATTCAAGCGGCCACTGGCCGTTGGACTTGCCGTCAATGACCTGTGTCGTTTCGGGAATCTTGATCTTTGTCAATGATGTACCTATGGATGAACCGTATCGGGTGATGGCGCGAATGATATTGAAGAAAGGGAGCTTCATTTTGCCTCCGTCGCTCAGAAGATCGACAAGGTCGATGTGGATGGTCACCTTTAGCACTCTATCTTCCGAGTAAACGCCGCTGAGCTTGTTCAGAGCGGAGACGGAAGGTTTCTTGGCGGTGGAGAGAGTTCCTATCACATCGAGCGAATCGAAGGAAAGTGTGAGGTATCCCTTTTTATCCTCACTGTGAGAAAGAGAGATATTTCTCACGGAGCATAGATACGGGGTGATAACCTGCTCCATAGCAGACCGGATTTCCGATACCTCGCTCGATGTGCCGTTTTCCGTCGTCACTGCAAGTCCCTCGGAGGCAAACTGCCCTGCACATTCGTCGAGCCATCGGCTATAGGCTGGCTGATAGGCACCGTTTTCCTGAAAGGCTCTGTTCGGAAACGGTGCAGGTATAATCATATCGGTGAGCGCGTATGCAAAATTTTTGCTCGATGAGAGCGATTCGTTTTGCCATACTGTTTCAGCGGTTTCTGCGATTTTTTCAAGCGTATCAATCTCCACAGCCGGCAGATGATCACCCTCGTCACTTCCACAGAGACCCACTATTTCGATTTCTGCCGAATGGCCGTCGAACATTGTTTTAACCGTCTTATTCAGATAGTCACGTGGATTTTCATCGGAGTACTTTCCCGCGTTATCAGAAGGGGCTGACAGTCTGAGCTTGGCCGAAAAGACCTTATTGCCTTCCGAGTCATTGTCGTACTGTATGCTCTTGATCTCGGCGTTTTCTATGATGGATAGCTGCGTGGCGCTGAGTCCGTATCCAGCGTTTTCACAAAGCGTGGAAAGATTGCTGCCGAGAGAAGATGAAAACTTGTCCTGTTTCGGCAGGTACATCGTGGATGCCGCGGCAGCGGACAGTATCATAACCGCAATGCTGGCAATAACTGCCGCCGTCATGATAATCTTCATGCCGCCGGTGGTTATGGGTTTAGACATCTAAAATTTCCTTTCGTTATACTGAAAAGTCAGCGTTTTCCGTAAATATCCTTAATTGTCAGCTGTGTGTCGGCTATCATTCCGAGAGCTTCCCTTTTGGTGAGAATTCCCTTTGACATGCATCCGACAGCCAATGAGCAATGCTCCCAGAAGAAGCTGTTTTCCTGCGTCTGTGTGGTGACAACAAAGCTGTTGGCATTCTCAACCGCCTTGATAACTCCGTTGTATATGTTGGATTTATTGGTAAGACCGTCACGGGTCTTCTTTGACAGCTTGCACAGTGACGGTGCCTGATAACGATTGCACAGTTTTACCGCGTTTTCTTCTTTCAGAAAGAATTCCACAAAATCAAGTATATCCTCTCTTTTGCCCTTGTCATAATATGCCTTTTTGGTTATGTAAAATCCTTCTGTAAAGCTGACATACAGACCGTTTTCGGTCTCACCCGTCGGCGTGTCAGAGCCAGAGACAGCTTCATTCTTTTTCTGCGTAGGCTCAGGAGAATGACGGACGGTTTTCGTTGTTGTGGTGGTCGTTTCGTCGGGCAGCGTGTTGGCGGTAAAAGGCGGATAAACCGGGCCGGACAGCGCATGGGAAGGATAGGAACTGAACTCGGTGGTAGTTTCAGACTGCGTGACAGTGCCTACCTCCGGAAGAGCGATATAGTTGCTGTCAATATCCGCATCAATCTGTCCGCACATGGTATTGTCCATAAGCAGAATCGCAGCTTTACGACTGTTGTAAAGCTCGACAGGGGATGGTTGTTTGGTGGCGGATGTGTGCTTGAGATCGGAAGGGGAAACCAGGCTGTCGAATGCGCTCTTTGACATTTTGGGAAAGGCGTTTAGCCCGTCAAGTTCCTCGATTGCTTCCAGGACGGTGTTCCAGTTGCTGTCGGGAGAACCCTTCATGGCGGAGTAAAGAGAATCGGTACCGCCGAGTCCGCGAACCATGTATTCGATCAGTGCGCCGCTTTCCTCAAGGCTGTTGGCAAAGAGAGAAACCTTCTGATTCTTTTCAAAATGCTTAGCCGCGCGGATGATGTCTTCCCATTTTTCGGGAATCTTCAGCGAACTTCTGCGGAAGAGCGCGGCATTGATCACGATTCCTCGCCATTCACCGCGCACAGGAATGCAATATCTGCCTCCGTCGCTGGCTGCGGCGCTGTTGATGGCAGCCTCGGAAATCTGCGACGCGAACTTCGGATAATCCTTCCGTATCTCATCTACCGTCATGAAGAAATCGGAAAGCTCGCTCATGTCGTCGATGGCCGAATAATAAATCACATCGGGCGTACCGGCTCCGCGGTAAGTGGAAGCAATGGACAGCTCCATCTTGTAGCTGCCGGAGCGTGTGGTGGATGTGTCGTTGATCACGACGTTTTTGTGTGACTTGGAATACTCGGAAAGAATTTCGGAATAAGATACGGCGTCGGCTTCGGCTCCGAGCGTGCTGAACGTCCGCATCACGAAATTCTTTTTCTTGTCCTCACCGCATCCGCTCACGCAGGATATTAGCAGCGAAACTACCAGCGCAAAAGATAAAAGTTTTATCCTTCTGACTGACAAAACCATCACTCCGATTATTTGATAATGGTGACAGCACCGATGACGGGAAGCGGGCTGAGTCTGTTTCCTGCGACATTGAATATTCCTATCAGCGAGAGCGCCAGAGAGGCCAGTCCGATGAATACAGACAGCAGCACGGGAATGATATTCAGAAGAATAATCCCGCCGAATATCGCGTTAATGACAGAATGAATGATCATTCCGGCAAACTCACAGAGGAAGAGCACACATCCCTGATTCAGGTGGAAGCGAAGGGTAGGATCTCTGCGAATGTCGCTGAAAAGACCGACAAGAAAGAGAGGCCCCACATAAGCTAGATAGCTGAAAGTTTTTGCGTCATTGTTCATTTGTATCATCCTTTTTGTTTTGATGGAAAGTCTTTTTTAATGATTGAAGATTTGAATGAGTGCTGACATCGAGTGACTGTAAGAACTAATTTGTTATGACATCGTAGGATTGGTCATCCCTGCCGCCTGTGATGAGAATCACCACTTTGTGGGGCGCGCATACGATGGAATGTTGGCTGTCAGAGATAGCTCCGGTTTTAACGCAGATTTTGTCAGGACAGGTCGCGTAGGTCATCCGCACACTGCCGCCGGAGATCTCTATGATATTGTCGTCGCTGATCTTGTAGACGCGGTCAATGTGCAGCGGCAGACGGGTTATTTCCATTCCGTCCACACGAACGGAAACATATTCCGGTTTCGGCTGATGGACGGCAAAGAGAAACCCGAGAATCAACGATAATGCCATCAGCGAAACGAATACAATAACATCCCCTCGTTTAATGCCGAGCTTTCTGAGCGACCTATGAAGCCTGTACATTTGCAATGTCAAGTTCCGCAATCCGGCACATCGCCCTGTAGCATATCTCCGCGTGCAGCATGAATTCATCGAGAGAGAGATTCTCGTCGGACATGTGCAGGTTGCAGGGCTTTTCAGTATCGGAGAATACCGGACCGAAGGCAACACCTCTGCCGTGAAGTGCGCGGGCGTAAGTTCCGCCTCCCATAGAGACGGGAATCATGGGCTTGCCGGTGATTTCGGTATAGCAATCACCGAGTGCCTTGATGAGCGGGTGATCGGCAGGTACGTAAAGCGGCGGATTGTCATTTATTACTTCGACGGTCACACCGTATTGGGCCGCCTCGTCTTTTGCTTTCGAAATAATGGGCTGACTGTCCAAAGTGGCAGGATACCGGATGTCTACGCTGACGGAGGTTTTTCCCTCACGGGATTCAATCAGCCCGACATTGAAGGTCAGTTCGCCGGAAAGTGCATCGGAGCAGGCTATTCCCAAATCTGTGCCCCTTGTATCGTTGCAGACTTTTGCCGCAAAAAAAGCCTCCGCGCTGCCCGCTGAGAAAACATCGGCTTCTTCCGCAGCGGTGAGAAGATAATTGATAGCGTTTACGCCGTTTTCGGGACACATAGCATGAGATGATACGCCCTTTACGGTGAAAGCGTATCTGTTTTCGCCCGCGGGTGCAACAGCACATTCCGCATCGCTTGCGTTGATAAGCACCTTGATGGCATTCGCAGTGGGTTCATCGCAGAAGAACACACCGGCACACTTGTCAGCCACACAGTTGATAGCGTCGCCGCCCTTTACGGAAAAAACCGCCGGATCGGTGTTGCCTGTGAATTTAAGATGAAGAATTCCCTTTTCGCAGTTGCAGGCGGGATAATCCGCGTCAGGTGTGAAGGCGAGCGCGGGAAGAGCGTGCTTGGAGAAATAATGTCCCATGTCGTCCATGCCTATTTCCTCGCCCCCGCCGAAAATGCAGCGTATCGGACGCTTCATGGGGACACCGTTGTCCTTCATGGCCTTCATACAATAGAGCGCGATCATAGCGGCGCCCTTGTCGTCGGCGACGCCTCGGCCGTAAAGATAGCCGTCCTTCTCAGTCAGTGTGAAGGGGTCGGTCTGCCATCCCTCGCCGGTCGGCACCACATCAACATGACAGAGCACAGCCGCGTAATCCTCATCACCGCCACTGCCAAGCTGCGCGTGAGCGGCGAAGTTGTCGCAGTTTTCCGTAGAGAAGCCGAAGCTGTCTGCGAGATCAGTCATGAATTGCAATGCTTCGGCTGATTTATTACCGAATGGGTACCCTTCGACCTTACAGTCCGGTACAGCTATCGATCGGATAGCCACCAGTTTTTTCAGATTCTCGAGTAACTCATCCCTGTATTTTGACATTACGGGTTCAAACAAATAACCATCTCCGATTTACAAATAATATAATACCATTATAAAGTATGTGAGGGCAAAATATCAATATCAAATATGAAAAAACTATTAAAATATAGATAACAAACGCGAGCACAATCATCTTTTGATGAGCGGATAATATAATAATAGCAGAACAGACAGGGAGGTAATCGAATGAATTGTCGGATAGTTGATCTGAGAAACAAAGAGGTAATCAACATAAAAAACGGTGCGCGGTTGGGGTATGTCAGCGATGTAGAGGTAGATACCTGTGACGCTCGGCTTGTGGCCATCGTCATTTATGGCAGGGCAAGGCTCTTCGGGCTGCTGGGCAGAGAAGACGACTGTATCATCGACTGGTGCGATATTGAGATCATTGGGGAGGACAGCATTTTAGTCAACTGCACGCCTCGCCGACAAAGTGGAGGCTGTCGCAGGAAGCTGCTGGAAAACATCATTTGCAGCCTGTGACCCGGGAGCAAATCAAATCATTGCTGCTTGAAAAAAGCATTTTAGTAATTATGGATTAAGATTACAAAAAATAATTTATGTAAAAATGATTGACAAATCGTCGATTTGTGTGTATATTAGATGGTGACATTATATATTTGATATATGAATTTATTATTACAAAGCATGAAAGGAATAAATAAATGAAACGCATAAATTCAGTAAACGATATTGTCAATATTGTCATAAACAGACTGTATATCATTTTGCCAAGTATGCTACTGTTTGGCACAGCATTTTTTTTGTGCGCAATGTTTTTTCTTCCTGATCAATTTGAATCATATGCTTCTATGTATGTAAAAAACAGTAACGAAAAAAATTACTCAGAGAACGTCAATATTAATGACCTGAATGCTTCGAAGTCTTTGGTTGAAACATACATCGAGGTGTTAAGCAGCAATGCGGTTCTGAATAAAGTCGGAGAACGACTGGTAAGCGACACTGATCTGAATGATTTACAAAATCAGTTTACGATGGAAGACGGTGTCATATCAGCGGAGGAAATAAGAAGCTGTATTACGATGAAGGCGTCTAATCAGACCGAGGTTCTCAAGATAACGGCGCGTACCAAAAAACCTGAGATTTCAGCTGAGATATGCAATACGGTGGCTGAAATTGCGCCTGAGTTCTTAAGCCGTATTGTGGGTGCTGGTTCTGTTGAAGTCATTGACAAAGCGGTTCCTGTTTATTTACCTGTTGCGCCCAATGTTCCGTTGTTCACGGCATTGGGTGTTGCGGTAGGCTTTTTACTGTCATTTGGCGGAATATATTTGTTTGATCTGCTTGATAATACAGTGACTGACAAGGATTATATTGCGGAAGTGTACAAAAAGCCGATATTGGGTACAATTCAACATATTTTCGTAAATGATAATAACGGAAACAGTAAAAATAAAAAAGCAAAAAATAAAATGAAAAAAGGTGACAGCCGCCAGCTGATATTGACCGAAAAAGTACCTTTTAATTATGTGGAAAGCTATAAGTCTATCAGAACCAATGTTCTGTTTTCACTTGGTACCGTCGAGCGAAAGATCATTGCCGTGACAAGTTCCAGTCCTGATGAAGGAAAATCCACTGTTGCCATTAACCTTGCGATGGCGCTGGCACAAAGTGGGAAAAAAGTATTGATCATCGATGCTGATCTGAGAAAACCGGTGCTTCACAGAATGATGAAGATGGAGAACAAGAGCGGTCTTTCTACCGCCATTATTGACGTAACCCCGTTTCCAAGCGCTGTCAAGACCAATGTCATCCCCAATCTCGACCTTTTGACGTCAGGGCCTACTCCGCCTAATCCTTCGGAACTGCTGGCAACCAAAAACTTCCGCAAGATTATTGATCAAGCGGAAAAATCATATGATTATATTATTATTGATACGCCTCCGATCAATGTGGTGAGCGACTGTATGGTAATGACTGATATTTTCAGCGGAATCCTTCTTGTGCTCAGGTACAAGAAAACAACATATAATGACGTTTCAGAAGCAATGAATACAGTTAAGCTCGCAAATGCCAATCTGCTTGGCTTTATCATCAATGACGTAAATCCCAAGGGGTTGAATACATATTACAGAAGCTATTATGCTTACAGGGACAGTTATTCTGAGAACAATCTATAAAAAATTACTCATAAGTGATTAAATCATACTGCTTTGAACAATATAAACAAAATCTTTCATCTAACACACAGGTATTCTTGCTTGACAAAAATGAAAAAATAGTTTATCATATTCATTAAATAAAGCGGAGTATTGGAGCAAAGGTGCGGACATTTACTTTACGGAAAAATGCCCCGTCTTTGCTCTTTTTTATCGATAGTACTCCGACTGTCATCCAAAATAACGGGGAGATGAAAACAATGAATAAATACGAAGTTGTTCAGTTTGAACAGAGCCAGACGGATCTCTTTGACGAATTTTACAATAATGCCATGCTGTCCGGCATGATCGATGTGAATCTCTATGAGGAATTCGGCGTCATGCGCGGGCTTCGCGATTCCAACGGCAAGGGCGTGCTGACAGGTCTGACCGAAATATCCGACGTCGTGGCCACCAAGACGGTTGACGGCAGGAAGCTGCCCGATGAAGGCTCGCTTTATTACCAGGGCTACAATGTTTATGATCTCATCGAGGGCATGAAAGACAAGCGCTACGCCTTTGAGGAAACGACCTATCTGCTTCTTTTCGGCGATCTGCCGAGCGGTGAGCATTTCGAGCAGTTCAAGGAGCTGATGTCCACTTTCTGCCCGCTTTCCAATGAGTTTACGCGCGACGTTATCCTGAATAAACCGAGTGAAAACATCATGAACGGCCTGCAGCGCGGCTTGCTGACGCTTTATTCTTATGACGACAGCCCGGAGGATATTTCACCCGCGAATATTTTGCGCCAATCACTTCAGATTATTGCCAAAATGCCGGCGATGGCGACTTATCTGTATCACGCCTATCAGCATATCGTTTTAGATGAAAATCTCGTCATCAAGAATCCCAAGCCGGAGTATTCCACCGCAGAAAACCTGCTTTACATGCTGCGGCCCGACGGACAGTTCACTGAGCTGGAGGCAAAGGTGCTTGATGTGGCGCTGGTGCTTCACGCAGAGCACGGCGGCGGCAACAATTCCACTTTTACCGCTCATGTGGTAACTTCTTCAGGAACCGATACCTATTCGGCTCTGTCTGCGTCCATAGCATCGCTGAAAGGGTTCCGTCACGGCGGCGCAAACCTGAAGGTCAAGCACATGATGGAAGAAATCATGGAGAATGTCAAAAACTGGGAAGACGAGGAGGAGATACGCGATTATCTCATCAAAATTCTCGACAAGCAGGCATTTGACAGAAACGGACTGATCTACGGCATAGGACATGCGGTTTACACCTATTCCGACCCGCGAGAGGTTATTCTGAAGCAGTACGCCGAGAAGCTTGCGGCCGCCAAGGGACGCGAGCGTGAATATGAATTTTATGACCGTGTGGAGCGGATTGCCAAGGCTACCATTGCGAGCCGCAGACACCTCTTCAAACCGATCTGCGCCAATGTCGATTTTTACAGCGGTCTTGTCTATGACATTTTAGGCATCCCCGAATCGCTTTTCACACCGATATTTGCTATTTCCAGAATTTCAGGCTGGAGTGCGCACAGACTGGAGGAAGTCATCAACAAGGGCAAAATTATCCGTCCGGCGTACAAATATGTGGGACACCACAGGCCGTACAAGGAAATGGACGTTCGCAACGGGTGAAATAAGGAAAACAATTCCCATGCCAATAATTAAATCCTAAAGGACTGATTCTCAATGAAAAAAATACAGATGAAAACACCGCTCGTCGAGATGGATGGAGACGAAATGACCCGCATCATCTGGAAGATGATAAAGGATATTCTGATTTGCCCCTATGTTGATCTTAAGACGGAGTATTACGACCTCGGCCTTGTTCACCGCAACGAGACGAATGACAAGGTGACATTTGACAGCGCCGAAGCCACCAAGAAATACGGCGTTGCGGTCAAGTGCGCCACCATTACGCCGAACGCGGCGAGAGTGCGCGAGTATGACCTCAAAGAGATGTGGAAGTCTCCTAACGGCACGATCCGTGCTATTCTGGACGGTACGGTATTCCGCGCACCGATTCTGGTCAAGGGCATCACTCCCTATATTCCTACGTGGAAAAAGCCGATCTGCATAGCCCGTCACGCATACGGCGATGTTTACAAGAACACCGAAATGGTAGTTCCGCAGGGCTCAAAGGCGGAGCTGTGCGTTACGAATCCCGACGGCAGCGAGCAGCGCAGCCTGATTCACGATTTCTCCGGCTCTGACGGAATCATTCAGGGCATACACAACCTCGACAGCTCGATCAGCTCCTTTGCGAGAGCCTGCTTTAATTACGCCCTCGATCAGAAGCAGGACATCTGGTTCGCCACCAAAGACACCATCAGTAAGAAGTACGATCACCGCTTCAAGGATATTTTCAACGAGATTTTCGAGAAGGAATACAAGGCGAAATTTGAGGCAGCCGGCATCGAATATTTCTATACCCTGATCGACGACGCTGTTGCGAGAGTCATCCGCAGTGAAGGCGGCTATATCTGGGCCTGCAAAAATTACGACGGCGACGTCATGAGCGACATGATCGCCACCGCATTCGGTTCGCTTGCCATGATGACCAGTGTGCTTGTTTCTCCCGACGGCGTGTATGAATATGAAGCGGCACACGGTACAGTGCAGCGCCATTACTATAAGCATCTCAAGGGCGAGGAAACCTCTACCAACTCGGTTGCCACACTCTTTGCGTGGAGCGGCGCACTGAGAAAGCGCGGCGAGCTGGACGGCACTCCAGATCTCTGCGAGTATGCCGAAAATCTTGAAAAAGCCACTATTCAGACCATCGAGGAAGGCATCATGACAGGCGACCTTTATCTTCTTTCCTCACTCGAAAACAAGAAGAAGGTCAGTACAGAACAGTTCCTTGTAGAGGTAGATAAGCGCCTTGCGACTATGTACGCTTAAATCGAAAAAACAGCTTTAAAAAAGCAATTGACCTTTGGAAAAAATTATGATATAATTTCCGGCAGACTGTGTGTAGTGACAGACAGTCTGCCGATTATTTTTTAGGGTGATAATGTTGCCTCTTTTTATCAGAAAATTCGAGCGAAAATCAAAGGAAGAATTCAGTCACGGCGTTACTCATTTCAGAATGTTCTTCAAGTGGTGTCTCTGTGCGGTGATCATAGGCGCGGTAGTGGGCTGTGTGGGAACGCTGTTCCATTATCTGATCAAGATTTCCGCTGATACCTTTGCGCTTTCAAATCTTAAAATGGTGTGGCTGCTGCCGCTCGTCGGTGTGGTGATCGTTGCGTCTTATAAGTTCTGCGGAATGGACAATGACAAGGGAACCAATATGATTCTCGTGTCGGTTCGCAGCGAGGAGAAGCCGCCTATTTTCACCGCTCCGCTTATCTTTTTGTCGACAGTGCTGACACATCTTGCCGGTGGTTCGGCGGGACGTGAAGGCGCCGCCATTCAGATGGGCGGCGGCATTGGTTATCAGATCGGCAGAGCGCTCCGACTGGATGAGAAGGATCAGAAGCTGATCATCATGTGCGGCATGAGTGCAGCGTTTTCCGCGCTGTTCGGCACGCCTGTGACGGCTGCAATTTTTTCTATGGAAGTCATCAGCGTCGGCGCGATGTATTATTCCGCGCTGGTTCCGAGTGTCATTTCCGCCCTTGTCGGCTACTGCATCGCCATTCGTTTAGGCGTGGAAAAGACATTCTTTGAGCTGAATTTCATCCCCTCGATCACTATTCCGTCGGTTATCAGGGTGACGGTATTAGCCGTGCTTTGCGGACTGCTGAGCATCCTTTTCTGCATTGTCATGCACGGCACGGGAAAGCTGCTGAAAAAGGCTTATCCGAATAAATATATCAAAATTCTTGTCTGTTCGGCGATTCTGATTAATCTTACATACATCATCGGCAGCGCGGATTACAACGGCGCGGGAATGGCGCTGATCATCGAAGCGGTGCTTCACGGCCAAACCATGCCGCAGGCTTTTGCCTTAAAGCTGCTGTTCACGGCGATCACTCTCGGTGCGGGTTTCCGCGGCGGCGAAATCGTGCCGTCCTTTGTGGTGGGCGCGACCTTCGGCTGCCTTGTCGCGCCGATTTTAGGCCTTAGCGGTACCTTCGCGGCGGCAGTCGGAATGATAGCGGTTTTCTGCGGCGTTACCAATAGTCCCATTACGTCGATTATTCTTTCGGTTGAAATGTTCGGCCCGCAAGGACTCATTTTCTTTGCCGTTGCCGTTGCCACCAGCTACATGCTGTCAGGCTATTACGGCTTGTACATGGGTCAGAAAATTCTCTATTCCAAGGACAAAGCGGAATTTATCAACACCAGCGCGCACTGAAGCGTTCGTTAACTGAAAGACGAAAACTAAAGACCCAAAAATGAAGAATGAATGAGCGCATTTGCGCTGGATAATAGGAGAGAATATCCATGAGCGTCAGGGAAGATGTATTGAAAATATTTGAGAACGGCAGGGGAGAGTATTTTTCCGGCGAGGAGCTTGCCGTTCGTCTGAATGTCAGCCGCACCGCTGTCTGGAAAGCGGTACGGCAACTGGAATCCGAAGGATATGAATTCGACGCGGTGAGCGGCAGGGGGTATTCCCTCAGCAAGACATGCGACGTTATTTCCAAGCGCGGGATAGAGAAACATCTCGGAGATGACGCAAAATACTTCGATATTAATGTATACAAGACCGTTACCTCGACCAATACTTTGCTTAAGGAAATGGCGGCGAACGGAGCCGCGGAGGGAACAGTGATTGTTGCTGCGGAGCAGACCGCCGGCAAGGGACGAATGTCGCGCCGCTTTGTTTCTCCGTATGGAACGGGCTTGTATCTCAGTATCCTGCTGCGACCCAAGATCAATGCCGATGAAGCCCTCTTCATCACAACCGCTGCGGCTGTCGCGGTCGCGCGGACGGTGGAGGAGGTTTCCGGCAAAAGCGTTGGCATCAAGTGGGTCAACGACGTGTTCATGGACGGCAGAAAGATCTGCGGCATACTCACCGAAGCATCATTTGACATGGAGAGCGGCAGACTGGAGTACGCCATCTGCGGTATTGGGGTGAATATTCTTACCCCGAAAGGCGGTTTTCCGGAGGAAATAAAGAACATTGCCGGCGCTGTATTCGACGAACAGCCTTCTTTTGACGCAAAGAACCGGATTGCGGCAGGAATTATCGAAAAATTCACCGAGTATTATAAAAGACTGCCGGAACACGCTTTCTTTGAGGAATACAAAAAGCGCTCGGTGACGGCGGGAAAGAGAATCACCGTTCTGGGCAGCGACGAGCCTCGAAGCGCAACTGCTGTGGAGATCGATGAAAGCTGCCAACTTGTGGTGCGCTATGATGACGGCAGCGAGTGTGCACTGAATTCTGGTGAAGTCAGCATAAGAAATTGATAAATTATACTTCACAAGTCGCAAAATGTATGATATAATAATTCAGAGTTTAGACGTTAAATTGACAGATAGGGATGATATTGATGAGTAAAACCTCTGAGAAACGCAAAAGAATTCCTTTTATCATAATACTAATTGTGATTCTGACGGTTGCGGGATGCGTGGCATTTTATTTTTTCGGTTCCGACAGCAGCGTTTCGGGGAACTCACCCGTTATTAATGAGGTGCTGTGCTCCAACAGTGCCAGCTTCAAGGCGTATGACGGAAGGTTTTACGACTGGATCGAGCTGTATAACCCCACTTCCTCTGAGATGCCGCTGGACGGCTACTATCTTTCAGATGATGCTGAATCCCTGACGAAAAATCCTCTGAGCGGTCAGACCATACCCGCCAAAGGCTATCTTGTCATTTACTGTTCAGGCTTGAATCTCACCGATGAGCGTGGTTTCCTTCACACGAATTTCAAGCTGTCTGCTTCCGACGGTGAGAAAATCTTCCTTTCTGACACCAATTCCGTAAAATCCATAACTGTCCCCTCGTCAAAGGAGAATGTATCCTACGGACTTAACGAAAAAGGCAAATACGTGTGGTTTGATGTTCCTACGCCAGGAACCAAGAACGGAGAGGCGCAGTCCATCCAGCAATCCGAAATTCGGATCAATGAATACATGATTTCCAATACCTTTACAATTTACGACTGTGAAGGCGATTTTGGCGACTGGGTGGAGCTTTACAATGCATCCAATGCCGATAGAGATATTTCAGGCTACAGTCTGACGGATGAAGAAGGTGTTCCTGACAAGTTTGTGTTCCCCAAGGGAACAACAATCAAGGCAGGCGGTTTTCTGCTTGTATTTTGTGACGGCAAGAACAAGACCGACAAGAACAACATGCTGCACACGTCTTTCTCACTCAGCGCGAAAGACGGCGCCGTTTCGCTTTATTCCAAGAAAAAGGCGCTGATCGGCAAGGTGGCAATCAAGGAAATGCCCGCGAATGTCTCGTGCGGATGGGATGACGTCAGCGGAGAGTACCGATTCTTCGCGCGTTCCACTCCGGGCAGAGCAAACATTACAACGGCATTTAAAAAGCTGTCGGAGGATTTTGCGCATTTCTCCGGCGGCGAATTGATTATCAGTGAAGTGCTGTCCGCGTCTTCCAAATCGACTCAGAACGCAAAGACAGATTTTGTGGAACTGTACAACACAACACCGGATACCATATCTCTTAAAGGCTACACCCTGTCAAAAAAACCGGGCGAAAAGACGTATACATTTCCCGACGTAAAGATTAATGGAGGAGCGTATCTGGTTGTCTATTGCGACGGCAAATCCCGCGTGGCCAACAAGCAGGTATATTCTTCCCTAAAGATCGGCACCGGCGGTGCAACACTTTATCTCGCAGACTCTTTCGGTGCAGTCTGCGATGTTTTTTCCACCGGGAAAGGGCGTCTGGGTGTTTCCAGCGGCAGAGTTTCTGGCGATACCGTGACGCGCTGCTTTTTCACTTCTCCCACTCCGGGCAAGGCGAACAGCGGCAAGAAATACACGTCATTTGCTCCCGTTCCGACTTTCAGTGTGGAAGGAGGCGTGGTAAAGAGCGGCACCTCTGTCAGTCTTTCTGTGCAAGGCGATTATACGATTGTTTACACCACTGACGGAACCGAACCGACCAGGTCTTCAACGGTGTACAGCTCGCCTTTTACCATTAATCAAAACACTGTCATCAGAGCCGCTGCGTTTAGTAAGGATTCGCTGATAAGCGACTGTGCGACGCAGACTTATCTCACATCCAATCCTCATACCATTCCGATTTTCTGTATTTGTGGCAACCCTGCCAAGCTGACAGAGGGCAAAGGAATATTTGTGGATAAGACGGACAGCTCCGAGCATAAGATTTTCGCCGAATATTTCACCAAGGACGGCGTTAAGGAAACGGAGTTTCCCTGCGGCGCCAAGCTCTTTGGTCACAGTTCCCGCGAAATGCCGCAGAAGGGTGTCAAGCTGAGCCTGCGTGAGATATACGGCGTCAATGAAATCACCTATCCGTTTTTCAGTGAAAATGAAAACGCGGTGACCACCTTCTCGACGCTTCTGCTTCGTCCCAGCGGAGAGGATCAGATCTACAGCAAGCTGAGGGACGAACTGATTCCAACGCTGATGCGAGGCAAAATGGATCTCGATTTTGAGGAAGCGCAGGCCTGCGCGCTGTATATCAACGGCGAATACTGGGGCTTCTATTATATCCGTGAAGCACTCAACGCGGATTATTTAAAATCCTATTACGGTTACGAAAAAGGAACCTTTGACATCATCAAGGGTGAGAGAAACGCGCAGGAAGGCACCACGGCCGCCTACAGAAAGCTGACCAATTTCTGTAAGACCCATGATCTTAAGGACAAGAACAACTATGAGACGGTCAAAAAACAGGTGGATTTTGATTCGCTCATCAATTTCTGGATAGTGGAAACCTACTTCGGCAATACCGATACGGTCAATATCCGCTGCTATAAGCACAAGGACGGCAAGTGGCGCTGGATGGTGTATGATATGGACTGGTCGATGCAGACGTCCAAACATATGCGCGAAAAGAATTTCATTGAGTGGCATCTGCTCAATCCCAAAGGACACGGCATAGGACATTTTGACAATTCCATCATTCGTAAGCTACTGGAAAACGAGGAATTCCGTGATCATTTTCTGACCGTTTACTGCTATCACCTGACTAACACACTTGCGCCCGAGCGTTCGGTGCCGCTGTATGACAATCTGGTCAGCAGTGTGGAAGGCGAGATCAAGCTGAATGAAAAAATCTGGCGCAGACCCGCTTACAGCTCATGGTCCAATTTTATGGTTCCTTACCTTCGCAGTTTCCTGAATGAAAGACCGGATGAAACCAAAAAGGCACTCAAAGAGAGCTTCCATCTCAGCGAGAAGGACTGGGAACACTACGTCGAGTTGTCCAAAAGCTATCACCCAGAGAAGACGAAGTAAGAATTTTGTTATGGGTAGGAGGCTGAAGTCGTTCGACTTTTTACTTTTACTACTGATGATACACAAAGGAGAGATGAAGGATGTCAAACAAAAACACACCAACACCGCACATCAAGGCATCACCGGAGGATTTTGCCCCAACGGTACTCATGCCGGGGGATCCTCTCAGAGCGAAATTCATAGCGGAAACATATCTTGACAACGCCATTCTTGTCAATAACGTGCGCGGCATCCATGGCTATACAGGCGAATACAAGGGGACGCGCGTTTCGGTCATGGCGAGCGGAATGGGTATGCCGTCCATCGGAATCTACAGCTATGAGCTGTTCAATTTCTTCGGTGTGGACAACATCATCCGAGTGGGAACGGCGGGAGGCATCAGCGCCGATGTTCATGTGCGCGATATAGTCATCGCCATGGGAGCGTGTACTAATTCCAATTACGCATCCCAGTACGGTCTGCCCGGAACTTTCGCCCCGATCGCGAGCTACGGGTTGATGAAGACGGCCATTGACAAGGCGACAGAGCACGGCGCAAAATTCCACGTCGGAAACTGTCTTTCCTCCGACACATTCTACTGCGACGACCTGACCGCCACCGCCAAATGGAGCAAGATGGGCGTGCTGTGCGTCGAAATGGAAGCGGCTGCTCTCTACATGAATGCCGCGAGAAGCGGCAAAAACGCCCTGGGCATTTTCACTGTTTCCGATCACGTCTTCACCGGAGAAGCCACATCATCGGAGGAACGTCAGACCTCCTTTACCCATATGATGGAAATAGCGCTTGAAACAGCGGTGGCCCTATGAAACGTTGCAAGAGAGTTTTCCTCATCGTGCTGGACAGTCTCGGTGCCGGCGCGCTTCCCGACGCGGAGAAATTCGGCGATAGGGGAGCCCATACCCTGCGGTCGCTTTCACGTTCGGAGAAGCTGTTCATTCCGAACCTCCGGCGGCTTGGCATCGGCAATATCGAAGGACTCGGCTTCCTTGGAACAGAAGCATCGCCTCTCGGCGCGGTCTGCAAGCTGTCGGAACGCTCCAACGGCAAGGATTCGACCATAGGCCACTGGGAAATGGCGGGTGTGATTTCGGAAAATCCCCTTCCGACCTTTCCGGACGGCTTTCCCCCTGAAATACTCGATGAATTCAGCAGGATCACCGGACGCGGCGTGCTCTGCAACAAGCCCTATTCCGGCACGCAGGTGATCGCCGATTACGGCGAGGAACACATGCGCACGGGAAATCTGATTGTCTATACCTCCGCCGACAGCGTCTTTCAGATAGCGGCGCACGAGGAAATCGTTCCGCTGAACGAACTGTATGAATACTGCCGCCGAGCGCGTGTCATTCTCTCGGGAAAATACGGCGTAGGCAGAGTGATTGCGCGTCCGTTCATCGGAAAGCCGGGCAGATTTACCCGGACGGCTCACAGGCACGATTTTTCGATAGAGCCTCCCGCCGAAACTATGCTTGACGCGCTTAAAAACGCGGGACGCGATGTCATCTCCGTGGGCAAGATTCAGGATCTGTTTGCCGGCAGAGGCATCACCCATTCCAACCCGACCTCCGGCAATTCCGATGGAATGGAGATAACGGCGTCGCTGGCTAATGTGGATTTTGAAGGCCTGTGCTATGTCAATTTAGTGGACTTCGATATGCTTTACGGTCATCGGCAGGACGTGGAGGGTTATGCGAACGCCCTCACGAAGTTCGATCAATGGCTGGGGATATTCCTTTCCACGCTGCGCGAGGACGATATGCTGCTTCTCACCGCCGACCACGGCTGTGACCCTTCCGACGCAAGCACCGACCACACGCGGGAATACATTCCGCTGATCGCATACGGCAGGGATATTCTTCCGGTCAATCTCGGCGTGCGCCGGACGTTTACGGATATTGCCGCCACCGTCACCGAAGCCCTCGGCGTTTCCTATTCCTGCGAAGGGAAAAGTATGCTCGGCGAGCTGACCGACATGCGCCTCCATCTCAGGGAAAGCGCCGTGCGCGCAATGGAAAAATCCTACAGTCCCTATTCCGAATTCCGGGTAGGAGCGGCGCTGCTTGGCGGCAGCGGCAGAATTTACACCGGCTGCAATATAGAAAATGCCGCCTATTCGCCCACCGTCTGCGCCGAACGCACCGCCTTTGCAAAGGCGGTCAGCGAAGGGGAGAGGGAATTCCGCATGATCGCCATAGCGGGCGGCAAAGACGGGCACATCGAAGGGCTTTGCCCTCCCTGCGGCGTCTGCCGTCAGGTGATGGCAGAATTCTGCCAGCCGGAATGCGAGATCATTTTAGCGATGCCAGACGGATATGAAATCCACACGCTTGGCGAAATGCTGCCCTTTGGATTTACGCTGTAAATAATTTTATGACAAACAAAACACGCTGCGAATTCATGTGTACCGCATGAATTCGCAGCGTGTTCTACTGTCTGAAAAATGAAATAATGTTCTTAAAACAAACCTTCACCCTTCACCCTTCACCCTTCACCCTTCGCCCTGACAAAATCCCTTCAACCTGAAAATAAGTTGACGGAGGTTATCGACCGTGTAATCGGGCGTTTCTTCTTCGGAAACGGGAACGGCAAATCTGCCGAAGCCGCGCATGACGCGCACGGTGGTGAAGCCGAGTTTCTTCGCGGGTGTAATGTCGTTGTCGAGGCGGTCGCCGATCATGACGGCCTGCTCAGGAAGACAACCCGCGCGGGAGAGCGCCAGCCGGAATATTTTCGGGTCAGGCTTTGCTATTCCTTCCTCCGCGGAAGCGATCACCACGTCGAAATATCGGTCGATGCCGAATGCGCGCAGCCGTTCCTCCGTTCCGAAATCCTGATTGGCGATCACGCCGAGTCTGTACGTATGACGCAGCCTTTCAAGGCAGTCTTTGGTATCTGGATATAATACTTCGTATTGGCTTTCCCACGGAGGCAGCCTGCAACCGTATCTGGCAGCGGCGAGCTTGTCGCCCTTTTTGCTTTGACGGTAATAATCCATCATCGCCGAGAAGAATTCTTCATAGCTCACGGCGGAACCGTCGATCATGTGCAGGATTCTGCGGCGGTAACATTCGCTTTCGTCAATCAGCGTCGAGCCGAGGTCAAAGAAAAGCCATTGGATTTCACACATGGCGCTTACTCCTTTTCGAGCGCGTTCACCGCGTTGCGGACGGTTCTGACGCCGAAGAGCCTGATCCCGTATTCCTGCGGCGGCAGCGTGAGGGATTTGAGATTGTGATAGGGGAGAATACACCGCCGGAAGCCGAGCCTCGCGGCTTCGCGTATGCGGGCTTCGGCGTGATTGACGGCGCGGAGTTCTCCCGCCAGCCCTATCTCACCGAAGGCTATGACGTCCTCGCCGACGCATAGGTCTTTCAGGCTGCTGACCAGTGCGAGGGCAACGGCTAGATCAGCGGCAGGCTCGGAGAGCTTCAGTCCCCCGATAATATTGACATAGGTGTCCATATTGGCAAAGAAATATCCCGAACGTTTTTCGAGAACGGCAATGATCAGATTCATGCGGCTGATGTCAAAGCCGGTTGCCATGCGGCGCGGATTCCCGAAGCCGGAAGAAGCGGCCAGTCCCTGCACCTCGGCAAGAATCGGACGGGAGCCTTCCATCGTGCAGGCGACGCAGGTGCCGGAGACATTCACTGGACGACCTGAGAGCAGCATCATCGAAGGATTCTCCACTTCGCGCAGTCCGTTGTCCTGCATGTCGAATACGCCGATCTCATTGGTGGAACCGTAGCGGTTCTTGACCGCGCGCAGAATTCTGTAGGAGAGATGCCGGTCGCCCTCCAGATAGAGCACCGCGTCCACCACATGCTCGAGCACCTTAGGACCTGCAATCGCGCCATCCTTGTTGACGTGACCGACCAGAATGGTGGGAATTTCCAGCGCCTTGATGCAGCGCATAATCGCGCCGGTACATTCACGCACCTGCACAATGCTGCCGGGAGAGGAACTGAGGTCGCTCAGGCACATTGTCTGAATGGAATCGATCATCACGATGTCGGGCTTCATAACGCGGATGTTTTCAATCACACGTTCCACGTCGGTTTCGGCCAGAACAAACAGGTTCTCACTGTTGACGCCTAAACGCATGGCGCGGAGTTTTAATTGCCTGCGCGATTCCTCGCCGGAAACGTAGAGGATTTTTAAACTGCGTCCCATGAATTCGCAAATCTGTAAGAGAATGGTGGATTTGCCGATACCGGGGTCGCCGCCGAGCAGCGAAAGGGAGCCTTTGACGATGCCGCCTCCGAGAACGCGGTCAAGCTCGCCCATTCCGGTGCTGTAGCGCGGTTCGTCGGCAGTGCTTATCTCCCTGATGGAAGTAGGCAGGTCAGACGCCGCCAGCGATATTCTTTGTGTCGAACCCCTTGAATTGCGCAGCGAAGAAGCCGCCGGAGCGGTTTCTTTGACCTGTTCTTCGAGTGTGTTCCACTCCCCGCAGGAAGGGCATTTTCCGTACCACCGGGCGGATTCGTATCCACATTCATTGCAGACATAAACGCTTTTCGATTTAGCCATATATAATCCCTTCTACCTTCTACCTTTGACCTTCAACCTTCAACTTTCTACCTTCACCCTGTATAGACGATGTTGTCCCAAGAGGGGTATTCCTTGACCTTTTTCCAGTTTTTGAAGGCCTCGCGAATCTTTGTGTTCCGGGCGTTGGCGGTGGTGCGCCATCCGCTGAATACGCAGTTCGGGGCGGTGTAATTGAATTCGCAGTCGAAAGGAATGCCGTTTCTGAGGGTGGAAATCTCGTTTCTGTCAAGGCTGCAATGGGAGATATAGAGCCTTTTGAGATTCGTGATGCCGGTGAGCACCGTCGGATTTTCCATTCTCGGGTTGTAGCAGAGATTGAGGTCTTCCAGCAAAGGCAGCTCGAGAAGGGGAGAGACGTCGCTGATTCTGTTCTGGAAAAGCTCGACGTAGACAAGCTCCTTAAGATCGGCGATGGGGGAGATGTCCGTGATGTAATTGTCCGCGAGAATCAGCGTGTGCAGTTTTTTGAGGTTTATTATCTCGCTGATGTCGGTGATTGCCATGTGTCCCAGATCAAGCGCTCTCAGCTCAGTGCAGTATTTGAAGACAGGCATAAAGGTTTCTGTGTCGCCGGGGCGGTTGTAATTGGTCGCCAGTGTGGAAAAAACCTGAATGTCGGTTCTGACCTTGAAATTCAGAAAGCGGATTGTCCAGACAAACTTGATTTGTGGGTATTCGTCGCGCAATCCCTGCATAACACCGTTGCTTAGTCCGCAGTCGCACATTTCTATGGTTTTGATGTTCGGGAAAAGCTCAATCGCCAGACAAAGAAGATCGGGCGATTGGATGGAAATATTGTTCAGATCAAGCAGCTCGGTGTTGTTGTCAAAGGGCACGCCATAGATTTTGGCGGAACAGTTTATCTGAACGTCGGGGTTGGTTTCGGTTGCGGAGGAAATCGCGGTGTACAGGCTGTCGCTGACCTCGGAGTCGGCTATGTTGAGCTTGTTTAATTCCGTGAAATATTTGACTTTGTACGCGTCGGTTTCCTGAATGTCGCCGGCAAAAGAAATCTCCGGGGTGTTGCTCGAGAGCCTTCCCTGCGATAAAGGTACCGACCAGATGATTTTTACATTCTGCCCCAGTTGGGAACGCATGTTCAGATATTCATCGGGAGAAAGGTCGAGGGCGGTCACATCAAGGGTACGCAGGTTTTTCAATCCGGCAAACGGGGAATAATCGTCGGAATCATACTCCGACAGAGTGATGCTCTCCGTTTCGGGAGGATATTTTATACCTCCGGCTGTTACAGAAGAATCACGGTATTCCGAGCAGCCTGACGCTGGAAGGATGAGAACGGCTGCCAGTAAAGCCGCGGCAGCGAGCAGCGAGATTCCTTTGACGTTCATTCGGTCAAACACCACAGTGATCACCTTATTTGTAAATGATATTGTCCCAGGTCGGATACTCCTTGACCTTTCTCCAGTTTTTGAAAGCCTCGCGCACTTTGGTGTTGCGGGCGTTTTTGGTGGTTCTCCAGCCGCCGTTGTAAACAGAGTTTTCGCAGGTGTAATTGAAGTCGCAGCCCTCGGGAATTCCCTTTTTGAGAGTGGCTATTTCTTTTTCGTCAAGGCCGCAGTGGGACATATACAGCTTTTTCAGCGACTTGCAATTGGTAAGAACAGTGGGATTGGAAACACCCTTGTTGTAGCAGATATTCAGGTCTTCGAGCTTGGGAAGTTCCGTAAACGCGGAAACATCGGTCAGGCGGTTGAAGAAAATCTCTATGTATTCCAGTTCCTTGAGATCGGCCAGCGGCGTAATGTCAGTCACCTTGTTGTCGGCGAGAATCAGAGTGTGCAGTTTTTTGAGGTTCCGCATCTCGCTGATGTCGGTGATTGCCATATGTCCTAAATCGAGCGCTCTCAGCTCAGTGCAGTATTTAAAGAGCGGATAGAGATTCTTGCTGTTTCCGGGACGGCTGAAATCGGAGGCCAGAGTGGAAAATACCTGAATATCCGTGCGGAGCGTGTATTTCAGCACCTTGACAGTCCACACGAACTTGACATCCGGGTACTGCTCGCGCAGCTTCTGCATTTTCTCGTTGCTGACGCCGCATCCGCACATTTCAATCGTCTTGATGCCGGGGAAAAGTTCGATAGCCAGATGAACGTTATCCAGCGATTTGACTTTTTTGTCATTCAGAAGCAAGGTGTCGGACGAAATGTCGTAATCCGCTCCGTAGACAGTGATATTGCCTCTGATGGCGACGTCGGGATTGACTTCCTTAGCGGCGGCAAACAGCGTTTTCAGGTCTTCGCTGATCACAACGCCGGAGACGTTCAGCGTATTCATATCCTTGAAGTATTTAACCGAGTCGATGACTTCCTCTGTCATATCACCCGACAGATTCAGCTCGGTTGCGTTGCTTTTGACAGGTTCGTCCTTCACCGGAACAGACCAGATGATTTTGACGTCTTTTCCCAACTGTCCGGCAAGACGCTCATAATCCTCCGCTGAAAGATCGACCGCTGAAACGTCGAGTACCTCGAGCTTTTCAAACTGCGAAAGAACGGAATAGTCGTCGCTGTCAAGCTTTTCGAGGGTGAGTTCCCTGGAGCTTGCCGGGAATTCCGTTCCCGAGACATTAATTTTTGGCCCTTCAAAAAGAGAGCAGCCTGCGAGCGTCAGCGTTAATGCCGCTGCACAGAGCGCAGCGCCTGCTTTTTTTGAAAAAATACCTGTCATGTTTTTTAAAGACATATTGATGCATACCTCTCTTATATTTTTTTATTAATTATTTTTTGTGCCATAGGAAATTACCTTTGTCCTTTCGCCAGTATATACATGTCTGACAAATCCGGACATCTCCTGCGCAATTGGTTCCCCCGCGTCATGCGAGCGTAATGGACAGACAAAGTGTTTTTAAGCGGTATGATTGCTGCTGAAATCATAGACGTCCCTGTCCCAGTAAACAATGGTCTGCCAGTCAGGGAATTCCTTGACATTCTGCCAATTGGCAAAAGCCTCACGGATGTTTGCGTTTTTCTCGTCGGTTCTCCAGTAGGAAATATCCGAGTATTTCTTTGTGTATCTCAACATGCAGCCCTCCGGTAAATTCTGCTTCAGCTCGGCGATTTCCGCGTTTGACACTCTGCACTGCGAACAGAACAGCTTTTTCAGATTCTTGCATTTTGTAAGGGAGGTAATGTTTTTAAGACCGTCGTTGCGGTCGATCTTGACGTCCGACATCAAAGGAAGCTCGGACAGAGGACTGATGTCCTTGATCTGATTGACCTGAAATTCGACATAATTCAGCTCTTTTAATTCCGTCAAAGGGGAAATATCCGTCAGATAATTGTCCGCCAGAATCAGCGTATGCAGTTTTTTCAGATTCGTAAGAGGACGAAGATCGGAAATGCCGTTGTGTCCGATGTCCAGTGCGCGAAGATCAGTGCAGTATTTGAAGATAGGCAATGCCGTTTTGTCGAAGATGAGCTTCTTGGCCGTCGGAGAAAGCGTGGAAAAAACCTGCACATCAGTGCGGATGGAATAACGCTCGATTTTCAAAAGCCAGACGACCTTTGTATCGGGATATTTATCGTTGAGCGCGGCGATCACTTCATTATCCAGTCTGCAAGAGCAGATTTCCACCGACTTAAGATTCGGGAAAAGGCTGATCGTGAGGTCGAGATCGGAAAGATCGGTGATGTCAATGGCGTTGAGATCCAGCATCTCGGTATCGGAACTGAATTCCACCCCGTACACACTGGTCTTGCAGTTGATTTTAATGTCAGGAAAACACTCCCTGGCTCCTTCGATAATGCTTTGGAGCTGCGGGGAGACTTCCATCGAGGAAACATTCACTTCCTTCAAATCGGTAAAATACTTGTAAAACGAACAGTCAACCACGGCCGTTTTGTCGGTTATTGTGATGGACTCCGTGTCGCTGGGAACTAAATCGTTTCCGACCGGGACATTCCACAGGATTTTGACATTGCCTTTTACCTGCGAAGCAATATAATCATAGTCCGCCTGGGTAAAATCAGTAGATGAAAAGTCTAAGGATTTGAGCGATTTAAATCTGTTAAAGACAGAATAATCCTTGATTTTGTCGCTGTCAGTGAAGGTGAACGATTGCGTATAAATCGAATACAGCTTGTCATTGACATTAACAAAGAAATAAAACCGGCCAATGAATGCGGCGGCGGCAATGATGATGGCTGTCACCAGTGCAATTTTCATTTTGGAGGATAAGGATTTATGCTTCTTTGCCTTCAAAAACGGTCTCTCCTTTACATAATAAACTGTCTGTCATTATAACATAAATCATTCTTCAAATCAATATGAATCCCCTACAAAAAAGAAATTAACGGTATTTTTATTTATTTGATTATTGACAATCCGAACGATAGAGAATATAATAGGAACTGTAACGGAAAGATACAGCGACCTGTATTACTGTAACACTGAAAAAGTTGAACGGAGGACAAAGCATTATGGAAATCACAAAGAACACCATTATCGGCGATATACTCGACACAGACCCTTCTACCGCGCCCTTCTTCCTTGAGATGGGAATGCACTGTCTCGGCTGCCCTGCTTCCAGGGGAGAGACCATCGAGCAGGCGTGCATGGTACACGGCGTGGACGCTGATGCCCTTGTGAGCAAGCTCAATGCGCATATTCAGGGCAAATAAGGAATAATCTGTCACGTATCAAAGAAAACAAGGTCTGTCGCTGCATTGATATGCCTGTGACAGACCTTGTTTTTTGCAGTTGAACATAGGGAGCTGAGGTTTTGTGGAATCAGGCGGAGAAAAACTGTTTGAACTCGGCGCACGGCTGTCAGCCTGCGCGGACTTTGTGAGAAGGGGAAGGATTCCGGCCGACATCGGAACCGACCACGCGTATCTTCCGATCTGGCTTGTACAGACCGGGAGAGTGCCAGCGGCGTTTGCCTCGGATATTAACGAGGAGCCGATCAGATCGGCGATAAAAAACATAGAATCCCACGGACTGAGTGAAAAGATAAAGACATTTACAGATGACGGGCTCGACAGTATTCCGCCACATGAGGTGGACGATATTATTATCGCCGGCATGGGCGGCGATAACATTTCAGCCATTCTCAGCGGCGGAGAATGGCTGAAAAATCGCCGTTACAGGCTGATATTGCAGCCCATGTCCAGAGCGTCTCGGCTGAGGGAATATCTTTTTACAAACGGATTTGACATCATCGGCGAAAAAGCAATATGTGAAGCAGGACGACTTTACACAGTTATCTGCGCCGAATACAGGGGAGCTGCTGTCGTTCATGACGATTCTTACATATACTCCGGACGTCTGGACTGCTCCGATCCGAATGCGGCCGCGCTTTTGAAGAAGCAAGCCGAAATTCTGCTCTCTATGGCAGAGGGCTGCGCCGCCAAGGACGACTATTCCGGGCAGGCACATTATATTCGGCTGGCCGAGCAGCTGATCGAAAGCATTCAGGGAGGAATAAGCAATGATAAAGGTAAAGGAAGTATATGAGCTTCTTAATGAAAAATACCCCTACTGCATCCAGGAGGATTACGACAACAGCGGCATTATGGCGGACTTCGGCAGGGAAATCGATAAGATCGTGGTGTCTCTCGACATCACCAATTCCGTGGTGGATTATGCCGCGTCACAGGGCGCGCAGCTGATCGTGTCGCATCATCCGATTATTTTCAGACCCATACGCAGCATATCATTCCACACACCGCTGCAAAGACTGGCCGCGGCGGGAATATCGGCTGTTTCGGCGCACACAAATTTCGATATAGCTGACGGCGGCGTCAACGACGCGCTGGCCTCCCGTCTTGATCTGCAGAACGTGCAGCCTGTGTTCAAGGTCTCGGAAAAGCCCGTGAACGGCGCAACCCGAAAGAATTACATCGGCAGAGCCGGCGACCTTCCCAGAGAAATGACGCCCGGCGAATTAGCTGCTTTCGTCGGGGAGAGGCTGCGCGGCATACCGACAATGGAATATGTCGACGGCGGCAGACCTGTTCGCAGGGTAGCGGTCGGCGGCGGCGCCTGCGGAGAATTCATTTTTGAATGTGCCGAAAACGGCATTGACGCGTTTGTGACAGGCGAATGCAAGCACCACGAACTGCTCTACGCCAAGGACAACGGGATTACCATGATGGCGGCAGGACACTACGCGACGGAAAACGTCGCCTTAGTAGCCCTTGCGCAAACGCTGCAGGAAGGATTCCCCGACGTACAGGTGGAAATAACACGGGTCGACGACCCGATCAGTTTTGTCAGCCGTTAGTGGTATAAAAGTTTTCGATTGTGAACGGGTTTATGTTTTCCAATCTACACGCAATCAAAAGGGGAGTTGATATAAATGGCTCTTGACGGAGCAATGCTCCATCTGATAAAGAGGGAGCTTGAAGAAGGCATTTTGGGAGCGAAGGTGGACAAGGTGTTCCAGCCTTCCCGTGAAATGCTGATACTGGCCATGCGCGGAAAAAATATGAACCGCAAGCTGCTGGTGTCCGCTTCGGCGAATTCCGCAAGGATTCACTTCACCGAGTATCCGGTGGAGAATCCCGCACAGCCGCCCATGCTGTGTATGCTGCTGCGCAAGCGTCTGTGCGGCGCCAGGCTCTCGGCAATTGTACAGCCGGGGCTTGAACGCGTGCTGCTGCTGAAATTCGACGCGCACAACGAGCTGGGGGACGAGATAACCCTCACGCTGGCCGTCGAAATAATGGGACGGCATTCCAACATCATTCTGATCGACGAGCGCGGTCTGGTGATCGATTCCGTCAAGCGGATCGACAGCGAATTAAGCTCCATGCGCCTGATACTTCCCGGCATACAATACGAGCTGCCTCCCGCGCAGGATAAATACAATATCGCGGAAGGTCTTCCCGATGAGGCCGCGAATAAGGTTCTCGCCTGCCAAGGACAAAGGCTCGACAAAGCGCTGATGGGTGTCATTCAGGGCATTTCCCCTGTTGTGGCGAGGGAAATCGCCTATCGCTCCACAGGATTCACGGATTTTGTCCTCGACGACATTTCGGATTCACAGAAGGATAAGCTGCGATACAATTTATCCTCGTTGAAAGACATTCTGGGCGGAAAGGGAGAGCCAAATCTCATCACAATAGGCGGCAAGCCAACAGACTTTACATTTATTTATCCGCGTCAATACGGCGCTTCGGCGGTTTCATCGACCTACGGCGACTACTCGTCCATGCTCGATGACTATTACTACCGGCGCGATCTTGGCGACCGGATGAAGTCGAAGTCGCAGGACATTTTAAAGCTGCTTGCCAATTCTTCCGCGCGCATTTCCAAGAAACTGGATATTCAAAGCGCCGAGCTGAAAAAGTGCGCCGACAGAGAACAGCTCCGCAGAAACGGCGATCTGATAAACGCCAATCTGCACCTGCTGCAAAAAGGCGATATTTTGGCCGAAGTAGTGGATTACTACTCGGAGGATTGCGGGACAGTGAAGATCAAACTCGATCCGCTGCTCACTCCGGCACAGAACGCGCAGAAGTACTATAAGGAATACCGCAAGCTCCAGGCGGCGGAGCAGCACCTCACAGGGCTGATCGAGCAGGGAAAGGCGGAGCTGGCTTACATTGACTCGGTGCTTGACCTGCTTTCACGCGCCGAAAGCGAACGGGAACTCGCCGAGATCAGGCAGGAACTGACGGATGAAGGCATCATCAAGAGACGAAAGACCGCTCCGGGCAAGCAGCCGCCCAAGCTGCCGCCGCTGCGATTCCGGTCGGATGACGGGTTCCTGATTCTGGTGGGACGCAACAACCGCCAGAACGACAGCCTGACGCTCAAAGAGAGCCGGAATTATGACGTCTGGCTGCACACGCTGCATGTTCCCGGCTCGCATACCGTCATTGTCTGTGACGGAAAGCAGCCGCCGAACAGGACGATCGAGCAGGCGGCGCAGCTCGCGGCGTACCACAGCGGCGCGCGTGCGTCGGGTCTTGTCGCCGTGGATTACACGAATATAAAATATGTCAGTAAGCCCAGAGGCGCAAAGCCGGGTATGGTGATCTATACCCATCAAAGCACATTGTATGTGCATCCGGATGAAGCCCTCGCCGAGAGACTGGCAGAGAAGTAGACAACTAAAAAAACGCCCTGTTTCCATCACAGAACAGGGCGTCTTTTCTGTCTTAACGGATCTTCCCGGCGTAGAAATCGCTGAGAAAAGGCACATTCTCCACCTCAAAGCTGCGTCCTTCGAGGTAATTCAGCTCCTCCGCGTCGGAGGTAAAAGCAAACGTCAGCTTGTAGGAGCAGAGTGCCTGCCGGTAATAGCCCGTGGAACGGTTGACTTTGTTGGTGCCGTACTTGCCGTCACCGAGCAGAGGATGACCGATGGAAGCCATGTGAGCGCGTATCTGATGGGTTCTTCCGGTGAGCAGGTCGATCTCCACCAGGCTGAAATGATTGACCGTATCCAGCACTTTGTAGTGTGTGCGAATGGTCTTGCCGCTCTCCGAGCGCTTTTTTTCTATATAGACGCGGTTCTGCTGCTCGTTCTTTTCAAGGTAGCCTTCCAGCGTGGCTTCCGCAGGAACAGGCCTGCCGCAGACGATGCATAGATACTTCTTGTGTATCTCACGCGACTTCATTTTCGCGTTGAGAATACGCAGGGAGGCGGCGTTCTTCGCGGCGATGACCAGACCGGCGGTATTCCGGTCAATTCTGTTAACCAGTGCAGGTGTAAAGGAATTTTCCTTCTCAGGGTCGTATTCGCCTTTGTTGTACAAATATTTCTGAATACGGAAAATCAATGTGTCAGGTTCGTAGTTTTCGTCGGAATGAACGATCAATCCCTGCGGTTTGTTGGCAATAAGAACGTTATCGTCCTCAAATACGACGTCAAGCCGCTCGGACGCGTTGGTAAATTCGTATTTGTGCGGCGGCTGTACAAAAAATTCATCCTTCAACCATATGTCAAGCAGATCACCTTCACATAGCTTTTGATCAGGTGTACAGCGCTTCCGGTTGATTTTTATATTTTTTGTGCGTATGCTCTTGTACATCAGCGAGGGAGGAATGGCCGGAAAGGTCTTTTCTATGAATTTATTCAGCCGCTGTCCCGCGTCGTTTTTGTTAATGACAATCTGTTTCAAGGGGAATACCTCATTTTTCATGTTTTTGTTCTTATAGTATAGCATAAGAATGTGAATATACTGTTACGATATTGATTGAAATGAATATTCATATAAAATACATTTAAAAAGTATCAATACGAAATTGTTTCATGTGAAACAAATTAATGTGAAATTTTATCAATCCTGTCATAATCCGGCACACACATGAATAGACATTAGACAAGTGAAGGAAGTGAGAAAGGTACATGTCAAATGTGACGAAATTCAAGCAAATAGAATCTCTTATCCCATATCTTCCCGACGGATTGATGACCGAAGCGTCGAAACTCCTTCACGAGTTAGGAAATCGTGTCAATGAAATCCGGCTCAGAACAGGAAGACCGGCGGTTGTCATGATGGCAGACGGTTATCAATTCATGCGCAGAGAAAAACCAGTCAACGCGGATGAGATCACTCTATGTTTTGAAAAAATCTGCGGCTATTCGGTCTACAGCCATCAGAATGAACTTGTCAAGGGATTTGTCACACTGCCGGGAGGACACAGAGTGGGAATTTGCGGTACCGCCTGTCTGGACAAGTCCGGTAACAGGACAGTTAAAAATATCTCGTCCCTCAATATAAGAATAGCGTCCGAACACATAGGCTGCTCGAACGGGATTTTTGAGAGACTGTTTGCGGAAGAAATATCGGGAATTCTGATTGCCGGGCCGCCGTGCAGCGGTAAAACGTCGCTGCTAAAAGATTTCGCATTGAAACTGTCCTCTGCTCCTTATTACAGAAAAACAGTGCTTGTGGACGAGCGTGACGAGCTGGCAGCCATGTACAGAGGAGCGCCCTGCAACACCCTCGGCGAGTTCTGCGACGTACTGAGCGGCTACCCGAAGGGAGAGGGAATCCTCAACGCGGTGCGAGCGCTTTCGCCGGATATAATCATTTGCGACGAGATAGGGGACAGGGAGGACGCGGAAGCCGTCTGTGATGTTATCAATGCCGGAATTGTGATGATTGCCACCGTACATGCTTGTAATGCCGATGAACTTTACAGGCGTGAACCTGTCCGTAAACTACTGCAATCGGGCGCTTTTAGAAAAATCGTCCTTTTGAAGGGCGGAAGCGCGCGGTGTGAAGCGGAGCAAATTATGGACATAGCCGAGGCGGAAAAAAATGGGACTTAGGCTTCTTTGCTGCGCGGTTATTTTCTCCTGTTCCGCGTTTATCGGGTTGGAACTGCGTCGCAGACTGTATGTCAGGCTGCGCAGCCTGCAATTCTTCCGTGAATATTTCAGGTCGATGAGGTCTTACGTTTCCCATTTCGGAATGACCCTTGACGATATTGCAAATGTGCTCGACAAAAGGGAAAATGCGTCTGCATTTAGCGCTATTTTAAGAGATAAAACACAACATTCAGGTTTTCCTCTTGCGTTTACCGATACATTGCACGCAGTAAAAAACGCAATGTCCCTTTCAGACGAAGATGTATCTTATATTGGTTCGTTAGTGACTTCTGTTGGCAGCTCCGATATTGACGGCGCGCTGGAGGTTCTTTGTTCCGCTGACGAACGCCTGTCGGAACTCATTGAATCTGCCAGGCGGAAATGTGAATCCGACGGCAAGCTCTGTGTTGTCCTGTCGTTATCGTGCGGCGCCGTCGCCGCGCTTCTTCTTCTTTAATCAACCGGAAAGGACATGTTGTAAATGACAGACGTTGATTTTATTTTTAAAATTGCCGCCATCGGTATCATTGTAGCCGTGCTCAATCAGGTTCTTATCCGCGCGGGAAGGGAAGAGCAGGCGATGATGACCACCCTTGCGGGAATCATTGTGGTGCTTATGATGATGATCTCCCGTATCAGTACGCTGTTTGACACGGTGAAGGACACCTTCGGGCTATGAATGTTTTTTCATTCATCGGCGCGGCGCTTGTCATGTGTGTCATGATTATCACTGTCCGTGAGCTGAAGCCGGAGCTGTCGCTGCTGTTGACGATTGCCTGCGGTGTGGTGCTGACAATGTTCCTGCTCGGCTTTGTTTCTCCGCTGGTCAATGAAATTTCCTCGATAGCCGCTGCGGGTGGCATTGACAGCGAGCTGCTTGCCATTGTCCTGAAATCCTTCGGAATCTGCGTGGCAGTGCAGACCGCAGCCGACGTCTGCCGTGACGCGGGACAGACCGCCCTTGCGGGCAAGTTGGAGCTTGGCGGCAGGCTGGCGCTTCTGATTGTCGCCCTGCCACTGTTCCGGCGGCTGCTCGACCTCGCCATGGAGATAATAGGAAAATGATTTGTTTGTTGAAAAAGAAAGTTTTGAAAATAGCCGTCTCTGTGGCGGTTTTCGTTTTGGCTGTCCTGACGACGGGATCGCTGGATGTTTTCGCCTCGGGAGAATTTGACATTCAGTCCCAGTATGAAGTCAGCGGAGCGGAGGGCGTATTGCGTGCGCTTCCCGATTCCGTTCAGAAGCAGCTTGACAGCGTGGGAATTGACGCGGGTGATATTTCCACGGCACAATCGCTCCGTCCCGACGGTGTGCTGCATTCCGTCATGCGTATGACAGGCGATGAAGTGAAGACTCCGCTTGCTGCTTTGGGGCTGGTGATGGCTCTGCTGCTGTTTGCTTCGGTGTGCAGGGGCGGCGAAAATGCGCAGGATTCTCCGCTTTCGCCCTCGCTGAATGCCGTCACATCGCTTGCGGCGGGAATAACGCTTGTCATTCCCGCCGCGTCACTGATGAATTCAGCTGACGAGGCGGCGCAGACAGCCTGTAGGTTCACGGAATCCTTCGGGACGGTCTTTGCGGGGATTCTCATTGCCAACGGACAAACCGCCTCGGCGGCCGGTTACAGCGCGTTTCTGACAGGCGCGGTCAATGCCGCCTCGCTCTGCGCCAGCGAGATTGTCATGCCTATGCTGCGAATATTCCTCGCGCTGTCCTGCGTTTCGGCTGTTTCCCCGAACGTCAGGATCGACGCAGTGATCAGATTCTTTGAGAAGTACGCCAAATGGCTGCTCGGCTTTACGGCAATGCTCATCTCCACCGTTCTGAGCATAAGCGGAATCATCTCGGCGTCTGCCGACAGCGTCGGCGCGCGTGCGGCAAAATTCGTCATCTCGGGGTCGGTTCCTGTGGTCGGCGGAGCAATGAGTGACGCGTATCTTTCCATAAAAAGCGGAATGACGCTGCTGCGCAATTCCACAGGCGCATTCGGAATCATCGCCACGGCATACATTTTTCTTCCGGTGATCCTACGCACGCTGCTGTGGAGCTTTGTTGCCGGCATCGGTGAAGCGGTGAGCGATACCATGAATCTCAGCGACCTGCAAAAGCTGATGAAGTCGTTGTCAGCGACGTTTTCGCTGCTGCTGGGGGTGCTTGTCTTTTCGCTCTTTCTGCTGACGCTGGGCGGAAT
Organism: uncultured Ruminococcus sp.; assembly: GCA_902799245.1. GTDB lineage: Bacteria > Bacillota > Clostridia > Oscillospirales > Acutalibacteraceae > RUG762. The sequence goes on from CADBZY010000016.1 coordinate 58,608, forward strand.
CATCGTGATCATGCAGCGTTCCGCGTGAATAAAAAAGAAGGTGATTGTTTTGGAAAATGTGAGAGAATGGTCGACGGCTGTCTGCTGCACATGCATTGTCGGCGCGATGCTGTCGATGGTGTCCCTGGGCGGAAGCAGCAAGCGGCTGACGGGAATGATACTGACGCTTATGACGCTGTGCGTATTGTTCCGTCCGGTTGCAGCGGCCGGGGAATGGGCGCTGCAACTCAGGAATTATTCCTTCGACGAAGCCGAAGTTCAAAACAGTGCGCTGGAAGCGGAGGTGGAGCAGAGCGCCAAAAGCGTCTATGCAACCTACCTTGCAGAAAACCTCTGTCGCGTGCTTGACGGCGCGGGCATTTCTTATAAAAGTATCGACGTGACGATGGATAATTCTGAGGACGGCTGCATATCTATTGGACAGGTGGAGGTGATCGTTCAAAATGAGGACGTAGACAATCCGGAAGGAACAGAGAGAATAAAGGAGCTTCTGCGCGGGTACATCGGATTTGATCCGGCTGTGACGGCGCAATGAAAGGAAGTGAAGCATCTGGAAAGCATAAGGACATATCTTCAGAGGGGAAGGCTTGGGGAACTGCTGTTTTCACCCGAAAAATCCGATCAGAGAGTGAAGCTGCTGCTGGCCGTCGGATTGGCCGCCATCGCGCTGCTGTTCCTTTCGGACTATCTGAAAAGCGGCGTCGCTGAAAACACATCTGCGGAGCCGGCGACATACGCAGCGACGGAAGCGAATTATGAGGAATACACCGCCAGTCTGGAACGCCGCCTGACCGAGCTTATTTCCTCGGTGGACGGCGCGGGAAACACCAAGGTGATGGTCACGCTGGAATGCGGCACAGAATACGTTTACGCCAGCCGACAGAAATCGACATCAGCGGTGTCAGAGAATTCCAACCCTGACGGACGCGTCAGCCGGGACGAGAAGCGGAGCGGTGAGGAAAGCCTTGTGCTTGTCAACGCGGGCAGGGGAGAGGAACCGCTGATACTGAAGCAGCTGACGCCCACAGTTGCCGGCGTTGTGGTGCTTTGCAGCGGAGCGGACGACGTAAACGTCCGTCAGCAGATAATCAATGTGGTGACGACAGCTCTGGGTACAAGCTCCAACAGAGTGTGCGTCACCCGACTGGCATAGTGACAGAATTGTATCCATCAAAAACACGGAGGTAAACCATCATGAAAAACGGAAAAAGACACATCATCCTTGCGGGACTTGTTCTCGCGCTAGGCACGGCGGTATATCTGAACTGGCAGTTTGCGCCGACGGAGTCATTCACAGCGCCGACCCGTTCGAATGTGACGCGCACCGATCTTGGCAAGGCGGAATTTGTCAACGCGGAGGTTGACACAAACGCCGCGGCAAACAGGAACAGCGCGCTTGCGGAGAGCCGTCTGAACCGCCAGACCGCGCGCGACAAGGTGCTCGACGAGTTGGAGAAGCAGCTTAAGGACACGTCGGCGGATTCGGCGACAAGGGCGCAGGCGCTCGAAGCCCGCACGCAGCACGTCAAGACCATCCAGCTCGAAAACACCGCCGAAACGCTCATCAAAGCGAAGGGCTTTTCAGACTGTCTTGTGCTGATCAACGGAGAAAAGGTGTCGGTGCTCATTCCGGAATCCGACGGACTGAATGCCGAGAAGGTCTCTGTCATCACGGAAATCATCACATCACAGACCGGCACGGATCTTTCCAATATCATCGTAACGCCGGTAAAATAGCAGAAAACACAAACGGGCCTGTTTCCATCGTCTCAAGAAGTGAAACAGGCTCGTTTAGTTTTTCAAATAAATCAATCGAACTTTGGCTTGTCGTAATCCTTCATGACAAATTCCCCGAGGTCGTCAACGCTTTCCGCAGCGAGCAGTTTATCCGTCGGAATCATCTCATAGGGCTTGCCGATGGTGTAATAGTCGTAATAATCAATGCGGTACCCGAGCGCTTTTATTTCGTTTGCCATCTCCCTGACTCGTCTGAAAGACTCGGCTTCATCGGTGTGGAATGACAAAACGATCTGCGTCGGAATGGGCATATTTTTAGGAATCGCCTTCATGTCGAGTGTCAGCTTGTCTTTGTAATCGTCATCATATAATAAACTGCCGAAACATCCGGCGATGGACATATCGGCAGTCATAAAATCAAATTGTCATACAACGGTTTCTCCGGCTCAGCCCTGAAAACGTTCGGGAGAATTTCAGTCGCTGTCGAGAATTTCAGTGCTGCGGAAGCCGCGGCGGGTCTTTTCCTTCTCGACGTTCTCGGAGAGGATGTTTCTGAATTCACTGACGTGCTTTATGTTTTTGATTTCCAGCACGGGGCAGGTCTTATCCTGAGAATGTACCTCGATGGAGCCAAGACCGAAGAGCTTCTGACCGAGGGTGCGCTTTACGCTGATGTCCTGCACTCTGTAAAGAAGAATTTCTTCCTCATAGGTGCTGAGCAAGCCCTTTTTGTAGATAAGATTCTTCGTGGTAATGGCGTATGTGGTAAAAGACCAAGGAAGAGCGAAAAACACGCGTCTCTTGCGCTCCTTGATAAGCACCGGCTCCTGCTGAACCTGTTTCTTTGCCATGTAAATTACCTCCTGAAAAAGCAATAATAATTTGATTCGCCGCATAATACAGAAAATCAAACATTGTTTTATTAATTATAACATAAGATATTCAAAATAACAACTGATTTTTAATAATATTTATAAAAATGTAAAAAATGTAAAACACTGCCGGGAAAATTCGTCATAATGCCCTACAAATCATATATCCGTCACAGACCTCCGTGACAGTCGCCTCAATGATCCTGCCGCTTAAATGCTCGCCCTGAATGTGTGCCAGGGTGTAATTCTCGGTGTAGCCCTCGAAGACGCCTGGCTGAACTTCCCGTTCGGCGAGAATTTTTACAGTCCTGCCGAGCTGCGTTGCCAGAAAAGCCGCCGCCGAAGCCGCCGTCGCCCGGATCATTTCCTCGCTGCGAAGACTTTTTACGTGCTCGTCCACCTGATTGGGAAAACCGTCGGCACGCGTGCCCTTCCGTCTGGAATAAGCGAAAACATGCGAACGGGCAAAGCCGATTTCCTTGGCAAATCCGACCGACTGCGCAAATTCCTCATCGGTTTCACCGGCGAAGCCCACCATGATGTCGGTGGTGATGGAAGGATTGTCAAATGTGGAGCGGATTTTTTCGCATACATGCCGGAACTGCGAAGTGTCGTAGTGTCTGTTCATGCGTTTGAGCGTTTCGTCGCATCCGCTCTGAATCGCCAGATGAAACTGAGGACAGAATTCGGGAATCCCTGCGAGCCCCTCGATCAGCTCGTCGGGGGTGAGATCAGGCTCCAGCGAACCTAGCCGCACACGCTCGATTCCCTCGGCGGAGGCGGCAGCCCTGACAGCCTCCAGGAGATTTGTGCCGATGTCGCTGCCGTATGCGGAAAGGTTGATGCCCACCAGCACCACTTCGCGGTATTTTTGACCGATGCGCCGCGATTCCTCCAGAATATCCTCAATCGCCCGGCTGCGCACGCGTCCCCGGGCGTAGGGAATAATGCAGTAGGTGCAGAACCGGTTGCAGCCGTCCTCGATTTTGATAAAAGCCCTCGTGCGCTCGTTCATACCGCTGATGGAACATTCCTCGCCGTAAGTTCTGCCGTGCGGCTTGATGTCAATTATTCGCTGGTGGCTGCGCATGAATTTTTCTATGTAATCCACCAGAACGCCGCGGTTGGAATTGCCTATGATAATATCGGCTTCCTCTATCGCCTCGCATTCCTCCGGGAAGGCCTGCGGCATACAGCCTGTGAGAATGATTACCGCGTCAGGGTTTTCCCGTTTTGCGCGGCGCACCGTCTGGCGCACCTTTTTGTCGCCTGTCGCCGTGACGGTGCAGCTGTTAATGATGAACACATCCGCTTGCTCACCGTCGGCCGCCTGTTCAAAGCCGTGCGCGAGAAGGTTTTCCATAATGACCTGTGATTCGTACTGATTGACTTTGCAGCCAAGCGTTGCTATTCCTGCCTTCAATTTATTAAATAACCCTCATTTCGTCTGTTTCAATCGTACAGTTCGTCGAGCAATGCGTACAGCCCGTCGATTTTTTCCTGCATATCGGCCGCCTGCTTTGTCAGCTCCATGATTTTGGCGTAATCGGAGCTGATTTCGGGCAGCGTCATGCGCTCATTGAGTTCGGATAACTCGTTTTCCAGCCGTTCGATTTCGCTCTCGGAATTCTCTATCTGCTTCTGGCGCTTGCGTTCGGCGGCCGCAGCTTCCTTGCGCTGTTTGTAGTCATTGACGCGCTTTTCCTTCTCTTCGTTTGCGGGAGCAGGGGAGAGGTTGTTGCTTTCCGAAGGATGTGCTGCGCGGTATTCGACAAAATCATCGTAATTGCCGATGTATTCCGTGACGGAGCCGTTATCCATATAATAAATGCGGTCGGCGAGACGGTTGATGAAATATCTGTCGTGCGACACCATGAAGATAGTTCCCTCGTAGCAGGTGAGCGCCATTTCGAGAGCCTCGCGGGAGATGATGTCGAGGTGGTTGGTCGGTTCGTCGAGCAGCAGCAGATTGCAGCGGGAGAGCATTAATTTGAGAATGGCAACCCTTGCCCTTTCGCCGCCGCTGAGATCGCCGATGCTTTTGAAAACGTCGTCCCCTTTGAAGAGAAAAGCCGCCAGCGAGGAACGCACCTCTGTTTCGGTCATGTGCGGGTATTCGTCCCAAACCTCATAGAGCACGGTCTTGGCATTGTGCAGCGACTCCTGCGTCTGGTCGTAGTAGCCTATGTCCACGTTGGAGCCGAGAGAAATATAGCCCTTCGTGCCGCCGAGACGGGAACAGAGCATTTTGAAAAGTGTCGTCTTGCCGCATCCGTTGGGACCCAACAGGAAAACTCGTTCGCCCTTTTTGATGTCGATGCTGACGTCGCGAAATATCTCCTTCGCGCCGTAGGCAAAGGCAAGGTCGGTGCCTTTGAGAACGTCGTTGCCGCTTTCGTTTTTCACCGGGAAGTGAAAGCTGAAATCCTCAGGCAGGCGATCCACCGCGACGAGCGTCTTTTTGAGTCGTTCGATCTGCTTGAGCTTGCTCTCGGCAGTGCGGATGTTCTTTTCGCGGTTCCAGCGGCGCTGCTGTTCCACAATGCCCTCAATGCGCTTGATTTCGCGGGTGGTGTTCTCGAAGTGCCGGATGGCGATCTCGCGGTTTTCGGCCTTTTTGTCGATGTAATAGCTGTAATTGCCGCCGTAGACCGTCAGCTTGGCGTTTTCCAGCTCAAAGGTTTTGTTTGTCACCCTGTCCAGAAAATATCTGTCGTGGGAAATAACAATATAGGCCCCTTTGAACGACCGGAGAAAATCCTCCAGCCATTCCACAGAGGAGATGTCGAGGGACTCCCTGCGCAAGCTGCGCTTCGGTGAAGCCTAAACCGAGAAGCGCCGAGCGAGCGCGGCTGCGATAGGTCAGACCGCCGCGGTCATTGTATTCCTCGGTCAGTCTGTGCTGCTCATCGATAAGAGATCCGATGTCTCCCTGATTCTTGGAAATAAGCTCGCCGAGTTCGTTCAGCCTGCGGTCGATTTCCTTCAAGTCGTCGAATACCGTCAGCAGTTCCTCAAAGACTGTGCGGCTGCTGTTGATGGCGAACTGTTCGACATAACCTACACGGGCGAGCTTGCTCTTTCCGAAGGAACCGGAGTCGGCCGTGTATTCGCCGGTCAGCACCTTGAAAAGACTGGTCTTGCCGCAGCCGTTTACTCCCACAAGTCCCACGTGGTCGCGTTCGTCTATGAGAAAGCTGACGTCGCCGAATACATTGTGAGTGCCGAAGGAAAGTTCCAGTCCGGCCGCATTCATCAGCGTCATTGTGATCCCCTTCTTTAGAAATTTTTATTACTTCACATTATATCAAATAGCAGCAGTATTATCAAGAAGAATTTTCGCAATTATCCGGTCGGAACCTACGCTCATCTCCGGGTACAGGCCGCCATGGGAAACAGATACACGAAGAGAGCAGAGGGCGTTCCTGCCATCGATGTGATAGAAATATGTGAGAATTGTTATCGAAAATCCGCAACATATAAAATGTTTATCGTTTTTATAAATATAGCTAAAAACTCCCCTTTTTTTTGATAAACCTATTGACTTATTCTGAGAAAAATGTTAGAATTAAAACAAATGATAGTTTACTCGTACAAAAATTTTCTGTTCTGTAAATTTTTCTAAAACATAAATATGTTGTTATAAATAACAGCGTTTTTTCATCTGTTTCTTCTACTTCTTTTTGAAAGGACGGTTTTGTATGTATTATAAGGACGGGTGCGGTGTATTGAATGTTGTGGGGCCAAAGCTAAAGAACCTCAGAAATGATAAGAATATTTCGCAGACCGAGTTCAGTCGGCTGTGCAAGGAAAAGGGCGTCAAGCGTTCGGTTGCGACCATCAGCAAGATAGAAAATCAGCTTCGTTCGGTGTATGACTATGAAGTGCAGATTTTTGCGGATGTGTTAGGTATACCGATCGACGAACTCTACTCCCTCGAACCTGTCCAAATTGAGGAGGATGTTCAGGACGCCTGCTGATTGTTTTTTTGGACGAGAACGTTTTTTTAAACATGAATTAGAATGAATCAGCCGCAGGTATTGCTATAGGATACCTGCGGCTGATATTTTATTTGTAGTAAAGAATCTGATCATCGGATGTGATGAATACCGCCTGCACGCCTTGTATTTGCGAAAGCAGGCTCTTTGATTTTTCATACCCCAGCAGCATACAGACGGTGGACAGGGCGTCGCACTGTTCGGAGCATTCCGAAATGACCGTCACGGAATACAGTCCGGTGTCGCAGGGCATTCCGTCGGAAGAGCGGAGAATGTGATGATAGAGCCTGCCGTCTTTTTTGAAAAATCGCTGGTAAACGCCGGATGTCACCACCGAAGCGTCGGCCGTTTCCACAATATCCGCTTCTCCATCGCTAAAAGGTTTTTTTATGCCGACACGCCATGCTTCCCCGTTGGCTCTGTGCCCGACGGTATAAATATTGCCGCCGAGGTCGATGACAGCGGATGTCACGCCGTGTTCCCTTAAATATTCCGCGGCACGGTCGGCAATGAACCCCTTTGCGACAGCGCCGAGATCAATTCCCATTCCGGCGGGAAGGGTGACAGTCGTGCCGTCAATGCTGATTTGATTGTAGTCCACCAGAGCGACAGCTTCGGAAAGAGCTTTCGGGTCGGGAACGGAGGTATCGTCTCCGCTGAAATTCCAGAGCGATTTGACAGGATAAATCGTTATGTCAAACGCGCCGCCGCTGCGCTCACAGTAATACTTCGCCCGTGTCAGAAGCTCCGCCGTTTCGGCGGCCACCTTCACAGGCCTGCCGCCGCTGTGATTGATACGGTCAATATCGCTGCCGCTGACAGTGGCACTCAGCCGTTTTTCGTACCGGCCGCACAGGTCAAAGGTTCCGTCAATGACGCTTTCACCGTCGCCCTGCCAGTCGTACAGCGTGACGGTGCAAACAGTGTCCAGCATGAATCTTGTCTGGGAAACAGGCTGCTTTTCACTGTTCCGGAGATAAGCAATGGAGAAAACGATAACGATTATCATCAAAAACGACGCGCAGAGGATGCGCTTTTTATTGTCAGTGTCAAAAAATTTCAATAACATCGCCTCGGCAGTTGCAATTTTGCGTGAGATATTTTACAATATAGATAGGCATTTGTAAACGTAAAAAAAGAAAAAAGAAAAAGGAAAGCGCGAAGCACGCTAGCTAGCGAGCGAATGCGAGCGTGGGAGTCCAGGGGGAACTAGTTCCTCCTGGCGGGTCAAGGGCAGAGCCCTTGCAGGGTACGTTTGCGGTGAAACCGCAAACGAGGGGCAGAGCCCCATATGCACTAACTTAAGGTTGACATAATCATTTCCATATGCTATAATATGAGTATAATATTATGCTCGGAGGTATAGAAAA
>CADBZY010000017.1:0-50675 GCA_902799245.1 uncultured Ruminococcus sp.
GCATCAGCAAGAAAAAGCTTATGTTTAAAGCTGCTCTTGAACCCGATCTCTTCGTGAAAATCCTCTTCAATCTTCAAAAGTAAATGCTTTTACCCTGCGTAAAAAAACTGTTGCCATGTCCAACTCCGAAAAAAACAAGCGGCTGTCACACCGATTTTTCAGTGTGGCAGCCGTTGTCTATGGCGTATTGTTATAAATCCCTATACGTTATTATTCGGAATCACTCTCCGAGCGTTTCCTCATCATCATGAACGCAAGTACTAACGTGAAGAGCAGGAAGAGCGCTACTGAGCTTCCGATCTGCATTTCCACGCCGGTGGGAATGAGTCTGCTGCGGTCATTGACATAGGAGATTCTCTGATCGTCAAGAGCTTTCCCATTGTTGTCACAAATGGGGCCATACCAGAGGTATTGTGAATCGCTCGCTTTGGACGGCGTACCGTTGGCGGAGGACTGAACGGTATAGCCTCTCGCACCGCTGCGTTCCTCGGTAACAGAGTAGGTCATCGTGGCGGGAACCGCCTCAAAGGTGATGGATTCATTGTGACAGAGGGTAAAGGTGGCGGAGCCGTTTACAAATGTCAGGTTGTCGTCCACGTCACCTGACCACGCGCCGGTCTTCTGATAGTGGAGGGCTCCTGCGAACGGGGTTTTGCCCTCTTCCTTCATCTCAATGGTGTAGGTGAAGTAATAGTGCTGGTCTCCGAAGTTGCCGGTGACCTCCTTGCTGACGGTCAGACTGTAGACCTTGGCGCTGTTGAAGATATATCCGCCGTTGGGAGCTGCGTCATTCACAACACTGTGCGATTCGTCCTCATAGAGCGCCTTGAATCCTTCGAGTTCGCCTTCGGCGACGAAATACTGCCACAGTTTGCCGTCGGACGCGTATTTGTCCAGACCCGTGACCTCCAGACAATACTTGCCGTCTCCCTTGTCGGTGAAATTGATTGCGGTGCCTTCCGGCAGTGTTCCCACAGGGGTACATTTCGTATCGGTCAAGGTGCAGGAGAGCGAGAAGGAATCCTCCGTATTGCTTCCTGCCTTTTTGCGTCCCAGCGTGAGTTGGATTAACTTGCCGGCAGGCCAGAGATTGTCGGTGGTGTTGCGCCACTGCTTTGTCATCTTAAAGGAGGTTTTGGCTATGGCGTTTGTTATGATACCGCCCTCTCCGGCAAAGGTTCCGTCCGACGGGTAAGAGGGTTCGTAACCGGGTGAACAGCCGATTTCAGTGAAGAAATAGTTAAGAGGAACGTCTGCGTCGCTGGTGACGGGGACGTTTTCAAATGTAATCAGCCAGTCACCGTTCTGGTCTACCGTGCAGTTTTCTGAGGCTTTGACGACAAGGGTGGAAAGCGCTTTTGCGTCTGCTACCGTGCCGTTTTCCGGATAGCCCCAGAGACAGATCGTCGCGGAAGCGTTCGCCGGAGTTCCTCCCATCCAATGTTTGGTCACGCTTACGCTCGTGGCGGTCTTGGTGTTTTTGACGGTGACCGCCTTGCTGTTTTCCAGAAGATAGTAATCGTTGTCAGAGGTGTAGCCTTTGAATTCAGTGGCTTCCCTCAAGGCATACTGCTGAAGCGTTTCTCCGTCGTCCTTGTATTTGCGCAGCCCGTTGAAGGAAGCCGTGCCGGCGACAAATTCGCCCTTATCGTCGGCCACGCCGTCCAGCTCTACGGATTTTACGGCGGTACTGCCGAGAACGCCGTTGTCATATGTCACTACCTCGAACTTGACCTTCAATCCCTTGGGCCAGTTGATCTCGGAACCGTTTACGTCGTACCACTTCTTTGCAGCTTTGCGGTCAACGGTATCGGTGGTATAGTTGTTGGTAAATGTTATGGTCCTGTTCTGGGCTTTATCCAGGTGATTCATGGTAATCTCGAATTCCACCGATTCCGTAGTTCCGTCGGTATTGTCCTCCCATACGTACTTTACGTATGCTTCTGAACCGGCGTGATTCTGCTTAATGTCGCTGTTTCCAGATTCGGTTATTCTGTAAGTTCCGAGTCCGAGATTTTTGAGAACCGTTTGTGTGAAAATGTCATATTGTTCTTCCTCGGCCGGTGTGTCACCGCCCGGCGTGTCACCGCCCGGTGTGTCGCCGCCCGGTGTGTCGCCGCCCGGTGTGTCGCCGCCTGGTGTGTCGCCGCCCGGTGTGTCGCCGCCCGGTGTGTCGCCGCCCGGTGTGTCACCGCCCGGTGTGTCGCCGCCCGGTGTGTCGCCGCCCGGCGTGTCGTCACCCGGCATCTCTTCAAGCGGCTTCAGATTGGAATATGGGATATTGCCGTAATTCTCATAGACCTCCCACTTGTTTGTTTCGGTGTTGAACTTCTCCAGTTTGAAGCTTAGCTTAGCCAGGTCATCTTTGGTGAGCGGCACATTGCCTTTGATGTTTTTTATCAGATTCAGCCCTATGCTCTCCGGTACATTGCGCACGGTGAGCGTATCGCCAAGGAGATACTCACGGTTGGAATAGTTTACCTTTCCGTCCGTGCGGATCATGAACTGATAGTAAACGTCGCTTGCGATGTAACCCTCCGGCGCTTCCACCTCGTGAATGTAATAGAATTTGTCGGCATCCAGATTGAGATGATGCTGCTGAAAATCAAGCTTGACATGTATCTGACCGTTTTTTTTGGCGACGGAATCATAAGCGGAGGTCATTGTAAAATCTTCGCCGTCGACCTGGATGGGCAAATAGGTTTTATTGCCATTTGCATCCACTATCTCGTTTCCGTTTTCATCCTTCTTAGCCTCGTACAGTTTAAATACAGCGCCGTTCAGCCCCTGTTCCATGTGATTGGAGCGGTATTTGTATACAAATAACTGAGGAACGATGGCTTCGCCGTTTGATTTTACTTTAATCTGCGCAGCGTCTGACACATTGGCGTGGATTCCGTTGACATTGACGGTATTGCTGAACGGCACGGCATTCTTGTTCCCGGTGGGCAGTTCGATGATTCTGGCATCGTAGGTTATGATGACATGCGTTTTGTCGGGAATATAGAACGTTCCGACATTGCCGCTGAAGTCGTAGTAGATCTGATTTTTCATTTCCGGGGGATAGGTTTCGATTTTAACCGATCTGTAATCAATCGACAGGGAAGAGGAATACTCGTCGGTGACCTTCATGTCTTTGCCCTTGTTGAGCTCTATCTTGCCGGGATTGATATTGATCGTAAAGCCGTACTTGGGATGCATCTGACCGTACGTGCTTGTTTCCGGATCGTAGGGTTCACATCTTTTTGTGACGGGCAGAATGTCGTTTTTGTGGGAGAGATATGCAGTGGCGGTGGATTGGTCATCGCGGAAGAAAGCCGTGTTCTTGATGGGAACGGTTTCCAGTACGACGTCCGGAGGCGGAGGACCGTTTTCCAGGATCTTGTTTTTCTCCAGCACCTTCCTTTCGATTTCCGCGAGAGCCTCGACCCCGTTGGGAATCAGAAAATAGTCCACGGTGTAGAAGTTGTAGTACTGACCGTTGGCTTTTCTGAATTTACTCATGTTCTTGAAGGTAAAGCGCACGCCGGATTCGGTTTCCTCGACCATGACGTCTTCGTTGGAGATCACCCTCCTGCCGGTGTCCGGGTCGATAATGTCGGTGGTATGGTTCATGGACGGGTCTGCGTTCTGATTGTCCGTGCGATAGACAAAGCCCGTGAATCCGGGGATCGTAGGGTTTCCTGCCGCTGACCGGCACCTTCTCGTCATAGGTTTCCGTCGAAGAACTGGAATAGTTCTTTCCGTTGATCAGGATGCTGACGTCGGTGCAGAGCGGAGCGATATTTGTCACATAGAGGCTGTCCTTGAAGATAACGGGCAGCGTGGTGCCGTCCTCAAACTGAAATGTCAGCGTTTCCAATGTGTCAAAGTCACGTTTGGTGGTGATTATTCTGCTTCCGCCGGTTCCCTGGGTGGTGTCAAAGAAACGGGTGTTGCAATCAATTCCGGTAACATCGTCAGGATCCTCCGTCAGTCCCAGGTCACTGAACAGTTGGGCAACCGTTATGGAACTGCCATATGAAGTGGAATGGGAAAGCATTCCGCTTGCTGTCGGTTCCAAGGGATTTTCAAATACGTTAATCCTGTTGACATAAGGAAGTGTGATTTCGGTTGGTGAAACGGTGTCCGTCTCCGACACGTTCTGATCCGCAAAAACGGACAAATCTATCGGAGGCAGAATATTGGCGATCATTAACACCGGAATCAAAGTCAGTATTATCGCTGTGCAGCTGAGAGCGCGGCTTATTTTTTGTTTCACAAAATACCATCCCCTTTCATGGTTGTATCGTGTTGCTGGCTGACCGAGCATTATCTGAGCGTGGGAAAGAATGAATTCCCTCGCGTTTTGCGGATTTTCCACGTCGAATGCAGCAAGTTCTTTCGCTCCCGTTCTTAATACCGCGAATACTGTCAGTTTGCTGCGCAGACTTCCGTCACGTCCGATAAGAAGAGTGCCGATTCTGTGCTTCGCAGCATAATCTCTGTCGAGATAAGCGTCCAGCGCGCCGAACATTTTGCCGTATTCCATGTGATGCCCGTATATCATGGAGTATTCATCCGCGAAATCGGGAGAATTACGGCTGTCGAGGAAAATGCTTCCCGACAGCGAAAAATTGCCGTAAGGATCTTTGTTTAGAAAGGCAAGATTATTTTCCCCCTGCATCACGGGAAAATGAATATCCGTATCTTCAAAGTAAATCCAGCCGGTAAGCCCGTCCGTCAGTGGCAGCTGCTCCGGCTCGAAGCTGGAAGAATCCGGGGTAACGCCGTAAAAAAAGCTGTCGTTGACGTGGCTGTAGACATACCATACATCACACATTCCGTATCCCGAAATGATGATGGCAATGACGAACGCGATCATGAGCAGTGCGTCATGCAGGTTGTTGAGAACCCCGAATATTTTATTGAGCTTTTTCAAATCAGTTTCCTTCCGATGCCTTTTGCTTAATGCGTCTCAAACGTTTTGCGATTAGAAAAACAATTCCGGCGATACCCGCCAGCATGGCGGCTGCAGGTATGGCAAATGCAGCCGTGATGCCTGTAGACGGAATAACTCCGTCTAAGGTGTTGAGAAATGCGAGCGTAGTATCTTCAGTCAGTGTGTCAGACACTTTGCCGTCGCTTTCAGCGTAATCCGGATCGCCTTCTGTCTTGACAGAAGGCGTGTAATCTTCCGCGACTTCTGCCACCTTATAGCCCAGACCTGCCGGAATGCCGGTGAGTTGGATTGACTCACCGCCTTTTATGTAGAAATCCTTGCCTTCTTTGAGCTGAGAAAGAGTGACATATCCCTGTACATCGTTGGCGGCAGCCATTACATCGGCGTCGTATAATGTCGCCATGCTTTCCTGCGGCTGAGGTGTAAATTCTACGCTCACTTTTACGCGGTTGTCACCGCTGTTTTCAGTGATAGATTCTGTCAGTCTGACGGTGAATTTAAAAAACTTATTGACGGATGCCTGATTGCCGGTTATGCTTTTGGAAAAGCCCAGGTCATTGGTACTGTAACGGTTGGTGAAGCCGGTGGATTTTACCGACTCAGGGGTTTTTCCTTCCGCGTCGGGCACAGCGCTGTTGAGTCTGACGATCGCGATTCCGGGGTCATATGTATCTTCATCCGTGCGGTCGGATTTCTGCACATAGACGTCGATGAATCTTTGGGTGCGGGAGTCAGGAATAACGCCTGTCTCGGTCAATGCCTGTTCGGTGAGAACATAACGGTAGATTCCCGCGGCCGTAAATTCGACGTTTTTCAGATCAACAGTGAGCGTCTTTTCCACATATACCTCATCTGATTTGTCATCCGGTGTGGCGAAACTGATCGAACTCCCTGACGGGGCGGATGCCTCCGGGGCAGATGCGTCTTCCGGTGAAAAGCGGAGGGAAGAGGACGATGCAATTACCGCATTGGGAGGCCCGGGTAGAATTTCATGTGTGCTGTCTGTTGCATCCACCTTCTGTCCGGGAGAAAGGGTGTAATGGAAGGTTACGTTGGGAACAGGTGCATTTTTTTCAGAACAAGATAGCTTTTGATTTGAACAGAATCGATCAGCTGCGAATAATTATTGCCTTCGGCTCGTACTGTTTTCGCTGACAATGGCATAGAGGCCAGAACGCAGGCTAACAGAGCCGCGGCAAGCTTGTATTTTTTCATCAAGCTGCCTCCTATCATAGTTTTTGATGTTTACAGAATGAAATAGTCGAACCGTCAGAATCCCCTTCGCCGCATGAGAAAGATGACGCTTCCACGGCATTCGCTGAGCGGTATCGTTCCGAAGAGTCTGCTGTCATTTGTGTCGGAGCTGTTGTCATTGAGCACAAAAACGCTGTCCTCCGGGACGGTAAACGGGGATTGTTCTTCGACGGCAGTGTCGAAGGAACCGGTTGTCGGAGCCGCCTGTGCGATGAAGCCGTTGACCCACACAATGCCCTCAGAGATGGTGACTTTGTCGCCGGGTATGGCTGCCACTCTGCCGAAGCAGGGTTCGCCGTTGTGCATGTATACGATAAGGTCTCCCTGCGACGGTGTTTCCGGTCGCCATGTGACGCAGAGATCGCCGTCTTTAACCATAGGATAGCAGGTGTTGGAATGACAGATGTACACACCGATCAGAAAGGTAAGAGTGAACCAGAGGACAATAACGGTTGCCGTGATACGGATAAGAAATTCCCGTAACTCACGCGGGAACTTTCTTTTTTTGCTGTGTGTCTCAGGCTTGTCTACGTTTGACTTTTCTTTGCGTGATGAATCAGAATCGTTTTTATCACAGGCAGCTTCGGCTGTTTCCGTGTCCGATTCGGTTAGGGAGGCAATATCGTGAACATTGCTCTCGAATTCGTTTCTTTGCGTTTCAGTTTGAAAATCGCCGTTATCCATTAATCGATTCCTCCCTGATCAGCCTTTTTGTTATGGAATTTTCTTGTCGCCCATAATGCAAGAAGGACAGCGCAGGAACCGAAAAGACCAGCGAATGCGGGAGAGAGGGGTTCACCTGTAGGGGGAGGATTATCTTTTTTGGAATCGGCGTCCTTGTCAGCATCACTGCTTTTTTCCGGATCGTCTGTTTTAGTGCCGCCTTCTGTGCTGCCCTCTGTGTTTCCACCAGTGTTTCCTGTGCGTTGGTAATCATTGCTGAATGCTATCTCCGTAGGCTTGCCGTCTCCCTCTTGGTTGGAAATGGTGTAGCCTCCTTCCAGATTGCCGTCCTCATTGCGAATAACAATGACTTTTATTTCATACACCTTTGTGTCGGTAATAATTTTGTTGTCTTCAGGCGGAATCTGTTTCACTGTGTATATGTAATTGCCCGGCTCCGTGAATTCAATCTCATCAAATGTCAAAGAGCTGTTGACCTTAGCGGTGATTTCGGAGTCGACAGGGAGGGGAGCGTGCGGTTGTCCCTCAATACTGAGTGTGAATTCGGTGTCCTCAGGAATATTCTGTTTGGGATTGGTGACTGTTACGGGAAATGATACCGTATAAGTGCTGCCAGCCGCAGAGACGGGAATGGCAGAGAAAAAAACAGATAGGACAAGTATTGCCGAAAGCGCAGCCTTCATCTTTTTTGCGTTCATGTTTGTTCCTCCTTAAATGTGATGTTATATCGCTGATTGTATTAAAATAAAAAATACTTTTGTGCAAAATATTTTAATATAAATAATATTATTATTTAATATCATGACACGAGCACATATACCTCACTAATTTTAGCTTATCACGATATTTCCTGATAAGTCAATAGGAATTGAAATAAATTAACCATATTATAGAAAAGTTCAAAAAAATATGTTTCAGGTTGACTTTAAAAAGTTGTATTGGTATAATAATGAGGAACGAATTAAATAGTACGACGAGGAGCAATGAGATTATGATAAAAAACAAGCTCATATCTTTAGCACTGCTGGCCCTATTCTGCGTTATTTTTTGGAATGCCCTGGATTTCCTTTATTCAGCGTTGATTAAACATGGCGGGTACAGTTTTTCGGTGTTTAATGACATTTGTCTGCCTGCGGTCATTGGTGTGACGGTTGGAATGATCACCAATCTCAGAAGCGGCCAATCGAGCAAATGAGCGCGATCTCCGGTTTCCTTGCGGCGATGGCTCCGTTTATGGCGATGTCGGTGCCTATATATGCTGTGGTGAGATTATTGATGTTGATCAGGCGAAAGCAGACAGTCAATTGGCATCATGAGGCGGGACTGTTCCTTTTTGTGATATTTGCTGCCGGTCTGGCTTCTCAGACGGTGATTCCGCAGATCGTGTGCGGCTCTGACGGGATAAGCGTGTCGATGAGTGGCCGGAGCCACGAAACATGGCTGATACCTTTCAGATTTATCTGTTACACCTATGAGGATATGGTTGTCAGGCATTCCTTTTACAGTCTGCTGATCAATATCCTCGGCAATATCGTGATGTTTATGCCTTTTGGCTTCTTTTTTCCGCTGCTGTGGCGAATATCCGGCAAAAAGGCGGTTGCTGCGGGCTTTTTGATTTCACTCTCTATTGAGCTGATACAGCTGATGCTTCCACGCTCGACAGACATTGACGATCTGATACTCAATACCGCCGGCGCGGCGCTGGGATTATTGATTTACAGGGTGCTGCACAAATATGGCGGGGCGTTTATGGATCGTTTTTCATCTCCGGAGGATTCATCGGAATGAATCATTTAGACGGAGAGCTGGAAAAAATAAAAAACGGGCGGTCAAGCTGTGAGTATGCTCACAGCACCGTCCGTTTTTCACATTGTAGGGATTTACTGCATAGGCTGCTGATTCTGAACCGTTTGCCGCCCCTGTTCCGCAAGGGCAATGATTTTTTTATTATTTTAAAAACATTTTAAGTATCTTTAAGTTAAGCGGAATATAATCATGTCAGAAAGCAGGCGAGGAGGTCATAAAAGTGGGAACAATAGAAAAAATGTTCATTGCGCTTGGCACTGTGAATCAGATTACGGCACATTTTGACGAATCCGGACGGGAAACGGTGCGTCTTGCTCTCGAAAAAGCGGAGGAGTATATTGACGGCATGGATGACCGCCTTTCGGTATTCAAGCCGGAGAGCGAAATCTCTCAGATCAATGCCAACGCGGGAAAATGTGACACGCTGCTGAGCAGGGACACATTTGAACTGCTGCGGCTTTGTGTAAAATACGGCGAACTGACAGGCGGTGTGTTCGATATAACCACAAAACCGCTGACAGACGCGGAAAAAACAAAAGCGAGAATCAATTATCACGATATTCTGCTCGATAAAAATAGTCTTTCAGCGAGGCTGAAAAGACCGAATCAGGGAATTCATCTGGGAGGCATTGCCAAAGGCTACGCCGTCGACCGTGTGGCAGAGATTCTGGAGCGATACGGGGTAAATGATGCCGTAATCAACTTAGGCGGCACGGTTCGCAACATCGGACGGAGCGGTATGGTAGGCATTCGCAATCCGTTTGAGCTGGAAAAAATAGCGCTTTCTTTGGAGAGTGTGGATGAAGCCGTTGTGACGTCAGGGCTATACGAGCGAGGAAATCACATATTCGATCCGGTTTCAGGAAAACCTGCCGTTAACGATCTCGCTTCGGTCACGGTGGTTGGGAAGGATGGCGCCGCTGCCGATGTCGCCGCAACGGCCTGCATGGTTCTCGGCTCGATGCGCGGTGTGCGTCTGCTTAGTTCACTCGGACTGGAAGGCATAGTCATTCTGCGCAACGGCAGTATGTTTGCCACGAAAAATGTCAGAGAACGGGTTAAATCAGCTTGATAATTTGCATCAATACAAAAAAGGAGTGTTCTGTTATGGAAACAAGACAATTGGCAGTTATTAATCATAAAGAGAAGTCGCTCTTCAAGAGCATCAGCGTGACGCAGACTGTAAGACACGCGTTTCAGGTTGTGAGCTTCCTGCTCATGCCGGGACTGTTTATTCTGGGTCTCGGCGCATTCAAGGGACTGTGGCAGGCGGTACTCGGAGGACAATTTACATGGGCGGCGATGGGCGCACATCTGCTGACGCTGCTGGCGATCATCCCGATTACGGCGCTCTGGGGCAGATTCTTCTGCGGCTACCTCTGCGCCTTCGGCGGAATGCAGGAGCTTGCGGCGTTCGTAGGCAAGAAGCTGGGGCTTCCGAAGCTCTGCATAACCCCGCAGGCCGATCGTATCATGAGAAAAGTCAAGTACGGTGTGCTGGCCGTGCTCTTTGTACTCTGGACATTCAGCATTTCCTATGATTTCATCAGTCCGTGGAGTGTATTCGGTCAGTACTCCAACTTCAAAGGCTGGAGCGACCTTTCCGGCTGGCTCACCGTCGGAGGACAGTTTTTGATTGCCATAATCGCTTTCTCACTCTTTGTGGAGCGCGGATTCTGTCGCTATCTCTGCCCGCTGGGCGGTGTGTTCAGCTTAGTTTCCCGCGGCAGACTCTTCAAGATCAAGGGCAACGGACGGTGCGTCGGCTGCGGCAAATGCGACAGCGATTGTCCGATGGGCGTGAATGTTTCGATGGAAGCCGGCGGCGCTATCCCCGGCGGCGCTGTCAAATCCTCAGAATGTATAGACTGCTTCCGCTGCGTGGAGAAATGCGGCGCGAAGGCATTGTACACCTCACCCCGTGAAGCGGTGGCGGGCAGCGCAGCGGCGCTGGCCATAACAGGAATCTATCAGATCGGTGCAATCACCGTCAACTCGCCTTTGGCAGGTATTTCCAGCCTGACGGCAGTTTCACAGGGAAAGTATGTGGACGGCACCTACGAAGGCACCGCACAGGGCTACCGCGGCGAGATCAAGGTCAAAGTCAAGGTATCCGGCGGACAGATTACTTCCATCGATGTGGAAAGCTACAGCGACGACGAGCAGTTTTTCAGCCGCGCCAAGAATACGGTTATCAATGAGATTCTTTCGGGACAGACAACAGACGTGCAGACCGTCAGCGGCGCGACATTCAGCAGCCGCGGCATCATCCAGGCTGTCGCCAACGCGCTCGGCGTTACCACACAGTTGGGTGAATTGGAAACTCTCCCCAACGAACACGGTTTCGGCGGTGAAGGCCAGAACGGTGAGCGTGGCGGCAGGGGTCACGGCTTTGGCGGCGGCGACAACGGCGGCGAGAGAAAAAGACCGGGAGGCAGCGACAACGGCGGCGAGAGAAGGAAACCCGGCAGCCACGACAACGGCGGAAGCAACGAAAACGGCGGACGCAAGAAGAAGGATCGCCAAGGCACCAATGACAGCAGCGAAAAGAAGGGCAATGATGTTGCCGACAGCCAGCCCGAGACAAATCAGAACGCAGCCCAGAACGCTGATCTTGACTTCAGCAACCTCAAGGACGGCACCTACAGCGGCACCGGTCAAGGCAGAAACGGCAGCATAGAGGTCACTGTCAAGGTCAAGAAGAACAAGGTGACATCCATCACCATCGAAAGCTCACGCGAAGATTCTCAGTATATGAACCGGGCGAAGGAAACCGTGATCGGCGAGATCATCGACGCGCAGTCGCTGAATGTCAATACCGTCAGCGGAGCCACCATGAGCAGCAACGGTATTATCGAGGCTGTCGCAAATGCCCTCGGCATTGCGTACACCAATCAGAACAGCCAGATTGGCGGCAGAGGTTCGCACAGAGGACACTGAACAGGTTCATGACAGATGCTGCCGACAATGGTATGAAAAATTAAAGCATGAAAAAATGACGTATTGGCGGTTAAGCGGATACGTCATTTTTTCGTGGCTTGTTAGAAACGGGTTGTTTTTTGGCTGCAAGTGGTATAGAATAATAAAAGACCGCAACAGCGCAAACCGTCAGATGACAGGGGGCAATCAATTGAAGAAGCTGCATATTCTTATGGTAAACCTGCCCTATTCGGGGCATACAAATCCCACGCTGCCGCTTGCAAAGGCGCTTGTCGGGCGAGGACACAGCGTAACCTACATCAATGCAGAAGCATTCCGGGAGCCTGTCGAAAAGACAGGCGCGAAGTTTGAGCCGTATGGAAAGTATTATCCTGAGCATCCCACCGAGAATCAGAAAAAACGGATGTCCTTCCGGGCGGCGTTCGACACCGCGCTGGAGATAGGGGAGAGGGAGAACCCCGACCTGCTGGTATACGAAATGTTCTTCCATCCCGGCATCGAGGTGGCCAAAAGGCTGCAAATACCGTGTGTCAGACAGTTCTCGCAGTCCGCGTGGTCAGAGGCTGCATGGAACAATGCGCCGAAGATGTTCCGGCTGTCGGCGCGGCTTATCGACCGGCAGATTCTGTCCTATGACGACATCAGGCATATGGGAATTATCGGAAGATCGTCGCTGCATGACGGAATTATCGGCGCGAAGCCGGAACTGAATATCGTCTATCTGCCCGAACAGTTCCAACCGGAGCGGGACAGCTTGGACGAGAAATATGTATTTACCGTTCCGCACCCTGAAAGAGAGACCGGTGAAATAAAAATCCCATTCGATGAGATGAAAAAGCCGATTGTCTATATCTCCCTCGGCAGCATCATCAGCAACAAGGGCTTCTGCAAGGAATGCATAAGAGCGTTCGGAGGAAAAGAGTTTTCCGTGATACTCACCACCGGAAAGATAGCTCCCGGTTCACTCGGCAAAATTCCGCCCAATATATTCGCGTATTCATTTGTGCCGCAGATAGAGGTTTTGCGACACGCTGACGTGTTCCTTACCCACTGCGGCATGAACAGCGTGAACGAAGCGCTTTGCGCAGGTGTGCCGATGGTGGCCATGCCGTTCATTAACGATCAGGTGATGAATGCAGCGCGGCTCACCGAGCTGGGACTTGCCAAGCGGGTTCGTTCCTTCCCGAGCAGCGGCAGACAGCTGCTCCGCACCGTGCGGGAAGTGGCGGCGGACGGTGAGATGAAGGCCAGAGCCGAAGAAATGCGCCGCGTGATCGAAAATCAGCCGGGAATGGACAGCATAGTGGAGAAAATAGAGAACATCGTTTAATTATCTCTCCCGGAAGCAGTATTCGCCATCGACAAGGGGAATTGTTTTGACTGACATCTTTTCTATACTGACATAACGGCCTCTTTCGACCGCCTGAATCACCGCGTCGATCTGCTGTTCCGTGCCCTGAATTTCCATTGATACCGAGCCGTCATATTCGTTGCAAACCCAGCCTGTTGCACCGACCGCGTCGGCGGCGTGACAGGCGCGGTAGCGAAATCCGACGCCCTGCACTATTCCGTAGAATACGATGTATTTGCGTATTTGATTCATGTGCATTATCTCCTTTGTGTTATGTCCATCATAACATGACAGCTCACGTTTTGTCAAATCAAATGTGACGGCATTACATCCCGCCATTCACCGGAATTCATATCTCACATATTATGCTAATGAAAGCATAATGCATTACAGAAAAATGCTTTCCGACAGGAGGTATGAATATGAATGACAGCAGATGCGGCAATATCGACATGGGCTGCAAGCCCGTGGCAGTGAATATTGAACGCCTCACCGAAAACAACAGGAATTACAGGACGGCGCTTTGGACGGGAGAGCATTTGCAGGTGACGCTCATGTGTATTCCCGTGGGCGGTGACATCGGCGCGGAGGTACACTGTGATACGGACCAGTTTTTGCGCATAGAGAGCGGCTGCGCTCTTGCCGTGACGGGTTCGTGCAGAAATCAGATGAACTGCCGCCGCAAGGTAACGGAAGGCTGTGCGGTGATCATTCCCGCCGGAACGTGGCACAATCTCGTCAACATCGGTAATACGCCGCTTAAGGTGTATTCCATCTATGCGCCGCCTCATCACCCGTTCGGCACGGTGCAGTGTACCAAAAAGGACGCTCTGTGCGCCGGAAGATGAGTCCTTTTCGTTCCCGAATAATAGTAAAAAATGCCGGAGGAGCTGTTTTGCCAGTCGCTTCTCCGGTTTTTTCTTTTCTCCAAAGCTATTCCTGTCCCGTTTCGCAGATACTCCTCTGTAAGGAAATGGTGGCAAGCGTATCGCCGAGCTGGGTGAATACCGCCGCCAACAGGGTCAATTCCTGCGTGGTCAGTCGGTTCCCCAAGGTATTGGCAACTGCCGTAATTGCCGCCGTCAATTGGCATGGCTGCAAGTCCGTCACCTCCTGTTCTGACCGATTCTATTCACATAGTATTCGACAGCGGTAATTTTTTTCTGAATTTGTTGAAAAAAGTACTTGACAAATATATCGGATAGTGATATATTTTAATCAGAGTTACGGAATCCAATATATCGTGTTGCGTAATACGGAAGTTCGCAAATGTAAAAAAACGAAAAGAGGAAAGTATTATGTCGTTATCCGTTCAGAAGGCACAGGAAATATTTGAAAATCACCCTACCAGATTCAGCAGGAAAGAAAAGGCCGCTTTGAGAAGCACCCTTCGCCAAGAGCTTGGAAAGATGGGATATGCTGATGAAGAAATCACTGAAATCAGCGCGTCCGGCACCAATCTGCTTGTTGGTGACCCTCACGCGGAATACATGTTTACAGCGCATTATGACACTCCCGGCCGAACCGGCTGGATGCTTCACTCCTCATGGCTGTGGGGACAGACCGGGGCGAATGTTTTTCTCATGCTGATCTTTTGTCTGGTGGGCTTTACGGCTCCGATGGCCTGTTCGTTCCTGTTCCCGGAGGCGTCAGGCTTTGGTTTGTTTTGGATAGGTGAACTGTCGATCATGTCGGCATTGCTGGTTATGATTATTTCCATGGTCATTAAAAACAATAATAACCGCAACGACAACACCAGCGGCGTGCTTTCGCTCCTGGCCATGGCGCAGAAAGTCGCCGTTGATGAGGATATGAGGAAAAAATGCTGCTTTGTTTTCTTTGACAATGAGGAATGGGGGTTGCTCGGTTCCGGCGGTTTTGCCAAGCACTGCAAAAAGAACGGCATTGATCTGAGCAATACGAAGGTTATCAATTTCGACTGTGTGGGCAACGGCGATGTGCTTACCTTTGCGTCCACGAAGGATACACCGATCACCGGGTCACTCGCAAAGGCTTTTGAGGAAAAAGGAGAAAAGCCTGTCATTAAGCGCAGTGCTATGATCTTCCTCAGCGACCATGCCAATTTCAAAAATTCGGTTATGGTCAGCTATACAAAGAAATCCCTCATAGGTTTGCTCTACCTGCCGCTTATTCACACATCAAAGGATACTGTCTGTGACGTGGAGCAGATCAACCAACTGACCGACGATGTGTTCAGCTTTGCAAAGGAAGGTATCATTTAGTGAAATGAAACAAATGCTTCAATGGGAGATGTTGAATGATGAATGAAAGCAAAGGCGCTTTGACAGAGGCTGTGTATTACATACTCATCTCGCTCTATACGCCGCTGCACGGCTACGGCGTGATACAAAACGTCGAAAAACTCAGCGGGGGAAGGGTCAGACTGGGAGCCGGGACGCTTTACGGAGCGCTGAATACCCTTTTGTCACGCGGCTGGATCGTCGAAAGCGGCGAGTCAGGGGAGCGGAAGAAGGAATACATCATTACCGAAGCCGGCAAACGGGCGGTGCTTGACGAGATAGACCGCCTGCAGGAGCTTCTGGACAACGGAAGAGCCCTGCTTGAAACGCAAAAAGGCTGCATGAGGGAGGCTGATGCAAAGTGAATGTTGAGAAAAAGCAGACCGTCACCAGATTCCGCGCCTACGCGACCATTGACCGCGAAGAGACATTCCTGAACGAGATGTGCGCCGAAGGCTGGAAGCCGATAAAAATTACGCTCGGCGCGTGGTTTCGTTTTGAGAAGTGTCAGCCGGGCGAATACATAGCCAGGGTAACCACATGCGTTGACCCGAAGGGAAAAAAAGAAAGCAGAAAGCGCAGGGAACAGCTCACGGAATATCTGACCGAATCCGGGGCGGAGATCATTCCCGAGACAAACATAGACGCAGGCACACGCATTTACGCTGTCCGCAGAGCTGACATGGGCGATTTTGAAATCAATACAGACATCGACTCACAGATCAGCGAATATACCGGAAGACGCAGGTACCACCTTGTATTTGGGGCGGCATTGCTTGTTTTCTTCGTATTGTTTCTTTTTTTGGGAAGCACTATGGTTTACGATTACATGTTGAACCCTGATGAGAGATTTCACCTGTCTTACGCCTGCATTGAATATGCCTGCGCTGCCGTGGAGCTGGTATGCGGTTTGGTACTGCTGCTCCCGGTACCCAAATATTCCAAAAAGATCCGCGAGCTAAAGAGCAGACGCACAATCGAGGAATAAAGCATATGACCAGCCACCAAGATAAGCAGACGAATAGATGCGTGAACTGTTTGTGTCATCCGAGGCCGATGACGAAACACGCCGCCGGGATAGTCTGCTGTTGACGGATGTAACTTATATTACAAGGCAATTATTTTCGGTTGCTATTGTTAGAAATTTATGATACAATCAACACAAAAACAATTTCAGCAGATGAAAGGAGAATTCTCAAATTGGATAACAATCTTAATCCCCAGGGTGTGCCGCAGCAGCCGGTACAGCCGCAGTACATTCCGCAGCAGCCGGTTGAACCGCAGGCACAGTACGTGTCGCAGCAGCCGTATGCTCCGCAGGCACAGTACGTGTCGCAGCAGCCGTATGTTCCGCAACCGCAGTATGTACCGCAGCAGACGTTTATTCCGCAGCCGCAGAATATTCCTCCCCAGATGGGGCCGGACGGCAAGCCGGTTTATCAGCCGATTGACAAGCGAATCATAAAGCAATGCAGGCATAAGGCGGAAAAACGCTGGTACCGAAGACTTTTCGTGCTGAATATTCTGATCATTGTTATTGTCATTGCCTATTTCTTCTATTCGATGGACGAAAACAAGAAGTATTATGACAATATCGTCGATTATTATTCATCGGTCATCGAAGAAGCACGGAAGGAACTCGAGAATCCGGATGATTCAAACGCGGAAGACGCAAATGACAGCGAAGAAGAAAAGAAAAATACTCTCGAGGAGGAAATAGGCGAGACTCCCGAAAGTGTGGAATACCTTGTGCTGATAATCTTCACTGCTATTGCTATTCCGTTCGTAGTCAGCTATGCGTATGCGCAGTATCGCAGTATGTCGGTGCGGATTACCGAAAAGACCTACCCCGAGATATATGCTGTTCTGGAGGAATACGCACAGAAGTTAGGCATGAAGCGGGTGCCTAAGATTTACATGGTGCAGGGGGACGGCGTGTTGAACGCTTTTTCATCGTTTATTCCGTTCAGACAGTACATAGAGATTTACGCCGACCTGTTGGAGGTTGCATACCGCGAGTATCACGATATGGCGACGATCCGATTCATCATAGCGCACGAAATGGCACATATCTATTACAAGCACGCCACCATGCATTATTATTACGGCATGATGTTTTCACAGGCGATTCCGATTCTCGGCCCTACTGCCTCCCGCGCCAGAGAATACAGCTGTGACCGTCTGGCACAACTGCTTTCCGGGAGCGACGGAGTGGAGGCCATGATGTCACTTGTCGCCGGAAAGCATCTTTACAAGCAGGTGGATAAAAACGATTATCTGCATCATGCCTGCGAGGTGAAGGGATTCTTCGTGTTCTGCTACAATCTGGTGTGCAGTCACCCGATAATGACCAAGCGTGTTCTTGCCCTCGTCGATCCGCAGAGAAGAAGCGGAATGCTCTATTGATTTGCAGTTAATGAAAGGATGAGTGAATATGTTAGCAAATATCAAAAAGACTTTCAGCCCTAAGCCTGCGATCCTTGCGCAGGCTGGGGAAGGAATTCAGGCAAAGTGGAATCTTATTCTCAACGGGCTCGCTGCTTTCGGAATGGGAATAGGCTCGGTTTTAGCCGAAGGCTTTTTACTCGCTCCGATTATCATGGTGAAGGCGGCTGTTAGTGGAGGGAGCTTTTCTCTGCAAGGTGATGCGGAGATTCTCGCTCAACTTGCCGTCACCATTGTGCCGATCATTATTCTGACACTGTATGTGAAATTCGCCGAGAAGCGCAGTCTGCGCTCCATGGGATTTGTAAAGGAGTACGCTGTCACGGATTATCTGCTCGGCATGGCTGTCGCTTTTGCTATGTTTTCCGCTTGTGTGGGAATGTGCGTGGCTTCGGGCGCAATGACATTTGGAGGCTATGTCCTGAACGGAAGGTACCTGATGCTTGTCCTGCTGTTCCTCGGATTTATGATTCAGGGCGCAAGCGAGGAGACGGTGTGCAGGGGCTTTATGATGACCTCCTTCGGCAGCAAGGGCGGTGCTTTTGCCGGTATGCTCTTCAATTCGCTTGTGTTCGGTTCGCTTCACCTGCTCAATAACGGTGTGACTGCGCTTTCCATGGTCAACCTGATACTCTTCGGTGTGTTCATGTCGGTATTGGTGCTGAAGCTCAATTCCATCTGGATGGCGTGCGCCATTCATACGGTCTGGAATTTTGTGCAGGGCAATTTCTACGGTATACTGGTCAGCGGGGGCAACTTCGGCGTATCGGTTTTCCGCTTCAACAGTGTGGAAGGCAAGGAGCTTCTCAACGGCGGAGCATTCGGTATGGAAGGCGGCCTTGCGACTACAATTATTCTGACCGTGTCCATCATTATTGTGCTGCTTCTCAGACCGAGAGAACCGAAGACGGCGGCGACAGCTGCGTGATAATCGATTATTCGGCAGTCGTTTAAATACAATCAAAAAAACGGACGTTTGTCCTGATGATTTCCTCATCAAAATGGACATTCGCCCGTTTTTTGTTTTTGTCTTTTCCGGCGGCTGTCATATGAAAGAATTCATCAGAGCGGCCAGTGCAAGATACAGCGCGCTCACGCCGGCATACAGGAGTATCGTGCAGCGTATGATGTTGGTGCGGTGGTACAGCAGGCTGCATGACGCGCTCTGTATCAGCGTAAAGAAGAATATCGAAGCTCCGTAGTTTTCGATGTGGTTGGGCGTGATGCCAAGCATAGCGAAGGCCATCACAACGGCGCAGACAATGGTGAGTGGCAGCTCTGCGCGTTCCTTTGTGTCGGAGACGAGTGTCAGCAGCATACGGATAACGGCCGAGGGGAGAACCAGGTACAGCAGCACATTGGAGGCGGGAACAACGGCGATCATCGTGATGTAATAGAGAATCTGCGAAAGAATGCTTCCTGTGACGCGGAAGGAACTTCCGACAGCAAAATGACGGATGACAACGTACAAAAAGCAGCTTCCAAACGCGGCGGGCAGTATGCATTTGACATATTTTCCCCAGATCTGTTTCGGCCTGCCGTGGCCCGAATAATTGATGTCGAGCGCGAATCCGAACAGAACGGCGATAACGGCAAAAACAAGGATATTCAGAATGCCTGTCACCGCGTCCGCAAG
Organism: uncultured Ruminococcus sp.; assembly: GCA_902799245.1. GTDB lineage: Bacteria > Bacillota > Clostridia > Oscillospirales > Acutalibacteraceae > RUG762. Next base: position 19,320 of record CADBZY010000017.1, read on the forward strand.
GAATCCCGCCGAATCGTCGACCGCATCCAGAAATGGCATGATTTCCGAACGCAGATAGTAGATCATCAGGTTTGCAAAATAAAGAGCGAAAAGTATTGCCGCACCGGTTAATGCGGCGGTTGTGTAATTCGCTGAGGTATAAAGAATCTTATGAAAAGCGGACTGTTCGGGAAAGACGGATTCCAGGCGCTCCTGTTCCCGAAGCTGTTCTTCGTTCAGATTTTGATTTTCCTCGGATTTTTTGGCGGTTTTTTTCATCGTTTCCGCACCTTTCCATGAGTATTATCCTTCGGAGGACTTTTGCTTTCCGAATGGACAGGCTTTCACGCAAAGCCCGCAGACTGCGCCGCGGCCAATGTGCCCGAATGCCTGCTTCATATGGCGGGAGCATTTCTCCGCGTCGAATATCTCGCCGCGCTCCATGCCCCGGATGTAGTTTATTCCAAGTATCGCGCCGGAGGGACATGCCTTTACGCAAAGGGTACAGTCGCCGCACCGGGATGCCATGGGAATGGCGTCGCAGGGAAGCTCCGCGTCGGTGAGAACGGTTGCCAGACGCACGCGGGATCCGTGCTCCGGTGAGATGAAGAGGGCGCTTTTGCCAATCCAGCCCAGTCCGGCGGCAACCGCGGCCGATTTGTGCTGATAGATGCCGGTGTATTTGTCACCGCGGTCGTGAACGCTTTGCGAGGCTGCGATGGGATAAGCTGCCGCGCCTTCTCTGCGGAGAAATTCGCAGGTGATCAGCGCGCATTTGTCAAGCAGGGCGTTGGCGGCGCGGTAATGCTGGAAGTAGGCGTAGGTGGGTGCGTTTTCAATTTCGTCCAATACCGCGTCAGAGAGACGGTACATCAGCGTTACGGCGTAATGATAGCGCGCAAGGTCTGGAGGGACTGTGTCGTCTATGCGGCTGAATCCCACTTCGCACAGCCCTTCATAAAGCAGCCGCTGACGCAATGCAGAGATGGTTTCCGTGTCCATGATCAGGCTCCTTTTGTTCCGTTCATCAAAATATTACTCTACAAACTTGCAGTTGACAAAATCCGCCGCTCCGTCGAAAGGAGAGAAATATATCCCCGTGACGGTGGGCTTCATTACAAAATAGGTGACTTCGTAATATACCGGGTAAAAAATCACGTATGTGTTCAGATATTTTTCCGCCGCCGCCATGGCCGCCAGAACGTCCTCTGTGTTGCTGCGCGTGGAAGCCATCTGCACCAGCTTGTCGTAAGCGGGGTGCTTCAGAAAGGCCGGATTGGACGCGTAGTCGGAGGTGAAGCGATTGAGGGTGTTGAGCGGGTCGTCCTTCGTAGGGGCAATAGGGTAAAATGCTATCTGATAATTGCCTAAATTAATGCGGTATTGCAGTGTGCTCATGTCCAGCGGTTCTATGTTGACATAGACGTACAGATGAAGCTGCCACGAGCGCATTATGCTGTGCATGAGCGTTATGATCTGTTCGTCGTCCGGACAGATAAGCGTAATGTTGGGCATACGCCGCAGTTCGACCGATGCAAGGGCTTTGTTCATGTTTTTTCTCGCGTCATCCGTGCTGAAGGTTTCCTTGAATCCTCCGCCGGCCAGTTCACGGTAGAGCTGGCCGTTGATGTGCGTGGACGGCGGAATAATGTCGTTTGCGGACTCAAAGCCGTATGGAATGAGGCTCTTTCCGTCGGAGCCGGTACATGCTTCATCGGTGACGCACGCCATCAGCGAACGGCGTATGGCGGGAAGCTCCAGCGCGGGCTTTTCCACATTGAAGAGGAATCCCCATGTGGTGTCGGTTACAGTGGTGTATTTGTAATCGGTGCCTTCCAGCTTGCTTATGTTCTGTGTTTCAATGACGGCGGATTCCACAGTTTTGTTCTCCAGCAGCTGAAAATAATCGGTGTCGGAGCTGCGTATGCCGAAATAAAGCACGCGGGGAGATACGGTGTTGTGTCCGGCGTAATTCTCGTTGCGGACGGTTCGCACATAGTTGTCGTGGTTCCAGCCGTTTTTGGCAAAGACAAATGGCCCGTTGCTGATGATATATTCGTCGTCCAGCCCGTAATGCCCTTTTGTGGTGAGGAAGAACGCTTCGTTGCACGGCATGAAAACGGCATTGGGGGTTTGAAGCACAAATTCGGCGTAGGAGTATTCCATGGAGACTTTCAGCGTGTAGTCGTCGATGACGGTGACGCCGAGGGATTCGGGCTTCATTTCACCGTTGTTGACGGCGCGGGCGTTCTTGATCGGAAAGAGCGCGGAGCAGGTGGTGGATTTTGTGTCCGGGTCAAGCGCTCTCCGCCACGCAAACACGAAGTCGTGCGCGGTGACGGGCGTGTGCGCTTCATCCGACCACACCGCGTTTTTTCGCAGCCGGAAGGTGTATTCGGTATAGTCCGGGCTTGCGGTCCAATCCTCTGCCACGCCGGGAATGATGCTGCCGTTCTGGTCGAAGCGGGTGAGTCCCTCAAATATGTTGCGGATTACAAGCAGTGAATTGTTGTCAGACGCCATTTGCGGGTCAAGGTTTTTCGGTTCGTCGGTGAGCGAATAGCTGATTGCCTTGTCCGTGCCGTCGTCGCGGCTGCAAGAGGCCAGCGAAGAGGGCAGCATTGTAAGCACAAGCATTATGGCGGTGAGCCTTATGATAAAGCTGATTTTTCTCATATGATTGATGATCCCTCCGGGCAAAATGCAGAGTTATTCCTATTACATCTTATTGTATCGCAGGGAATAATACAGTTCAAGAGTAATAATATAAATTTTTTCTGCCGACAAAGATCTGACTGCTCTGAGAAAAAAGTCCCTGTGCGGCATTTTTCAGGCGCACAGGGGCAAGGAAAATCAATCATAGTCTTCCGACGAATAGTTGGTAATGGGGTATATTTCGTAGAAATCGTTCTTGAGTCTGTAGATTGCCGTGGAAGCGGGCAATGTGTTAGCATATGGACTTACCGCGATAGAGACGTCAAATGCTTTATTCAGCTTCATTTTATACTGAGCCTGTGATACCTTTTTGTTGTTCCAGTAATAGGTGTAATAATCCTCTATTTCACCGCCTGAATAATTCCCGTAATCAGAATTGTCATCCAGACCGTAGTTGCCGCCGGCGGTTTTAATGAACCTGCCTGTTTCTATTTTGTATACTTCGTCACGGTACTCATCCATGTGACCGTATCCGGAAAGCAGGGAATTCTGTCTTGGAATGTATGATACTCCATATGTCCATACATCCAATTGCGTCATCTTGCCGTTGTACACGGTGCTTACATTGCCTCCGCTGTATGTAAAGGTCGATTCGGATATGAGCTCGGGAATATCGTCATCGTCAATGAAAACCAACGCATACTCCGACACGACGCTGTCTTGGTTAAATTCGTTGATATGGTTTATGTAGAGCTTCTTCCAACTATTATCAGGCTTGTCCTTGCTGTATTCGGAAAAATCAACATACGGCTTGTCGCTCAGCTTGACAATTGACCAGTATTCCATGCCGTCCATTTTGTTTTTCCTGACGGTGGCATAAGCGGTTTCAATAGGATTGTGTGTCTCCTGCGGTTCTGGATTGATTTCGGATTTTTCGTCGAGCCATGAAGCGTATTGCCGCCTGTATTCGATGTGATAATTGGTGCCGTCGGTGACAACACTGTCAAATGAAATACCGTAACTGTCATTTCCGCAAATCCCGTAGGACTCTTCTGCGTAATAATACCCCTTATAATAGTAATATTTGAGGGTTACACCGGAATCGAGCGAGTCATAATACATATCATAGTCAAAGCTTTTCGGCGTGGTGTCGTGCGTCGGCTGCATGTTAAAAATACCTTTGAGTAATTTGTCTACGGTCTCTCCGTCGTATTTTGCGTAGCCTGTTATGCCGTTTTCGTCGTCGGTATCAAATGCTTTGAGAGGATCCCTTTTATAATTCTGATCGTCTATGTAATAATCCTTTCTTTTTTCTTCGTCCTGATCGTTGACATACATTTTCCAGCAACCGCACATCTGACCTATGGTGAGGAAGATGGCGGTGTTTTCGTTTTCGGGCTTTCTGCTGTCATAATCTATGAAACAGTTGTATGCCATAAGGCGTGCTATTGCGTCTTTATCCTCGCTGCTGAGCTTTACCGCCTTTAATTGCGGTTTGACGGAGGTGCAGCCGGTCAACGGCGTGGCAAGTGCGGCAATGGCGATGGCCAGAGCAACGCATGAACGCAGAACGGATTGTATGCGGCGAAGCCTTTCTGCATGTATTTTCGTTTGAGTCATTTTGAGTTTTTCCTCCCTTGAGAAGATGTTTGTTACTATTATATAACCAATTACAGCAAATTACAAGGTTTGTTTGACAGAATATGGTGCTTTTGCCGTTTTTGACGGGCGTTATAAGAAATTATGAAATATTATGTCTATTATAGAAGCATAATAATCCAAACAACTGATAATATCACATGGCTATCATGTTGGTTGGACTGCTACAGGCAGTTGTTACAATTAAAAAGTTACAAATTTTGATAATTCTTGCGATTATTGTGAAATAAGACTGCTTTGCTTTTCAACAATTACACAAAAGCATTGCCTTATGCAGAGTAAAAATGTGCATGTGCATGAAAGTGTCACAAGAGGGTTGATTATTTGGAAGTCTTAGGTTATAATGATGTTAATCTTTTGTAACCTTTGTTACCGAGCTGACATTAAACAACCGCTCAATTGTAACCGGCTGTTACAGATTCGGAACAAATCAGTAAACACTTTGACAAATGTTCGGATTCGTTGAATGCGAACGGAAGGAAAGGGATTTAAAGATGAAAAGTTTCAAAAAGAAAGTAGCAACACTCATTCTCGTGTTAACAGCATTTACTATGGCAGTACCTTATTTTGATTTCAATGAGGTATACGCATCTTCCCATATCTACAAAGCAAGCCAGATGAACGCATACAACTTCACATCTTCTCCTGAGCTTGCCAAGAAGCTCACGCAGGTCTTCAACGGCAACATCGGTCTTTACTCCAGCAGCAGCTGCACCAGTCAGACCAAAGCGCCTCTCGGCTGCTCCAAGCTGAATGGCTCCAACAGATTCTATATCAAGAACAACACCACAGGTTCCAAGACCTTCGGTTGGCAGTGCTACATTTACGCCAACGCCGTTTACAACACACTCTACAACGAATGGGCCGGCAACGGTTCTTCCTTCAAGCACTCCAAGGTGGTCATCCGCGGCGGCAGCACATTCTCTTACAGACAGTTCGTCAACGCAGGCGTAAGAGTCGGTGCCTATGTCCGTACCACAGCCAACAGAGATTGCTCCTACAACAGATCACAGGCTCATTCCTTTGTAATTCTCGGCTACAACGAGGAATATGTTACATATATTGACGGCAACTCCGACGGCAGAGGCCTTGTCAGAGTCAACAAGCTGTCCTGGAAAGAGCTCAACAGATGGCAGACCACTGGCTGCGGCCGCCGCATCTGCCACGTAGTACAGCCCACAGACAAGTATTTTGAATCGCTCTATGGCACCAAGAAGGCTTCTTCCGGTTCATCGAGCACAACAGCAAAGGTAACAAAAGAAGCAGAAGTTACAACTGATGCCACCGCTCAGACGGCAACAACAGCCAAGACAGTATCAGATCCCGACAGCATCAAGGTCAAGTACAGCAGACTGCTCAAATACAATAAGAGCAGCAAGTTTCTCAGCGGCAACGACGTTCTCTATGTTCAGACCATGCTCAAATACCTCGGCTACAGTGTCAACACCAATGCCAAGTACGACAGCAACACCGCGAAGGTTGTCAAGCAGTTCCAGAAGGACAAGAAGATCGATGCCGACGGCGTCGTAGGCAAGCAGACATGGACGACTCTCGAGAAAGCTGTCAAGGCCAAGAAGAACGCAGGCAAGACCATTACTGTTAAATTCAACGCCAACGGCGGCAAAAACGCTCCTGCCAACCAGAAGATGACCGCAGGCAAGTCAACCGCGCTCAGCAAGACAGTTCCCACACGCGACGGCTACACCTTTGAAGGCTGGGCAAAGTCCAAGACAGCGACAAAGGCAGATTACAAAGCAGGCGCAAAGATCACTGTCAGCGCAGATACAACACTCTATGCGGTGTGGACTGCAAAGACTGTCAAGGCAGAAGCCGCCAAGAACGAGACAGTTAAGAATGAAGCAGCTACTGTTGAGGCTCTCAAAATCACAAAGCAGCCGGCTGACGTCAAGACTTCCGAAGGTCAGAAAACAACCTTCAAGCTGACTGCGACAGGCAGCGACATCACCTACAAATGGTACTACAAGAAGGCCGGTGCTTCCGAGTGGACATACTGGCCGGGTCACGACTATGCTTCCACACATGCCACCGCCAATAAATCCTGGAACGGAATGCAGGTATACTGCGTCGTCACCGACGGCAGCGGCAACAGCGTCAACTCCGAAACAATCACCGTTACCGTTGAGTAATATTTCTTCATAAAATAATAAATACCGGTCGGTTTGCACTCTGGCAGATCGGCCGGTATTTTCATTTGATTATGGAATCAATTACATATCCACGCGTTCAAAGCGCTTCATTGCCACGCGGCAGGAAACAAATGTCACAAGGACATAGAACACAATACCTGCGGCGAGAATGATCCACATTCTTTTATCACAGAGTGTGTCAGTGCCATTGAGGAATTCCAGACCCGGAATGTGGTGCAGCACCTCACCGATAATCACAACGATAAAAGATACAACAATGAAGAGAATGAACGAAGCTCCGAATTTATATGCTGTTTTGAAGAAGCCGCAGAGGAACAACCAGTTAAAGAGGGCAAAAATGACCAGCATATAGGCGAGAAACGCCTGGTTTGCGTTCATCATGGGATTGGTGACGTAAGGAGTGGCCTTCGTCATCAGCGTCAGACGCAGCAGTGTGATCACCGCAGAGATTGCGAAGGCAATCATCTGAATCAGCACCACAAATCTGTATTTTGCCTTCACAGCATCGGTTTTGCTGACCGGCAGAAGCACCGTGTAAAGAATATCGTTGTTTTCTCTGCTGCTCTGGAAGCTCTGGAATAAGCCCAGACAGACAAAGAATGATCCCACGAGTATCGGATAGCCGGGTATGAGGGTCATCAGAGCGAACGCTGTAAACAACCATGACAGCGGCGAAGCGGCTAATTTTATCTCTTTGCCCAGCAATTTACGCGAATTTTTCATGCAGATTCTCCTTTTCGTAGTGCAGCATTATTTCTTCCAGCGTCTCGCCGATGCCTTCGGACTTGCATTTTTCGATGTAGTCCGCCATAGTTCCGCTGAACTGGAGCTGACCCTTGCGGATGTAGGTGATGCTGTCGGCGCACTTGTCGAGATCGGATGTGATATGAGTCGAAAAGAGAATGGCAACGCCCTTTCCGGCAAGCAGCTTGAATACTTCAAGAAGCTCGTCGCGGGAAACAGGGTCAAGGCCGCTGGTAGGCTCGTCGAGAATCAGCAGCTTTGCGCCGTGAGACAGCGCCATTGTGAGATTGAGCTTGACCTTCATGCCTTCGGAAAGCTCGGAAGGCGTCTTGTCCTCGTCCAGTTCAAAAAGGTCCATGTATTTCCGGTATGCTTCATCGTCCCAGTCGGAATAGAAGGTCTTTGTAACGGAGATGATCTTTTTGATCTTCTTTTTCTTGTAATAATCGACCGCGCCGCCGGCGTAACCGATCTGATGTTTGATCTCCGCCTCGTGTTCATTCAGGCTCTTGCCGAAGTACTGGATTTCTCCTGCGGAGGTGTGAATGAGGTTGAGTATTGACTTGATAGTGGTGGTCTTGCCGGCTCCGTTTCTGCCGATCAATCCCATGATCATGCCCTCATCGATCTCGAAAGAGATGTTGTCAAGGGTGAATTTGGGATATTCCTTTCTCAGACCGCTTACGGATAAAACCTTGCCCATATTATTCCGCCTTTCGATTTTGATTTTTATATATATTTTACAACGAATTGTTCCGAATGTCAATATTTGACGGCAATAATTATTGATTGTGAAAAATATGTGAGAATATCATTTTTCTATTGACATATCACTATTCAGGTGCTATAATTCCTACAAATCCAATACTACTTTAAACCGTTGAAGCGGAGATAACGGCGGAAATGCCTTTACAGAGAGCCTGCGTTGCTGAGAGTCAGGTGAGAAACATTTCGTCAAATGGACCGCCGAGGGCGCAGTCAAACATCGGCTCACTTTGTGAGCCTTCGGAGTATTCTGCGACGTGAGGGCATACGTCAGTTGCCGGGGATATGATGGTATCCCGTCAAGCGCACGGCACAGCACCGTGAATCAAGGTGGCACCGCGGATATTTTACAGCAATATTCGTCCTTGGCAGAAGTTTATTTTTTTTACTTCTGTCAGGGATTTTTTTGTACCCTGACGGGCATCGGAGGCGATCAGATGAAAATCAGACCTGAACTGGAATTCGTGCTTCAAGAATCCAAAAGTGACAAATACAACGTGATGCCGGTAAGCTGCGAGATACTCTCCGACTTCATCACCCCTATTGAAGCCATGCGGATCCTCAAAAACGTATCGAGCCACTGCTACCTGCTGGAATCGGCGCAGCAGGGCGAAAAATGGGGACGCTACACCTTCCTCGGCTACGATCCCAAAATGGAAATCACCTGCGTGGACGGAAAGCTCACCGCAAGCCATATGAAGATCGACACAAAAGACCCTTCCTCCGTACTGCGGAACATCCTCGCGGATTACAAAAGCCCGCGGCTGGACTATCTTCCCTCGTTCACCGGCGGACTGGTGGGTTATTTCTCCTACGATTATCTCTTTTACAGCGAACCGACCGCGCGCAGGCAAACGGAGGATTCCGAAGGCTTCAAGGACATGGATCTCATGCTCTTTGACAAGGTGATCGCCTTCGACCACATGAAGCAGAAGATCATCCTGATCGTCAACATGCGGCTGTCCGACGGCGAAACCGGCTACAACAAGGCGGTGATGGAGCTGAAACAGATGCAGGACCTTCTCAGAAGCGGCGCAAAATTGCAGGAGCCGCCCGGAAAACTGCTGGGCGAAGTCAAGCCGCTCTTTGAAAAGGAACGCTTCTGCGCGATGGTGGAAAGCGCCAAGCACTATATCCGCGAAGGAGACATTTTCCAGATCGTGCTTTCCAACCGTCTGTCCGCGCCGTTTGAAGGGAGCCTCTTCAACACCTACCGGATGCTCCGCACCATCAATCCGTCGCCCTATATGTTCTATTTCTCCGGAACCGACGTGGAGGTCGCCGGCGCTTCACCCGAAACGCTTGTCAAGCTGGAAAACGGCGTGCTTCACACATTTCCGCTTGCCGGAACACGGCCGAGAGGGAAAACCGAAGCCGAGGACAAGGCGCTGGAGGCTGAGCTGCTTTCCGACGAGAAGGAGCTTGCCGAGCACAATATGCTGGTTGACTTAGGGCGCAACGATCTGGGGAGAATCAGCCGGTTCGGCACGGTCGAAGTCGAAAGCCTGCACGACATCGTAAGATATTCCCACGTCATGCACATCGGCTCCACCGTCAGGGGCATTATCCGCGAGGACAAGGACGCGCTCGACGCGATCGAAGCGGTGCTTCCCGCCGGAACCCTTTCGGGCGCGCCGAAGATCAGGGCGTGTCAGCTGATCGGCGAGCTGGAAAACAACAAGCGCGGCATTTACGGCGGCGCGATCGGATATATCGACTTCACCGGCAACATGGACACCTGCATTGCCATTCGCATTGCCTACAAAAAGAACGGAAGGGTGTTCGTCCGCAGCGGAGCGGGTATCGTCGCCGACTCCGTGCCGGAAAAGGAATTTGAGGAGTGCATGAACAAAGCACGTTCCTGCCTGAGCGCTTTGGAACAGGCACAGGCGGTGCTGACACAGGAGGCGGAGCAATGATACTGCTGATAGACAATTACGACAGCTTTTCCTACAATCTTTACCAGCTCATAGGGAGCATTGACCCCGACATCAAAGTGATACGCAACGACGAAATGACGGTGGAGGAAATCAAGGCGCTTCACCCCGACAGGATCATTCTTTCACCCGGTCCCGGCAGACCGGAGAACGCGGGAATCATCGTGGAAGCGGCGGCGGAATTGGGGAAGGAAATTCCGACTCTCGGCGTTTGTCTGGGGCATCAGGCGATCTGCAAGGCGTTCGGAGGAGAGATCACCTACGCTTCGCGGCTGATGCACGGGAAGCAGTCGGATGTGACATTCGATCCGGCATGTCCGCTGTTCCGCGGCTGTCCGTCCACCGCGCCGGTTGCGCGTTACCATTCACTGGCGGCAAAGCCCGAAACGCTGCCGGAATGTCTGCAAGTGACGGCACGCACGGACGAGGGAGAAATCATGGCGGTACAGCACAGGGAATTCCCCATTTTCGGGGTACAGTTTCATCCGGAATCCATCATGACCCCGGACGGGAAAACCATGCTGAGCAATTTTATAAAATATTAAACAAAAGGAGCCATTCAAAATGATCAAAGAAGCAATCATCAAAATTGTAAGCAAGGGCGATCTGACCTATGACGAGGCATACGCCGTCATGAACGAAATTATGAGCGGTGAAACCACACCCACGCAGAACGCGGCGTTTCTTTCCGCGCTTTCCACCAAGAGCGCGAGAGCCGAAACCACCGACGAAATCGCCGGCTGCGCCGCCGCGATGCGCGACCACGCCATTAAGGTGGACACCGGCATGGACATTTTTGAAATCGTCGGCACCGGCGGCGACAACGCCCACAGCTTCAACATTTCTACCACATCTGCGCTGGTCGCCGCAGCCGGAGGAATGAAGGTGGCAAAGCACGGCAACCGCGCCGCTTCCTCACTCAGCGGAACGGCGGACTGTCTGGAGGCGCTGGGCGTCAATATCAATCAAAGTCCTGCACGCTGCGTGGAGCTGCTGAAGGAAGTGGGCATGTGCTTCTTCTTTGCGCAGAAGTACCACACCTCCATGAAGTATGTCGGCGCGATCCGCCGTGAACTCGGCTTCCGCACGGTGTTCAATATCTTAGGGCCGCTCACTAACCCCGGTTCGCCCAAAATGCAGCTTCTCGGCGTGTATGACGAATACCTTGTAGAGCCGTTGGCACAGGTGCTTGTCAGCCTTGGCGTCAAGCGCGGCATGGTGGTCTACGGCATGGATAAGCTGGACGAAATATCGCTCAGCGCTCCTACAAAAATCTGCGAGATCAAGGACGGCTGGTTCCGTTCCTCCGTCATTACGCCCGAGGAATTCGGCTTTGAAAGATGCAGCAAGGCAGACCTCAAAGGCGGCACGCCCGCAGAGAACGCCGCCACGACACGCGCCATTCTCAGCGGTCAGCAGGGACACAAGCGTAACGCCGTGCTGATGAACGCCGGCGCGGCGCTGTATATCGGCGGCAAGGCGGACACCATGGAAAAGGGCGTTGTGCTGGCGGCTGACATCATCGACTCCGGCGCGGCGCTTAAGACGCTTGACAAATTCATCGAGGTGAGCAACCGTCCGGAGGTCGAGTAATGAACATTCTTGACCGGCTGGCGGAACACGCAAAGGAACGCGTGAAACTGGCGCAGACTAAAATCTCGTTGGAAATCGTGCGGCATAACGCTTTTGCGCTGCCGAAGGGGAATTTCGCCTTTGAAAACGCGCTGAAAACGCCGGAACTTTCCTTCATCTGCGAATGCAAAAAGGCTTCTCCCTCCAAGGGACTGATCGCGACGGATTTTCCCTACCTTCAGATAGCAAAGGAATACGAAGCCGCGGGAGCCGATGCGATTTCGGTGCTGACCGAGCCGAAGTGGTTCTTAGGCAGTGACGAATATCTGAGAGAGATCGCTTCACAGGTGTCGATCCCCTGCCTGCGCAAGGATTTTACGGTGGATGCATACATGATCTATGAAGCAAAGCTGCTCGGCGCGTCGGCTGTGCTGCTGATCTGCTCGATTCTGGACGCTTCACAGATGCGGGAATACATTTCCCTCTGCGACGAATTAGGGCTGTCTGCGCTTGTGGAAGCCCACGACGAAGCCGAAGTGCAAAAGGCGATGGACGCCGGGGCAAGAATCATCGGCGTGAACAACCGCAATCTCAAGGATTTCACCGTAGACACCGGCAACAGCAGGCGGCTGCGCTCCCTGCTGCCGCCGGATGTGCTGTTTGTCTCGGAAAGCGGCGTGAAAAGCGCGGAGGACGTGGCTTCCCTCCGGAAGATAGGCGCGGATGCTGTGCTGATCGGAGAAACGCTCATGCGCGCACCCGACAAACGCGCAAAGCTCCGGGAGTTGAAAGGATTTTAGACCATGACAAAAATCAAGCTGTGCGGACTGACACGCCAGATGGATATTCAGCAGGCAAACGAACTCCTCCCGGATTACGTGGGCTTCGTATTCTACCCCAAGAGCAGGCGCTTTCTCCTGCCAAAGCACGCGATGAAGCTCAAAGGGCTTCTTGACCCGGGCATTAAAGCCGTCGGCGTTTTCGTCGACGAGCCGCCGGAAAAAATCGCCGTTCTCATTGAAGGCGGCGTGATAGACATCGCTCAGCTTCACGGACACGAGGACGCGGCGTATTTGCGCAGACTCAGGCAGCTTACCGATAAGCCCGTGATCAAGGCTTTCCGTGTGGAAAAGCCTCAGGACTGCTTGCCTGCCGAAGAATGTCCCTCGGACTTCCTGCTGCTGGATTCGGGCATGGGAAGCGGCGTGACGTTCGACTGGTCAGCTGTCGAGGGTGTGCGGAGGGAATTCTTCCTCGCCGGAGGGCTGCACGCGGCCAATGTCGCCGCGGCGATACAGGCGCTTCACCCTTTCGCTGTGGACGTAAGCTCCGGCATCGAAACCGAAGGAGTAAAGGATTTAAAGAAAATGGCGGCGTTTGTTGCCGCTGTCAGAAAGGAAGATGCAAAATGACCAATCCCAACGGACGCTTCGGGATTCACGGCGGTCAGTATATCCCCGAAACGCTGATGAATGCCGTTATAGAATTGGAACAGGCATACAATCACTACAAGAACGACCCGCAGTTCTGCGCCGAGCTGACGGAGCTTTTCAACGAATACGCGGGCAGACCGTCCCGGTTGTACTACGCGGCAAAAATGACCGCCGATCTCGGCGGCGCTAAAATCTATCTCAAGCGCGAAGACTTGAACCACACGGGCGCACACAAGATCAACAACGTACTCGGTCAGGCGCTTTTGGCAAAAAAGATGGGCAAGACCCGCCTGATCGCCGAAACCGGCGCGGGACAGCACGGAGTCGCCACCGCCACGGCAGCCGCCCTGATGGGCATGGAGTGCGTGGTGTTCATGGGCGAGGAGGACACCAAGCGTCAGGCGCTCAACGTCTACCGCATGAAGCTGCTCGGCGCGGACGTGGTTCCCGTCAAGACCGGCACCGCGACTCTGAAAGACGCTGTTTCCGAGGCAATGCGTGAATGGACGTCCCGCATTGCTGACACTCATTACTGTCTCGGTTCCGTCATGGGGCCTCATCCTTTCCCCACTATCGTGCGTGATTTTCAGGCGGTCATTTCCAAGGAGACAAAACAGCAGATGATGGAGAAGGAAGGCCGTCTGCCCGACGCGGTGATTGCCTGTGTCGGCGGCGGTTCCAATGCCATCGGCAGCTTCTACCACTTCATTGAGGACGAGGACGTCCGTCTCATCGGTTGCGAAGCGGCAGGGCGAGGCATTGACACCTTCGAAACAGCCGCCACAATTTCCACCGGAAGGGTCGGCATCTTCCACGGCATGAAGTCGTATTTCTGTCAGGATCAATTCGGACAGATCGCCCCTGTGTATTCCATCTCCGCCGGACTGGATTATCCCGGCGTAGGTCCGGAACACGCCTACCTTCACGACATCGGACGCGCGGAATATGTCGCCGTCACAGATGAAGAAGCGGTGCAGGCGTTTGAATATTTAGCCAGAACGGAGGGCATTATTCCCGCCATTGAATCGGCGCACGCCGTCGCCCATGCCATTAAACTTGCTCCGACACTGGACAAAGACAAGATCATCGTCATCACGATTTCGGGACGCGGCGACAAGGACTGCGCGGCAATTGCCCGTTACAGAGGGGAGGATATTTATGAGTAATATTGCAAAGGCATTCGCGGACGGGAAGGCGTTCATTCCCTTCATCACCTGCGGCGATCCGGATATGGAAACAACGGCGGCCGTGGTGCGCGCGGCAGCCGAAAACGGCGCCGATCTGATCGAGCTGGGAATTCCATTCTCCGACCCGACAGCAGAAGGTCCTGTCATTCAGGGGGCTAATATACGGGCGCTTCAGGCGGGAACAACAACCGACAGGGTGTTTGATCTGGTGCGGGAGCTTCGGAAGGACGTGACGGTTCCGATGGTGTTCATGACCTATGCGAATGTGGTCTTTTCATACGGCGCGGAATTGTTTATCTCCACATGCAGCAAAATCGGCATTGACGGACTGATTCTGCCCGATCTTCCCTTCGAGGAAAAAGAGGAATTCCTGCCGCTGTGTCAGCAATACGGCGTAGACCTCATTTCACTCATCGCGCCCACATCCGAAAACCGCATTGCCATGATCGCACGCGAGGCGGAGGGTTTTATCTATCTCGTGTCAAGCCTTGGCGTGACGGGAATGAGAAGCGAGATCAAAACCGATCTGGCTTCCATTGTGGAAGTCATCCGGGAGAACACCAAAATTCCCTGCGCGATAGGCTTCGGCATCTCCACGCCCGAACAGGCTCGGAAAATGGCTGCCATTTCCGACGGCGCGATCGTCGGTTCCGCCATTATCCGCCTGCTGGAGCAGCACGGCAAGGACGCTCCGCAATACGTCGGGGAATACGTCAGGAGCATGAAGGGAGCCGTTGTCGCGACGAATTAACGTTATAAGAAAGAATGTCAATTGTATTTACATCCTTCTAATGTGAAGAATTGTAAATAAATTGACATTTTTTACTTCAACGGGTTTATTTTTTGACAACCATATGCTATAATAAAAGGTAAATAAAAATTGAAAGCGTCCCTGCGGCGTCTTTCGGAGAGCAAGGTGAATGTTCCAACATGAAAAACAGCAATGTCATTAAACTCAGTCCCTCCTTCAAGGAACTGATCTGGGGCGGCACAAAGCTGCGTTCCTACTTCGGATTTGACACGCCGGGCGAGAATACCGCCGAAGCACTGGTGCTTTCCTGCCGTGAAAACGCCGAATGTGTCGACACAAGCGGCACACCTCTGTCAGAAATATACGCCTCGCGTCCTGAATTCTTCGGCTCCAACTGCGCGAAATACGACAGATTTCCCCTGCTCATCAAGCTGATCGACACCATGGACGACATCTCCGTGCAGGTGCATCCCGACGATGAATACGCCGCCGGCGTTTCCGACGACTGGGGCAAGGCGCAGCTGTGGTACGTTATCGATTGCGAGCCGGGCGCATACCTGATCTGCGGCTTCAACGACGAGCTGAACATCGAGGATTTCCGCAGGCGTATTGAGGACGATACGCTCATCTCCGCCGTGAATACCTACGAGGTGCGCAAGGGCGACACCTTCTACATAGAGCCGGGAACGCTTCACGCGATAGGCAAGGACATTCTTCTCGCTGAGATCGGGGAGAATTCCGAGCTTTCCTACCGCGTATACGACTACTGCCGCGTGGACGAGAACGGCGAGAGCCGTCCGCTGAATATCCAGCAGGCGCTTGACGTGACCATTACCGCGCCTCCTACCGTTCCGGCGGGCGTGATGGTGCCGAGAGCCGAAATTGACGGGCATTATGAGACGCTGCTCGGGAGGAGCGATTACTTTGCTTCCTCGCTGTGGGAGGTAGAACAAAGCGCCCTCATCAGCGCGCCGGACGAATCCTTTATTTCGGTTCTGATGTTAGAAGGCACGCTGAAAATTGACGGTCTGGATGTTCCCGCGCGCAAGGGAGATTCTGTACTCATCGCCGCAGGCTGCAAGGACGTGTCGCTCAGCGGCACAGCAAAATTCATTGCCACCGTAGTCGAATAAACCGATAGGCTCGGCGGCAGGGGCATTCAAAGTAAAGGAAGGAAAAAATGGTAAGAGGTTCATTATTCAGAAGGCTTGCGGCGTCACTGATGGCGGCTGCGCTGTTTGTCTGCGGAGCGATGACGGTATATGCAGAGGAATCGGATTATGTCGAGATAGATAAGCTCTATTCCAATGATGGCGGCGAGAAAATATATATATACGAAGATCAGTTTCTTTACAATTTCAAGGGTGAAAATCCCGGCGTGACATTATGTGGATATGTGGGTGAATCCACAACGCTGAATATTCCCCACCTGATCAATGGACGGGATGTATCAGCTATCGATGAAGACGCATTCAGAGGCGACGAAAATATAGAAACGGTAATTTTTCCGAACAGCGTAAAAACCTTAGGAAACAACTGCTTCTGCGGCTGTCCCAACCTGAAAACAGTCGAGCTGGCAAACGGTGTAAACGAATTATACAAGGTGTTCAACGACTGTCCCGCTCTCGAATCAATGGTATTTCCGCAGGGAGTTGGTACCATCAGGGACAGTTTCAAGAATTGCCAATCTCTCTCCTACGTCAAGTTTTCCCGCAGTGTGACGAGCATCGGCGAATACAGCTTTAGCGGCTGCACATCGCTTCGGCAGATTGACTGGCTTGGCGGCATTGTCAAGCTCGGCAACGCCTTTGACGACTGCACCGCGCTGGAATCCGTGAGCATCCCGGAAGGCGTGGTATTGATTGACGGCGCTTTTGACGGATGTACCGGGCTCAAGGAGATTATCTTCCCTGAATCCCTGCTTTACATTACCGGCGGATTTATCAGCTGCTCTTCGCTTACCAAATTAGAGCTTCCGTCCAAGGTGCTGTTTGTCAATGAGGCGTTCAATAATTGTGAAAACCTATCTAAATTGAAGTACAGCGAATCTACCACCATCAGCGAGACCGCCTTTTTGAAATGTCCCAAGTTGGTCATTGAAAAGGACTATAATGTGATCTTCCGGCTGCTCGGCTGGACCGCTATTGTGGCAATTATGGCTCTGGCGGGCTATATCACGTTTCGCTTGCTGACATTTATGGCTGATAATCTGTCACGCGAAAACTCTAAAAACAAAGCAGCGGCCAATAAGTCCAAGTAATCATTTTGTCAATTTTTACAGACCTGTCCATTCTGATCATTCCGGATGAACAGGTCTTTTTTTATTGCTTTTCAACAAAGAGTAATAGACAGATCTGAGGTTTAATCAAATTTGACAAAAATACCTAAGAATTTTTTATAGTTTATGAAAATAAAAAAATAACAATAATTTGATGAAATGTTGAATATTTATTGTCAATCGGCCGTAATGGTATTAACGACCAGTTCGCCAAACGCCTTATTTTGAATAATCACGAAAACGACTTAAATTCATACAAAGAATGGAGGATCATTATGGAAAAAGTATTCAATAAAAAACAATGGTGGCGTTCGCCGCCCGTACTTGTGATTTCGCTGATAGCGGCGGCGGCTCTGCTTTTTCTGAGCGGAAAAGCGGCGGTGATGGCTTTTGCGGATGGCGAGAATGAAATCACCATCTCATTCAATGCCAACGGCGACAACGGTTCGCCTCCCGCGTCCATAAGGGTACAGCCGGGCGAGTATGTCACGCTTCCGCTTCAGCCTGACGGCATGACAAAGGACGGGTACACACTGGTTGGCTGGAGTCAGACGCCAGACAACAGCGGCATCACGTACTATCCCGGAAAGGAAGCCCGATTTTACGAGGACACCGTGCTGTATGCCCTCTGGGAGAAAAACATGGTCATCACGTTTGACCTGAACGGCGGCACCGGAACGGCTCCCGCTCCGGTTATCTGTAAAGCGCGTGACATTGGTTCATATGAAGAAATTGTCATGCCCGGCAAAACGCAGGACATGGCAAAAGACGGTTACCGTTTTATCGCATGGGATACCGCTCCCGACGGCAGCGGCACAACCTATTATCCCGGCGATACATATTACAACATTTCTGAGGACACCCTGCTCTACGCGGTGTGGCAGGAGGTCATTACCGTGAGCTTCGATGCCAACGGCGGCACCGGTTCCGTGCCGGATCTGATCATCCCGCCACCGCCAACGCCGGCGACAGCATCAACGTCATTTCAGACGTCACCTACGAAGCGCAGTGGAAGTCGTCAACACCCGTGAATCCCACAGCGACCATCAGCTACACGAGCGGTCTGACAGAGGATTTCCCGGGCTACAATGAGAGCTGCGCACAGCCATTTGTCATCAATGAAGTGCCGACAGCAGTGGAATACGCCGTTTTGGGTAACGATCCGGACAGTCAGAGCAATCCGAGCTTTGCGCCCGATGGGTATGAATTTGCCGGCTGGAAACTGGTAAGCGCCACAGGCGGTTCTTCGCCGAGACCGACAACGGTCAGCGCCGGCGCCGGAGCCGACGGACTGTATCATGAGGGTGACACGGTTGCGACAAACGATCTGGTAAGCGGCAGTGTGACGCTGAAGGCAATGTGGAACTGCAAGCTGCGCTACGACGCAAATGAAGGTACGGGAACCCTTCCCGAGGGCGGTAATGAGATAACCAAGTACGTCGGAGACAGCGTCACGACAGCAGGAGGCGGCGATCTCACCCGCAACGGAAATGCATTTGACCACTGGAACACCCAGCAGGATGACAGCGGGAAAAAGTATCCTTCTGGTCAGAGTTTTGTCATCAAGGACAACACCGTACTGTACGCCGTTTATGCAAGCGGCACGGGTTCAGAAGAACCCGACGACACTCTGTTCACCCTCACATACAACGCGAACGGCGGTCAGGGAACGCTCCCGGACGAAAAACAGTACAGCTCGGGAGAGACCGTAGCGGTTGCTTCCAAGGGCGATCTTGCCCGAACCGGCTGCACGTTCAAGGAATGGAACACCAAGCCCGACGGCAGCGGAAAAGGCTATATGGGCGACGGAAGCGATTCCTTTGTCATTGACGCCGACACGAAACTTTATGCCATATGGGTAGACGACAGCGGCAAGACCGTGCCGGCACCCGGTACCGGTGAAAGCAGCCTGCCGCTTATGATGGCGATCAACCTGGTAGTGGTTTCACTGGCGGCTGTAGCCGTTGTGACAGTCAGACAGCGCAGAAAACGTGACCTGTTTGATTGAAAGCAGAACCTTAATGGTTGTGTAGAATAAAAAGGCGAACAGAGCAGGATGTATTTTTCGATCCATCCTGCTCTGTTTTGAATATTTTGAATATAAAGAGATCATATTTCTATTTCATTCAGATTGTCAATAGCAAATACATTCCAGGGGTATTGATGCAAGTCAGGCAGCACTCCAAAATCCATCGGCTCACCGCTTGCGGGATGCGTGAAGGAAACCCTGTGTGACCAGAGGGCAATATTGCATTGCCTGTCGCGGCTGCCGTATTTACCGTCGCCGAGAAGAGGCATTCTGCGAGACGCAAACTGCGCCCTGATCTGATGCGTGCGTCCTGTGAACAGTCTGACCAGCACAAGCGATTTCCCTTCCACGGAGTCAAGGGTGCGATAGGCAAGCCTCGCCTCCTTCACACCCTTCCGCGGTCGGTCAACGACAAACGTCTTTCCGCTGCGGGAGTCCTTGAACAGTAAATCTGTCATCTCACCCGAATCCGGCGAGGGAGCACCCTGCACAGCCGCAAGGTATCGTTTGACAAAGCTCCCTTGCTGTATCTGCGCGGAAAGAGACGCAGCAGCCTTCGCGTGACGGGCAAACACCATCACACCGCCCACGTTCCGGTCAAGGCGGTGAACGGGGAATATTTCTCCGCCGAGCTGTTCCTTCAGCAGAGCGATCATATCCTTCTCACCGTCGCACTGTGAAAGCACACCCACAGGCTTGACGCACACGGCGATATGCTTGTCTTGGTACAATATCTCTATCATGAATAAACACCTTTTCCGACAAAAAAGAGCCTTTGCTTTGTGCGGCGTGAAAGCCGTAAACTGCACAGGCTCTTTTTGATTCATCTGTTATTTGAAAAAACACTTCGGTTACTTGCCGTGCCGAACAGTGATTCTCACCTTTTCGTTGATCGGCACCTGACGAACCTTCTTAGTTACTTCTACTCTCTTGGCGGAAGCAGCTTCTTCAGCTGGCTGTTCCGTTTCGGTCTGCTTCTGCTGCACTTCTGCTGAGATCACAGGAACATTCGGAGTAAAGGTGGGTGCGTTTCCTGCAAATTGATAGGACGAATCGTTCGTTGCGTCAATCACAGGCTGCGCCATATTCATGCTCATCTGAACCGGTGAACTGTCGAAGGCATACTGCGGCACCTGACCGGGAGCAATGTACTGAAGCTCCGGCGTATTCACATTGATAGTGGGTGCATTACTGTTCAGCTTGCTGATGTCAACCTTCTCATATCCGCCATCGGAATAGGGATTGATCGGGTCATTGACCTGCTCCGGCGGTTCCTCAATAATTTCTGGCTGATTCTGTTCTTCTTCCTGATAGCCAAAACCGATGGGATTCTGTCTTGCAGGGGGAGTATAATGCACCGGAGGGGTGTAAGGCTGAGCAATGAACGGATTGTATACCGGCTGGTATACAGGCGGTTGGGGAATAGGCTGCTGCGGAATAGACTGAGGAACAGGCTGCTGCATCAGCGGAATGTAATTCTTCTGCTCGGCAGCGTCGTCGGCATCGTCGAGCAGCTTGTTGGCTTCTTTGATGGAGGAGGCGGATGACTCGAAATTGGTCGGAAAACTTCTCTTTACGATCGGTTTGGATTCCGGCTTTTCCTCTGCGGTATCCGGACGGGCATAAGACGGCTCCTTCTGCGCGGAATTCTGCTGTGACGGAGGATTGCCCTCTATTTCGCCGGAATTCACCTTCTTTGCGGTATCAGATATGAACTTTGAACTGTAGGGGCCAAGTACCGGAACCGCATAACCTTTGCCGTCGGAATAATCAATTTCTCCGGCGCGCATGGAGAGCAGCCGCTCGACTTCGCTCTCGATCGTAGCGTTGGCGTTCTTCGGCTTAAGTCCGCTGTCGTGTTTGATGGCGACAAGTTTATGCACCGCACCCGTCAAGGAAGCGTCTATCTTATCGATTTTGTCCTGAAACTCATCAAACGCAAGGTTCATGTCATCGCGCGCAGCGGTCAGATCGGCACGTATAATGGCTGCTTCCTGTGCAGCGTCACCGGCAATACGGATAACGTTTTCCTGATTTTCTACCGACTTCTGGAAAAGTCTGTCGGTGGCACGCTTGGTGACGGACATGATGGAAGAAACGGATTTTTCGATCTCGTCAAACTGTCTCTCGCGCAAAGTCAACTCGCGGTTGCGTTCCTGGACTGTTTCAAGACGAAGCTGCAACTGATTCTTTTCGGACGTTGTAGCATCCACTTTGTTCTGAAGAGCCTCATTTGCGACTTTTGCCGATGAAAGGTTGGTTTCCAGCTCAGCGACTTTGCTGGAAATGGAACTGACAGACTCGGCAAGTGATGCACGATCACGCGAAATGGCCGTGCGTTCCTCTTCAAGAGTGCGCTTGGCGTATTCCCAGTCGCGCCGTTCCTCTTTAAGATCATCAATTTCGCGTTTCAGCTGTTCGTTCTTGCCGACTTCCTCGTCCACCTGATTGAGCAGCTTTTCAAATTCCATATCAACAGCGCTGCGGTCATAACCGACAAAACGCCTGCGAAATCTATTGCCCGAATAATCCACGATGTGCATCCCCCTTCCTGGTAAGGATTTTATATGAACATAAAAAAGTGTAAACTATCGGAAGATAATAAGTTAGTTTAATTATAACACACAATAAAATTATTTCAATATTATTTTCATATTTTTTTTGGATTTTTATTATTTATTTATAAAAATCCGGAAATCACTTGTTTTTATCGGCTGTAATTGTCAACTTAAGACCTTCTATCGCAGTCCTGATTGCTCTGTCGGTGTCGTGCGACTCGGAATTGTCACCGAATTTGTCACGTCGGGTCTGATTCCATACCACGTGGAAGAGCGCGGCGGCCCGTACATCCCTTGCGGCGGCTACAGAGAATATCGCCGCCGCCTCCATCTCGGAAGCAAGACAGCCCCCGGCGATCCATGCGTCCCACTTGCGCAGAAGCTCTGTCCCGTTGGGCATACTTTGTGGAGAGTGCTGTCCGTAGAAGGAGTCCTTACTCTGCACCACTCCCGTGTGAAACGGAAGCCCAAGTGCCTTCGCGCCGTCCACCATATCGCGGACAAGCCCGAAGTCGGCGACAGCGGGAAATTCAATGGGGAGATATTCCCGACTGGTTCCCTCCATGCGTATCGCGCCGGTGGCAATGACCACATCCCCGGCGCAGACCTTTTCGTTCATTCCTCCGCAGGTGCCGACTCTCACGAAGGTGTCAACGCCTAATTGAATCAGTTCCTCAACTGCGATGGCCGCGGAAGGGCCGCCGATTCCGGTAGAGGTGACAAGAACCGTCTCCCCGCACAGTTTTCCCGACCATGTGCGGAATTCCCTGTTGAAGCCCAGTTCCTCCGGCTCGTCAAGATACGCGGCGATCTTCGGCACTCTGCCGGGATCGCCGGGAAGTATGGCGTATTTTGCCCTGAGACTTGTCGGAAGTCCGATATGATACTTTATTTTCTCATTCATAAACGATTCACCGCCGTCAATCATATATATTCTGATATACAAATAATGATATGCCTATTTGCAAAAGGATTATAGCAAAAAGCCCCAACAATGTAAAGCAATAAATTCTGAACATTTTCGGAGAACATGAAAGAAAACGAAAAAAACATTGACAAATATTAAATGATATGATAAAATAAAATACTCACATGAAGTATGTGAGTAAAGCACGGGGGCGCAATGGTTTCGACAGGGATTGCGAGTCTTCGTAAGCGGGTAGTGATCTCAGGCTCACTTCAAAACTGAAAACCTTAAAATTAACTGACAACAATACAGTTGCTCTCGCTGCGTAATTAACGCGGCGCGTCCTATTGCAGAGTACCGCGGCTGCATGTGGGCGTCGATCAGCGGTGAACGTGCATGAATGAGCAGCCTCGTAGTTCATCACGCATCAGAGGATACTTTGGGATTCAGCCTGTTTGTCGGCTCCGTCCCGGGGGAATGCCATAGACAAACTACACCCGTAGAAAGCGAAGGTAAGTGGTTTTTGGACAGGAGTTCGATTCTCCTCGCCTCCACCAACGATTTTCCTGAGAAATACCTGATTTTAGGCACTTCTCAGGATTTTTCTTTTGCCTGAATTGGCAAAATGGGGACTATTTGGGGACTAAAAGCGGGAATGAGAACAATGATTAGTGTTTCAACTAAGTGCGATAGTTATTTGTACCGTAACTCTGCATCCGAGTGGCACTAAATCGGCGAGAACCCCTAAGAAAGGTATTTGCGCAAGAAAATGGGACATAGCTTTTAGTGTAACGGTTACACTAAAAATCTTTAGCCCATTTTTCTGTAATTGTCCTCAAATACTGTGTCACCAGCCCTTTGTGGTTGTTTAGTGGAAATGAGCCGCAGAGTTAAGATTGTAGATAAAATATAATCATTAATTCGTTATTAAATTTTTACCCATATTGCAGGTCTTATGCCAATATTGTCCTCATTAACTACATGAAAGTTGTGTCCAATTTCTCCATCTGTCTGTACTGAGGCAACATACTTTAATGATATGCCAGGGGCTCTAAGATACCATGGATGAGAATACTTTAATAATCCATTTGGATAATAATATATACGACCAACTCCGTTTTCGTAAGCAATCACAGATTTAGTTAATTCAGCTCGCCTATCATTATTAGACGAGAAATATCTATCTGCTTCGTCAATATTCAACAAAAAAACTCTATCTTGTGTGTCATTTCCACCATCTACGGCAGTTTCTTGATTATCAGGATTCTTAATATTCATTAATTGTATTAACTGCTTTTGATTTGAATCAAAAGCAGTGTTGTAAAATCCCTCATTAAGCCATTTCCGGATTGTAGAATTTTCCCAATCAGATAGTGTATCAGAATCAGAATATTGAGCATCTGCTAGTATTTTTTCTGTTATTAGGAGGAGTTTATCTCCATCTTTATCTAAAACACGCCACTCTATTTCTTCAGCACCATTATTAATATCATCATCCTGCTCATAGGTTCCAAAGTACAAATGTTGACCAATTAATACATCATCTGTTGATTTTATTTCAAAAAGATTTCTCTTTTGATTATATAATGTGAAAAAGACAGCCAGAGATATTGTCAAAAATATTCCAATAACAGCTATGGCTAATTTGATAACATTGGCAATAGAGTTTTTTTTGTTGGTGTTTAGTTTTACTAAATCTCTTTTTATCCTCTTTATCATTTTGTCGACCTCAAAAGGATTATAGGATCTAAAGTTTCTCAATCCCCTGGGTAATTGATAGAGAGTCATACCTTCCAGATATGTGTAGATGTATCCTTTTTTTATTCCCTGTAAAAGATCAGTTTGAAAACTCTGCCATTCATATTTAACCCACCTCGACTCGATATGTTCCGGTTGAGTTCCAACAACAATTATTATTCTTGCAGAATCAAGAGCACGATCAATCTCATCTCGAAATACCGCAGTCAAAAGGTCTTTTTCACTGAAAAACGCACTTATACCATTGGCTAGAAGTTTTTGGTGCAAATTATACGCTAATGTATAATCGCGAGTTGTTCCTTGTTTATTTAAGCTATCATGCTTATATGAAATGAAAACATCATATTTCAATTTAATCACATCCTATAATTTGATAATAAATGTTGTCAATAAAAATTATTTAAGTTTTATCCAAATTGCAGGTCGCATTGCATAATTCCCAATGCCATATTCTATATATCCATAATCTGCTACTTCTCCCATTCTTTCAATTATTCCATCTTCATCAACATAAGCAGCACAATGTGAGTTTTTCCCTGGAGAGCGTAGCCACCATCTGCCATAATAATTCTTATTATTTTTCAATCTACAGTAAAAAGTCTTTGTTGCTCTTCTATTGTAATTTGAAGAAAAGTATTTTTCCGCTTCATCAGTTGTTATTTCAAAAACCTTGTCGTAAGTTTCATTGCCTCCTTCAGTGGTATGGATTTCTTCATCTATCGTTTCGTCTGTATTGTAATACTGAAATAAAAAATCAGGATTACTGTTTTTTACTGTCAATATCATTTTTTGATCATCCTCGGAGAATGCTTCACGTAAGAACTGATTATTTAAATAGTTTCGTAAAGAACAGATCTCCCATGTAATATCAGCATGCTCCAATGCATTGCCGTCTTCATTATATTTGACAATATCTAACAAAAATTCACTAATAAGCAAGATATTGTTGTTTGTTTTGTCGAGTACTCTCCACTGAATCGCTTCCTTCCCATTTTCACTATTGCCATCTTGTTCAAAATGACCAAAAAGAACAATAGAATTTACAGAAATATCATCTGGTAAAGTAGTATCATTGATATAAATATAATTTGTTGAATAATTACGTTTAAAAATAAAATATATAAACATGCAGATAATAATGACTAGAGAAACACAGCATAGAATCGGAATCCATCTTCTTTTAAAAAACAACTTAATTTTTGACGGAGACGTTACATTCCTATTAAAAGCTTCGTTTTTATCATTACTGACTTTTTGAGACAAATTATTTTCAACTCTCCTAAGAAGTGAATCCATATCTTTTATTGAATATGATTGAATCATTCTAAGCGCTCGAGGAACTTGTTTTTCATTAAAAGTACCAACAAGTTTATATATCTGGCAATCGTAATCATAATAATTTTCCTTAAACAAAAAAGTTTGCCATTCATATTTTACATCATTATCAGTAAAATGGTTTATTTCTGTTGCAACAATTATCATGATTTTGGCTTCATTGATAACTCGTTCAATTGTTTTTCTGTTTTTTGATGTAATAGTAATATCACTCAGATATACTTGAAAACCACTTTGTCTAAGACGATCAGAAAGCATTTTTGCTAATTGATAGCTTTTGCTTTGAAGAGAAGTCTGGTTTTCTCTTTTAACCGAAATGAACACATCATATTTCTGATTCATATGTTAAATTCTCCCCATGTCCTTGATAAGTAAAAAATCTTGATACAGACAATTCTTTAAACCATTATGACACATTTTTCTATCATCGTCAAGAGAAAATGCACATTTTGATGACATCGACTTTGTGCAACAACCTGTTGCACAATTCGGGCATAGGGCGAAAATCTTGCTTTCTCTTCCTGTAACACTCGAAATCTCTGAGTAACACATTCAGTAACACTCAGAATCCGCAACAAATCCCCATTTTCTGGCGTTTTCCTGCGGCACGGAATACATTCAGTAACACAGTAACACCTCATCCAATCCCCGAACGGCTCTGCCGGTCGGCGTTTAGGGGGTATGATTGCTTTGCAGTAACACTCCCTTTATCCTGCTTCAAAAAAGATGCAGATTATTTGATGACTCATGCAGCCGTTTTATGCCGGAAAAGCCTGAGAATTACCTCTCGAATTTTGCACAATCCTGACCATTTGCAAAATCTCGCCGTAAATGCCCCTCAAATCGATTTTTTCTCTCTGCCCGTAGTTTTTCCCGTTTTCGCTTTGAAATCGTCTCACAAGCCATTACAGGCAAAATGAACGGCATAGCAGCGCATTTCTCCAACCGGAGTTTTTAAACCTGCTGCCATGCCGTTATTTTTTTCAATCGTCGTAGATGTATTCTCTGTCGCCTGTGGTGCCGTTCATCCGCTGCATTTCCATCTCCCACTCTTGATCGAGCGCACGTTCATAGTCCTCGGTGGTGGCTGTCTCCGGATAGCGCAACATTTTTGGGCTTCTGTCACGATACGTTGCGGCTGCTTTTGCTTTTGCCATTGAGGCGTCCAACTGAATCGCTCGGTTGATGGCTGTCAGGAAATAACTGAATGAGTTGATCTCCGCGCCGCTCTTGCGTGAAGCTACCATGCGCATAACCCGCACGATGCGATTCCGATTGGTGCAGCGCAGATACAGTCGTCTCATTTCTCTTCTGTCGGTTTCGGTTGCAATCTTTCCGGTCAGTTCAGAATAGACGTCTTCCAGATAATCGCAGAATTCTCTGACCTCTGCATTTTCCGATTCGTTTTCACTCGCGCGCGCATCATCAATCATCAATATTCTTTTATTATTCTTTATATTTATTACATTGATGTCGTTTTCTGTGTCGTTTTGTGTGTCGCTTTCGGAAAAATCAGTGTGTCGTTCTGTGTGTCGCTCTTCCTCGGAGAAATTGCTGTAACCCTCTGAAATCGGGGATTTCTGGGACGAAATCAGTGTGTCGTTTTGTGTGTCGCAAACCGCCTGATTCAGTGTGTCGTTTTCTGTGTCGATTTGTGTGTCGCTCCAGCCGCCGATTTTGCCGCCCTGACTCCCGAAATCAGGCATCGGAAAGAGGCTGTTTTGGACTTCGCTTTTGGAAAAAATCTCAACTCCGCACACATAGAAATCATAGCGGGTTATCGTGAAAACTGTGAATTTTCTTGACGGCTCTTTTTTGATTTCACCCTTGTCCTCCAAGTGAATCAGGGCAGTCCTGACCTGCCGCTCGGACAGTCCGGTTTCGGAAGACAGTGATCGTATCGACGAGACAAGCGACCCGCGGAGAACAAGAATTTCATTCCACATACGGTCCGCGTAATTTGCCGACATCAGCATGTGAATGAACAGCTTTGCGGTTGCCAGTTCCTTGTACCACCACGCCAGCATCACCCTACGCGACAGCTTGATAAATCCATTTTCAAGCAATCATTTCACCGCCTTTGTCTGTGCGAACAATAAAGCGGCGAATACCTGAAAGCCGGAATATTCGCCGCTTGTTCAGTCGTGTCATTTCAAAGGTCGGATCACGCCGTACTGGGACGGTGAATCGTGGCTTGCTTCGGGCGGGTTTTGCAGAAACACGAGCAGCGCGTCATAATTGAGCAGACGTTTACAGCCTACACGGTGTACGGGTATCTGTCCGCTGAGCATGAGATAGCGCAGATAGTATTTGGAGATTGCGGTGTCCGGATCCTCCGCTTTGAGCATTTCATAAGCGGCGTCCAGTGTTCTCATTCTTACCAGATGTTCCATAAAAATTTCACGTTCCTTCCTATTGCGCCGCTTAAAATTCTGTGATATAATATAAGCGACGTGTAATTCGTCAATCGTCTTGAAATGCGCTCACGGTTATTTGCTTGCCGGCTTAACCGTGGGCGTTTTTTCTGTGCCTGAGTCGGTGTCTGTGCCTGATACGGGCTGTTTCTTGGCTGACAGACGGTCTATCGCTGCGAGTATCTGCGTTCTTTCCTCGTCGGGAAGCTCGAAGCGCAGCTTTCTCGACAGAGTTCCTTCCGCCAGTCCCAATTCCGCTGCCACTTCGTACTGCTTGATGCCCGTAGCTGCCAGCCTGATCCGAATTTCAACATTTGCCATATATTTACCACCTCACTTTCTATAATTTTTTGCCTCAGCTTATTGACATTCGGGATTTTTTGTAGTAGTATATCAATTAGTTGATGACGCAATTATTATATCATGCTTCGTTTTGAAAGTCAAGACGAATAGACACCAAATAATTTAATAGTTTCAATATGACGCACTAAACGCTCGGAAGGTGAAATTATGCCGGAAAATATCATTGGAGAGAGAATGGCTGCTTTGCGCAAGGGAGCCAGCGAAAGTCAGGAGGATTTGGCAAAAGTCCTGCAATGCAGCCGCGGAACCGTAGCAAATTACGAGGTCGGCAAGCGGACGCCCGACGTTGCCACGCTGATCAGAATAGCGCAGCATTACAACACAACCGTGGATTATCTGGTGGGTAATTCCGATTCGGTTTCCAAGGAAGCGGAATTGAAGGCTGTGTGCGATTATCTGGGGGTTACAGACGATGTGGTGATTTTTCTTAAAGGTGTCGTTCATTCAGAACATACCTATTTCAGGAAAATTATTAACGGAGTCTTTTCAAAAGAGTGTCGGGATTGTACTATTGACCTGATGAATCGAACCAATTACTATCTGGAATTATATGGAATTCCCAATATTCCTTACGAAGTTGCCATTCCCTTTTTTACTGCTGAAAAACCGGAATTAAAAGCAGCTATAGAAATATGCCAAAAAAGCGGTATGGAGGTTATCGTCCCTCATGAACGAAAACTACATGCGAAAATGATGATGGAAAACTCATTCATGGTGTTGATACATGAAATGGCAGAATATGTGTATGGCTATGATATTGAGTACACAAAAAAGAAATATGGTGACATCTTAGGAGCCAAAAGGATATTGGAATTAGAGGATATTTTTTCCAAACTCTTTCCTGAAATGAATATACGTTCGGATTCAGATTCCGAAGAAGGGAATACAGAAAATGGCTAATATCGAAAAGCGCGGGGAGTCCTATCGCATTACCGTTTCATGTGGATATGACGTGTACGGCAGAAAGAAACGCGCTCACATGACATGGAAGCCTGACAAGGGCATGACAGAGCGTCAGATCAAGAAGGAATTGGAGCGTCAGGCGGTTCTCTTTGAGGAACGCTGCAACGGAGGCGGCGTAGTCAGCGGTGCGATCAAATTCCAGACATTTGCGGAGGAATGGTTTGACAAATTCGCCGAAAAGCAGTTGAAAGAAAGTACCGTCACACGCTACCGCAATCTCTCCAAGCGGGTTTACATTGCTCTCGGTGCAAAGCGCATTGACAAAATCACCGCAAGGGATATACAGTTGTTCGTCGAAAACCTCGGCGAGAGAGGAATCAACGAGACAAAAGAAAACAGCGGAATGTCGCCGAAGTCCATCCGCTGCTATGTGTCTTTTATTTCTACCATACTGGATTACGCGATGAAGCTGGATATGATCGCCTCCAATCCGTGCAGTCGGGTGACGCTGCCGCCGCTGGTCCAGAAGGAACGGGAAATCTTCACCATTGACGAAGCGTCACAATTTCTGGAACTGCTTCAGAGCGAGGAATGGCCATACCGGATGTTTTTCACATTGGCTGTTTACAGCGGCATGAGAAAGGGCGAGCTGCTCGGTCTGGAATGGAAGGACGTCAGCTTTGAAAACCGCACCATCCATATCTGCGGCAATTCGCAATACACCAACAGAAAAGGGACATACACCGACACACCGAAGACCAGCCGTTCCAACCGTGTGTTGAAGATGCCGGAGTCGGTCATGGATATGCTGAGGCAGTACCGTGACTGGCAGAGCGAGGAATTCGTCCAGATCGGCGACAAATGGGAGGATCACGACAGAGTGTTCACGCAGTGGAACGGCGCGCCTATGTCGCCTCATTCCCCGCTGAAATGGCTCATCCGCTTCTGCGAGAAAAACGGCTTGAAGCGGATCAACATTCACAGCTTGCGCCATCTCAACGCGACGCTTCTCATCAATTCCGGCGCGGACATCCGCACTACCTCCGCGGCTCTCGGACATTCCAACACCACCACAACCCTGAACATCTATGCCCACACCTTCGAAGAAGCACAGGCGAAGGCATCCGAGGCAGTTGCAGATATACTCAAATTCGGCGACAAGGAGAAGAAATAGAGGGAAAGAATTCTTCTTTTGTCAATCAAGCTTCCTGCGCATTTATTAGCGTTTTCACATTATTTTTTATGTTTTACTTGACATTGTGAGAAAAAAGATATATCATAAAATCAATAAGGTGATTATTAGCTGCATGAGAGCATGACTAAAGCAAAATGATCTTATATGGCTATTCTCCATCATGCGTTAATAAGCTCGATTTAAAGTGTTCTTTTGGGAGGTAAGATTTATGAACACAGGCACGAACAGATCAGGTTTTCCTCAGTGGACTTTCAAAGAAAACTCATTTTTTGACAAGATAGCAGTGTGGATAGACAAAACTTTTTATGGTTCCCCATACAATCTTACTACTGAGAAATTGCTGATTATTGCCCTATGTACGAATGTCTTTGGTTTGCACCGAGTTTACGCCGGACGAAAAATCAGTGCAGTAGTTGGTTGGCTCTTACTTCTTTGTTCACTTATTGCGCGTGAATATCTGCTTTGGTTTATTCTTCCATGGTTTTTAATTGAACTGATTCGAATTTGCCGGGGCAATTACGGTAGGTTAAAATCAAATCAGGCCTTTAACTTTCATAAGTTCAAGGCAATAGTCGGTTATAAAGCACGCGCAAAAAGCAAAGCTGTTTCAAGCTGTATCTCAGTAGTAATGGCAGGCTTGATTCTGGCATTTGTTCCTCCTGCACAAACCGTAACCCCTGATCCTGATATTACTTCCAATTACCCAATCATTGTATCTCAAGCTGACTTTGCGGTAACAACAAATTCAACAGAGAGCCAAGTAACC
>CADBZY010000017.1:50687-54623 GCA_902799245.1 uncultured Ruminococcus sp.
AGAGCCAAGTAACCGATGATTCCACAACGAGTTCCACTCTTCTGACTGAATCGACCGCTATGCCGGAATTAACAACACAGGCTACTGAGGTTACTACTCAAAGTCAACCTGATAACACTACCGAGGTAAATAAAACTACTACAGGTATAAAAGAATCAACTGTCAAAAAAACGACTACCATTAAAAAGTCCACCACCACAAAAAAACCTACAACAAAAAAGACTACAAAAAATACCACCAAGAAAACAACAAAGAAGACGACGAAGAAGACGACGAAGAAAACAACAAAGAAAACTACAACCACAAGAAGAACTACAAGAACAACACGTAGGACAACAAAAACGACAAGAAGCGGACACATAACCGCTGATGCCAATGGTACAGTATGGGTTACTGAAAGCGGAACGAAATATCATAGCAGATCGAACTGCTCACATATGAGACATCCGATTAGAGTGACCGTGGCACATGCACGAAGACTTGGTCGTACACCTTGCAGTAGATGTTGTTAAAATAATTTTATTACTGCTTCATATAGAAAAACTCTCCATTTTCATGAAAAATGGAGAGTTTTTTGTCATTGGTTTAACATTTTAAGAGAATTGTTGGACCTTCTATTTCGCAAAATCGTTATTTTTTCTAAAATGCGAAATAGAAGGCTGTTGATTGCTAAAAATCTAGACGAAGATTTGTCTATTTTTTGAACGTCGTAATCGGTACGATGTACACAACATCCTCACGTCTGTAAGCATAGGGCGATGTTCCGGTCAATACCATCAGAAAGGATGGCTTTTTCATTCTGGTCGTGTCATATTTATCTGATTCATTTTTTATATACCCGCTTCTACCAGCCAATCCGCTACATCAACAATCTGTACGCCTTCGTATTGATAGGTCTCCTGGCGGGTTCGGGCAAGTATTATTTTGGGATAGGCATCCTTGATTTTCAGCAGCGGATCAACCTCGCGCTGGAATGTGTCAGGGTCGTCAATACTGCTGGCAACCTGTATATACAGTTTTTCGTTTCGCTTGATAGCGACAAAGTCAATTTCTTTCTTGTACAGCACGCCTGCATACAGTTCATACCCACGGCGCAAGAGTTCAATTGCTACGATATTCTCTATCATTCTGCCGTAATCCGCATTTTTTGTGCCTAACTTTGCGTATTTGAAGGAATGATCGCTGAGATAGTATTTGTCATTGGAACTCAGATAGCGTTTTCCCTGAATATCGTACCTTCTGACCTTGTAGAATGCAAAGGCATTGCAGAGATATTTGATATAGGAACTGATAGTACGGTCGTTAGTTTTGACCTGCTCACTTGTAAAGACTGCCGCGACGCTGCGTGTGGAAGTCTGGTTGGAGATGTTGTCGATAAGAAAGTCGCAGAGACGCTCCATCAGCGGCATATTACGCACATGGTACTTCTGGCGTATATCACGGATAATCAGCGTATTGAAAACGTCGGAAATATAGTTGTATTTCGATTCAGGCGTTTTATAGAGATAGGAACCTGACATGCCGCCTTCCTGAATATAGCGATTAAGGGCAGCATATTGGTCGGTCAGTTCAAAATACCGCATGAACTCGCTGAAGGAGAATGGAAACACCTCTATCTCAAAGGTGCGTCCGGTAAACAGTGTGGCAAGATCGCTGCTCAGCAGGAACGCATTGGAACCTGTGATATAAATATCATATTTTTCTGAGGCATGAAGACTGTTAATGGCCTTTTCAAAGCCTGAACACATCTGCACCTCGTCGATCAGAACAAAGTTATTCTTTTCCGGATTATAAGCGTTCTCGATATAATCGTTCAACGCATGGTATTCCAGCAAGTTTTCATACGTGTTCAGATTGAAATTGATATGGATAATGTTGGCATTCGGATCACTTTGCCGAACATATGCCATGAATGATTCCAGCAGCTTTGACTTTCCGCTGCGTCGGACGCCGGTAATGACCTTAATATCTGGCGTTCCGATAACGTCTTTCAGCTTGTTCAGATAATGCTCACGCTCAATCAGTTTCACAGCCAATCACCTCACATGTTATTATACACATTCTATTTCGCAAAATCAATATTTTTTTGAAAATGCGAAATAGAATTCGGCAGCAAAGGGGATTTTTATTAAATAATATGTAATTCGGAAAAAGTGAACATGCACAATGATCACAGTCATTTTGCAGTACCTATTTAAGTACCCTGATAAAACCGAATCCGGTAGTTTCATTAATTGTATTTACAAAACAAATATTCATGCTATAATACGGAGCCTAATATTGACAAATTACCAAAATTTGAGGTATCATTTTTTCTAATTCTGCTGCCCGCTTTCATAGAAGCACCTCCAGATAGGTAGAAAGGATTTTTTTGCAGCCAAGAATCTCCGCATACCTGTGAAGCTGGTTGAGATTCCTGTCAGGGAGCGAAAGATAGTTGGTGATGATTTCTTTTGTTTCCTCAATTCCGATTTTGTTGCGGTAAGACAGGATATCAGCCACCGTCTTTTCTTTGTCGTAAACGAGAAATTCTGCGGTTCCGTCTGACGCGGTGTTAATTCCGGATTCGTAGCGTTTCTTGGAAAAGTACCACACATGAAACGTAGGCCAGTCGGGAATTGTCGAGATTTTCATGCTGCGCTCTATGGCGATGTCGATTCCGTCCGGAAGGAAGGTTGTCAAATTGTAGAAACGTGCCGCGCTCATCAGGCAGACCACACCCTTTGGCGCATATGCCGCAATATATCCGAAATCTGACGCATCGCCTGTGTAAGCAGTGTTTTCATAGACCTTGTTGTTCAGTTTGACAAGATTGCCGTCTGCCACCATCTGATTGATGATGTAATGGGAAAAGCCCTGACCTTGAAGTTCTCTGGCAGTGAGGAACTGCCTGTTCCGAGGAAGAACCCTGTTTAGCATATAACGCACCTCCATTTCGATCCACTCTGAGAATAGTATAACACAATTCTTTTGAAATTTCAATTAAATTCTGCAAAT
Organism: uncultured Ruminococcus sp.; assembly: GCA_902799245.1. Taxonomy (GTDB): domain Bacteria; phylum Bacillota; class Clostridia; order Oscillospirales; family Acutalibacteraceae; genus RUG762. Next base: position 53,685 of record CADBZY010000017.1, read on the forward strand.
AAAATTAAATGCAGAAAAATATTAAAATTAATCCTGCGATTTGGCAAGTTTTCATTCTGCATTTTTGCAAAAAAATACACCCTTCCATCCGGCAAAATCGGGGGACTATTTGGGGACTATTCGTGCGATTTTTAGCTAAAAAACGCCACATCTGGTAGAGAGCGAGAAACCGTAAATGCCCGATTTACCGCGGTTTATGGGGGTTATAGCGACGTGACAAAAGCCTATAATTCAATTTCGATTCTCCTCGCCTCCACCAGAAAGGTTGCATAAAAAAGATGCCACCCCCGTGAAGCCCCTACAGTAGGGGCTTCACGGCATTTTAGGGGGCAAAAAACACAAGGGTTGTACCGTAGATGACATTGGGCATTTTTGGGGTGTTTTTGAAAGTGAACTCCTGTGATGCTCATTACAAGGTCTGCCTTTGCCCCTATTTCAAGAAAATTCAATACTCAGCCAATCAAGCGCGCAGGTAGAAAATCTGTGCGTTTTTTTGTATAAAAACATCAAAGCCGATTGTTTTGAAGATGGATGTCTGATCAGCGTCCGACAGAAAAAACAGTCGGCTTTTTTTGTTTGCTAACGAAAAATTTAGGAGAGTGATTACCAAATGAGATTCAAAAGCCAGCAGCACAAGTCCACCTTCAAGAAAGCAATCCGGAAGAAAGACAAGAAAGACACCCGACTCATGGCGGCGATGTACCTGCTCACGGCGGACCAGATTCTGTGGAACAAAGTGAAGAGCAATATCCGAGAGAGCCGCATTGACTACGACGAAGTCAGGCTGGACACGGTGAGCGAGAACGGCTACACCCTTTACAGCGCGTCAAAGGATGTGTACTTCAATACCGACCACGTCTCACTCAGCGATATCTTCGACACCAAGCTGATCTCGGAAAAGATGTACAACGTCATCATCACCGCCATCAATATCCGGCG
>CADBZY010000018.1 GCA_902799245.1 uncultured Ruminococcus sp.
GTCCTTTACCTCCACCGCTGTCAAAAATGGCTTTACTGCTTTTGACGCTTTGCGTTCTCTTCTTTATGGCCGCTTTTCGCTCGTCACTGAATAGTTACCAAAATTCAGTGAAATCGGGCTTCGGAGCGGTCGATCGGCTGCTTCGGGGCCCGATTTTTTGTGTTCAGACCCCGAAAACGGCTGAAAACGCTGGTGTACTTTTTGCGTTTCTTTGCTCTGCAAAGAAAGAACAAAAGTGTTTAGGAGGCGAGACTTGAACCAAATATTCAGCCAAAACATACATTCGGGTAATGATTTAGTTACGCGAAAATCTTGATTTTCGGGCGGTTTTGTGGTAAAATAGACAAGTATAATTGTACCCATTTCAAGGAAGAGGCACGGCATGGCTGCTAACATGCAAAAGATCAAGCTGCTGAAGCTTTATGAGCTGCTGCGCAAAGAGACGGATGAAGCACATCCCATAAAAGAAATTGATAAATCGGAGTTTTGAAGGAATCTTATTATGAATATTGTAAATCAAAAAATCATCCAGGCTGTAATCGACAAGGCAAACATAATATGTCCTGATTCTTTGGCGCTGATTGGAATATATGGTTCGGTTGACACTGAAGACGAGTATGAGAAATCGGATTTGGATCTACTTATACTGATCGAAAATGATGAGGGATGGAAACTTGGAGCAGGATTTATTCTTGATGACAGGAAAATCGGGTACGACATATATTGCACTACCCTGAGCGGATTGAGATATGATGCAGAATGCCACCATGCTCGTCTGTCTAAGTTGATGGACTCACGAATCGTGTATGTAAAGAATCAAGATGCATATGACGAGTTAATGACATTGCGAGCGCAGGCAAAACAACTTCTGAATTCCGAGGAACGCTTTCAAACAGCTTATGAATTAGTTGATAAGGCAAAAATAGCTTACGCAAACGCCTGCCTGTGCGAGGGATTGGGACAGGTACGCATGGAAGCATACGGCGTTATATCATATATTTCTGATGCAGTAATGCTTTATCACGGGAAATATTTTACACGCGGCGTGAAAAGAACATTTGAAGAACTGGCAGCACTGCCGATTGACGATATTTTTATACAATTAATCCAAAAAGCGATTGCCTGTAAAGATATTGATCAGCTGCGCGATTTGCTGAAGCACCTGATCCTTTATGCGGAAAGTCACATACGAAAAGAGAAACCTAAAGCAAAACCCTCAGAATCACTATCCGGAACATACGAAGAAATGTATTCTAATTGGCGAAACAAAGTTGAAGAAGCAGCAAAAAATACGGATGCTTTTGCTTCTTTTATGAATATGTGCAGTTTTCAATTAATGCTTTCTGAGATCGCGGAGGAAGTTGAAATTGGTTCCTTCTCTGTTATGGATGTATATGACCCGGATTCTCTTGAAGATAATGTAAAAGCATTTGATAAGTATTTGCAGAAATATGAGCAAGTCTATATACGGGCGGGAATAAGCGTCAAACGGTATTCCAATGTTGAAGAATTTGTCGCGGACTATTTGTGTCAATAGCAGATCGTCTGTTTACCATATTCCCATTTGTCGAGCTTAAGGGCGTGTATCATTTTGGCGCTTTTTCTATGGGTTACGTATCATTTTGGCGCTCTTTCACAAAGCAAAAATCCCGTCGATGAAGGTCGGCGGGATTTTTGCTTTGGCGGGATTTTTGCTTTTGTAGTATTCAATTTTCAGGTTTCAGTAAAACGTGCGTTTTTCTGCTAATGATTAGCAGGCCCACAAAAGAAACCGGCGGCATTCCGAAATCCTTGAGCCGTCGCCGGTCAAGATGGCAAAAGCCGCGAAAAGCTCCACTTTTGAGGCTTCCCGCGGCTTTTTATGATCATGGCGTCCTCGGCGGGATTCGAACCCACGACCTTTCGCTTAGGAGGCGAACGCTCTATCCTGCTGAGCTACGAAGACATAAATCATATTTACCCTGATTGTAAAGGGATTAGCAAAAAGAAAAACCTCAAGCACAATGCCAGAAAGCACACGGCTTGAGGAAAAATGGTGACCCGGACGAGATTCGAACTCGTGTTGCCGCCGTGAAAGGGCGGAGTCTTAGGCCTCTTGACCACCGGGCCGCATGGTAGCGGCAATTGGATTCGAACCAACGACACTGCGGGTATGAACCGCATGCTCTAGCCAACTGAGCTATGCCGCCATGTGCTGTGCTGCAAAGACCATTCCGTGCAGCAGCGTCATTGATTATATTACATAAACCCCTTGTTGTCAAGCAGAAAAAGCTATTGTTTACAATTTATTCATTATTTTAAATTATTTCGAATTTGAAATAATTTCGAAGCAAATTCAGATTGACTCATCGGTATTCATGTGGTAAAATGGTCTTACAAACTATCGAACACGGAGGAATGACAACATGAAGTGCGGTTACTGCGGCAATGAAGTCAAGGACGACGCACAGTTCTGCTCAAATTGCGGCCACAGCATAGAAGAACCGTCCGAAGAAGGCAATGAGCCAACCAAGGCCGAGAAGGGGGCATACGCGGCCTCCATCATTGCGCTTCTTATCGTTCTGGCGCTGGTGGGATACGGAGGCTTTGTCATCGTCTATCGGGATCTGCATCCCCAAAAATCAGTATCAGCCTCGGACGAAAACAACGGACTTTTCAATTACGACAGCACATTTACCGACTCGGCATTGGTCGGTAAATGGCAGTGTACCGATCGTGCGGCAGCAGACTACGGAGACAATAACTTCGGCGTCGAGGTCAAAATACTGCTTACACTGACAGGCGACGGCAAATTCACACTCGACTATAACATGACCGATACAGGAATCCCGGCAAAATCGCTGAGCACATCGGGACATTATTCCACTGAGGACGGCATGATTACATTTGCACCCGAGGAAATTCCCGGAATGGAACAATATCTGAAACGTCACGGTAAACGCCCGTCATTCCAGTATGCTGCTGATGGGGGAAGATTCGCCCTGAAATACGAAAACGGCAGCAATATCATATTTACGCAGGTCAAGGATTAACTTTTGTTTAACAAAGAAGCGGATCGTATTTCTGATGGATTCATTCAGAAAGCGATCCGCTTTTATTCGTTACTCGCACTCAGTCCTCGACCGAACGCGCAAGCTCGGTAAAGAATTGGTTGGATATGTTTTTGGAGATGGACGTATTATTCATTCTCGGCCCGTGGAAATGCACGTAGTAGGAGCCGATGCCGAACTGCTTCTTGATGACGTTTGTCTTGATCTGCACTTCCTGTACAGCGTCGGAGCGGATGCGGTATGCTACCTTCTTGAAACCGCCATTCTGCACGCTCACTACGTTGTCATTCCAATCCAGCATAGTGTTTTTGTAGGAGAGCACGCCGCTGACGATAACAGCCGCAAACAGCACTAACGCCAGAGCATTGACCAGAGTCGAAACGCCGGAAATATACGAACACGCCACGCAGCAGCCCGCCAGTATCGCTCCCCAGATTATGATTGGTTTGACCACATGAAAATAAATGCCGACTTTGTTTTTCGGGTGAGCGTTCATCTCGGTGACGTATTCTGGAAGAATCACCGCAAGCAGCTTGTTGAGATCGCTTGTCTTAATGATCGGAAGCAGCAGGGCGGTTTCGGTCTTTTCATCGCCGAAGCCCATGCATACAGCCTCCACGGAGCATCGCCCGAGCATCTGCTGAAATACATTCTGCTTGATGATCAAGGCATGGATGTTGCGAACCTGCAAAGTATAATTTTTCACCGTAATGAGACCGTAGCGCACTATCACATTTCGGCCTTCCCTTGCGACGCGGAATTCATAGAAACGAATAGCCGCCCAGATGACTGTCCATACATCCGAAATAAGCGCCGTAATAAGGAAGAATATCAGCATACCCAGAAGCGTCAGGATGATACTGGTTCGGGAGATCATATCCGTTGCCCATTCGACATAAGGCATGACCAGGTTAAGCGCCTCGTCCAAAAATCCCTGCGCTATCTCCGCGACGAAGAATATTCCCGCGATTATGATCCAGAACAGCTTCCATACGCTCGAAGAGGTGAGTCCGTACAGGACAAAATCACCGATTCCGGCTTTGATGACCCACTCCGGTTCCCTGGCTGCGACGGTGGTCTTTCCGATTTCAATGTCCTCGGCGCGGCTGTCAAGCTCGGCACGGCTCAGGATAAAAGACCTTATTTCCTCTGCTTCTTTGAGCGAAAATACAAGATTCATCTCGGCGTTGTTCTTTTCCTGCCTCTGGGAATAGGCGCCTGTATCGATCTTTAGCCGGCAGGTGCCAACCAGACGCTCAAATATATTGCGTCCCATGTCGATGGTGTTTATCTTTTCAAACGGAATGGCCACACGCTTCTTGATGAATTTTCCGCTTTCATAAATGAGTGTATTCTCCTCAGCGGAAACAAACGTATAGCGCCATTTGAACGCGCAGTAAAGCAGCATGATCAGGCTTAACAGCAGCAACACGCCAACCACCGCAAGCACAGCGAGACTGTCAGCTGACATGACAATGCCGGACGCTTCCTTTACGTCATTCACAAGCTCCTTGTCGGAGGTAATATTGCCCGCGATACTGAAAGCGATGGAAAACGTAATTACAATAATCGCATAGATATACCGGACAAACAGCTCGAAAATATGAGTGAAGTGACACCTTCTTTTTTCAAACATAACTCAGACCTCCGATTCCGCTCCGGATTGTTTCATTGCCTCGGCAGCGTTTTTTTCTTCCACCTTGACATTGACTCTTTTCTGGAGACGGGAGCAGATCTCCTCAGCCACATCGGTGCTCAGTTCCTGAATTTCCATTACGTCGCCTGCGGTGTGTATCTGCACGGTGGAGAGCTTGAAGGGGCGCTGAAGCACGCCCTGTGTCACGGCTACATGCTGTATTCTGGAAATGGGAATCACGGTATGTGTGCGGTAAAAAATGCCCTTCTTGATCTCGATGCGGTCGGGAGCGATCATGTAAGCCCACTGGATATACTCTATCGGCGGATAGATGAAGATGGAAAGCAGCTGAACCAGCACGATAATTCCCGCTGCGATCCAGCCGATGATTTTCATCGTTTCGCTGCCCTCATCAGCGCCTATGCCGTAAAATATGGCCAGCACAATCGCGGCAAACGGGATAACGGCAAAAATCAGCGCAATGATACGTGAAAATCTCCACTTTGTTTTGGCCTTTTTGTCAACTCTCTGAAATTCCATTTTGCAAGTCTCCTTTTGGTTTATTTTCACTGATTATTATAGAACTGCGAAACAAAAATGTCAATTAACGATATGTAAAATCGGAGAAATGATGCCATGCTCACATCTTTCTGCTGAGTATGGCCTTTGCGATCAGCAGCGTGATAAATTCAAGGAAAAGGATTCCAAAACAAATGCCCATCACCCTGTATTCGCCGAGCTCCCCAAATATGACACTGATAATGACAAGCGCAAACATACCGACTGAAGCCGCATAATAACTGGCCGCGTGAAGAATAGCCTTGTTTCTCTCATCAGTCACTTCAATCTCGGCTTCCTTCGCGGCCTTTTCGGATGACAGTCTGGTGATTCCCAAAACCAACATTACTATTCCTCCGCCCATCAGTCCGCCGCCGACCCCTGCCAGATTGAAACGATAGGAAACAAGCGCTCCCGCTACTGCCAAAATACCAATTATAACCATTGCAATATATTTTGCCTTTTTCATAATACATTTACTCCTTTATTTGTCATTTGTCGGTTCAAAAATAAAAACATCCTCTATTTTCAGCCCAAAGTAATGCGACAGCTTGAACGCGAGGATGATCGAGGGGTTGTACTTCCCTTTTTCCAGTGAAATAATAGTCTGTCTCGATACCTCCATTGCGTTCGCCAGTTCCTCCTGACTGATGCCGCGTGATTTCCGCAGCGCTTCCAAATTGTTCTTCAATTTTTGCTGTTCATCTCCTTTTACAGATGTAAAGTTAATTTGACATCTGAACGCAAAAAAAAATAACTGCTTCAAAAAATGTCCGGACTTTGTAAAGTTCACTTTACAATTCAATCATAGCACATTGTTTCGCGTTTATCAAGTGTACTTTACATTTTTTTTGCAAATTTTCGATTTTCCAAAGATGTTCAGAATAGCTTAATAAAAATTGCGCGACACCTGTGCTATAATATGCACAGTAGCAAATAATTGACAGGGTGAACAAAAAAATGCCTACGATAAAGTTTGCCGTTCCGCAGGAGAACGACGGAATTTCGGTTTACAATTTTCTCCGTTCAAAGTGCGGCGTTTCCTATCGCCTGATCAAAAAGCTCAAGCGGGTGCCGATGGGAATCACCGCCAACGGGCAGCATATCCGCACCGTCGACCCGCTTCACGGCGGCGATACGGTCGTGCTGCACATTCCGGAGGACGAAAACCCCACTATGCCAGTCGAATTGCCGATTGACATTCTCTATGAGGACGAGCACATCGCCGTCATCAACAAACCCTTCGGAATGCCGGTGCATCCTGCCCGCGAACACGTCGCAGACACGCTGGCCAATGCCTTTTCGGCGCACCTGATGGCAAACGGCGAACCGAACGCCGCCTTTCGGGTGATCAACCGGCTCGACCGCGACACCAGCGGTCTTGTCCTCACCGCCAAAAACAGCCATGCCGCTTCGCTCCTGCACGGACACACCGACAAGGTCTACTACGCCGTATGTCAGGGAAACCTCACCGGCAGCGGCACCATTGACGCGCCTATCCGGGTCATGGAAGGTCACGGGATACAGCGTGAGGTCGGGGAAGGCGGCGTCCGTGCCGTCACACACTGGCAGGCGATGAAGAATATTTCCGTTACCGCACCGAACGGAATTCAATATGATCTGACGCTGCTGGAAATTCATCTCGAAACCGGGCGCACGCATCAGATTCGGGTGCATTTCACATCTCTCGGAATGCCGCTTGCCGGAGACGACATGTATGGCGGCTCCCGTGACCTGATCTGCCGTCAGGCGCTCCACTGCGGGCAGCTTGATTTTACTCACCCCATCACAGGGAAGCCGATGCATTTTTCCATTCCGCTGCCGGATGACATGGCGACATTGTGCGGCATCTGTGATATTATGTGATTTTCTCAGAATTGTTCGTGCTGTTTGGTGTTTTATTCGTTGTGATTTCATCACTATACCGTATGAATGGTTGTAGAACTATATATTTCTGAAAGGAAGGTATCGTATCATGAAAAAATGCACATCAAAAAGACTTCTCTGCCTTGCGCTCTCGCTGCTGACGGCAATGACCGTCACAGCCTGCGGCGGCAATGAGGACAAAACAGACAGCGCTTCGGAGGAAGCGGCTTCGCTGACCCTCACCAGGGAAGATCTTCCCATCATCGACGGCGCGCTTGCATTGGCGCCTTATTATGAGGCCATGACCGCCAAGCTGCTGAACGTGGACATTGAAGAAGCCCGCACACTTGTGCTGTGCAACAACACTCCCTCCGCCTACCAGAATCTCACCGACGGCACGGTGGATATGATCTTCTGCGCCATGCCATCCGACGAACAGGTCAACACCGCCAAACAGGCCGGCGTGACGTTTGAATACCACACCATCTTAAACGGCGGATTCGTCTTCTTCGTCAACAAGGACAATCCGGTGAAGAGTCTCCCCAAAAAGCAGCTCCAGGACATTTACCGCGGTAAAATCAAAAACTGGAAGGAACTGGGCGGCGACGACGTGGAGATCATCCCCTATCAGCGCAACGAAGGCTCCGGCAGCCAGACGGGTCTTTACCGCTTCCTGCTGCCCAAGAAGCAAGTGATGAAAGCGCCCTCCGAGCTTGCCATCGGCGAAATGGGCGAGATCGTGGACGCTGTCGCCAATTACGACAACGCAAAGGGCGCGATCGGCTATTCCTACTATTATTACGTATCGAGTATGCACTACACCGACCAGATCAAGCTGTTAGGCGTTGACGGCGTGGTTCCTTCCGATGAAACCATTTCGGACGGCAGCTATCCCATGATCAACCAATCCCAGATCGTCATCCGCGACGACACACCGGAGGACAGCGTAGTGAGGAAGATCATCGCATGGTGCCAGAGCGAGGAAGGCGCAAAATTGGCGGAGGAAAACGGATATGTCGCAAACCGCATGTAAATTCATCCGCCTGCTGATTTTCTGCGCCCTGCTTTTCGTGTGCGTCACAGGGTGCGAAAACAGCGAGGAGAAGAAATACAGGAGCCTGTTTGAAAAGGGCGTCGTTATTGACAACAATATCGCGATGAAGGAACCGAACGAAGAGGACGAAAACAGTCAATTCCCCTATTATATGATAGACGGGCTGAAAGATCAGGAAGTCGAAAAAAAGATCAACGACAAAATCAACGCGACAGCGGAAAGAATGTATTCTTCCGACTATATCCCTCCCTACCGCGGCATTTCACTGAAGATGAAGCAGTACCGCGATATGGATCAATCCGTCAGGGTCTATATCTTCTCCCAGTTCAACAGCAATAATATTCTCTGCATCCGCGCCGTTTGTTCCACCTCATTTTCCGGCAATGATGATCAATATTTTGGCTTTTCCTATTCGGTTCCTCTTAACTTCGATCTTTCAACAGGAAACGAACTGACGCTGAAGGACGTCTTTGAACCGGGAGCCGATTACATTGAGATTGTAAACCGCAGCGTTGACAAATATATTATGTCACACGGATTCGACAATCCTGAAAATGAATACATCGGTTCCACTCAAATCTCCCTGGTTTCTCCGTTCAAAAGCATTAAGCCAGAGCAAAAGTTTTTTATCGACAGCGAGGGCGATCTGATGCTGTGTTTGGATTATGATACACCCGAGTTTTACACAGGATACAGCGAACTTATGCTTTCACTCGACTCGGACAGCCTGGGAAGCGCCTACCGTCCCTACAAAGTCGCCAAGACTCCGCTCTTCGAATCTGAGCGGATAAACTGCCGTTTTATGTGCTCATACGATTACAAGCAGGATGAACGCACGGATTATTCCGACCCATCAAACACCTTTTACGCTCATTTAAAGTACCCTGCCGATACGCCCGAAGCCATCATGAACCGCGTATTCTCCTTCACATACGATCAGACACAGTTTCCGATCAGCAAAAAAGAATTCAAAAAGTACGCAAGAAAAAAGCTCGGAAAAAAAATCAATGTTTCCTCTGATATTACTACCGACTGCTCCACCGTAAAATACAAAGAATTATACAGCTTCAGGAGATATTGTTATTTTTCGGCAAACACCTTCGACGTTGAAGATCTGAATGACCTCGTCTGCGGCGTATCTTACTATACATCATACTGCTTTGACTCCGATGGTCAACCGGTTGATCTTCACTCGCTTTTTATCGCTCCCGACAAAGCCGATCACCTGCTGATGAACGCTATCATTCAAAACGTGAATATGCAAGCCGTTGAAAACTACACGATCGTTGACGGGTCAGAACAGAAGTTACGCGCGCTTCTCAAAGAACTGTTCAAGCACATAGACGGATTCTCGGTGAATGCTTACGGATTCAATCTATCCTATGACTTATCATCGGATCAGATAAAAAAGATAGCCAATAAGCATCACGTCATCGTTGACAATGATGCCTTTGAAATCTCGCAATGGGTCAGCTACGCCAGTTACAGCGACATCGGCTGCGAAAACCTCTTGTTTTTTCATGAAGCGTTTGAATAAGTTTTTTTAGCCTTCACCCGCCTCCGTTTCTCTGCATATTATGTAGAGAAATCAAGAAAAGGAGGTAAAACGCTATGAGCAACTTCTTCGGTGGTTCTTCCTGCAGCTGGATCATTATCCTGCTCATCATCCTGGTTCTCTTCCAGGACAATGACAGCGATTGCTGCTGCCGCTGCAACGGCACCATGGGCGACAACGACAGCATCTGCGGATGCGGTGGCTGCGGCTGTGGCTGCGGCTGCAGATAAGCCCCTCGCCTTTCCCTGATAAGCCCGAAATAATACGCAGCCCCGGCGCGCGGAATTTTAACTGTAAAAATTCCAGCAGCGCCGGGGCTGTTAATTTTGTAAGAATGGCTAATGATCTGCGCCGTCTTTAACCGTGCGCAGACTCTCTGCACGGCTGAAATCGGCTTTAGCGAGATCGATCTCACGGAACGCCTCGTACAGACTGCCTCTCGAGGAAAGCAGCTGCCGCAGGTTCTCGTTCTTCTCGCTGGAAGCAGGCATGTTTTCCAGTAAGTTGATCGCCTTGTTGTATTCATACAGGGCGCCGTAATACTCCTGCTCCTCGCGGCGGCAGAGACAGACGGCTCTGCGGAAATGGCAGAGCGCTTTCATGTACGCACCCTGGTCACCGTCGCCGACACTCTTATCCATATATCCCGCCGCTCTTCGGTAAGCGTCGGCAGCCTTGCCGATCTTGTGCAGTCCTTCCTGACACACGCCCATCGAGAACCAGTGGGAACCGTAGAATGAACCCAGCAGCTCATCCGGCAGCTTTGATTTGTCCAGCATATCTATCGAATCGCTGAGGTCGGACTGCATCGACTTGAAATCCCCTAACTCTCGATAGGCGTCAGAACGGTTTTTCAGCATAATCGCCATGTTGATCTCTCCGCCGTCGTCGTCCTTTGTCAGAGCAATGGCGCGTGTCGCGTCCTCCACATTCTTCTTGTAATCTCCCAGACGGAAATTCACCACGCCGCGTGCGTTCAGACACGCCGCAAGTTCATTGCGCGCGGCAGGGTCGTCGATCCTTTCCATGACCTCAATCGCCTTTGTCAGCGCCTCCGCGCATCTGGGATTGTCGTCAAGCTCATTGTAAATATCCCCGAGCGCCTTGAAACACAGCCCGTACTGGAACCAATACGGCTCCTGCTCATTTTTCGGCTTTCCGGAGAAGGCTTCTGTCGCAAACAGTCTTTCAAAGGCCGCTATTGCGTTGTCATAATGAGCAAGTGACATAACATAGTCTTCCTTGCGCAAATAACATTCACCGATGTTGGAATGGAGCGAAGGCATAAGCTCCATCACCTTTTCGCTTTTCTCTTCACATTTTCTAAGCACACTCAGGGCATTCTCAAACGCCTGAAGCTCCTTTTGGGCATACAGCTTCTCAAGCTGTACATTGTCCTTGCCGTCAACCGCATCAACGTTCCCGAGCGAACTCATGGGAGGAGCGTTGTACCAGCAGATGCCCTCCTGATTGTACAACTCGGCAGCAACGGCGGAATTGCTTTCTTCGCTCTCTACCGCCGTGGCGGCCTCATGCATATACCCTGCACATTCAACGGGATCAAGTCCCACCTCACGGGACAATCCGGCAATCTTTATCTTCATGGCCTTGCCGTTGATTCCGTCTTCATTATGCAAAGAGGCAAATTCCCTGAACAATCTGTTTGCCCGCGCCATCTGACCGCACTTCACCAGACAGGAAGCGGAGGCAACCAGCGAAAACTCAAAGATATTGCCCTCGCTCATCTCGTAATACGGGTTGCCATCGCTGTCAAACGAGTGTTTCCTGACTTCACTGAAATATTCGACCGCCGACTCATTCTTTCCCGCGACACGACTGTATTCACCCATGTCAAAATTGAGCCGCGCCAAATGTCTGTGATTCACCTCGGAATAAGGCGGCTCACTGATCAGCATCTCAAAGCGTGTGTAATCTCCGTAAAGCTCCAGCAATCCGAGGCGCAGCGCCATGCGTCGCCACGACTGTACCTTCTCGAAGTACTTAATGAGTTTCTCGCTGTCGGACAGACTGTCTTGCAGGTCTGTGAGAGCGTCCATTCCACGGCTCTTGCTCATCTCGTCAAATTTTGCCGCCTGCTCCTTGTCGCCGGCTCTTTCGCACATCTGGGAAAGGATGTGGTATTCGGCGGACGCCGCCAGCAAGAAGTACGGCTCTGTCTTGTCAGTCGATTCAAGCAGCTCTACGCCCCTGCGCATTACCTGAACGCATTCGTCAAGCGAATATTTTTCCTTCTCGCTGAATTTGGCAAGCCCGATGTACTTGCAGGCAAAGGCACACTTCTCCGAATCGGTCATGTAAAGAATGGCTGTCTCCGCCTCGGCATATCCGACGTCACACAACGGGCTGCCCTTGGCGTCGGCTTCGTAGGAAGCGATGGCCGCCTCAAAATAGCGAATGCAGTCGCTGATCTTAGACGCTCTGTAATGGAGAATGCCAAGCAGCAGATTCATGTCGCCCACAATGCTCTGAATACTGCCGAAATCGGCTTTTGTTGTCTCTCCCCTGTATTCAGCGCACTGATCAAGCGTAAGCCTGCACATCTCAGCCGCGTCCGCAAATCGGCAGTCACGCGCAAGCGCAAGCGCAGTCAGCCGCATGGCAGCGGGATAATAAAGGTCGTCCTTTTCGTTCTGATCACAGGCATTGACGCACTTGCCGGCAAATTCCACCGTGCGGCTGACGTCGGCGCCGGGAACAGGTTCATAGCACGTCAGAAAGAGCTGCTGACTCGCAGCATAATATGCGGCCTTTCTGATATTGTCCTTTCCCACATCAATGCCGTGCTCCGCGATTTTCTCCAGCATTTCCACCGGCAGCGTAAAGCGATCGGGTGCAAACCCCTCGCCGGTATCGGCATAGGTAAAGGCACAGGCTGCGTTGCCAAGTCCCCGGCATACAGCATACGCATCATCGGTAACGATACCGTCAGGATAGATTCCCTTCGATATGGCTGTGCTGACACGGGTCAGCATTTCATCCAGCACATACGCCGCTCTTTCGTACATACCGCCCTCACAGAGGATGCTTCCGTAATGTCCCATACATTCTGTCAGCAGAAGGGTGCCGACATACGCTTTTCTGTCGGCGTATATCTCTGAAAGCAGTCCCTCGGCTTCATCCTCATGGCCGCGCCTTATCAGAAGGTCACTCAGTCTGAAAACGCAGTTAATATGCCGTTCCTCACAGTCAGACATCCCGTTTGCAATATCCTCCCGGCTGAGCGTCAGCGCCTTGCGGCCAATTTCATCCGCGCGGTCTAATTTTTTCTCCCGCTTTTCCTTCGCTTTTTTTGTGTCCCTTTGTACTCCTTCAATGCACTCTGTAAATATCCTGTCAAATTTAACCAGCAGCTTCGCAATCTTTTTTGCGTTGTTTTTCATGGCAATATCCCTCCCTCTGCCGTCGTAAAGCTCCCCGTAAAACTTCTGAAAATATATTGTAGCACATTTCAGACACAATTACAAGACATTTCAACGCCATAATCGGGAAAGATTTTTGAACTTTTTCAATGAGACGACTCGTGTCTCTTTTCCATAATGTCAATCAGAAAGGTCAATAATGTCGCGGCGGACGTGCTTCTTATCATGCTGTGCAGAAGCGCCTCGGCCAGTATGTAAGAATTCACGCTGTCGACAAATCCGAACGCGTTCAGATAAAGCCCCGCGCAGATCACGCCTGAAATGACATATACTGCCGTGACAAACCACAAGTATTTTCTCACGAGCTTGCCGGGAGAAGAAAGAAAAAGAGAAAAGTCAGAAAATTTTTCATTATTCATTGATTAATCCTCCGGAATGATTTATAATATACGTTACGCGGTCTTTTATATCCTCGCAGTACCATTTTATCATATGCTGATTATTTTGAGAATACATCAAAATGCGGCATTACAGTCAAAAAAAGGAGGCATAACGGCATGGCAACGGTCGGAATTTCATCTTCCTGTTTTTACCCCGTCAATACGGAAATCGCTCTCAGGACTGCGTTGGAAGCGGGAATCGTTCATTTCGAGATACATTTCAGCACATTCTCCGAGCTTTCTGACGGCTACATCAAGGAAATCCGAAAAATGCTGAAGGCTTACGGAGCGCAGGTGCATTCGGTACACCCATTTTACAGCTTGCTGGAATCACCCATGTTTTTCTCGGATTACAGCGAACGACGCTTTGCCGATGGTCTCGAGATATACAAGCAGTTCTTTCATACAGCGGCAAAGCTCGGCGCGCAGAACGTCATCTTACACGGCGGGCAGACCACCGGCAAAAGCCGCGTTATGATTTCTCAGGACGAGTATATCGAACGTTACAATGTGATATTGGAAACCGCCCGAAAATCCGGCGTAACGCTTTTGCACGAGAATGTATACATGCATACCGCCCAGACCCCGGAATTCTGCCGCAAGCTCATCGAATATCTCGGCGACAAGGCGCTGTTTGCCTTCGACAACAAGCAGGCGCGCAGAGCGGGCTTTGACTCGGCGGAGTTCGCAAAAGCGCTCAGCGGGCACATCCGCACCGTTCACATCAGCGACTGCGACAGGGAACACGACTGCCTGCTTCCCGGCAAAGGCAATGAAAATTTTGTCGCCATACGAAACGCCATGAGCGGCGAGGACGACAATGCGTTCTGGGCGATAGAGGTCTACAATGACGCGTTTCGCGAAGCAAAAGAGATCCGGCTTTCGCTCAATTACCTCGAAATGAAGCTGCGGGAAGCCGAAAATTCAAAATTTACAAAGAATTAATCCCATTAACACCATTTAAATATAGAAAGAGTGGATAATTGATTTGATAAGCGTTCTTTGCATAGGCGATGTAATCGGCACGGTCGGAATGAAATACCTTCACCGTCATCTGCCTGCACTCAAAAAGCTGAAAAAGATTGACGCGGTCATCGTCAACGGTGAAAACTCCGCCGACACAAACGGCATCACTCCCGATTCGGCCAACTACCTGCTCAACTGCGGAGTAGATCTGATCACCACCGGCAATCATTCCTTTCAGCGCAAGGAGAGTTATCCCATATACGAAAGCGATAATATGCCGGTCATACGTCCCGCGAATTACCCCAACAAGGCTCCTGGCATCGGTAGCGGTCTGATTGACATTGGCCGGGCACGGATACGCGTTATCAATATGATGGGTACGGTAAGCATGAATCCTGTGTTGGACTGCCCCTTTGCCACTTCTGACGCATTGCTGGAAGGCATTGAGGAAAAGATCATCATCATGGACATGCACGCCGAAGCGACCGCAGAGAAACGCGCCTTAGCCTATTATCTTGACGGCCGGATCAGCGCCATGTTCGGCACACACACCCATGTGCAGACCGCCGACGAGCAGATCCTTCCGGGCGGTACCGGCTTCATAACCGACGTGGGAATGACCGGCCCTGTCCATTCGGTAATCGGCGTTTCGATTGAAGCGGCCATTGAAAAAATGAAAACCAAAATGCCTGTCCGGCTGAATTACGCCGAGGGTAAATGTATGCTCAATGCCGTCATCTTTACAATCGACGAAAAAAGCGGCAGGACGACAGCGGTGGAACGGATCAATATTTCAAACTGACCGATACACGGAGGTGAAAATGAATGTACGCCGCTAAAACAATCAGGCGCTGCGCGGCTCTCCTTCTTGCCGCGGCCATGCTTTGCGCCTCTATCGGCTGTGAAAAAGCAGAATACGACTGGAACGCTGCCGAAGAACGGCGTTCACAGCTCTATCACACCTCGCTGGACACTGAAAACAAGGTCGACATAAGAAAAATCACCGATACCGACATGACTCTCCCCTATACATCGGGCGATGATTTCAACCCTTACTCCTGTCAGTCTACCCTCACAAAAAACATTTGCTATCTGCTTTACGACAGTATGATTCAGATCAATCCCGACTTTGAGGTCGAGTACATTCTCGCAAAATCAATCAAGATAGATCACACGATTATCACTGTCCAGATACGTTCCGGCATCGTTTTTTCCAACGGCGCGCCGCTGACCGCCGACGACATCAGCTATTCCTATTATCTTGCCTCCCGCAAGGAGAGCTGTTATTACGACCAGTTGAAGAATGTCACTTCCTGCTCGGTCAAGGGAATGACAGTCACCTTTGTGATGCAGAACGAACACGTCAATTCATATCGGCTGCTGGACTTTCCCATCGTGCATTACGACCCGAACGCCGATAAAAACCTTCCTCCTATCGGGAGCGGCAGATTCAAATTTGCTACCTTGCAGGACGGCAAAACCATAGACAAGACCCTTCTGATAAAGAACAACAAGTGGTACAATCCCGACAAGGTAGGCATAGAGACTATTTCGCTGAAGGAGTTTCCCACCGTCGAAAGCATTGTCCACAGCATAGAGATCGGCACCGTTTCATATATGTATACCGATATGCGTGACGGAACGCCAAAGAATGTCAACGCTAATTACCGCAAGGTGGACATTAACCATCTGCTCTACCTCGGAATCAATACCAACGACACGGCGCTTGCCGACGAAAACGTTCGACACGCCATCAGCTATGCGATCAGCACCAACGAGGTGGCCGCCGCGGGCTTCGGCGGAATGGCACTGGGGGCGACAGGCCCCTTCACCCCGAACTGGAAAGCCGCTTCCAAATACCAGACGGGCAGCGGACGGTCGAGCATAAGCCTTGCGCAGGACGCGCTTGACCAATCCGGCTACGTCATTGTAAACAACGGCATACGCGAGGATCAGAGCGGGAAGCAGCTCAGCTTTAATATGCTAGTCTGTCGCAGAAATTCGCGCCACATGGCTGCCGCTGAGAGCATAAAGAATCAGCTTGCACGCGTGGGAATCAACGTGGAGATAACCGAGATCTCCGGAAACGGGCTTATCAACCGCGCCGCCGAGGGTAAATATCATCTCTATCTTGCCGAATATTCCATACAGAACGACATGGACATCGGTGCGCTGTTTATTCCCGAACAGGGTTTATACAACGGCCCTCTTCCCTACGACTCTGTGCGCACATATAACAATTACCGCCTCGGTCTGGGACAGATTCAGGACTTCATCACGTCTTTTGAAGGAGAGCTTCCCTTCATTCCCCTGTGCTATCGCATGGGAATGGCTGTTTACGCCCGCTCTCTTGAAGGAGTGGGAAACATCAGCGAGGATCAGCTGTTTTACAACATGCAGCAGTGGAAAGTGACAAAAACAGGGCCTTCTTCCTGAAAAAACAATAAAATTAACAAAATATTTATTGTTTCATACGAAATTATTGCTGTTTTTGCATTGTAAAACGAATTAATTTGTGTTATAATTCTTGTGTTAAAGATCTTTTTAGGTTATTTTTCAGATTTCCGTAAAAAGATGTTATAAAAACAGGTAAAATCTAAATAATAGGGAGTGCTTACTGTGATTAAAGGCAGCGTTTTGCGCGATGCTATCATTTCCGGCGCAAATTTGATTGAAAATAAGAAGCGTTCCGTCGACGAACTCAACATTTTCCCGGTTCCCGACGGCGACACAGGTACCAACATGTCCATGACCATGTCGGCAGCCCGCAAGGAGCTCATGCAGATGACTGACGATGAGCCGGCCGGTGTTGTGGCAGGCAAGGCGGCTTCCGCCCTGCTCAGAGGCGCCAGAGGTAATTCCGGCGTTATCACTTCGCTTCTTTTCAGGGGCTTCTCCAAGGGTCTTAAGGGCGTGGAGGAAGCAAACGGCAGCGATCTTGCCAATGCTCTCACATTAGGTGTTGAAGCGGCATACAAGGCTGTCATGAAGCCCACAGAGGGCACTATTCTTACCGTCGGCCGCGTCGCAGCAGAGAGAGGCCGCGTTGCAGCCAGCTTCAACGACGACGCCAATTACGTCTGGGACGAAATCTGCAACGCTGCAGAGGACGCTCTGGAAACTACCCCCGAACTGCTGCCTGTTCTTAAGAGAGCCGGCGTGGTGGACGCAGGCGGACAGGGTCTCTGCTACATCTTCCGCGGAATGCAGTCGGTGTTCCGTGACGGTATTATCGCCGCCAGCGAAGTGACCGATTCAACAGCCGAACAGGGCGATGTCGATTCCTTCAAGAGCACAGTTGCGCAGTTCGACGAAGTCATCAACTTCACCTACTGCACCGAGTTCATTGTTGAAAAGGAAAACGACAACGATCCCGCAAAGCTCAGAACCTACCTCGAATCCATCGGCGACTGCGTTGTGGTCGTTGACGACGAAGAGATCATCAAGGTTCACGTACACACCAATCAGCCTGGCGACGCCATTACAAGAGGTCTTACCTATGGCTCGCTCATTTCGAATAAGATCGAGAACATGCGCAAGCAGCATGAAAATGCAGGCGCAGCCGCTCCCAAGAAGCTCGAAAGAGTTGATCCCGTCGAAGGCGAAATCGGATTTGTCGCGGTCGCTGCCGGCGACGGTCTGGTACATCATCATGGCTGCCGAGCAGGCAATTCCGCTTGCCGACAGAAAAGTAGTCGTTCTTCCCACCAGAACCATTCCGCAGGGTCTCACAGCAATGCTCGCCTACGACCCGGATAACAGCGTCGACGAAAACGCCGTCGATATGTACAAGGCAGCCGAAAAGGTCGGCACCGGTCAGATCACCTACGCCGCCAGAAACTCCGAATTCAACGACAAGAAGATCAAAGAGGGCGAGCTTTTAGGCCTGATCAACGGCAAGCTCACATTCACAGAGAAGAGCCGCAGCAAGGCAATTGCCAAGCTGGCTAAGCAGATGGTGACAAAGAATTCCTCCTTCATCACCCTTATTTACGGCGAAGACGTAACCGACGAAGAGGCCGAGGAGACACGTAAGTACATCGAGACAAAGATCGCCAAGAACGTCGAAGTAACACTTGTCAACGGTGGTCAGCCTGTCTACTATTATATCCTCTCTGTTGAATAATCGGTAAATCAATGGACGAAAACAAGGATTTTGATCTACAGCCAATTGAATCCAAACCTCTGCAATATTACAAGGGTGTCGGTGAGAAGCGTGCGCAGCTTTTTGAGAAGCTGGGTATCGGTTCCTCCGACGCCCTTTTGCGGTATTATCCGAAAGAATACGAGGACTGGAGCAACTGTATATCGGTAAATGAAGCCAAAGCAAACGCGGAAAGCGGAGAGGTCTGCTGCATTCGTGCGACGATTTCATCACAGGTGCGTTTCGTACATCTGAAGGGCAACCGGACGCTCTATTCCGCACGCGCGGTGGACGATGAGGGCAGCGGCTTTCGGGTGACGTTTTTTAACAATTCCTATATTCCTAAAATGCTGGTGCAGGGCAGCAGCTATATTTTCCGGGGCAAACTCTTTGTCGGCTCCAACGGAGCGGAAATGACATCGCCCGTGTTTGATTCCGGCGACTGCAACAGGATCGTTCCTGTTTATCGGGCCACGGAGGGCCTGCCATCCCGCCAGATCGCCAAAGTCGTGGAGCAGGTATTGGCCGAGCTTCCGGAGGATCTTGCAGACCCACTGCCCGAATCGGTGCGTACAAAATACAAGCTGTGTCACATTCGCTACGCGTTGACACAGATACACTTTCCTGATGACAATGAAACGCTGGCAACCGCCCGCGACAGACTGGTATTTGAGGAACTGCTGATCTTGCAATTGGGGTTGCTTCGGTTAAAGGGACGCAGGCGCGGAACCGCGGGAGTCATCATAAAAGAAGATCACACGGAGGAATTCTGGAAAATGCTTCCCTTTGAGCCGACAAACGCCCAGAAACGCGCTGCCTCCGAAGCAATCAAGGATATGTCCTCGAAGGAACAGCCTATGTCGCGTCTGCTTCAGGGTGACGTCGGTTCGGGCAAGACCGCAGTCGCCGCCGCCGTCTGCCATACCGCCGCCAAGAACGAGATACAGTCCGCGCTGATGGCTCCCACCGAAATATTAGCGGAACAGCACTTCCGTTCCTTTACCGAGCTTCTCGAACCGTGCGGAATCAGGGTGGGATTGCTGACCGGCTCCATGACAGCTGCTCAGAAAAGGAATGTCCGTGAGCTTGCGGCACTGGGTATGATCGACGTGCTGATCGGTACCCATGCGCTCATCTCGGACGGTGTGGAATTCGCCTCGCTGGGTCTTGTGATCACCGACGAACAGCACCGCTTCGGGGTGAATCAACGCGGAGCGCTCGCTGCAAAGGGCAACAATCCCCATGTGCTTGTCATGTCGGCAACGCCGATTCCACGTACCCTTGCACTGATTATCTACGGCGATCTCGATATTTCCGTCCTCGACGAAATGCCAAAGGGCAGGATTCCCATCAGCACCTACTTTGTTGACGGAAGCAAGCGGGAACGGGCTTATAATTTCGTCAAAAAACACGTTGCCAACGGCTATCAGGGATATGTGATCTGTCCTCTTGTAGAAGAAGGCGAAAACAGCGGCGACATGAAGGCGGCCCAGAGCTACGCAGAGAGCCTGACCGAAGGCTATCTGAACGGCTGCCGGGTTGGATTGCTTCACGGGCGTATGAAGGGCATTGAGAAGGACAGCGTTATGCAGGATTTTGCGGCAGGAAAACTGGACGTTTTAGTTTCAACGACTGTGGTCGAGGTCGGCGTGAATGTGCCGAACGCGGTGATCATGATCATCGAAAACGCCGAGCGCTTCGGCCTTTCACAGTTGCATCAGCTGAGAGGACGTGTAGGCCGCGGCAATGTTCAATCCTACTGTATACTGATCAGCGACGCAAAAAACGACGCTGCCGTCTCCCGACTGAGAATTATGTGCGGCACCAACGACGGATTTATCATCGCCAACGAGGACTTGAAGCAGCGCGGTCCCGGCGATTTCTTCGGTTCGCGCCAGCACGGACTTCCCGATATGAAGATCGCCAACATGATGACAGACATGCAGATCTTTACCATGGCGCAGGAAGCCGCAAAGGACATTCTCGCCAAAGACCCTGCACTGCAGCAAAGAGAAAACCGCGGGCTCGGCAGTGAGGTCTCGAGACTCTTTGACAGCGAAAGAGCCATGAATTGATATATTTTACACAAAAACGCCGCACGGGTGTCTCCTTTTACGGAAAACCCGTGCGGCGCTGTTGTCTGAACGCTCCAATCACAGTGAGACGCTCATGCGGTTCTTTATGTATTCCTTGACCTCGTCGGGAGCAATGTTGAGTACAAATGCAAACTCCAGACTGATAATGCGTTCGGCTTCGCGCAGAATGCGTTCATCGGAAGCGTTGAGCTTCTTGTGCACCGCAAGCTGTGCCTTCTGCTTGTTGTGAATGGTTCCGGCGAGAGCCATAATTCCCTGGCGATCGCCGCTCTGCAAAATCTTGTTAAATCTTTCCTTGCGCTGTTTATGATCGTCCACCCAAAAATCCTCAGAGTTGGGGATATTCTCAATGAGTCGACCGATCTCTTCCTTCGTCACCAGAGGCTTCGCTTTTTCCAGAAGCATCTGATTGTTCATGGGCAGATACACAATAGAATTATCCTTGCTCGTTGATCTCAGCACATAGTAATCTGTCTTTTTTCCGCAGATCATCTTTTGCGTTGTTCCTTCAATATTAAAAATTCCTTCCGTTCCGAAAACCACCGTATCGCCTATGTTGAGCATATTCCAGATCACCTCGACTGTTTATTTTCAGGGCTATTTTCCCCTATACTTTTTATGATATTATTATAACATTTTCCTTTCAAAAATAACATAGGCCGAATCAACAAACTTTTTACACGGTTTTTCGGGCTTTTTTGACTTATCTATTAAGTTCCCGACAGATTCGACGTTTTTTCCGATACGTCAAAACCGCCCCGTTCAGGGCTTTTCAGCCTGATACGGGGCGATTTGCTGTTGTTCAGAATCGAATAAAGTTACTCTTGTATGAATGGATTACTTTTTGTTTCCATCCTGATTCTTGCTGATATTGTCGATGTTTTCGATAGTACCGCCACCGAAATCATCGGGTGCGCGGAACTTACCCTTATCCACCAGGCGCAGGAATGCATCCACAACGTCAGCCTGAAGCTGAGTGCCGCGCGATTCCTTGATGATGGAAACGACCTTTTCGAAATTCATGCGCTTGCGGTATTTACGGGTGGAATACATAGCGTCAAAAGTATCTGCAACGCCAATGATCTGCGCCACACGCGGAATTTCCTTTTCTCTCAGGCCCTTCGGATAACCTCTTCCGTCGGGACGCTCGTGGTGACATCCGGCGCCAATAGCAAGCTCCGGCATAATGCTGATGCCCTTCAGAGTATCGTATCCCAATGTAGTGTGAGACTTTATCAGCTTGAATTCCTCATCAGTCAGCTTGCCCGGCTTGTTAAGCACTTCTTCCGGAATACCGACCTTGCCGATGTCGTGCATAAGCGCAATGTTGTAGTACTTCTCAATAGTGTCTTCGTCATAGCCAAGCTCTCGGGCAAGCATGACGGTGTATTCAGCAACACGCTTGGAATGACCGTTGGTGTACTCGTCCTTCATATCGATGACCTTTGCCAGCGCTTCCACAATCTCACGGATGAGCTGCTTCTGTTCTCTTTCCTTCTTAAGGAACTTCCTTGTCTTGCTGCGGTTGTAAGCCGAAACGACAATCACGATGAGAAGTAGCGCCATTCCGATGCAGGCCAGTCTGAACCACCACAGTTCATACATTGCCTTAACCTTGATAATGCGCATGGACAGTTTTTGTGAATCATCCTGTGAATCACCGACACTGATGACGAAATTGTATTCGCCGCCGCTCAGATTGGTGTAATCTATCGGAACAAGCTCACTGCGCTTCACGGTGGTGTCAGCGCTGTCAAATCCCTCGAGACGGTAGCTGACTTCGGGATTAACAAGCGAATAGTTAAAGGCATAGCTGTAGATTGTCAGCTTCTTTGTGGAAGCCGGAATTGTCACCTTGCCGGATTCATCGAAGAAAATCCGTTGTCCATCCGCTTCAACGCAGGGAACGGAGAGCTTCACATCGCCGGTATTTTCAAAAGGCTTTTCTATATTGACCTTGGCAACACCGGTGGTACCTGCAATATACAGATCGCCGGAATCAGTAAGGTCGCTGTAGGCATTAGCAGTCGCAATGCAGGAAAGACCGTTGTCTCTGCCGTAGTAAACCGGATTGACCTCCTCGTTTTTGACCATTTCATCGGAGGAAATCACATATATTCCGTTACTGCTGAGTACCCAAAGATCGCCTTTGCTGTTCTGATAAACGTCAAAGTTGTTGGAGTACGGGAATTTCTCTATTGTTGTAATCTTATACTCGCTGTCAAGATACGCAATGGAATTGCTGGAAATAATCCAGAAAATATCCTTGGTTTTATCCTTCTTTATACGCATGACAACTTCGGAGGAAAGACCTGAGCCGAGTCCCATGTGGGCCGCGTTGCCATTGTTGATCACATAGATGCCGCCGCCGTCGGTACCGGCAATGATCTCTCCCGACAATCCCTCGGCTACTGTGAGAATCTCTGTATTTTCGATTCCCTGCGTTTCATTGAAAATCTCTGTCACCTTGTCGTCCTGAATAATCGCCACACCGCCGGTGCACGCTGCGGCAAACCTGCCATCCTTCAATTCAATGACTGTTCTCACACGATCGGAAGGCAGTCCGTCTTCGGGAGAAAATCTCACAACTGTGCCTTTTTCATAACGCAGAAGCGCATTCTCGCCAAAGGTTGAAATCCAGAGGCGGTTCTTGCTGTCGCGGATAATGGATCTTATTCTGCTTCCTTCCAGCATAGCAATGAGATCGCTCGCGCCAATCCAATTGCCGGAGGCTGAAACTGCACTGGACAGCGGAAGGCTCTCAACCGCGCCGTTCTTTCCTATGACCGAAAGACCGCTGCTCTTGCCGCCGATAAACAGCATATCGTCATACATGCAGGCTGCATTGACAACCGTCTCGGATAAACCGTATTTTTCAAAAATATCGCTAAACTGATTGGGGACTATCTTCATAACGCCCTGTTTGGAAGATGCAACCCAGATATTCCCCTGATAGTCAGTAATGGCATTCTCCACCGAACTGTTAACAGGGAGATTAGAGAGCTTGGTGCATTGGTTGCCAGAGATAATGCCGATACCGTTGTCAGCACATACCCAGAGCTTATCGCCGACGTAGCTGATGGAATTGACATAATTCAAAGGTGAAATATCAATTGTGCTGACGGTTTTCGGCGCGCCGGAAAAATCTACACAATAGACTGTACTTTGAGATGTTCCGATGTACACTGTTCCCGCTTTATTCGGATCAGGCAAAATCGTGCGGATGTCGGCAATGGACAACGACTCGGAATCATAGAATCCCGTAATGCTGCCGCCCTGCAGCGTAAACACCGCGTTAGAGTTGGTTATGCCGTAGATAACGCCGTCTCCGCCCATAATTATAATGCGGATATACTCGCTGTTGATCCTCTCGTCATCGAGCTGACTGAGGTTGTTATCCTTATCGAATTTCGCTATTCCAAGAGTGGTAGCAATGTAGACCGTACCGTCAGCGTCCTCTACAATTGCGCGAACAAACGAAGATTTCAAACCATCCTTATGATTGTAGATTCTGAATGATTCCTTTTCCATAATGGCAACGCCGTTATCATTGGTTCCGACCCAAAGTCGCTCTTTGCTGTCAACATAGAGACTGACAACATTGGCGATACCGGTAGTGGAATCAACGCGTTCAAAGTTCTTGCCGTCATAACGGGTAAGACCGCTGTAGCTGCCTATCCATATGAAACCGTCAGGAGTTTCAATAATGGCGTTAGCCCCCGATGTAGTCAAACCGTTGGTATTGTCATAGAGCACTGCCGAATAGCCGTCACTTCTTCCTGTCGGGTCAACCGCAACGGCTTCCTGATCAGAAGCAGCCATTACGGTATGTGAGTTAGCCGCACTGCCTAATGTCATCGCTGAAAATCCAAGCAACAGCGACAAGCCAATACTCACACAGGTTTTGCTGATTTTCCCTAACAATTGTAATCTCTCCTTTTAAATGATAACAAAGCGGTTGTCATTCCCACTTATACAAATCATTATAACATACTTTTGCAGAATGTACAATATTTTTTTGAAATATATTCATTTTTTATTGATCGTTTTATCATGGGAAATACAGAGTCGAAAGCAATATAAAAAGAAGCCCCGTAATGTTATTTGACAACAGTACAGGACTTCCTTAACAGTGGTGCGTCGTAGTCGATTTCATAAAAACAAATCATTTATTTCGATATGATTATACCATGTCTATCCAGAATAATCAATAGCTTTTGTTCCAAAAGATGGATAGCGAGAATAACATGTACCGAAAAAAGGACTAATCCTCCTTATCGTGAGAGAAAAAATGAATTATTATTGATTCTATTTTAGATACTTAAACTTCCCAAACCAAAAATCAGTCTAAAGCGCGAAATATAGGGCAAAATCAGCAATTCAATATCATGCAGCCTGAGCAATATGCAAAGAATCACGCAAATAGGCAGGTAAACGTGAGACAAAGTTGGCGAGCAATGAATTGATCTGATCATCGGTCAAATGCAGAAATTCCTGAACACTGTCAATGAAAGCCTGAACGATAATAGCCATTGACTGATTGAAGGTGATGTCCTGTAGTTCATCCGCCATAAGAAAAAACAGTTCACCTACAGTGCGGTCATCTTCGTTCAATCGCTTTTCCACAGAAAGCACCATATACCGTGTAAAAACGATTGACACATGAGCAGTCAGGGCATCATAAGACAGGCTACGACACTCTGATTCCAGTTTGAGCATCTGCTTGCAGGTCTTGAAAAACACTTCAATATCCCAGCGTTTGCCGTAAATGCGGATTATCTCTTTTTCATCGAGTTCCATATTGGTGCAGATAATAGCAAGCCAGTCTTTCCTATTGGAACGGTTTCTCACACATACGATTTTGGCGGGAATGGTATGCAACGCCTTCTTTTCATCCGTATAGCTGACCTTCACTTTTACAGAAAGAAGATATCTGGAACGACCTCTGCGCTTTTTAGAACGGGCAAAGATCTGCTTGATATTCAGTTTTTCTTCTTCGAACTCATAGCATATCTTAGAGCTTTTCTTAACCATTGCTATGGAGTCAAGATGACAATCCTCGCTGATACGAATGATTTCCTTCGGGTTGGAAAACCAACTGTCAAAAAGGACGTATTTTGCGTGATGCCCTACTGTTTTTGCCTGTTTCAGCATATCCAGCATGACGTCAGTCGCCTTTTCTCTTGCCTGACGGCGACGTTTAAAAGCAATGGAGCGTTTGTCCAAAGCATTTTTCACACCGATAACATTTTCATCTTTCGATGATGACAGAAGCCTGTGTGTGATCGGCACAAATGAGTTGCCGTCAGACCAGCCGGGCGACAGCATACGGAAGCCTTTGACGTATGTCATGGAAACATGATCAAAGACCTTCGCTACCAATTCGGTTTTCTTGTATCCTTTTTTGTGGTAAGCACTGTCATCTATGACGAAAATGTCTTCACGTTTTTCGCTTGTCAATGAGCGCATAAAACCATTGATAATCCGCTCTGAGAGCATTGTGGTGAAGCGTTCCCAGTTGATTCTGCTGTTATTCAGAAAACGATAGACGGTGTTTTTAGAGTAGGCCTCTTTGAACCGCTTGGTTGTGATCTGCATATACATTGATCGGTCGGAAAACATCAGGCAAAGCAGATAGCGGAATATCTGAACGATTGCAACGCCTTTTTCCTTACCTGCTCCGCACTTGCGAAGCAAGTCACCGATTTTGTAAGACGAAAAAAATTTTGAAATTCTGCTCTCACACTCTTGATTGTTTTCATATCCCTGTGTTATAATTGACATGGCATAGTCCTCCTGTGGTTGGTTGTTCTTGTCAATTCAATTATACCACATTTCGGGGTACTATGCTATTTTTTTATTCCGTTTTTGCCCTATTTTAGGGGCTTCAAGGCTCTTTTGCGTGTGGGAAGTTTGAGTAATAATATAACATTTTGAGCTAATATATTTTGTCGATTTTGCGATATTTATGTGATGATATTATTGTTTCATACAATTTTTTTTTGATACCAATATCTGCTTGATTTTTCGCAATTACAGTATTGACGAATGAAATGGAAATATGCTACTATTTAGTAAAAAACGAAGGAGCGCATTTGAATGAGCGACACACCAAAAATAACCCGCTGTGACTGCCATCTGCATACGGATAATTCCTTCGACAGCGATACGCCCGCGGAAAGGGTGGCGGAACGTGCGCGGGAACTGGGAATTGAATATATCGCCATCACCGACCACTGCGACATTCTGGAATGGAGTGATGAAAATATCGCCCGTTCCAACGCGCAGGCCGCCGAGCTGAACCAGAAATACGACGATCTGACCGTGCTGCGCGGCATTGAGATGGGCGAACCGCTGCAGGCGCCGGAACAGACCGCCATCGCGCTGGGGCTGTGCGAATACGATTTCATTCTCTGTTCGCTGCACAATATCGCGGGCGAAGAGGATTTCTATTATCTGCATCCCGACAGAGAGCAGGCACAGGAACTGATCGGGCGGTATTTCGATGAACTGCTGGAGATGGTGCGGTGGAACGAATTCGACTCGCTGGCGCATTTCACCTATCCCCTGCGTTATATCACCGACCGCGACGGCGTTCAGGTGGACATGGAACGCTATCAGCCGATCATCCGGGAAATACTCGCCACTCTCGCGGCAAACGGCAAGGCGCTGGAAATCAACACTTCGGGCCTCCGCAGCCCGGGCGGATTCCTTCTGCCCACCGTGGAATACGTCAGGCAATTCCGCGAGCTGGGCGGAAAATACATCACCCTCGGCAGCGACGCGCACATTCCGGAACACATGGCGATCGGCATGCAGGAAGGCATCGCCGCCGCGCAGCAGGCGGGATTCACCCACGCCACAATCTACATCAACCGCCAGCCCGTGGAGATTCCGTTTTAAGCCGTCAGCCGTTAGCTGATAGCCGTTATACATCATTATAAAACAAAAAGGCTCCGTCTTGAAACAAACATTCCAAAGGCGAAGCCTTTCCTTCATTATTCATTATTCACTATTCACCATTCACTATTCACTAAGCGAGCGAACGCGAGCGCCAAGCCCGCGGGGAATCACGCAACGTCAGAAGCAAGCCGGTATCCCTGTCCCCAGATGGTCTGGATGTAGTTCTGACCGTCGGCGGCACGTCGGAGCTTGCCGCGGAGATTGCTCATGTGGACATTGACGGTGTTGTCCTCGCTGTAATAGGTTTCTCCCCATACCGTCTCGAAAATGCTGATCTTGCTGAACACCTTGGAGGGACTTTTGAGCATCATTTCAAGAATGCCATATTCTATTGCGGTAAGATCGACGTGAACGCCCCTTACCGTCACCTCGCGGGTATCGAGGTTCAGTTCAAGATCCCGATAGGAGAGAATTCTCGCCTTGCTCTTGCGGCAGTGCCGGATGTCACGCTCTGCACATTCGAGAGCGCCGTCCACCGCCTCGGGACGTTCGCAGGAGCAAAGAAGCTCCACCTTTGCGCCATCCAAGCCGGTAGACGCATAGTTGATGACATAGCCGGACTGCACCAGAAGCGCTTCGATATTTTCAGCCATACAGCCGTCTTCTTCAATGATAAAAACCTTATAGGCGATTTGCATAGGTAATAACCTCCCTGCTTTTCCATCTTTTCATTCATTCATTTCATAACACGGGAAGGCAGGGCAAACAAAAAAGCCCGCGATCCCTTCCAGATGACCCCGACAACAATAAACAAGATAATTGGAAAAGCACGCAGGTTTCTATATTTTAACAAATCGTATCATTCCATCATCCACAGACCAAGACAATGCCAACGCAGCGTAGCAAAAAATGTCTTGCGGAATAACGGTACTACGAAATATAAAAAGCGCAGTCCAATTAACGCAACAATTATGATGTTATCAGGATAACTGCCAATATTTTAACGTTTACACAATGAAATCAGCCGCATTCAAACCGCAGCCGAAACGCGCCCTTCTTTTCCCAGTAAGACTGATAAAGAAGGAGCCGGATGAAAAACTATTGGCACAACGAACCCGACGACATTTTTACAACGTTCATAACGTTATAAAAAGCCTCAGAATCTCGTGTACCCCGTAATATCATATAGTTTGCGCATTGAACACACTCCTTTGTCATTTATGATTTGCCTATATGGTAACACTTTATTCAAAATTTGTCAAGTGTATTATGAAAACTTTAAGTTTTCTTAAGGATTAGCTTGCAGCCGGCAAGAACACAAAACTATCAAATTTCCCACAAAAAACGATAATGCCCGGCACACAGCCAAAAAGCCATGTCATCGGGCATTGCACTGCTTATTTTTATAATGAATCAGCAAAAGTATCCTACACGTTAAATCACCAATAATCACAAACTTAACCCATTTGCCATCCCATCACCAAAATAGCCTGAAGAATAAACTATCTTACCTGCTCACCAAAAACATCGCGCTCAACAAACAGATCGTTGACCGTTACATTAAACACCTCGGAAAAGCCCTTAAGTTCAATATCTGTAACAGTACGCAGACCGTCCTCGATTCTGGAAATGGAGCCTCTGCAAACATAAACGCCCTTCTCGTCGAGCTTATCGGCAAGATCCTGTTGACTCATTCTGCGTGTAACACGAAGAATACGAATGTTCTCTCCTACGATATTGTTTTTTTCACCGTTGATTATACGCGGCATTTCATATCACCTCATAAAAAGATAAAAAAGTTTCCGCCGTCTGCCTGTGTAAATACTATCAGGCTAAAACGGTACTGACAGTACATAGTGTACATGAAGTTTACGCTTTTTATTCTATGTAATTCCTAACGGAATATCCGGGATCGTAGGACTGAACCCGGAGTACATCGGTCAAGGCAATAACCCGCAGAAATTGCCCATCTCAGTGATACCGAAAGCATCACTAACCCATAATCATTATACAACATAAAAACTATTTTTTCAATAGATTTTTGTACCAAAAAAGCGGAAATCGAGGCTTTTTTAAATTATTTACAATTATTCAGATAAAAAAATCGGGTAAAAGGTTACAAAAATCCACATTTTACTCAGTTGACGAGCTGTTCTCTGATTTTTTTTATGATTTTGCGTTCCCTTCTTGAAACCTGTACCTGCGTCATTCCCAGAGCTTCAGCAACAAATGACTGCGTTTTGCCGCAGAAATATCTCAGGCGAATTATCTCGCGGTCGTCGGCATTCAGCATCGAAACCGCCTCTCTCAGCGCCACCAGATCCACCAGTGTCTCGTCAAAACTTTCGGAAGGAACGTCCTCTTCGAATTCCTCGCCGTCACGTTCCGCCGTCAGTGAAAGCACCGGACGTGAAGCGTCTATCGCTTCGGCTATGCTCTCCGGCTCAACATGAAGCCTTTCGGCAAGTTCGCTCACCGTGGGGTCGCGTCCCTCGTCACGGCGGAATTCCTCCTCTGCGCGGTGAATCTTCAGTCCCAGATCACGCAGACTGCGGCATACCCTCACGGAGCCTCCGTCCCGAAAAAGACGGCGAATCTCCCCGAGGATCGCCGGAACCGCGTAGGTGGAAAACCTGACGCTTCGGCTGCCGTCATATCCTGCCGCGGCCTTTACAAGTCCCTCGCAGCCGGATTGATAGAGATCGTCATAATCGATGCCGCGTCCCATGTATCGGCGCGCACAGGCGTGAACCAAGCCGATATTCTCCGTAACGAGCCTGTCCTGCTCAACCGTCATGACGGTATCTCTGCGCTACGCGCTTTTCCATCGTGACGGTGGTGCCCTTGCCTACCGCCGAGCGGACACGCAGTCTGTCGGTAAAGCTCTCCATCACCGCAAAGCCCAAACCGGCCCTTTCGCTGCCTCCGGTGGTAAAAAGCGGCTCCCGCGCCTTCGCAATGTCAGGTATCCCGCAGCCCTTGTCTTTGACCGACACGCAGAAACGTCCGTCGTCATATATTCTGGCTTCAATCCAGATATTGCCGATGGTGTCACGGTAAGCGTGAACAATGCAATTTGTCACCGCTTCGGAAACAGCCGTCTTGATGTCGGTCATTTCCTCGATAGTCGGGTCAAGCTGCGCCATGAACGCTGCCACGGCAGTGCGGGCAAAGCTCTCGTTGGCCGAATTGCTGGGGATAACCAGCTTCATCTCATTCTTTGCTTTAGCTCTCATTTGTTATTATATCCTCACTTTTCTATCAAATAATAATCATTTGTAACAATTATCAAAAGAATCTGTAAATAATAAATGATTATCTCTTTATAAAACATCAAGGCGGCCTATTCCGGCAAGCTTCATCATTCGTTCAATCATCGGGGGTGCATTGATCACACGAACCGTTCCGCCATATGCCGCGGCGTTCTTGTACCGGCCCATAATCAGACCTATCCCGGAGGAATCCATGAATCCTATTCCGCCGAAATCCAGCACAAGCAGCCCCGGCCGCAGCATTTCCGCCTCGCGGTCTATGCTCTCCCGGAATTCGGCAGCGGTGTGGTGATCTATCTCTCCCGAAAGCAGAGCCACAAGGGTATCGCCGTTTCTCTCAAAAACCACTGACATGTAACATATTCCTTTCCGCACAAAAAAATTGCACACAAGTTATCTTTGTAAAAAAGAATAACTCATGTGCAATAAAAATTAGCGCATAGTTTGACGAACAAACCGAATTCTTTTCTCGGGAAACAACGAATTTCCTCCAGAAAAGAGCTTACAGGCCAAATTTTTTGGTGATGCCGGAAGGAATCTTATCGGCAATGCCACCAGGCAGCTTGTCGGCGAGGTCTTTGAAATCGACCTTGGCCACAGCATTAAACGCCTGTTCGCATTGATCCTTGGGCAGCTTGGTCTCTTTGACAAGGAAGTCAATGGCATCCTCCTTGCTTCTGATGGTACCCGCCGCGCTCTTGAGCTTCTCAATAGCGTCCTGCAGCTTCTTATCCATAATTTCACCCCCATGAAGCGCGCTCCTGTCGTCGCGCAAAAAAATAATACTGAAAACTTAAAACCTAAGAAATAATAATACAGGAGCGCAATGCGCTGAATATTTTTTCAATGGCGGCAGCCATTCCTTTATTATTCATTTTTCAGTCTTAAGTTTTAAGTCTTAAGTCAAAAATGTCTGCGCGGTTGTCGCGTAGAAAATATCGTCGTGACCCGCTATCAGGTCGCAGAAGCGCTCGAAGCGCTCCCAGCCGCGCTGCATATCAAATTCATAGCTGTGTCCCCACAGCAGGAACAGTTTCGGACTGTCGGACTGCAACGCGATAAATTCCCGCGCAAGGTCAAATATCCCGTCCTCCTTGTGTCGGCAGGTGGGAGAAATGTCCAGCAGATCTTCCGGCATGTCAAAGCTATGTGTGGAACGCACGCCCCTTGCATAACTCACGCCGCACTGATTCAGCAGAAATTTAACCTTTTTATTGGTATTCCCGTAGGGATAGGCAAAGCCCGTCACCTTCTGCCCGAACATTTTTTCGAGAGCATGTTTGTCGTCGATCACCTGCTCGAATAATTCCCCGTCCGAGAGCTGTGTCAGGTCACAGTGATGAAGCGTGTGGGATGCAATCTCATGCCCTTGGTACAGCTCCGGCAGCTTATCGGGCGGCATCCGTTCAACCCTCACCCCATCGGACTCCCACACAAACGGCGGATCCATCAGCCCGGAATTCAGATTGAATGTGCATTTCAGGCCGTATTGGTTGAGCATCTCCACCAGTCGGACGTCCTGCCAGACCCCGTCGTCATAGCTCAGCACAAACGCTTTGCGATATTTTTCCGTCCATTGCATTGCAAATTCAGCCTTTCCCAGAGAATTGAAATGATTTATCTTCCCAATATCGCCGTAATTGTCAGCGATTTGCCGTCTGCACTCGACGCGGATATTCTTCCCTTATGCGCCTCGACGACAGCCTTGGCAATCGACAGGCCGATTCCGTAGCCGCCGGTCTGGGAATTTCTCGACTTGTCCGCCCGGTAAAATCTGTCAAAGAGCTTGCCTAATTCCGACACTTCTACATGCTCGGCGGTGTTGTACACCTCTATGCAGACGCTTCTTCCCTTGGAATGTGCCTTCAATGAGATCGTGCCTTTTTCGTCGGAATATTTCAGCGCGTTGTCAAGCAGTATGGAGATCAGCTGTGTGATCGCCTTTTCATCTCCGCAGAGATTGAGCATCGGCTCGACCTCCACGGTAAAGGTCTTATCCTGCACCTTGGCAAGGGACTGGAAAGACTGCGCCGTTTCTGTAATCACGTCGGAAAGCGGGAAATCGATCATCTGTACCTGCGGCTTTTCCTCCTCCATACGGGAAAGATAAATCAGGTCTTTGGTCAAAGCCGACAGTCTGCCCACCTGTGCGCGGATGTCCTTGATCCACTCGTTATCCTCTCCGCAGTCCATTTCGAGAATCGTCGCGTCAGCGTCGATAATGGTGAGCGGCGTCTTGATTTCGTGTCCGGCATCGGTGATAAACGACTTCTGTTTTTCATAGCTTTCCTGCACCGGCTTCATCACCATCTTGGAGAGCAGCACCACCAGAACCGCAACGGCCACCATTCCCGCCAAAGACACCATCACGCTGTATATCAGGAACGTGCGGAATGAATTGATACGGTTGCGACAGTCGAGAAAAATAATTACCGTGTCACAGTCGTCCGTTTTTGTCAAATATCTGTAATTTGACAAAAACCCGCTTGTGCCGCCGTCAGACCACACCTCTTCGGCATACTCCTTCGCCGTGTCGGTATCGACGGCCGCTATTCTTCCCGTATCGACATAGGTAACAACGCCTCCGGCGCCAATACGCACCGTAAAGAATCTCGACTCATATGCCAGTTCGGGTGAGGTATCGGGCGAAAGCTCATCAAACAGCCAGTCACCGCTTCTGCTCCTGTGCTTGAAGCCGCTGCCGCGCTTGGGAAACTGCCCGTCGTTTTCGGCCAGCATATTCAGCACCGTATCGCTGTCGCGTACCACACGGCTGTAATTGAGTATATTGATTGCGCCCATGATCACCGTCATCACAAGAAAAACCGACAGCACTGAAACGGCGATAAATTTGCGACGGATTTTTTTAATCATTGTCTTATTCCACCGCCTCTAAGGAATATCCCGCGTTTCTTGAAGCCTTGATCTTGATGTCGGCGTTCAGGGCGGTCAGCTTCTTGCGAAGATAGGAGATGTAAGCCCATACCACATTGATTTCGGAATCGCTGTCGAAACCCCAGATTTTTTCCATCATCCGTTCGGTGGGAATCAACTGCTTCGGATTGCTCATGAGCAGCTCCATCACCTGAAATTCCTTGTTGGCAAGTCGGAAGCTGCCGCTGGGCGACGAAAGCTCATAGGTCGTGCGGTCGAGAGAGATGTTTCCCATGGTAAGCACCGAGCTTTGGGAACCGGAGCGCCCTCTTGTCATAGCCCGTATTCTGGCCAGCAGCTCCTTGGTGTCAAACGGCTTGGTGAGGTAATCATTGGCGCCGCAATCCAGCCCGGTAACACGGTCGTCTATCTCGGATTTTGCCGTGAGCATCAGCACAGGAATATTGTTGCCCTTGACGCGAAGCCTTCTCAGTACCGTCAGACCGTCCATCTTGGGCATCATGATGTCAAGAATCAGACCGTCATACTGTCCGACTGACAGATAATCAAGCGCTTCCTCGCCGTCATACGCCGCGTCAACGGAGTAGTTGTTTTTTTCGAGGATGACGGTAAGCGCCTTTGACAGCGATCTTTCATCCTCCGCAATCAGCAGTCTCATTGATCGTCAGCTCCTTTTATTTGAGGAAGAAGTATTCTATAAATAAAAACGTGTCCATTATTCCTATCGTAAAAAAGACCCAAATCCTGAATCTCGTCCTTTCGCCCCTGTAAAGAAAATAGTAATTGGCAAATTCCTCCACAAAGCAGACCCACGACAGGATCATGATCACCACAAGACAAATTTTAGTAATCAGTTGCATCATAAATCATCCATCAATAAAAAATATCACAGTTTCGGCTTTTTATGCGTCATAAGATACGCATAAGAATCATCATACGTAAAAGCATTCATGTTTTCTTCATCGCCGACCAGCTCAAACATTCCGGCCGCCTGCCAGCGAAGATTATACTTTGTCTTGTAAAAAGCACTGTCCTTCGGAAATGCGTAATTGGAAACCACATGGATCATCGGCTTGTTCTTTTCATTGGACGATTTCATAAAGGAAGCCTCAAAGAGAAGATCTCCCCACTTAAGATGGTACCGGCTGCTCACTAAAAGCACCGAATCCACCTGGGGATATTTCCGTGTCAGAATATCATAGCAATTCTGCGCATTCTCTACCGTGGTTTTTGATTTGTCTTCCTTGATCAGACGACTGCTGTCAAGCCCTTTCTGGATAAACCATTGACACATCTGTCCGGCTTCTGTCGCGGTTTTATTATGAGAAGCGGTTCCGCCGCCGGTGCACATCACCCATGCGTTCGGGTATTTTTCCGCGCATTCCAAAGCCCTTTCAAGTCTGCCGTTCAGCTCATACCGGATGGTACCCTCCGGCGCCAGCTTATGCCCCAGCACAATGATGCACAGATTGTCCCCTTCCGGCAGATCGTCGGGAACGGCTTCCTCGTTGACGGCAAAGTCGGTGTTGATGTAATCCCAGTAATCCATGATTTTTGTCCACAGCTCGCCATAGCCCGCATTGATGCCGTTTAACTCCGTCAGCAGCTCATCCACCTTCTGATCGGCTTTTGAACCGTAGCTGCCATAGTAGAGGATCATCTTATCGACCAATTGATCGGCAGCAGCCTTTTCTTCCTCCGACATGGGTTCTTCCGCGGAGGAAACGGGCTCCTCCGCAGCCAAACCATCCCCATCCGATACGGTATTTACGCCGTAGTCCGACGAAGCGTTTCTGTTGCTTCCGAGAAGCAGTATCATAATATATACATTCACGGCCAAAAGCAGTACAGCCAGACACAGCATAAAGATTTTTCTTATTCTATCCGTTTTTTCCATAATCAATTCAGCGTTTTCCTTTCCTGCTGTTCTTGCCGGCGGGCAATTCTTCAACCATCGCGGGAATGAGTTTTCCCAGCAACTCCCTGTCGTCAGGATCCGTCACCGACAGCATTTCCTTCGCCCCTTCATACGGCGATTCAAGCGCAGCCTCCGGCATCACCTTGCGCGCGGAAGAAACGTTTTTTACAAGAAAACGGTCGTCATATATCCCGCCGAATAATTTTCCTTTGTAATAAAGCAGATACTCGCCCATCATGGGTCGGTATGTAATTTCACTCAGCCCGCTCAACTGGTCGAGCACATAGCTGAGATATTCCTTTGTGGAAGCCATAGCAATCCCCCATAATACTGTCATTTAATATATCATAACGCAAAACAAAAGGCATTGCAACACAAATTTTTTTAAAATTCTCTGTTACAATGCCGCTTTTTATTCTATTTTTCCGAAATTGCACTGTTTTTTCCGAATCTGCCTCTGAAAAAATCCGCTGCGCAGAACACCGCAAACACGGCGATATTGATAATAACGACACTGGCGCCGGTCGGCGCGGAGTATTCAAAGGAAACCACAAGCCCCGAAAGGAAACAGAACACCGAAATGGCAGCCGAACAGATCACCACGCTGCGGAAGCATTTGAAGAGCCGCATGGAGGACATGGCGGGAAAAATGATCAGGCTGGAAATCAGCAGCGCGCCTATCATTCTCATGCCCAATACAATGGTGACAGCAGTCAGCACCGCAATGAGAAAGTTATAAAAATCAGCTCTGACGCCCGTGGCCTTTGCAAACGGCTCGTCAAAGGTGACGGCAAATATTTTGTTATAAAAAAGGACATACAGCGCAAGTACCGCAAGCGACAGCACAACGCTGAACGTCACATCTGACTTATTGATCGCAAGCACGCTGCCGAACATGTAATTGTTGATGTCGGTATTGACTCCCGACTTCATGGAAATGATAAAAATTCCAACGGCAAGCGCGCCGGTGGAAAGCAGAGCAATCGCGGAATCTCCGCTGAACCTTCCGCTGGAGCTGAGCCTTAGAAGGATGTAGGATGCGGCTATGACAACGGGAATAGCGACCGACAGCGGCGCCCAGTTCATCGCGGTTGCCACCGCCATGGCGCTGAACGCCACATGCGAAAGCCCGTCGCCGATCATCGAGTACCGTTTCAGCACGAGATTCACGCCCAGCAAAGCGGAACAGAGCGAAACAAGCGTCCCCACGACAAGCGCCCGGATGATAAAAGGATATGAGAGCATTTCAAGCATTTTCGTTTGAGCCTCCTATGAATTCCCGTCCGGCAGTGCTTCTGACATAATCCTCTGTACTGCCGAAGAACTGAACTGTTTGCTTAAGGTGAAGAATTTTATTGGCGCTTCTCACGGCGGTCTTTACATCGTGAGAAACTATGATGATTGTCATATTGTATTTCTTATTGAACTCTTTGATGATTTCGTATATCTCGGCTGTCACAATGGGGTCAAGTCCCGTCACAGGCTCATCAAGAATCAGCAGCCTGTTGGAAGCGCACAGCGCTCTCGCCAGAAGCACACGCTGCTGCTGTCCCCCCGAAAGCTCCCGGTAGGATCGGTCGGCAAGCCCCGTGATGCCAAGCTCTTCCATGTGTCTGGCAGCGCGTTGCCTGTCGGCTTTGGTGTAAAAGGGAATGAGCCGGCTGTGATTCAGACAGCCTGACATAACCACCTCGCGCACGGAGGCGGGAAAGTCGCGCTGAATGGCGGTCTGCTGCGGCAGATAGCCCACGTCGGCGCGTGTGATGTCGGGAGAAAAAACGATCTCCCCCTCCGTCGGCTTTTTCAGCCCCGCAAGGCACTTGATCAGTGTGGATTTGCCCGCGCCGTTCTCTCCCACGACACAGAGATAATCCCCTTCGTCAAGCGCGAAGCTGACATTCTCCAGTACCGTCATGTTCTCGTATCCAAGAGAAATATTCTCACATGTGATAACTGCTTTCTTCAATTCAATGCCTCCCTCAGAAGTTCGACGTTCGCCTTCATCAGACTGAGATAGCTCTCTCCCGCCTCGAAATCCCTTGCCGAAATATTATGACATGTGTTGAACTGCGCCGTTCGGGTTCCGGTGGATTCGGCTATAGCGTCCGCTACCTTGTGATTGGAGAGCTCGATGTACAGCACCACTGGAACCTTCTCCCGCTTCACGGTTCTGATCAGGAAAGCGACGGTCGCCGCGCTGGGCTCCGTCTCAGCGGCACAGCCGGGAAAGGCGGCGTAATAATCCAGCCCGTATTCCCTGACAAAATACAGCAGCGGGAAGCGATCGCCGAATATCAGTACCTTTCTTTTCGATTGCACAACAACCTCGCGGAACGAAGCATCAAGTTCCATCAGTTCACTGACATATTCATTCGTATTGGCGCAATAAAATTCCGAGTTGTCAGGGTCAATTTCGCAGAGCGCACTGTTTATCTCATTGACAATGGCAATGGCGTTCATCGGCGACGTCCAGACGTGCTCGTCGTATTCTTCTTCCTCTTCCCCGTCATGGTGATGATCGGAGTCAGACTCATTTTCATGTTCGTGTTCTTCGTGTTCATGCTCTCCGTGCTCGTGGTGATGCTCGAGGCTTTGCATTCCCTCGGAAGTTTCCTCCTCGATGGGTTCCACGCAGTCCAGCGCCGACACGATTTTCATGTCGGGATTGTCAGCCGATTCCAGCACAGAATCCAGCCAGCTTTCCGATTCACCGCCCACGTTGAGGAACAGGTCGCATTGCGAAACGCCGATGATGTCCTTCGGGCTCGGCTCGTAGGAATGCGCCTCCATACCGGGTTTGAGCAGCATTTTGACGTCAGCCCTGTCTCCGGCTATCCTCCTCGCAAAGTCGTACTGCGGAAAGATAGTTGCCACGATAGAAATTTTGCCGCTGTCTGCTTTGTGCGCAGTCCCGGCACAGCCCGAAAGTACGGTTCCCAGCATTGGCAAAGAAAGCATGACTGCCAGTATTTTTACCAACAAACGATATTTCAACCTCATATACCTCCTACCTTCTACCTTTTGCCGCATTCCTCGCACAGTCCGTAAATAATCGTGCGCCCGTTGTCCACACGGAAATGATGATGCTCCTTGATATGTCGCTCGAATTCGTCCATGAATTCGCAATCCATGTGAATGACAGCTCCGCAGCAGGTGCATTTGAGGTGGAAATGCCTGTCGCAGCCGCCTGAGCCGTCAATGAGCTGATACGTAGCGCCTTCGCCTCCGTCGGACAGGAATTTCTTGATTTCCCCGTTCTCCACCATGCGGTCAAGACAGCGGTAAATGGTTGCCTTGCCGATTTTATCGCCTTCAGTCATAAAATACATATAAATATCGTCGGCTGTCACACAGACCTCCGGATTGAGCCGGAAATAGTTCTCGATGGACTCCTGCTGACGTGTGCGGTAATTCTTTCTGCCTTCGCCGTTTTCCATGCAAACACCTTCAATCACAATAACATCAAAGTAAAAATGAAAATCATTTTCAAATTAGCCTTATTATTATAACACGGTTTTTGCAAATTGCAAGTGTTTTTTTCATAAGTTTGAGGTGTGAAGGAATAATTCTATTGACTTTACCTCAGATTGGGATTATTATGCTTATAGAATATGATTTGTTGTTCTCGCATTACCCTTCATCAGGGAATTAAAACGGACACCGTCTGGCGTCCGTTTTTTTGCTTGTTTGCAATCTCAACCGATCCTGCTACCTTCAACCTTCACCCTTCAACCTTCACCCTAAACAAAAACTCCCGCCGGACAGAATCAAGGGTTCCGTCCGACGGGAGTTTTAATTGATTGAAATGTATTGAAAAAATTAGCAAACGCCCTGAGCGAGCATGGCGTTGGCGACCTTGAGGAAGCCTGCGATGTTCGCGCCGGCGACGAGGTTGCCCTCCATGCCGTATTCCTTGGCAGCCTTGGCGGAATTGTGGTAGATGTTCTTCATGATGTCGTGCAGCTTTGCGTCGACTTCTTCAAAGCTCCAGCTGTATCTCATGGAGTTCTGGCTCATTTCGAGAGCGGAAGTGGCAACGCCGCCTGCATTGGCAGCCTTTGCGGGTCCGAAGAGAACGCCGGCGGACTGGAATGCGTGAACAGCTTCGGGAGTGGAAGGCATGTTGGCACCTTCGCAGACTGCCTTGACGCCGTTGGCAATCAGAGCCTTTGCGCCGTCCTCGTCAAGCTCGTTCTGGGTTGCGCAGGGAAGAGCGATGTCGCAGGGAATGGTCCAGATGCCTCTGCAGCCCTCGGTGTAGGTTGCATTCGGATGATTCTCGACATACTCCTTGATTCTGCCGCGCTTGACCAGCTTGATCTCCTTGACAGCGTCGAGGTCGATGCCGTCGGGATCATGGATATAGCCGTTGGAATCGGAGAGAGCGACGACCTTTGCGCCGAGTGCGGTTGCCTTCTGGGTAGCGAAGATAGCAACGTTGCCGGAACCGGAGATGACGACTGTCTTGCCCTTGAAGGAATCCTCGTGGTCATTGAGCATTTCCTCGGTGTAGTAGCAGAGGCCGTAGCCTGTTGCTTCTGTACGTGCAAGGCTGCCGCCGTAGGTCAGGCCCTTGCCGGTGAGAACGCCGCTGTACTCGTCGCGCAGTCTCTTGTACTGACCGAAGAGGTAGCCGATCTCACGACCGCCAACACCGATGTCGCCTGCGGGAACGTCGGTGTCAGGGCCGATGTGCTTGGCCAGCTCGGTCATGAAGCTCTGGCAGAAGCGCATGACTTCCATATCGGACTTGCCCTTGGGGTCGAAGTCGGAGCCGCCCTTGCCGCCGCCGATCGGCAGACCGGTCAGGGAGTTCTTGAAAATCTGCTCGAAGCCGAGGAACTTGATGATGCCTTCATATACGGAGGGATGGAAGCGCAGACCTCCCTTGTAGGGGCCGATGGCGCTGTTGAACTGAATGCGGAAGCCGCGGTTGACCTGGACATTGCCCTTGTCGTCTACCCACGGAACGCGGAATTTGATGATTCTTTCGGGCTCGACGATGCTCTCGAGGACGCCCATCTTGATATATTCGGGATGCTTTTCGATAACAGGCTCGAGGGATTCCAGAACCTCGGTCACTGCCTGATGGAATTCAGGCTCATTCGGATTGCGCTTTTTGACGGTTTCCATAAGATCTGCAAGATACTGATTTTTAAAAGCCATTTTAAAAGTTCTCCTTTTGCAAGATGAATTCATACGCTTTTTCAGCGTTGTAAGCTATATTGTAATACATATTCATCCGATTTGTCAATATGTATTTTTCAATTTTTTCGGAATTTTGCAATTTGCAATTTACAAACTTGCAAAATTGTGCATTTTAATCAGTTATCCACTGTGAAATCTGCATTTATTCGCGCCTTTTCAGGCAAATCACGGCTATTATCGCAGCAAGCGAGACGATGGCAGCCGCTGCCGCAACTACTACATCGTTTATCATCAGTTCTTTGCCGAACAGGGTTATTCCGATTTGTTTGTCCGACGTTCTTGTCTTTGAGCCCGCGTCGGTTTCGGAAACAGACTCCGCTGTCTGTTTCGCTGCATCGGGATTTTCCTGTTCCATGCCGGTGTCTGCATCCTCGTCTGTCATGTCAACATGCTCAAACATATCGTTCAGCCCCGGCGTATCTAATCCGACAGTGGTATAGGCAAGCCCGAACTTCCGGCAGTCATTCGGACCGCTTTCTTCCATTACTATGTTGAATCTTTGCTGGCTCCTGTGACATTTATAGCCTGTCAGCGCCATCTCAAAGGCTGACTGACCGCCAAAATGCGAAAGGCTCATTTCGCTCCAGTTCACCACGATCGGATTCTCCTCCCACAGGTGGAGATAACACTTCTGCACCTTCGTGACGCCATACTTCTGTGCGCTGTCGGGATATACTGAAGGATCGTCATATATTTTCAGAGCGTCCAGCAGCGCCGCCGCGTACAGCTTGTGTGCGCCGTGACCGTATTCTCCGTTGATGTCGTGCGCGATAACCACCCTCGGCGCGAAGCGGCGCAGCATTTCCACTTCAAATTCTATCACATTGTCCCTGCCAAAAACTTCCTCCGCATTCTCCAGACTCCACTTTGTCTTGAGTTCATCCGGAAATATATCGGTAAGCACGGGATAATTCCTGACACCGACCGTCCACAGACCGTTGAGAAGCTCATGCTTGCGGTAAGGGGATTTATAGTGATCGGTCAGATAAACCACCTGAACAATATATCCAAGCTCCCCGGCATAATAAGGCATCGCACCGCCGAACCACAGGTGCTCGTCATCCGCATGAGTGGGCATGACCATCAGATCCGCTCTTTTGCAGGGAGGCTCCCATATCTGCACCCAGTCGGGCAGCTTTCCTTCCGTAAAAGCATAGACTTCGGTGATGCCGGTTGCGGCGGGAAGGTCAATGTAAAAGACGTTCGATTCTATTTCAAGATAGATGTATTCATGCAGAAAACCGTTTTCACCGCACTTCTTTTCCGTTCCGTCGGGAAAAGAAAGCGTCCATTCGCAGGGCTTTTCCAACATGACATACAGGCTTCTCACAGGAACCGACGCTTTACATTCTATACGAACATTCCTTGCAATCTGAAAAGCGGAATAATAATTTCCGTCAACCATGCCGCTCAATTGCTTGCCCGGCACCCCTTCGCAAGATACATTCAACACGACTTTCTCCGCGTCCGGCTGAATCAACGCTATTTCATCGGCAGACGCAAACGTCCTTTCCGGAAAAATAGCAAGAATCAGAGTCAAAATAACAGACAAAGACACTGCTGTTTTAATGATTTGTTTCATTCCCCGTCACCCTATTCTTTCTTCTTGATCTGTTCCGCAGCAGTATCGCTAAAAATATCAGCAGAAGCACGATCGCTCCGGATAAGGAAATCACAATAATCCCTGCAAAAGGAAATCTTTTACTGTTTTCCACAGTTTCCGGTTCAAGAAGCGGAATATCCGTTCCGGACACGTCATTTTCATCAGAAATCGACGAGGGATAGACACGAGCCTGCTCAGAGCGGTCAATATGTTCAAACATATCGTTCTTTCCGGGAGTGTCATTTCCCACAGTGGTAAAGGCAAGCCCGAATTTGCGGCAGTCATACTGTCCGTTTGACGGGACATTATAATAAATATACTGTGATTTGTTCTCCGCATAGCCTTCATCCGCCATTCTCATGGCAGACTTGTTGTTAAATTGACTGAGTTTAAAATCTTCCCATTTTACAACGATCTGGTTTTCCTCCCATAAATGCACATAGCATTTCTGCACGCTGCAAATTCCGTATTTTTCCGCGCTGTCGGGATACGCCGCGGGATCATTCGTCAGTTTAAGAGCTTCCAGAAGAGTCTGTGTGTTCAGTATATGTGCGCCGTGACCGTATTCACCGTTGACATCCTGTGCCAGAACGACTCTGGGATGAAATCTTCGCAGCGTTTCTACCTGGAATTCAAGAACATTTTCGTACCCGAACTTCTCCACTGCCCACTCATATTTTTTTGTAGCAAACCAATCGGTAAACTTTTCGCAGACAACAGGGTAATGTCTGACGCCGACATGCCACAAGGCGTTGAGTCGCTCATGTTCACGGAAAGAATTGTTATAATGATTGGTCATATACACTACCTGCACATCATATCCAAGCTCTCCCGCGTAATACGGAAGCGCACCGCCGAACCATAGAAATTCATCATCGGAATGGGTAGGGAGAACCAGCAAATCGGCTGTTTCGCACGGTGGAAGCCATTTCTGTACCCAGTCGGGAGTCTCGCCTTCGGTAAAGCCAAACAGCCCCGTAAATACAGCGCCTTCCGCAACATCTACCGTAAATTCTGAAACGCTTTGTCCCAGATCAAC
This sequence comes from uncultured Ruminococcus sp., assembly GCA_902799245.1. GTDB lineage: Bacteria > Bacillota > Clostridia > Oscillospirales > Acutalibacteraceae > RUG762. The sequence continues at coordinate 43,584 of CADBZY010000018.1, forward strand.
ATACTCGTGAATAAAGCCGTTTTCATTGCTCTGTCTTACCGTGCCGTCAGGTAATGTGAGAGTCCATCTGCTTGGAACCTCAAACTGAAAGTAAAGCTGACTGACAGGCTTGGCGGCAGTGACAGAAATACGCGCATCACTCTTGAATGTCAAAAACCATTTCACCGATTTCGCCTGAAGGCACCTTAAATCATCTCCGGAGACCTGTTCACTCGAAAACATCAAGGCGACAGAATCCGCCGGTTTGCTTTCCGTCTGTAAATTGCCAAGCTCCTCAGCGGCATCATTTTGCCCTGAATAAACGGGAATGCTTGTGACAGATGGATGCCTGCCGCTCTCGGAGACCTTCGCTGACAATATAACGATAAACGTAGACAATGCTGCCGCACACAGCAAGAAAGATAAGGCGGCGTGTGTCAGAATGAATTTTTTGTTCTTCATATTACTACTACACATCCTTGATTATCACTGCGCGCCAAACAGCGAACCGCCCTCACAGTCAATGGCGACTACAAGCGGAAAATCCCTGAATTCCAGCCGCTTAACCGATTCACAGCCCAAGTCCTCAAAGGCAATCACTTCACAGGAGGTGATGCACTTCGACGCAAGCGCACCCGCACCGCCAACGGCGCAGAGATAGACCGCTTTGTTCCGGCGTATCGCCTCACAGACCTCTTCCGAACGTCCGCCTTTGCCCACCATCGCACCAAGTCCCAGATCCAGCATACGCGGCGCAAAGGGATCCATACGGCTGGAAGTGGTGGGACCGCAGGATCCAATGGCAAGATGCTCCGGTGTTGGTGTCGGTCCAGCGTAATAGATCACCGCTCCATCCAGCTCATACGGCAGCTTTTCACCGCTGTCAAGGAGAGCCATAATGCGCTTATGGGCCGCGTCGCGGGAGGTATATACCGTTCCCGACAGCAACACTCTATCCCCTGCGCGCAATTGGGGAGCCATTTCTTTTATCTGTGAAGTATTGAATGCATATTCTGCCATGTTATTTACCCCTTACTATTTAATTAATCACAACTAACCGTGCCGCAAAAAAAATTACGCAAAATATTATAGCACCTTTCGGCATTAGATGCAATATTTTTTCTTACACTTTTCTCACAAAAATCAATGAACAAATATTCCTGACAGCAAAAAAGGCCGTATGCAGTTTCCCCACAAAACCGCATACGCCAATCTATGAAAGCATTATTGGATATGTGTAACCTGACCGATGAATATCGGAAGGTAACTCTCGTTGTCGATGATCATATAGACAAACGGTCGGTCAAGAGATACGACATTCATCATCAGAGCTGCGTTTTTGCTCATTTCAACCGCGGTGACGGCTCCGGCCTTGGTGCCGCGTTCGTCTACGTCGATTGCGGTCTTGTGAATCACGCGGCTGATATAGAGATACCCTGGCGGTACATCAGCCATCCCGGAGAAATCCGCCCTGGCCCCATCAAAGGCGTCGGCCATACCGTTGTCTTTCAGCATTTCGCTCAACTCGGTATCATATTTCGCGCTGAATTTCGGCAGTGCGGCAAGTACGGGCGCATGGTCTTCCGCCTTGATCTGATCTGCGATTTTGCCGTAATCCAACGACTTGACATAATCCTCAAGGGAGATTCCCTCATCCGGCAGCATGGCGACAAAGCTGTAGCCGGAAGCATACGGCTTGACGAACCCCTGCGCTTTGCCATCATTGAGGTAGACCGACTCAGTAGAACTCATCATAGGCACGTTCTCCGTCTTGCCGTCAATATCGGTAAAATCGCGCTCATACACCTGATCCTCGCGGTATATCTCCTGCCACTCCGCGTCAAAGGAAAGGGCATTGATGAGGTACATCACGGCGGTACCTGGAATTCTGTCGAGAGCCTTCGGTATCATGCCGCCAGTGTTTTCATTGACCCAGCCGTTTATGTCGGCAAGCGTCTTTTCATCAAACTTCGAACTGAATACATCCGCGCCGAAGTAATCGGCGTTGGTCTGCAAAAAATCCATGTTGAAGTCCAGCGAATTTTCTTTGAACCAGATGGAATTGGCTGAGGTGAGTTTTGCCTTTTCGCTGCTCGGCAGGCCGTTTAAATAGGCGCAGAGGTATAGGTTGAGCTGTTCAATGTCCATCCCGCCGCCGAGCATTTTCTGCATTTGTTCAAGGGTGCTTCCTTTTGCTCCGTTGGCCGTCATGGCAAGCGCCGTCATAACCGACAGCGGCGACACAAGCGTGTTCTTCCTGCTGTCAGCCGCGGAGCAGTTTTTAAACAGCATGAGCGCAAAGTCGCTGTACGCTTGTTCAAAAGTCTGCTGACTGTCCTCGTTCTTTTTGAAGGCGAGCGCATTCGCGGACGGTTCAATATTTGCCATCAGGTCAGTGGTGCTGTTTGACAGCGAATACTTCTTTCCGGTGCCGCTTCCATCCGAACACGCGCACACGCCCATCAGCATGGCGGCCGAAAGCATCGCGCATAATGTGCGCCTTATGATTGATTGTTTCATGGTGGTTTGCTCCTCTCTTTTGGTCTCTACTATTGTTATACCGCTCTCCTGCAAAAAAATCAATCCCAATAAAAAAATATAATATTCCCCCCTTGACAAAGATTACTCCATCTGATATAATAATTACAACGACAGATAAAGTAATTACCACAGCAGATGCAATAGCTTGAAAATGCATTATCGGACCATACACCATAAGGAGCGAAAGGAGGAAACCGCAGTGGAAGAACTCAGCAGCGATGTGATGAGAGGATACAACGACGTGATCGTGCTCAGCGTGTTAGCGGATGGCGATTCCTACGGCTACGAAATCTCGCGGTGCATCAATGAACGTTCCGGCGGCAGGTATCCCATCAAGGAAACAACGCTCTATTCGACATTCAGCCGTCTGGAGCGATCGGGATTCATCAGTGCCTATGTCGGCAGCGAAACCTTCGGAAAGCAGCGCACATACTACACCATGACCGATACGGGGCGGCGCTATCTTGCCGGAAAATGCGAGGAATGGCAGCTTGCCAAAGATGTAATCGGCTCGTTTATCGACAGGTTCATCCAATGATTAATTTGTAAAAAATCATACCCATCAAATACGAAAGGACAGGTTTTCTATGGAAAACACGGTAAAGAATAACGAAAGAATCAGGGCATTTATTGACAATATGTTCGCGTCCCTCCCTCAGAATGAGCAGTCGGCACGCATGAAGGAAGATATGTACTGCTCCATGCTCGACAGATACAACGGGCTGACCGAATCCGGCGCCGGCGAGGACGAAGCCTTCGGCAAGGTCGTAGCCGAATTCGGTTCGGTCGAGGACATCCGCGCGGAGCTTGGCTCGAACGCGCCGCAGCCTGTTGAAACGGTCAACGCGGCGGCTCCGGCAAAGCTGACGCTTCCGGCGTCCAAGGAAACCAAAAGAGCCTATGAGAAATATGAGATTTACGCCGCCGTGCTGATTGTCGTTGCTGTCGTGCTGTTTATTGTCGCACCGTTAGGCTATGAATCCTATGATACACTGTTTATTAACTGGTCATTGCCGCAGCTTACCAATCTTGTCTTCGGTTCGGCAATTGCCGTCGGCGTCATGCTGTGTGTCAAGGCGGTAACAGGAAGGGAAAAGTTTTTTGACACGACAAGAGAAACCGAATATAACGTTCTCCCCGCCTCCGAACGTGTGGAATCCTACAGGAAATTCGCAGGTGTGCGCTCGTGGCTCATGGGACTCGCTGTCGGAATGTTTGTCATCTCCCCCTTCGTCAATGAACTCACCGGAAGCGATTTGCTGCTCGGGTTGATTATCGCTGTCGGCGTTGCCATTCTCATTATACTTAGCGCAGTCAGAAGAAGCTACAGGGATGTGCTGGGCAAGGAATTTGACGAGGAAGAGAAAGACTGAATGCAAAAATCATATTTACATTTGCCGCAGGCTGTGCTATACTTTATTCCATACAGACAAAGCATGGAGTGAATGTAACAAATGACGGCATATGAGCAGATGGTAAAATTTGAGATAGGTCTTGACATGGGACTTCTGACGCTTGATGAGCTGCGGGATTTTGTCAGTGCGGCACTGAAGGAAAAGGATGTCCCTTACATATACACCGACGTGTTTCTCTCGCTCGATAAAGGGCAGGAGGAAATTACCAACGTGATTTTCTACAACCTTCAGGGCAATTACACCGCCGACAGAAAGGCGGGAAACACCGTGCAGCGCGCTTTGATTGGCGTGATACGCGACAAATACCGTTCCGGCACGATCGACAAAGCGCAGTGCGTCAATTACCTGCACCGCCTGACGGATTATGCCGACGGCGACTGGAACCTGCTTTCCATCGACGAATATTACAAGCTCAACAAGAGCGGCTATTGCTCCGATGAGGATTTTGAAGCCCGTCTCGGCAGTATCTTTGCCAATGCGATATGATTTTTATTTCCCCAATAACGATCTCCCTGTATCCGCCTTTTCATGAACCGGATACAGGGAGATTTTTTTGCGCTTGATTTTAGGGAGTGTCCTTCTTAGGAAAATTGGTTTCATCGATCAGATAATGGGGACGTCGTTTGACTTCATAGTAGATTCTTCCGACGTATTCGCCTACGATTCCCAGCGAAATAAGCTGCACACCGCCGAAAAAGCATATCGTAAATATCGTTGTAAAATAGCCCGGCAGGTCAATGCCCTTGAAAATAATGCCAAAGAACAGAAAGATCACATAGAGAAGGCTGATAATGATGGCGAATGCGCCGATAAAAATGCAGAATCGCAGGGGCTTGTTGTTGAAGGACAGCACACCGTCCACACCGTAGCGCACCAGCGAACGGAAACTCCATTTGCTCTCCCCTGCCGCCCTGCTGCGGTTTTGGTATCGGATAATCTTTTCCTTGAAGCCTATCCATGAAAACAGTCCCTTGGAAAAGCGATTGTATTCGTTCATGGTGAGCAGCGCGTCAAGCGCCTTGCGGCTGAGCATACGGAAATCGCCTATCCCGTCCGTCAGCTTCACATCGGTAAGCCTGTCCACCAGCCTGTAATATGTCCGCGCAAAGAAGCTGCCCAACTTCTTGTCGCCTTCACGGTCGCGCTGGGCGATCACCTGATCGTAACCCTGCCTGCCGTATTCCAGCATCTGAGCGATCAGTTCCGGCGGGTGTTGAAGGTCAGAATCCATTATCACCGTAAAATCGCCCGACGAATACCGAAGACCCGCGAGCATCGCCGATTCCTTTCCGAAGTTGCGGCTGAAGGAGATGTATTTGATATGGCTGTCCCCTTCGGCGAATCTCTTGAGGAGCGCACAGGTGCCGTCACGGCTGCCGTCGTCCACAAAGATCATCTCATAATCGTCGGTAATTTCATTCAGTGCCGCCGAAAGCTCACCGTATGTGAGCGACAGCACTTTTTCCTCATTGTAACAGGGAAGTACAACGGAAATCAGCATTGATAACCCGCCTCCGTCATCAGTTTCTCAAATAATTCCAGAAATTCCGCCTTGGTCTGACGGAAATCCCTCTCGCTGTGCGCAATCTCAATGTGCACCTCCGGCGCATCGTCATACAGTTTATCGCCGTTGAAAAGCAGGAATTCATGGTAAAGCATACAGTCGTCAATTTCTTTGACAATTTCACTCTCGCTATCATCCTCGGCCGGAATGCCGAATCTGTCCAGAATCCGTGCGTGCAGCTTGCTTTCGCATTCGCAGTAGTAAGGGAGCTGCCGTTTGAGCGGTCGCGTCATGTCCCCGATATACGCCTCCGTCGCGTCGTGAAGAAGGCACAGCAGCCGCATCCTTGCCCCGAAGCCGCGCGCCTGCGCTTCCGCCGCACAGTTGATGCAGTGGCGGGCAACCGAGAAAAAACAGCTGAAATGCCCGTTGGCGCGGCAAATCAGGCTTAATGAATGGACTATGTCCTGTATATCTATATCCTGAGCAGAAGGAGACAGCGGATCAAAGCTGCGTCCTCCTATTGTGGTGATAAACACCTTGCTTGTCGCCATATACTATCATTCCCAAAATATCCAAATTGAAACACGGAAGGTTCCGCTTCCGAAAAAATCATTCCGGCGGAGCCTTCCGCTTTTGTTTAAAGATTTATTCTATACTCAGCACACCGCTGATACGTGAGAGCTTGGATGTGATCTGCGCAAGATGCTCCTTGCTGCTGACGGAAATCGTAGCGGTAATAACAGCGTTGGCGTCCTTCAACTCACGGGAATTAAGCATACTGATACTGATATGCATCATGGAAAGCTGCGTCGTTACGTCAGCAAGAAGACCCTTGCGGTTGAGACAGAACAGCCTCAGCGTGGTCTTGAATTCGCGGTAATTGGTGCCCTCGCTCCAGTACACCTTGATCCAGCGTTCCGGCTCCTCGCACTTTGATATGTCCTCCGGTACATTCGGACAGCTTTTCTTATGCACCGACACACCAAAGCCGCGTGTAATAAAGCCGATAATATCGTCGCCCGGCAGCGGGTTGCAGCAGCGTGACATCTTGATCTGACAGTTGTCTATGCCTTCCACCCGGACACCCGGATCGCCTTTTTGGCGTCTGTGTTCCTCCGGTACAAAATTGCCTTCTATTCCCTGCAAGCCCATCGGCTTGATGACGATTCTCGCGTAATCCTCGCGCAGACGCGGCATGAGCTTGGTGACAATGATGGCGCCGTAACCGATAGCGGCATAGAAATCGTCAATGCTGTCCTTGTGGGACTTGCGTATCTGCTCCTGCATGAATTCATCGAACTTGTCTTCGGGGATGATCAGACCCGCGCGTTTCATCTCACGGTCGAATTCCGCCTTGCCTTCTTCGATATTTTCCGCTCTGCGTTCGTTCTTGAACCACGAACGGATCTTGGTTTTGGCCTGGCTGGTCTTTGCCATGTTGAGCCAGTCACGGCTGGGGCCGTTGGTAATCTCCTTCGTGGTCTGTATCTCGATTTTATTGCCCGTATGCAGCACAGTGTTGAGCGGAACGATTCTGCCGTCGATCTTTGCGCCGATCATGCGGTGTCCCACCTGGCTGTGAATGGCATACGCAAAGTCGATCACTGTCGCACCCCTCGGAAGCACCTTGATCTCGCCCTTGGGAGTGAAAACATAGATTTCCTCCGGCATGATGTCTTCCTTGATGACGTCGAGGACGTCAGCGCTTTCGCTGTCCATCTGATCCTCGATCATCTTGCGTATCCATGAAACAGTGTCTTCAAAGACCTTGTTGCCGCCCTCGGCCGCCTTGCCGGTTTTGTACTTCCAGTGCGCCGCCACGCCGAATTCGGCAGTGAGGTGCATAGCCCTGGTGCGTATCTGCACTTCAAAGGGAACGGCGTTTTCATTGGGGTCATCACTCTTGCGGATGACGGTGGTGTGCAATGACTGGTAGCCGTTGGATTTCGGCATGGCAATGTAATTCTTATAGCGATTGGGCAGAGGCGTATAGATCGTCTGCACCACGCCAAGCGCGGCGTAGCACTCGGCAACGGTATCCACAATTACACGAACCGCATATACGTCGTAAATGTCCTCAAAGCTCTTGCCCTGCATGATCATCTTGTTGTAGATGCCGTGAACAGACTTGACACGGCCTGACAACTCGACGTTGGGGATATACTCGATCAGGTTTTGACGAAGCTCTTCTTTGATTTCCTCAAGGAATGCCTCGCGGTTGGCCTGCTGCGCCGAAAGATTGTCACAGATCTGCTTGTAGCCGATAGGGTCAAGGTATCTGAGCGCTAAGTCCTCCAACTCCTCCTTGACAGGGCGAATGCCCATTCTGTGGGCGAGCGGCGCGTAAACTTCCAATGTCTCGCGTGCGATGTTGCGCTGTTTCTGCGGGTACATGGCACTGAGCGTGCGCATGTTGTTGAGACGGTCTGCGAGCTTGATGATCAGTACGCGGATGTCTTTGTTCGTGGCAATGAGCATACGGCGCACGTTTTCCGCCTGATGTTCCTCCTCCGTGTTGAAGCCGAGCTTGCTCAGTTTTGTCAATCCGTCAATGATCTGTGCGGTGGTGCTGCCGAAATTATTCTTAATATCGTCCAGTGTGACAGGCGTATCTTCCACCACATCGTGAAGGAGGGCAGCGACCACACTTTCGGTATCCATTCCGAGGGATACAAGGATATTTGCCACGGAAATCGGATGAACTATGTAAGGTTCGCCCGACTTGCGCTTCTGTCCCGCGTGTGCCTTGTTTGCAAAAAGATATGCCTTCTCTATGGCAGCCATGTCATAATCCTTGCCGCTCTTAAGAATGTTTGCAACCAGTTCATCGTAGGTCTGGTATGTCTCCTCCACATTGTCTGTAAAATCTCTCTCGTTGACATCTCTTGTGCCGATGTCTGTTCCGTTTGTCATATGGTCTTCCCTCCTCAAAACGGCGCTTGCCGTTATTATATACAATTCTTTCTCACTCAAAAAAATATATGATAATTAAACATTCTTGTATCCCACTCTGACAGCAGAAGGCGTATTCTCCGGCGAGATTTTGCCGGCTTGTTCTCCGCGATACGCAGCTTCTACACAAAGCACGAATCCGTCGTCGCTGACATGCAGCAGACCGCCCTCGCTGAGTATCTGAAGAGAAGTGAGCAAAGCCGCAAATCCTACGCCCTTTCGCTTCATCCGGCACCCGAGTACTTCGGATTCACCGCGATAGCCGTCCGAAACGGCACGGTAAACGGTTCCCAAAATGCTTCTGGTAGGTCTTAATTCAATGATTTCTTCATCTGACAGCGGCTCACCGCGCATCATTTTTTCAAACAGCTGTTTTCCTCTGTTCAACTCGTCAAAATGCGTCTCGGAGAGGCGGATGTCTCTGACGATCAGTGTCAGGCTGTCTCTGCCGCGATAGGTGGATTTATCCAGCGTAATGGCAATGTCAACCACATCTCCGACTTTGAATGGAAAGTCCTCATCGCATGTGGAAAATTTCATCGCAGTAATGACGGATTCTCCGCGTGTCAGCGTCAGGCGCTGATGCTTTCCTCCTCCGGCACCGTAAATATCAGTCAGCATCAGTCCCATGACTGCAATGAGCGGTGTGGGATTATCCGCGCCGAACGGCTCCAGCAGCTGTGACGCTTCACAGAACTGCATTGTCACGGCGGACGGCGGGAGCTGGCAGTCAATATTCAGCTCAGGGGACGGCATCAGGGGAAATTTATGACTTGCGTACTCGTTGATTGCTTTGCGAAAACTGTCTATATTCTCTGTCTTAAGATTGATTCCGGCAGCAAGCGTGTGACCGCCGAAGCCGATAAGCTGCTCGGAGCACGCCGAAATAGCCTCATAGAGCGAGAACCCCTCAATACTGCGTCCGGAGCCTTTTGCCGTATCGCCGTCATAGGATATAATGATACAGGGCTTGCCGTACCTCTCGCAGATTTTGGATGCGAAAATTCCTATGACTCCGCCGTTCCACTTTTCACCCGCTATCACGATAACGCGATCGAAAATCACCGAGCTGTCCTTCTCGAGCATTTCGGATACTTCGCGGTTGATTATCTGCTCAATCGCCTGACGTTCCTTGTTCTTGGCGGTCAGCTCGTCGGCATAGGTGAATGCCTCGTCGTCATCCTCAGTGATCAGCAGCTTCACAGCATGGGAAGCCTTGCCGAGTCTGCCCGCCGCGTTCAGCCGTGGAGCGATGACAAAGGCGATGCTGGTCGATGTGATGGTCTTGCCGGTAAGACCTGCCATATCGATGAGCGACCTCAGCCCGGGACGGCCGGAATTCTGAAGCTGACGCAGTCCTAAACGCACCAGCCTACGGTTTTCACCCGTAAGGCTCACGACGTCGGCCACCGTGCCGAGTGCGACCAGATCCCCGCAGTTTTCTATGACAGCCATGCTGTCCCCTTCGATGGCGCAAACCAGCTTGAACGCAACGCCCACTCCGGCGTATTCTTTAAACCTGCACCCACTGTCCCGTCTGTGCGGATCAACAACCGCTATAGCATCAGGCAGTACGTCTCCCTCCTGATGATGGTCGGTGACAACGACGTCTATTCCAAGAGAATTGGCGTGTGCTACCTCGACCACAGCGGAAATTCCGTTGTCGACCGTGATGATCAGGTCAATGTTCATCTCGTGAAGCGTATCAATCGCCTTGCAGTTGAGTCCGTATCCTTCACCCTCGCGATCAGGAATGTAATACATCACATTTGCGCCGACGGATTCAAGGTAGGAAAACAGCAAAGCGGTAGAAGTAACACCGTCAACATCGTAATCACCGTAGATGGCAATTCTCTCGAATTCGTCAATCGCGCGGCGTATGCGGCTGACAGCCTTATCCATATCGATGATTTCCAACGGGTCAATGAATTCGGCGGTATCATCATCAAGACCAAGCATGTCACTTATCTGTTCATCTGTGCAGAATCCCCTGGATGTCAGCAGATGTGCGGTAAACCCGTCGATACCGAAACGTTGTGCAACGCTGCGGGACAGCATTTTGTCTGATTTAGCTATTCGCCAGCGGCGAAAGGACATCGGACTCACCTCCTTCAATATATAGAAAAGATATGATAATTAGTATCATATCATATTCCGCTTTTTTTTGCAAGGTCTTATTTAAATATTGTTAATATTATTTTTGCAGTAAAAGTAAAAAAAGCACTTGACTTTTTCAAATATATGTTGTATATTATTTAAGCGCTTTGAATTTGAGCGCAATATCGACTAAGTCATACGGAGAAGTCGCGTAGCTGGTCGAGCGCGCACGATTGGAAATCGTGTAATCGTTAAAAGCGGTTCGAGGGTTCGAATCCCTCCTTCTCCGCCAGAAAGTTGTCGCACACAGGAATTTTTCCCTGTGTGCGACAGCTTTTTTCTTCTGCTATGTTGCAAATTCTATTTAGAGTAGAATCAGATCACCCGAATCATGGAAAAAATCCTCGGAATGCCGTGTTTCTGGCACTTTCCGAGGATTTTCTGTTGGAAGGGTAGTACAAAAAAAGATGCCACTTGGTTTTATCACCCCATACTTGAATTTGAAGCGTGAATGATATTAGTTGCTGCAATGCATCCAATATGCTCTGAACGCTTTAGGGAATTTGGAATGACGATACTGTGTTAATGACACATTGGGCAAGAAAACCAAATATCCGAAAATCGGGGAAATATTGCGGATTTTGTGTGTTACAGGGAGAGAAAGCAAAAGGTCGTATGCTGTTGCCGGATAACGTCCCGTTCATCTGTGAGGCCAACGGCCACGACGCAGAGAAGATCGGTCAGCACTGCTTTGAAATTCTCCCGAAGATTTGTGTGAGTTATTCCCCGCAGGGTATGGGGACGCCTGCCAACTCAAAGTAGTGTTCACCCCACTTACATAAAGCTTCAACGATTGGGACAAGCGTTTCTCCCATTTCTGTCAGAGAGTATTCCGTCTTGGGTGGCACAACCGGATATAGCACACGGTTAATGACACCGTCCTCCTCCAGTTCTTTGAGCTGCTTGCTGAGCATACGGGGCGTTGCCTGCGGAACAGCTCTTTGAATCTCGTTATATCTCCTTGTACCGTTTATCAACTCATAGACAATCAGTGCCTTGTACTTTCCGCCAATGACGTCCATTGCGGCTTCGACCGGGCAGTGATAAGTCTTGATTTTTTCAATATTCATGTTCAACTTCTCCTAACTATACTTTTTGATAGTATATCACAAAAAAGTGCGTTCTTGCAAATTTTATTGTTCATGCTATAATTATAATCAGGAGGGACGAAAAAGTCAATCCAAAATCATATTATACGAGGAGAAGATAACGTGGAAAAGATCAAAGTTTCTGATTATGAAGAGGTGCTGGCTGCTGCCGCAAAATACATAGAGGCTTGCAAAGAAGGCAAGAGCGACATCATGAAGCCGGCAGTTACTGACAATGCCCTTATGTATGGCTACCTGAACGGCGAATACTATCACGGCTCCATCGAGGCTCTATACGGCGCAGTAGATGCATTCGGCCCTGCTCCTGAAACAAAAGCCAGAGTTGACGTACTGAGCATCGAGGGTACTGCCGCAGCCGTTCGCGTTACATTGGAAGACTGGCATGGTCTTGCGTTCACTGATTTCCACACTCTTATCAAGGAAGACGGTCAGTGGAAGATTCTCGCCAAGGTATTCCACCAGTATCTGTAATTAACGGAGGTTGTCACTATGGACTTCATGGAGCTTGCTTCTCAGCGGTTTTCTGTCCACTCCTTTTGGGATAAGCCGGTGGAGCAAGAGAAGATCGATCTTGTCTTAAAGGCAGCGCAGCTAGCACCCACGGCGGTCAACTATCAGCCGCAGATGATCTATTTGCTGAAAAGTGAAGCTGCCATGAATAAGATCAATCGTTTGTGCCGTTGTATTTATGGAGCACCGATGGTATTTCTTGTCTGCAGCGACGAGCGGAAAACATGGAAGAGCCAGACGGAGCGTGGTTACAGCACCGGAGAAATGGACTGTAGCATTGTGTGTACACACATGATGCTGGAGGAGTGGGAGCTGGGTTTGGGTTCCGTATGGGTCAGGCTGTTTGATGTAAACGCTGTCGCAAAGGCATTTGATCTTCCATCCTACATCAAACCGATCTGTCTGCTTCCTGTCGGCTACGCATCGGATGACTGCTTACCGTATGCGCCTTTGCATGACGTCTACCGAGATATTTCAGAATTTACGGAGGTACTTTGATATGAGTGATCTTCGATTGGTTCCCGGTATTGGTGCCAAGAAAGAGCAGGAGCTTATTGAGCTTGGATATGACTCGTTGGAATCCTTGAAAAACGCAGATCCAGACGAGTTGTACTTCGAGACCTGTGTTAAGCAAGGCCGACAGCTTGATAAATGTATGCTCTATGCTTTTCGCTGTGCGGTAGCATTTGCCAAAGACGCCGCGCCAAATCCGGGTGAATACCGTTGGTGGTATTTTTGCGATGATCCCAAGAAAAAGTGTATATGCCGGCGCAAAAACCGCAGCTGCACGGATTTTGAACCGCACTTAGCCGGAAAAATAACCGCAGTTTTCCACATGGATTTTTGGGAGTTCTATGTGGAAAACCATGTGGAAAACCGCTACAATTATTTCTGAATCAGAGATCACTCATACTTGCTGATGATCTTCCTCATTTGCTCATAAATATCCTGCTCTGACCAAACATATCCGTCGCCGGGTTCTTCGGAAAAGATGGAGAGGATTTCTTCCTTTGCGGCACGAATGTTTTTGCAGTCTCTGAACACCTCTGCCCATTCGGTATCTAAATCTTTCCTTGTCAGTATCATGGTGTCGCTGCTCAGATAGGCTGACACAAAATAGCTCAATGGAAATGACACAAAACAGCCCAAGATTGTGACAAAAGGGGATGCAGCAAATTGGGAGGAACACAGCAAAGTGTGAACCTCCCAATTGATCATTTAGCGATTTCGTTTTCGACAACAAAGGCGACCATATAGTCGTCAATGAGCTTGCGCTGCTGCTGAAAAGCGTACATAAGGCTCTTCTCACAAATTCTGTTGATCATGCGCGGGATGCCGGAAGATTCCTTTGCGACGACATCGAGTGCCTTTGCTGTGAATATCTCTGTGGAGCCGCCGGCGTATTGAAGATGGGATTGAATGTATTAACTCGGCGATTAAATATAGATAATATTCACCTTTACAAATAGGGCAAAGTATGCTAAAATAGAAGCATGGAAATTGAAGAAAAAACAGACTATA
>CADBZY010000019.1 GCA_902799245.1 uncultured Ruminococcus sp.
CTCGGCTCACTGATATTTTTGATTTCTTCTTTTAGTGTTTTTATATCCATGCCTCTATTTTACATCTTCTTCTAATAAAAGTAAATGCTTTTACCCTGTTTTTTTACGTAATAACGGTTGCTTTTTATATTTCTTCATAGTATAATATACGTTATGACTGATGATACCGGCGCGTAGTACTATGTTGGCATTGACCTTATATCATCATCTATTTCTAATTCCGTCATTCGCACTAAAAGGAGTTTTCTATGGATCATAGCAACCATTGCATGGTATCGGTTTTCTGCTCCGTTTATAATCACAAGAAATTTATTACGCAATGTCTTGACAGTCTTGTCCGTCAAAAAACGACGTTTCACTATGAGATAATCGTTAAGGATGACGCTTCTACCGACGGCACAAGCGATATTATCAGAGCTTACCATGAAAAATATCCTGAAAAGATTGTTCCGCTGATCCTGGAGGAAAACCATCTTCAACGAGGTCTCGGACACGTCGCATTTGAAAGGGCATTCAACATGATGCGAGGCAAATACATTGCCATGTGCGAAGGTGACGACTTCTGGACAGATGAGAACAAGCTTCAGAAGCAAGTGGACTTCATGGAAAGCCATCCCGAATATTCCCTTTGCGGACATGCCGCCTATTACGCCGATGAAGACGGTGCACTGATACAGGGGAAATACTTCAGAAATAAAAACCACTCCGGGGAACTGACAACGGAAGAAATCATTTTATCATGGTCCATGGCCACCTGCTCTCTGCTATACCGGAAGGAATGCCGCACGGACGTGACTTTCCCCTTTCAGGGCAACTGCATCAACAGCGATTACGCGCTGATGGTATACATGGCGCTTAAGGGCAAAGTCTACTATCTCGACGAGCTGATGAGCGCGTACCGCATATCCTGCAGCGGTTCTGTCACCCAAAAACAAAGGCAAAATAAAGACTACTACAAAAAAAGGCGGCTGGAATACGTCGCCATGCTCGACAGATTAGATGATTATTCCGAAAAAAAGTATACCGACATTATTACCCTGCGCAAAAGAAAGTCTTTGTTTGACCTGTATCTGGATCTGTGCGACAGGGACAATCTGAAAGAGTACAGCGACGTTTATAAGACTGTTTCTGTCAAGATAAAAGTCAAGTATATTCTGTGTGTATACTTTCACCCGTTATACATAGGGGCAAAAAGGCTTTATCATCGAATAAAAGGAGTTACGTATGGATAATACCAATAACTGCATGGTGTCAGTTTTTTGCACTACGTACAATCAAAAAAAATATATCGCAAAATGTCTTGAAAGCATGGTCAACCAGAAAACCTCATTTCCTTACGAAATCATCGTAAGAGATGACGCCTCTACAGACGGTACTTCCGAAATCATCAGAGAATTGCACCGGAAATATCCCGATAAAATCGTGCCGTTCATACAGCCGGAAAACCTCTTTCAACAGGGTCTGGAGCATATTTCTTTTGAGCAGATGTTTAAAATGTCAAGGGGAAAATATATCGCGGTGTGTGACGGCGACGACTTCTGGACGGACGAGAACAAGCTGCAAAAGCAAGTGGATTTTATGGAAAGCCACCCGGATTATTCCATGTGCGGTCACGCCGCTTATTTTGCCCGGGAAGACGGAACACTCCGCAAAGACAGGTTTTTCAGTCTGTCGATGGGCTCCGGTGATCTGACCATTGAGGAAATCATCAGCCAATGGGCGATGGCAACCACCTCCCTGATGTACAGGAAATCCTGCCGGACGGACATCATATTCCCGTTCAGAGGGAATTGCGTCAACGACGATTACGCCATGATGGTTTACATGGCGCTCAAAGGGAAGGTATATTATTCCGATGAGCTGATGGGAGCTTACCGCCAGTCCAGCAACGGTTCCATTTCACAAAGACTGCTCAATGACAAGGAGTATCTGGTAAAATACAGCACCGAATTTGTCCAGATGCTCGACAGAATCAATCAATACACCAACGGTGCTTATTCCGATCTGATAGAAAAACAAAAAAGAATCACCATTTTTGATATGTACCTGAATTTAGGTGACAGAAAGAATTTAAAGAAGTATAAAGACGTTTATCAAACCGCTTGCAGAACAACAAAGATCAGATACATTTTGTGCGTGTACTGCAACCTGTTATACAAGCCTGCGTACAGCGCCTATCTGAGATTGAGGAAGAAATAGCATGACAGTTTATTTATCTCTCTTAACAAGTGATCTTCTATGAATAACAAACAAAGTGTAGTCAACAATTTCTTATGGCGCTTTATGGAGCGCTGCGGCGCACAGGGCGTATCTTTTATCGTCTCCATCGTGCTGGCACGACTGCTTGATCCGGCTGTATACGGTACGGTAGCCATCGTGTCGATCTTCATGCTGATCATGCAGGTGTTCGTTGACAGCGGCATGGGCAACGCGCTGATTCAGAAAAAGGACGCTGACGATCTGGATTTTTCCAGTGTATTCTGGTTCAATATCGCCATGTGTTCTTTTCTCTACCTTATCATGTTTATCGCCGCCCCGTTCATTGCCGCATTTTACGATATGCCGGAGCTTACGCCGCTTGTAAGAGTCATCAGCCTGATGCTCGTTATCTCCGGCATGAAGAACGTACAGCAGGCCTATGTGTCACGGCACATGATGTTCAGGATATTCTTCTTCTCCACGCTCGGCGGAACCATCACCGCCGCTGTCGTGGGAATCGCCATGGCGTATTTAGGCTTCGGCGTCTGGGCGCTGGTTGCCCAGATGCTGGTAAATGCCGCCGCCGACACGACGATCCTCTGGATCACCGTAAAGTGGCGCCCCAAGATGATCTTTTCCATGACCCGTCTGAAAGGGCTGTTCTCCTACGGGTGGAAGCTGCTGATCTCCGCGGTTTTAGATACGGTATACAACGAACTGCGACAGTTGATCATCGGCAAGATGTACACCAAATCCGATCTCGCCCAGTTCAACCAGGGACAGAAGTTTCCGCAGTTCATTGTAAACAACATCAACACATCCATCGACAGCGTTCTGCTGCCGACCATGTCAAACGCACAGGATGACCCTGCCACTGTAAGAAACATGACGCGCCGCGCCATCAAAACAAGCACATATCTCATCATGCCGTTCATGGTAGGGCTTGCCGTCTGCGCGGAACCGGCTGTCAGACTGATTATTACCGATAAATGGCTGCCCTGCGTGCCGTTTCTGAGAATGTTCTGCTTCTCCTACGCCTTCTATCCGATACACACCGCCAACCTCAACGCCATCAAGGCCATGGGACGAAGCGATCTTTTCCTCATCCTGGAAATACTCAAGAAGATCGTGGGGCTGGTTGCTATCTTATCCACCATGTGGATCAGCGTGATGGCAATGGCATACAGCATGTTCTTCACTTCGGTCATCTGCCAGATGATCAACGCGTGGCCCAACAAGAAACTACTCGGCTACAGCTATTTCAACCAGTTCATGGACATGCTGCCGCAGATCGGCATGTCGCTGGGAATGGGTGCGATCGTTTACAGCGTTCAGTTTTTGGGACTCAGCGATATTCTGACGCTGTTCATACAGATTCCTTTGGGCGCTTTCATTTATCTCGCGCTTTCAAAGACATTCCGTGTAGAAAGCTACACTTACGTAATAGACACAGTCAAAGGCCTTTTGAGCAAACATAAAACAAAGGAGAACTGAAATGACGGAGCCGCTTATCAGTGTGATCGTTCCTGTCTACCGCATTGAAAGATGCCTTGGAATTTGTATCGAGAGCATTTTAGATCAGACCTACCAAAATATTGAACTGATTCTGGTGGACGACGGCTCGCCTGATCGCTGCCCTGAAATATGCGACCTCTATGCCTCAAAGGACAGCCGTATCACCGTGATCCACAAACCCAACGGCGGCCTTGTCTCGGCGCGCAAGGCCGGCATCCTCGCCTCACACGGCAAATACATCGGCGTGGTGGACGGCGACGACCGCATCGGCCGGGGATTTTACATGTCGCTTTATTCCTCTATCTCTGAAAGCGGCGCCGACGTAGCCATCGCGGGATTCAGCCGAGATCTCTTCGACAAGTCCCAGGTGATACTCAACACCCTTCCGTCCGGCACCTACGAGGGAGAATCGCTTGTCGGTCTGTACCGGCAAATGCTGTCCTGCGGCAAATTCCACTCCTACGGCATCACCACTTATCTCTGGAACAAGCTGTTCAGACGCGAATGCATTCTGCAAAGCCAGTTGAATGTGGATAACGGCATCTCCATCGGAGAGGACGCCGCGGCAGTGTATCCCGCGCTGCTGAAATGCAAAAAGGTGTGCGTGACCGACAACTGCGCCTATCACTACCGCCAGCGGGAGGACTCCATGCTCAAGCTCTCGCAGAGCTTCGACAGGGAAGCCGCTTCGCTCCGGCTTCTGTATCGCTTTCTGTCCGACGAATTTGAAACATATCCGGCGGATTACCGCCTGAAAGAGCAGCTTAACGACTGGATGCTCGGCACGTTCATCATCCGCTCCGGCGGAGTATGCGGCATGGAAGGAAGGCTGCCGGAGGATTTTCCATTCGCAGCCGACATCAAGGGAAAAGCCGTCGCGGTCTGCGGTGCGGGAACATTCGGACAGCAGCTTGTGCGCCGTATGAATCAATCCGGCAAATATAAGATTGTCGGCTGGTTCGACGAGGATTACCGCGAATACCGCCGCTGCTGCATGGATGTCGATCCCATGCCTGCCATTTCCGCCTGCCGATTTGACTATATACTGATTGCGAAGCTCGACAGGGCTTCTGTGAACGCTTATCGCCGTGAGCTGCTTGATCTCGGCATATGCAATGAAAAAATACTTGCCATTGAGCCTTGTGAAGAAACAAAGAAAAAGGCTCTGAAAATATATCTGAATGAAAACGCGGGAGGCGACCTTGATTGAATACACTTGCACAGACAATCATTTCCGCTAAAACCGGTAAAACGACCCTTTTCTCCGCCGGACAGGCAGGATATATCATAAAAAGCAGTTCGGGGCAGCTTCTGGGAATCGACCTCTATCTCTCCGACTGCGTGGAACGCCTGGAAGGAAACATCGGCTTCAAGCGTCTGCTGCCGCGGCTGCTTGCGCCGTATGATATTGCATTTGACTGCCTTATCGCTACGCACCCGCATTTTGATCACTTTGACTTCGATTCCATTCCCGAACTGATGTCCAACGGCACAACGCACCTATTTGCCTCGGTGGAATGTGAAGGGCTTGTGCGTGAGCTGAGAATGACAAACGACGGCATTACATATATAAAACCCGGAGACACATATGAACAAGGCGATTTCACCCTGCACTTCGTCAACTGCGACCACGGCACCGGTGCGCCCGATGCGGTGGGAGTGATCGTGGAAGTGGACGGCAAAATCATCTACGAGGCGGGCGACACCTGCCTCCGCCTTGACCGTGCTGACGAATACCTTGCATTCGGACAGCCCGACGTGATGATCGCTCCGATTAACGGCGCTTACGGCAATCTCAATGAAGAGGATTGCGCACGCCTTGCGGCCACGCTCAAACCAAAGCTGACCATTCCCTGTCATTACGGCATGTTCGCCCTGCACGGAGGGAATCCCGGCTTGTTTATGAATAAAATGAGGGAAATCTGCCCCGAATTATCCTACACGCTCCTGACACAGGGAGAAGCGGTCACTATCTGACCGGGAGGAATTGCGATGAACAAAGAACTTGAAGGAAAAAAACTACTTATCATGGGAGCCAATCCCGAAACCATACCGCTTGTTGAACTTGCCAATGATATGGGAATCAAAACCTACGTCACCAGCAACCGCCCCGACGACCCGGCCAAACAATACGCGTACAAGAGCTGCGAAGTGGACGGAATGGACGTTCCCGGACTGGTGGCTCTGGCACGCGAGGAAAAAATAGACGGCATACTGGTAGGCGTCGCGGATATCCTTGTTCCGGCGTACTGCAAAGCCTGCAACGCCCTTGGATTCCACTGCTATGCCTCGCAGGAGATCGTAGACGTATTCTCCTATAAGGATGTGTTCAAGGCAACCTGCGAACGCTACGGCATTCACGGCATCCCGGAATACTACCTTGACGCGGAAATGCGCCGTGAAGACCTTGACAAAATCAAATACCCCGTCATGGTCAAGCCTGTGGACAGCTGCAGCGGCATGGGAATGACGGTCTGTTTCAGCGAGGAAGAATTGGCAGCGGCGGTGAAGAAGGCGCTTGACGCTTCCAAGGTAAAGCGCTTTATCGTGGAAAGATACATGCAGTGCGAGGACATGGGCATGTACTACACATTCAAGGACGGCTATTGCAGCGCGTCCTGCATATATGACCGCTACACCACCGACGAACAGAAGGGACTCAGCCGTGTCTGTTTAGGCGGCACATACCCTTCCAAACATATCAAAGAATACTTTGAACGGATGCACGACAACGCCTGCCGCATGTTCAGGGACATCGGCATCAAAAACGGCGTGCTGATGCTTTCGGCTTTCTATGAGGACGGAGAATTCTACGTATACGACACCGGATTCCGGCTGCAAGGCGAAGCGCCGCATCTGCTGATGAAGGCGGTTCACGGCTTTGACCAGCGCGAAATGCTGATTAACTTCGCTCTCACCGGTTCCGAGGGAAATATCAACCTGTCACGGCAAGACGACCCCTATTTCCGTGGAAAATGGGCCGCCACTCTCTGGATTCTTCTCAGAGAAGGCCAAATAGCGAAAATCGAAGGAATGGACGGTATAGAAAACGACAAACGCGTCGTCGCCAACATCCGTCGCCTGTACGAAGGCGACACCGTCCTCCCCGAATGGATCGGCACAGAAAAGCAGGTCATGACCCGTATTTATCTGGTCTGCGACAGCAAGCAGTCGCTTGCCGACACGCTTAAGGAATACATGGCTAAGATCAGGATTTACGATACCGACGGAAACGCAATGGCGCTCCACGGTTTTGACGTGGACAACGCACTGGAGCTGAAACAATGAGCGAAAAGAAATTATCGGGCAAGGTCATCGTCGTTTCCGGCGGTACAAAGGGAGTAGGCAGAGCGGCCGCCGAGGAATTTGCCCGTCATGGAGCGAAGGTAGTGGTCGGCGGACGCGACGAGGAATCCGCGCTGAAATCCATCCGCGTCATGCATACCTACGGAAGCGACGGCATATTTGTTTATACCGATCTGGAAAAAGTCGGTAATTGCCGCACGCTTTTCCGCAAGGGCTATGAAGCCTTCGGCAGGATCGACGGATTTTTCAATTACGCCGGCGTAACGCCTGTATCTCCACTGGATACCTGCGATGAAGAAACCTTTGACAGGGTGATGGACATCAACTTCAAAGCCTGCTTTTTCTGCTGTCAGGAGGCAGTCAAATACATGCGCATAAACGGCGGCGGATCCATCGTGCTGACCGGCTCTGCGCACGCATGGGGCGGTCAGAAGGACAGGGCGGCATATGCCTGTTCCAAAGGTGTGCTGCTGACACTGATGGAGCATATCTCCCACAATTACGCCTGCGAACACATACGCTGCAATTATCTGACGCTCGGCTGGACTCCCACCGAGGGCGAAGTCAGTCTTCGCCGCTCACAGGGCATGACGGAGGCAGAGCTTCGCAGACAGGCATCCGGCATACTTCCCATGGGCAGAATGCTCGAGCGCACCGACTATCTCGATGCGCTGGTATATATGATGTCCGACTCTTCTCAGATGATGACGGGGAGCACATTCAGAATAACTGCGGGAGAATATATTTAAGATTTTGATTAGGAGCTTTTTGTTATGGGTACAAAAAAAGGACTAATGGTTCAGTTTCCCTGCGCGAGAGGACGCGCATTCGTCTGTAAAAATATAGGCGACTACGTGCAGTCCGTTGCCGCCCGACAGTTCGTTGATCCGATTGACGAATATGTGGAACAGGAGGAAGCTAATCAGAGCTATCCCGAGGATAAGAAAAAAATCAGACTGATCATGAACGGATGGTTTCAATGGCGAGCTGAAAACTGGCCGCCATCGGAGTACATCAAACCGCTGCTGATCTCTATGCATATATCGCCCCTGAGAGCAGACAAACTGCTTACAGAGGAAGGCGTGCAATTCCTGCGTAAAAACGGCCCGGTCGGGTGCAGAGATACCTACACACTGGATCTTCTTCAAAAGCACGACATTCCCGCTTATTTTTCTTCCTGCCTGACATTGACCATGGGAAAACATTATTCGATCGGCAACAGAGAGAGAAAGGGATATTATGTGGTGGATCCGTATTTCGAGATACCTGATCTGATAGAAGAAAAAGACGGAAAAAAGCGCCGTCATCCGCTGAGAATGCTGCGCTTCGCGTTTGACTATCTGAGATACCGCAAGCCTGTCAGGGAGCTTGCCAAGAGGGAATTCTTTACACTTTATTCGCCCAAGGGCTTTCTTGACCGCGACAGAAGCAAATACAGGCCTTACTACAAGGCTGTGTGCTTTTACAAGGTATACAGCAAAAAGTTCGACAAAAAGCTGCTGCTTAACGCGGAATACATTACGCACTGGCTGGACGTCGATATGTCGTCGGCAACCAACGATCAGCTGCTCGATCTGGCGGAATCGCTGGTGAGAAAATATGCGGCGGCCAAAATGGTTATTACCAGCAGAATTCACTGCGGTCTGCCGTCGCTCGGCATGGGAACTCCCGTCGTATTCATTGCCAATGATGAAGTTGTTTCCGAGAACGGCAGCTTCAACACGCCAGGCAGACTCGGCGGTTTACTGGAACTGTTCCGGGTGCTCACCATTGCCGACGGCAGATTCAGCACAGAAGACAACGTGTTCGCTTCCATAGACAAATTCACCGAGGACACGGTCTTCGTCAACAAAGATGACTGGAAGGAATACGCCGCGAAGTTAGACGAAGCCTGCACCCGATTCATGAGCGACGATGTACCGGAGGATCAGCCGAATGAATGATAAAATAGCGGTAACCCGTTCATCAATGCCGGACTTTGAGGAATACTGCAGGGAAATAAAAGATTTGTGGGACAGCAGATGGCTCACAAACAACGGCGTCAAGCACCGTCAATTCGAACAGCAGTTGAAGGATTATCTCCACACGCCAAACGTCACGCTCTTTGCCAACGGACACCTCGCGCTCGAACACATTATCGAAGCGTTCGAATTTCCAGAGGGTGGAGAAGTAATTACAACTCCTTTTACCTTTGCATCCACTACCCACGCCATTGTACGCAGCAGACTTAACCCTGTATTCTGTGACATCAAAAGCGCCGATTACACAATGGATGAGAGTCTGATCGAGGAACTCATCACCGATAATACATGCGCTATTATTCCTGTGCACGTTTACGGCAACTTATGCAATATAGAGGCAATACAGAATATTTCGGAAAAATATTCGCTTAAGATCATTTACGATGCGGCACATTCCTTTGGCGTCCAATACAAAGGAATCAGCACCGCTAATTTCGGTGACGCGACAATGTTCAGCTTCCATGCCACCAAGGTTTTCCATACTATCGAAGGCGGTGCAATCTGCTGTAAGGATGAAGAATTGGCACATCGGCTCTGCGAGATAAAGAATTTCGGCATTCACAATCCTGAAAGCACCCTTTACATCGGTGGAAACGCCAAAATGAATGAATTCCAGGCTGCCATGGGCATATGTAATCTGCGTCACCTCTCCGATGAAATAAATAAAAGAAAAGCCGTGACAAAGCGGTATATTTCCCGGCTTTCCGGTGTGGAAGGTATCAGCCTTTGTGACGCTCAGCCTGATGTCCAAAGCAATTATGCTTACTTTCCCGTCGTTTTCGACCCGGACAAATTCGGCGCGGACAGAGACGATGTATTCGCCGCTCTTGCGGAAAACAATATCGGAGCAAGAAAGTATTTTTATCCTCTGACAAGCTCATTTGAATGCTACAGGGACAGATTTAACCCGAATGAAACGCCTGTCGCACTCCGTATCAGCCAAAGTGTTCTTACACTTCCCCTCTACGCGGATCTCAGTTTTGACGACGTCGACAGAATATGCGATATTATTTTGAATTGTAATAAATAATAGTTTTTATAGTTTAGGAGCGTGCTTTCAATGAAAGGAATAATTTTAGCAGGAGGCTCGGGTACGAGGCTTTATCCCCTGACCAAGGTAACTTCAAAGCAGCTGCTTCCTGTATACGACAAACCTATGATCTACTATCCACTGTCAACGCTCATGCTGGCAGGCATAAGGGATATTCTGATTATTTCCACACCTTCCGATACTCCAAGATTTAAAGAATTGCTTGGAGATGGCAGCGACATGGGTATCGAGCTTTCCTATGCGGTTCAGCCTTCCCCCGACGGGCTTGCTCAGGCCTTTATAATCGGGGAAGAATTTATCGGCGACGACAGCTGTGCCATGATCCTCGGAGATAACATATTCTACGGAGGATGGTTCAGAAAAAACCTGCAGGAAGCTGTCAAAAACGCCGAAAGCGGAAAGGCCACCATCTTCGGCTATTATGTGCAGGATCCGGAGCGATTCGGTATAGTGGAATTTGACAAAGAGAAAAACGTCCTTTCTGTTGAGGAAAAGCCATCTGAGCCTAAATCAAATTACGCCATTACGGGGTTGTATTTTTATCCAAAAGGTGCAAGCGCAATGGCCAAACAGGTAAAACCATCCTACAGAGGCGAAATGGAAATTACCGACATGAACCGACTTTATTTAGAGCGGGACGAGTTAAAGGTGCAGATTCTCGGCAGAGGCTTTGCATGGCTTGATACTGGTACCATGGAAAGTCTGATGGATGCTTCTTCCTTCATTCGCACAGTGCAGTGCAGACAGGGAGTGGTTATTTCCTCACCGGAGGAAATAGCCTACTACGAAAAATGGATAACGAAAGAACAGCTTCTCCACTCGGCCGAAATGTACGGAAAATCCCCCTATGGCGAGCATCTGCGCAGAGTGGCAGACGGATTATTCTCCTATTGAGGTGGTTTGAATGAATATTTTTGTTACAGGCGGAGCGGGATTTATCGGAGCAAATTATATTTTCTATATGCTGCGGGAGCATCCGGAATATCGCATCGTATGTCTTGACAAACTTACATACGCCGGCAATCTCTCTACATTGGAGCCTATCATACAGAACCCTAATTTCCGCTTTGAAAAGATCGACATCTGCGACCGTGAAGCCGTTTGTGGGCTTTTTGAAGAAGAGAAACCGGATATTGTCGTCAATTTTGCAGCTGAAAGCCATGTTGATCGCTCTATTGAAGATCCCGAGGTTTTCCTGCGCACCAACATTTTAGGTACACAGGTGCTTATGGACGCCTGTCGGAAGTACGGCATCCAGAGATTTCATCAGGTGAGCACCGACGAGGTTTACGGCGATCTCCCACTTGACAAACCAGACCTGTTCTTCACCGAAAAGACTCCGCTTCACGCAAGTTCTCCCTACAGCGCGTCAAAAGCAAGCGCCGATATGCTTGTACAGGCCTATCACAGAACATATGGGCTTCCTGCTACTATTTCCCGCTGTTCCAATAATTACGGGCCCTATCAGTTTCCTGAGAAGCTAATCCCGCTCATGATCGCCAATGCCCTTGCAGACAAGCCTCTTCCCGTTTACGGTGACGGTCTGAATGTCCGTGACTGGCTCTATGTGGAGGATCACTGCCGCGCCATCGATCTGATCATTCATAACGGACGTGTCGGAGAGGTTTACAACGTCGGCGGACACAACGAAATGAGCAACATCAGCATTGTTAAGCTCATATGCAGCGAGCTCGGCAAACCGGAAACCCTGATAAAATATGTCACCGACAGAAAAGGCCACGACAGACGCTACGCCATCGACCCGGACAAGATTCATTCTGAGCTTGGCTGGCTTCCCGAAACAAAATTTGCGGACGGCATTAAGGAAACCGTCAGATGGTACCTGAATAACAAAGAATGGTGGGAAACCATTGTTTCGGGCGAATACAAAAACTACTACGAAAAAATGTATGGCAATAAGTAAGGCTTAATAAAAAGCAGCACATAATGATCTGCAATCTCCAATGATCATTATGTGCTGTTTTTTGCATCTTCCCCTGTAAAAGCAAAAAAACACCGACGCAAATTGACAAAATCTACGTCGGTGAGTAAGTGCAGTTGTAATGAGATAATTATCTCTTGCCGAAGATAGTCATGATGTCGAAGTAATCCTCATCATTCTTCTCGTTGATAGTGGAGTCTGTACCTGCGCGCGCGTTGGGATTGGTCTTTCCACCCTGAGGAGCCGCCTTTCTGACAGGCTGCTTGGGTGTTGCCGCTGCGGTCTGCTCCTTCTTCTCGGGATCGAGGGAGAAGCCGGTTGCAATAACGGTAACTCTCATCTCATCGTCCATGTTCTCGTCAAATGCAGCACCCCAGATAATCGTCGCATCGGGATGTGCTGCCTTGGTGATCATGGTGGAAGCAACGTCGACCTCTTCGAGGTTAATGTCATTGGAAGACGTAATGTTGATAATAACGCCTCTTGCGCCGTTGATGGAGGTCTCGAGCAGCGGGCTGGAAATGGCGGCATGAGCAGCCATAGAAGCCTTCTCCTTACCCTGTGCGGAACCCACACCCATGTGAGCGTAGCCGGCGTCCTTCATAACTGCGGTGACGTCTGCAAAGTCGAGGTTGACAAGTCCGGGGCTGTTGATGAGGTCAGAAATGCTCTGAACGCCCTGACGGAGAACGTCATCAGCGATGGTGAACGCGTTGGCAAGTGTGATCTTCTGGTCGGAAACCAGCTTCAGTCTTTCATTGGGGATAACAACGAGGGAATCTACATGCTCGCGGAGAGCGGCAATGCCTGCCTCGGCCTGCTCCATGCGCTTTCTGCCTTCAAAAGCAAAGGGCTTGGTGACAATACCGACTGTGAGAATACCCATTTCCTTGGCAATCTCGGCAATAACGGGAGCTGCGCCTGTACCGGTGCCGCCGCCCATACCTGCAGTGATGAACACCATGTCAGTGCCTCTGAGTGCTGCTTCGATGTCTTCCTTGCTCTCCTCGGCTGCACGCTGTCCTCTTGCGGGATCTGCGCCTGCGCCCTTACCCTTGGTGATTTTCTCACCGATCTGAATCTTGTGGGTAGCCTGTGAACGGTGAAGAGCCTGTACATCTGTATTTATCGAGATAAATTCAACGCTGTTGACGCCCATCTGGATCATGCGGTTAACTGCGTTTCCGCCACCGCCGCCTGCGCCGATAACCTTAATCTGAACAACGTTATTCTCGAAATCCTGATCAAATTCAAAAGCCATTTTAAATTTCCTCCTGCTTAGGATTTTTCGAGTAAGTATGGACGAAATAATGTCCCCCTGTACTCACATTCCTTCATTTTTACATGTCTAAATAATACTATAGCGTATTCAAGACAAAATTTCAATAGGTATTTTATAAAAATCGACGTACTGAGAGAAATTTTTTTTTCGACTTTGTGCGGAAATATATGCAAAATAACAACAGCATTCTCTCAATTTACTTTTTCTTTGTAGCAATCATCAAGTATATTGTGCAATTTGCGCTTTTTCCGGAGCAAATCTTTTTTCCACGTTATTCGGTTTTTATCTTTCCTTTAAACCAATCGTCACCTGTAGTCATAAATATTTCAGCCAATTCATACAATCGACGGCGGTTCGTCTCACGTCTCTGTTCGCGTATGCGCTCGACTTCTTCCTCTGAGATTTCATATTCAGGTCTGAAAAACACGTTATTTTTGCTGAATTTCAGCTCACCCCTGCTGGTTTCGGAGAGAAAACCTTCTTCATAAATCAAGGCGTACATTTCTTTCAGATGAAAAGCAATTGTCTTTGCGTATATCTCTTTGCCAAAGATAACAGTGATTCGTTTGTCATACACGGCCTCGTATCCTCTGTCTCCGTATTTCATCGCTGTCAGCTTCATCTTCTGGGTTTCAAACGCCTTTTTGATGACTGTAAAATTTCTAATATAGCCAATCTGCTTTTCATCCGTGATGAATCCGTCCTTACGATTTAGCATGATGTCAAGTCCCGTAAGCAGAGGCAGCTTTCTGGATTCGGCAATTTCGCTCGCGCTGTTGTAGTCGGGCGTTGACGGAGGTGTTTCTGTCTGATCCTTCTCGCTTACATACGTTTTGTTTTCAGACGACTCCAGCAATTTACCATCCGTGCTGATGACAGACCAATTACCTGTGGAGGACTGGGCTACACCGAGTACATCCGCCTTCTTGACATTAATAACCACCGATGACGGGAGCTTGCGCTCTATTTGGCATTCCGAAATATACGGCAGTTCTTTTTCTACTTTTTTTTCTATCTCATCGGCAGACAGAAACAGTATGTTGCTGCCTTTGCGTATGCTGCAAACACTTTTAATTCTTGCGTCACCGTAGGGATTTTCGCCCTTAACCGTTATCGTTCTGACATTAAAAAATACCGTCACACCTACCGAAGCAAGAAAGACAAGCAGCAGTGTTATCATAAGTACGTTCAGTGCGCCGGAACGCTTCTTTTTATGGCGGTAGAATGAGCGATTGGCCACTGTCGGGGAAATCACGCCGCGTGCCTTCGCGTTTCTGGCGGCGCGCGCATGTTCTTTTACCGAAGATGTACCCTTGTTTTTGACGGCAATTTCTGCCATGGAACGCTTGCTGTTTCCTGCTGCGCCGCTGTTCGAGGAACGCTTCTTCTTTTTCTTCTGCTGTTCCTGCACTCGGCGGGAGGCAGCGGATTTCTTCGGGCGTTTTTTGTCGGGGTACTTCAGATAATACTTTTCGACAGCCGAACTGTAATGATCTTCCTTGCCAAGTGCGTTGCTGTACCGTTCCTCCGCAGTCATGCCGGATGAATTTGCCTCACTTTTTCTTCCCGTATCATTACTTTTTGCTGTTCCGCTTTTGTTGTTTTGTTCCTTCACCGATTTTGTTTTTTTGGTTTTTCTGTTCTTTGGTTTCTTTGTCTTCTTATCTGCTATCGCTTCTTGACTTTTCGATTCCTGTTTGTTAGTTTTTTTAGGTTCTGATGACTCCGATAACTTTGTCTGCGCAGGGCGAACAAGCTTAAGTTCCGCGTAGTTAATCTTCGACTTATTGCTGTAGGCTCTGGCGTATTTGGACATGTCCGTTTTTATCGGTTGGACAGCTTCCGTACGGCTTTCGACGGTAACTTTGCTGTCCCTTTTCTTTTTACTGTCCAATCGTTTTTCAACTCCTAACCTTCTTTTACATTTTTCCGTGCTTTTTCAGTGTATCGCACACTACCTCGTAAATTCTTTCTCTTGAATCAAGTATCGCCATCTTTCTCGCATTTTCTGACATTTCATCCAGCTTTGCCCTGTCGCCCGCCAGCTTATCTGCCTTTTCGGTGAGAAGCTGAGGTGTAATGTCCTTCTCGACGATAATGTCGGCAGCTCCACGGTCAACCATCGCCATGGCATTGTAATACTGGTGGTTTTCCGCTACATTGGGCGATGGAATGAGGATGGCCGCCTTGCCCAGCGCCTGTATCTCCGTAAGCGCCATCGCGCCCGAACGGCAGATTACCAGATCCGCCGCTGCCATTACTCTCGGCATGTCGCTTATGTATTCGCGCACATCGAGATTCGGGCAGCTTTTGAGGTCGACCCCTCTCTTCTTCAGCTCTTCAAGAACAAAACTGCCGTATTTGCCGTAACCGTGAATATGCTGATACCTGCCGTCCTTCGCACTGCGCGCAAGCAGGTCCAGCATCGATTCGTTGATGGTTCTCGCCCCCAGAGAACCGCCGAAGGACACAATCAGCGGACGGTCGTCCACCTTAAGCTCCCTGCGCGCCCGTGCCTTGTCGTACTCCAGCACCTCCGCTCGCACAGGATTACCTGTTACCACGAATTCGGCGTCAGCGGAAATCCGATCCTTGGCATCCTCAACAGCGAGCATCACACAGTCGCAATAACGGGCAAGCATCTTCACGGTGACGCCCGGGAAGGCATTTGCCTCATGCACCAGCACCGGAACGCCCATCTGGGCAGCCTTCCGAAGAACAGGCCCGCAGACATATCCGCCGGTGCCGATAGCAATATCCGGTTTAAACTCACGTATGATCTTCGCGGCGCGAGGGCCTGACAAAAGGAGATGCCCTGCTGCCTCAAAATTCCGCTTGATGTTTTCGAGTGTCAGCTTGCGCTGGAATCCCGAAACCGGCATGGATGTGTAATCAAATCCCGCCTGGGGAACCAGCTTTGACTCCATTCCCGTGGGGGTTCCTACAAACAGAATCTCCGCATCGGGAATATTTTTCTTTATCGTATCGGCAATTGCCAGCGCGGGATTGATATGCCCCGCCGTGCCGCCTCCTGACATCAGTACCTTCATGATGATCTGCTCCTTTCACATTACCTTATTGGGTGAACTTCGCGATATGGCCAGTAACACGCCGATCTCCGCCAGCAGCATAATGATGGACGTTCCGCCATAACTGAAAAACGGTAGGCTTATGCCGGTATTCGGCACCATATTGGTGACAACGGCAACATTCAGCAGCATCTGATAGCCTATCTGCGAGGTTATGCCTATTCCCACGAAACGGCGGAATCTGTCCGGATTGGCCACGCTCAGGGCAAAGCCTCTCCACACAAAGGCTACAAATATGAGAATGATAATGATGGCGCCGACAAGCCCGACCTCTTCGCAGACAACGGCAAAGATGAAATCGTTCTGCGGCTCGGCAATATACATATACTTCTGACGGGAATTGCCGAATCCCGCGCCGAAAATGCCGCCTGAGCTGATGGCATAAAGCGACTGCACGGTCTGCCATCCGTCGCCCTTCGCGTCGGCAAAGGGATCGAGCCACATCTCGACTCTCGTCCTTCCGTAGGGAACCACTCCCAAAAACACGATGAGATAAACCCCTATCGCAGCCAGAACCAGCAGGGTAATAAAGTATTCCCTTCGTGTGCCTCCCAGAAGCATCTGCGTGCCGACTATCATCAGAATAATGATGGTACAGGAAAGATGAGGCTCCGCTACCAGAAGAACAAGGATCGGCAATACTCTCCACACGAACGGCCATACACCTGTGATGAAACTCCTGTGAATGGTGTAAAAGAATCTGTATCTCTTGCTCTTGGAAGCCTTCAGCTTTCTCTTCTGACTGCCGTACGTCATAACGTTAATCTCTTTATAATGATAGGCAATAAAAGTGGCGCAAACCAGAATTGCCGTAAACTTGGCTATTTCAGAAGGTTGGAAGGAAAAGGAGCCAACGCCTATCCAGCGGTGAACGCCGTTCACTTTTTTCATGAATAAAACCACAACCAGCAGCACCAGAGAGATAAACCAAAGAATATACGCCGTCTTGCCCTTCAGTTTGTCAGGGGATACCGTTGACATCAGGAGCATCGCAAGTACACCTAAAATACTGAAAACCAGCTGTCGGTTAATGAAATACATGCTATCTCCGTGATAGCTGTATGCATAGGCATAACTGGCAGACGACATCATAATAAAGCCTACAACAACAAGAACGATGACAAGAACAAACAACGGTTTGTCATACGCCATAGTCTTGTTGAGCATAACGTCCCTTGTGTTGAACGCCATGTTCTTTACGCCGTCCCACGCCATACCGGGAAGCTGCTTTACGGGAATCTTGTTTCTGTCTTTTTTTCCGAAATCCGTTTCAAAGCCCAGCTTGTCAAGAAATCTGTCGAACGCATTGCCTGACGCCTTTGACGGTGCGGATTTACTGGAAACGGTCATCACTTGTGACGGCTCCGGCAAACGTTTTGTACCCTTTTCAGCCGTTTTTTTCTCCAAACGCCTCATCCTCCTTCTCCTGCCGTCCGGTCTGATGAATGCCGGACTGTATAAACATCTTGCAAAAAGTCTCTTAAGTCGGAAAAATCCTTCCCATCAGTCGGGAAGGCAGTTTCGCCGAAGCAGGCGCATTCCGCAGTCGACAATTCCTCCGGAATGCGCGCGCACAGTGAATCAATTTATGCTATTGAGAGCGCCACCGCGGCAACTCCCGCGATAAGGGTAATGACGCTGAATACCCATACGATCTTGACCTCGCTCCAGCCGGACATCTCAAAATGATGATGAATGGGGCTCATTTTGAATATTCTCTTGCCGTGTGTCAGCTTGAAATAACTGACCTGCAGCATGACGGAACCGGCCTCGCACAGATATATTATACCCACCAGCGGGATAAGTATAGGCATATTCACACCGTAAGCCATGGCGCAGAAGAGTCCTCCCAAAAACAGGGAGCCGGTATCGCCCATAAACACCTTGGCCGGGAAGAAATTCCAGACTAAGAAGCCCAGACAGCCTCCGGCTACCGCCGCAGCAAAAATGCTCATGCCGAACATACTGTGCATCCCGGCAATCACTATGAACACAATCGCCGCAAAGAAAGTGACCGAGGAACAAAGACCGTCTATGCCGTCGGTAAGGTTGACAGCGTTGACAAATCCTACGATCATTATCAGCGAGATCGGATAGAACCAGAAGCCCACATCCACATCGCCTGTGCAGAAGGGAATGGTTGTCACGGTTGCGTCACCGCTCAGAGCGAGAGTGGTGAGGAACGCGCCGGTGATAAGCGTCATGAAAATCATCTTCTGACGCGGCGTAAGTCCGTCGTTCTGCTTCTTGACCACCTTGATATAATCATCAAGGAATCCTACTGCGCCGAACATCACAGCCATCAGAATTCCGGCGATGATTCTCACCCAGTAGCTTGTCGCATCCTCATAGCTTGAAATAAGGGAACCGCTGCTTCTGAGGTAATAGTAAAGCGGCAGACAAATGAGCATGGAAATGAGAATTCCCGCAATAAACATAATCCCGCCCATTGTGGGAGTGCCCTGCTTCTTTTCATGCCATTTGGGGCCGATTTCCTTGATGGTCTGACCGTACTTGAGCTTATGGAGCCACGGTATAACCTTCTTGCCGAGAGCGGCAGTAACGCCAAAAGATATTCCCGAAGCCAGCAGACTGATTAATTCCTGTGTCATTTGTAATTACCATCCTTATTTTTTTGCTCAGAATCACGCCAAAAAACGTATTTATCCGGCGAATACTTCATATACCGATTCAATGGCTTCTTCTAATTTCATAGCGCGGCTGGCCTTGAAAAGCACTGCGTCGCCCTCCTGGAGCATGGAACAGAGCTTGAGCGCCAGCTCCTGCTTATCGTCGAAATGAAGCACCGTCGGTATTTTTCCGTCCGCGCCATCCACATAACCCTGCGATTCAGGTCCATAGGCCAGCAGCACATCAATGCCGTTTTCTGCCGCAGCCGCGCCGCATTGCAGATGCGCTGTACGGGAATAGCTGCCAAGCTCCTTCATGTCGCCCAGCACGGCGATTCTGCGTGAGCAGTCAAGATCACGCAGCACTCTCAGCGATGCCTTGATCGAATCAGGACTCGCATTGTAGCAATCCTCGATCACGGTTATTCCTCCGCGCCTGACAATTTTCTGACGCATCCCTGTCGGAACGTACTCCGACAGTCCCTTCACGGCCTGCTCCGGTGTAACGCCCAGCAGCATTCCGCAGGCAAAGGCGATGCAGGCGTTGTACACATTATGCATTCCGACAGCAGGAAGCTCCACCGGATAGCGAGATCCGCGGAAGTTTATCGTAAAGCACATGGATTCCTGACTCTGTCTGATATTCTCTGCGCGACAGTCGGCTTCCTTGCAGGAAATGCCACAGACCACCACAGGATTCGGTATTCCTTTCACACCCTGCGGAAGAAGATCGTTGTCACCGTTGATGATCAGCGGTGCGGAAGGCGACATGCCCTCGAGTATCTCCATCTTAGCCTTCAGAATGCCCTCACGGGAACCGAGCATTTCTATGTGCGATACACCGATGTTGGTGATAATGCCGACCGTGGGACGCGCTGTATCGGTCAGCCGGCTGATTTCGCCGAAGCCGCTCATTCCCATCTCAAAGACCGCCGCTTCGTAACTACTGTCCAGCTTGAAGCACATTTTCGGCAGGCCGATCTCGTTGTTGAAATTTCCCTGTGTGGCAAGGGTTTTGAATTTCTGTGAAAGCACGGCGGCGACCATTTCCTTGGTCGTCGTCTTGCCGACTGAACCGGTGAGTCCCACCACGGGAATGTCGAATTTTACTCTGTAATACTTTGCCAGAGCGAGCAGCGCAAGGCGGGTATCCTTCACGTATATAACCCTGCCGGGCTCCGCGCCGTCGATCGTTCTTTCACAGACAGCAGCCGCAGCGCCCTTTGCAAGCACATCGCGTACGAAGTCGTGAGCGTCGAAACGGTCGCCCTTGACGGCAATGAACAACGAACCCTCATTCACCTCACGGCTGTCGAGTGTTACGTTTGTAATTTCCCTGTCGGGATAATCTGACGGCTCTGCGCCCAGCGCGGAAGCCACCTCAGTAAGTTTCATGCTATCCATATATAATATATCACCCTTTATTGCATGTCAAGTGCATCGAAAATTTCTCTGAGTACTTCGCGCTCATCAAAGTGAATTTTCACCTTGCCTATTATCTGATAATCTTCGTGTCCCTTGCCGGCCATTACGATGACGTCACCGGGCTGCGCGTGCTCCACCGCGTATTTCATAGCTTCCCGGCGGTTGACAATTACGGTATAGGGAGTGTCGTGCTCCTCCACACCGGGAAGTATCTGTCGGATAATCTCCTCGGGATCCTCTGTGCGTGGATTATCGGAGGTGACGATGACAAAATCCGACAGCCTCGCGGCCGCTTCACCCATAATCGGGCGCTTGTAGGGATCGCGGTCGCCGCCGCAGCCCAACAGGGAAACAAGCCTTCCCTTCGAAACGGCGCGCATGGAGCTGAGTATGTTCTCCACGCCGTCGGGAGTGTGAGCGTAATCGAGAATAATGGTAAAATCGCGCCCAGTCGGGAACACTTCGGCTCTGCCTTTGATGCCGGTGGAACGGTTGAGCGCTTCCGCGACAGCATCGGGCGATGCTCCGACGGCAAATGCGCATCCGGCCGCGCTCAGTGCGTTGTATGCGGAGAAACGGCCGGGCGTTGGCACCTTGACCCTGTATTCCTTTCCCATCGCGCAGAGAGTGAATCCCACACCGTCGGCGAAGAATTCCACGTTTCTGGCGTTGATGTCGGCAAGATCATTGTCGATGCCGTAGGTCAACAGTTCCACACCGTCATCGATGCGCAGTTTGTTGCCCCATTCGTCGTCAATATTGATGATAGCGCAGTCAGTCATGGCAAAGAGCTTGGCCTTTGCCGCGAAATATGCCTCCATCGTGCCGTGAAAGTCGAGATGATCCTCGCTGAGATTGGTGAAGCAGGCAGCCGCGAAATGCAGACCCGCGACGCGTCCCTGTTCAAGAGCGTGGGACGAAACCTCCATCACAGCGAATTCACAGCCCGCATCCGCAATTTTTGCAAACAGGGTGTGCAGCTCATAGGTATCGGGTGTAGTGAATTCCGTATGAAGCACCTCGTCACCGATCATATTCTGAATCGTACCAATCAGGCCGCATTTGTGTCCGCTTCTTTCAAGCACCTGTTTGGCAATGAATGTGGTGGACGTCTTGCCGTTGGTGCCGGTAACGCCTATCAGCTTCAATCTCTGAAGAGGGTGTCCCATGAAATTCTCGCACATGGCCGCAAAAGCCTCTCGCGTGGAGTCGACGATAAGCTGATTGGCCAGACCGAGATCGTGATCGCAGATGATAGCCGATGCTCCGTTCGCAGCGGCTGCCTGCGCATAATCGTGTCCGTCGCTCTTGATGCCCTTGATACATACGAACACAATGCCCTCTGAGACTTTCCTTGAGTCAGATGTGAGATCGGTAATCTCACAGTCTGTAATACTGCCTGTATAATTAATGCCGTTCATTACTTCCGTAAGCCGCATTGATTTCATCCCTTTGCAAATTGATCAGGTGAATTAGCTTTATTATATCGCTTAATAGTATAGCAGTGTATCAGTCGTTTATTCCGTCAACGGTGAAATCCACCGTGACCACTGTGCCTTCCTCGACAACGCTTCCCGCGGGAATATCCTGCGAAACCGACAGGCCGCTTGTGCTGTCATATCCGGTTCCGGAGTAGCGGATGTTGAGGTTCTTGTTCTTGACGGCATATGCCACCTTCGACGGAGAAAGGCCCACAAGATCGGGAACCGTGGTTTTCGGCACTTCATCGTTGGAATCGGTATTGAGTACAACCGTGCAGGACTTTGGCGCCGTCTTGCCGCCGGCAGGTATCTGAGAGACGACTTTCTCTCCGTCGCCGATAATTCTGACGGTAAAGCCTTTATCTTCCAGATCCTTTTTTGCCTCTTCCACGCTGTGTCCTTCCGCAATGGGAACAAAGGTGTCCATCATCCACTTATCCTCTTCGGAATAGGTGGTGTCCACGTTCAGATAAAACAGAAGTTCACTGAATATACCGCGTACCACCGGAGCGGCAATAGAGCCGCCGCTGTGTCTTTTTCCTTCAGGCTCATCAAGCACGATCAGCACCGCCACCTCCGGATCGTCTATCGGCGCAATGCCGCAGAAGGAAGCGACATAGAGCTTTTTCTTGCTCTTGGTATTCGCCTGCTTGGCTATTTTCTCCGATGTACCCGTCTTGCCGCCGATGCGGTATCCCGGAAGGTAAACATTGTGAGCGGTTCCGCCTTTGTTGGCTGTCGCCTCAAGAATGGTGCGCATTTTGGCTGAGGTTTCTTCCGAAATCACCTGGCGCCTTACCACCTTGGTGTTGCTCTTGACGATATTGCCGTCCGCGTCGGTAATGCTGTCCACCACATAGGGTTTCAGCAGGTATCCGCCGTTTACTACCGCGGACATGGCAGTTATCATCTGTATCGGTGTGACAGTCATCGACTGACCAAACGAGGATATGGCAAGGTCAAGCTCTGTCATTTTTTCCTGCGGAATATACATACCGGAGGACTCGCCGGGAAGGTCGATGCCCGTGGCGGCTGTCAGTCCGTAGGACTTGAAATATTTGGAGAAATTGGCTACTCCCAAACGGGACCCCAGTTCCATCAGCGCAGGGTTGCAGGAGTTCATCATCGCCTCTGTCAGTGTTTCGCGGCCGTGACCGTTTGTCTTGGCGCACTTGACCTTTCTTTTTCCGACCAACCGATAGCCGGTACAGACAAAGGTGTCGTCCATATTCGTCTCGCCCTCTTCGAGAGCGGACGACATAGTGATCGGTTTAAAAACCGAACCTGGTTCATAGGTATCGTTGACAGCCTTGTTCCGCCACTGTTCCGCCCGTGCCTCGATCCTCGCTTTCTTCTGTTCTTTCGGATCCTCGATCTCTGCTATCCTTTTGAGCGCAGCCGGATCGGTAATCGTCTGGTAATCCGCGGGGTTATAGTCGGGCATGGTCGCCATGGCGAGTATTGCGCCGGTATTGACATTCATGATGATGCCGGCAGCGTGATTCTGAACATCATTGTCTATGACCGCCTGACGAAGGTATTTTTCAAGAATCGACTGCGCCTTGGCGTCGATCGTAAGCGTCAGGTTGTCACCGTCGATCGGCTTGGTGATGTTGTCGCTATAATCAAACGGCATTTCGCCGCCTCTGGAATTCTTGGCGGTCACCTTTTTGCCGTCCACGCCTTTGAGATAACTGTCGTAGTGGCTCTCGATTCCCACAGAGCCTTCGTTGTCAAAATTGGTATATCCTATCACATTGGCCGCTATCGGACTGTCATAATAGTAATACCTGTTGGTGTCCTTCAAAAGAGATACACCTTTGATGTACGCGTATTTTTCGTTGTGTTCCAGCTCTTTGTCGCCCCAAAAAACCTTTTCTATTTCATTGGGATTTTGGGAATTCATTTTGACTGTCAGCTCCGGATATTCTCCTGCCAATATCATAGAGGTAAAGAAAATCTCATCCTCGGTATATTTTTTTCCGTCCTTGTCCTTTTTCTCCACCGTGGTATAATATACATCGCGATAGATATAAGCATTGAGCCTATCCTTCTGCTCTTTATCCGCCTTCGTTGTCAGCTTGACCGAATTGGAATTCATTTTGCTTCTCGTAAGCACTGTATCATAACTGATACCGAGAATTTCGGAGATCTTATGGTAGATTTCCTCCTGCTCCACCACGTCATAATGCTCGCGCAAGGCTTTTGGATTCAGATTAACGATCCATGCCGAAGCACTCTCCACCAGCTTATCTCCGTTGATGTCGAATATAGAACCGCGATTGGCAGGTATGATGGTTGTTTTAAGCTGCTGTGATGCGGCTTCCTGCTGGTTTTTATCCTTTTCAAACACCATGAGCCTGAAAAGATTTAAAATGAGCGCCATAACAAAGATGCCGATCAGAAGTGTCAGAATGGAGAACCTTGCGGAAAATCTGTCAAGTCTCTTGTAGCGTCTGAAATATCTTGTAATAAAGGATTGTGTTTTTTTAATCAAATCATTTCCTCCATAAATTTCCGCTTTCAACTAAAACGAGAGTCAAGAATAGTTCTCAACTCTCATGCCCGACAATACGGACGAATGAACAATGAGATTCCTATGCACCCGCCCTGTAGAATATTTATTGTTTTTTCAATGAAAGTATGCACGCAGGAAGCAAAAGTGCCGATGATTTTTAAGTCTGTCAGGCATTTCCACACACGGTGAAATACCGGACAGACTCTTTTTGCGATGAGCCAAAAGCTCAGTCGTCAAAGTCATCTCCCCAGCTCACTTCAAACCATTTTGTCTGGTAGTTGTCTCTTCTCTGCATACCCAGATTCTGCTTGGCATACTCTTCGATCGCTTCATCAGACAAAACCCTGTCGCGTCTATAGATCAGTCCGGAATAATCACTCTGAAGAGCGGAGAGGGTCTTTTCTCTCTCATTGATCAG
Organism: uncultured Ruminococcus sp.; assembly: GCA_902799245.1. Lineage (GTDB taxonomy): Bacteria > Bacillota > Clostridia > Oscillospirales > Acutalibacteraceae > RUG762. The sequence continues at coordinate 24,878 of CADBZY010000019.1, forward strand.
ATTGGTCAGTTCGTTATCCTTGGCGTTGCATTTCATAGTAAATGCGAAAAACGCGATAAGTACACAAAAAGCAAAGCCTCCGGCAAAAAGCAGGCGAACCTCTCCTGCGTCAAGCGATCTGCCCTTTTGTTTGCGGGGCTTGTGCGGCAAAACAGGCTTGCTCTCTTTTTTCCTGTTCAACTTAACTGTCATATTGGGTCGGATGTGCTTCTTTGAAGGCGCACCCGGCTGCTGTTTTTTCTTCTTTTCTGCGGCGCCGTCGTCATAGCGCATATTATAAGCATTGCTTCCGTTAAGGTTTACCATTTTGTCGTCCCCCTTGTTTTAAGTTATTTGTTTATCGCGTCATCACGCTGCGTTCCCGTTGCGGGTGAAATTGCTGAATTGAATCCATCAGAGCTTTACGCAGGTTCGCAGTTTGCTGCTTCTGCTGCGCGGATTGCGCTCAAGCTCTTCTTCCGAAGGCGCTATCGGCTTTCGGAAAAGAAGCCTCGCCTTCGGCTTATTGCCGCATACACACACCGGAAATTCCGGCGGACAGGTGCAGCCTTCGCACCATTTTGCCATCGTCTGTTTGACGATCCTGTCCTCGAGGGAATGAAAGGTAATTACCGACAGCCTTCCCTCCTGTTTCAGACAGCCAAAAGCCGCCTGCAAGCCTCTTTCCAGTTCGCCCAGTTCATCGTTGACGGCGATGCGAAGCGCCTGAAAGACCTTGCGCGCGGGATGCCCTGCGCGTCTGGCGGCAGCCGGAACAGCTCCGGAAATAATATCCGCCAGCGCAAAGGTAGTGGATACCGGCTTGTCCTCCCTCGCTGTACATATCGCCTTGGCGATGCGCACAGAGAATTTCTCTTCGCCGTACTTGGTGAAAATCTCGGCAAGCTGCTGCCATGTCAGCGTATTGCAAAGCTCGGCGGCGGTGATACCGTCCTGACTCATCCGCATGTCGAGCGGAGCGTCCTTGTGGAACGAAAAACCGCGTTCGGCGGTGTCCACCTGATGCGACGAAACACCGATGTCCATCAGAATTCCGTCCACGAAGGTGATTCCCAGCCCGGCAAGCACATCTGCCACCTCGCTGTATCTTGTCTGAACAACTGTTACCCTGCCGTCCCCCGAAAACCGGGCTGTCACGGCAGCTATCGCGTCGGGATCACGGTCAAGGCAAATCAGCCGGCCGTTCTCTCCTAAACGCTGCAATATGGCGGCGCTGTGATTGCCTCCGCCGGCTGTGCAGTCGACGTAAATACCGTCCGACTTCACATCGAGCGAAGCGATGGTCTCCTCAAACAGCACCGGAATATGATTGAACTCCAAAAACGCGCACCTCGCCTTCCGTACATCAGGCGAGACCCAGCTGTGCCATCAGCTTAATCTCTTCCTCGTCAGTAAGCTCCTGATCCGCCTGCTCGAAGCTCTCCTCGTTCCACAGCTCCAGCCATTCAAACATGCCGACCATTCGCACCTTATCGGTAATGCCGGCGCTTTTCTTCAGATCGTCAGAAAGAAGTATACGTCCCTGCGCGTCGAGTGAAATGTGCTCGACCGAACCGAAGACTTTGCGTCTGAGAGCAATCTGCGTGACATCGCCTTCACGTACCTTTTCCGAGAGCTTCATGAACTGCTCATAAGGATACAGTCTGATGCAGCCGCCGACGCCCTTAAGCGCATAGACAGACGCACCGAAATCTTCCCGGTACTTAGCGGGAATCACGATTCGACCTTTTGTATCAAGATTATGTACAGCATTGCCGATCAGCATCCGGTCCGCCCTCCTTTGCGCAAAACTCCTGTCCCTTAAAAAATCCTGAAAAACCGGAATAATATGCAGTCGTCCTGCATATTCATTTGACAAACGGGGAAAGATATGGTATAATCACTGCAACAGAAACAGAGCTTTTCAAAAAATCGGTCGTCTCTCGGATTGTGAATTAATTCATAGTCCGAGCACTTCCGAAATTCTTTTGCCTCAAATTTGTCCCACTTCTATTGTTTGATTCCCCACTTTTATGTTCTGAGTCCCCACTTTCTTTTAATTATAGAGTCATTACATTTAAAAGTCAATGAGTTTATGAAGATTTATCAAAAAAATTTTTGCTTTTTTATTCTTTAAAATATTACAGTTAAAGAATAATTTTAAATGTAAAAAAATAGAGCCGTCAATGTTTCACTTACGAAAAACACTGACGGCTTGTCTTTTTAATATAAAATATGTAATCTGGCGCAGCGAGGATTACTCCTGTGCGGCATCGGACTGCTGACCGGCATTGTCGGACTGTCTGGCTCTGTTGGCGGCGGCTCTTGCCTTGACTGCTGAACGCAGGTTCTTGCGGGCCTGTCTGACGGTTTCAAGATTCTGGTTGACAGCGTTCTCGGTGTCGAGCAGAATGTTGTCGGAGAATGTGAAAGCGCCTCTGAGTATCTCGTTTGCCTGCTCTTCGGCCGCGGCGATGAGCTTTTCCGCCTTCTCCTTTGCCTCTTTGAAGATAGCCTCCTGGTTGACCATGGCTCTGGCTCTCTCCTGCGCCTTGCTGGTGATCTCGTCGGCTTCCTTGGTCGCACCGGCGATGATATTGTCGCGGTCGGTCATCACAGCCTTGGACTGGCGGATCTCCTGGGGAAGGTTCATTCTGATCTCGTCAAGAACTGAATTCAGCTCACGCGCATCCACAATGCACTTATCAGAGCTGAAGGGCACTGCCTTGGCCCTGTCCATTATGTCGTCAATGCTTGCAAGCAGTTCTTCTATACTTCTCATGATAAAATATCTCCTTTTGGGTTTTATAATAAATGATTATTTTCTGCAAAAATCAATTGTGGCGGCAATTATTCTTCGCGCCTGGAAAGCCTCTCGCTGATTTCCTCGCATATGCATTCCGGAACGAAGTCCGAAATATCTCCGCCGAATTGTGCAATTGACTTGACCATACTCGAGGAAAGATACATATGCTGTGAGCTGGTGGTGAGAAACACCGTGTCGGCATCGGGATTCAGCTTGCGGTTGATCAGCGCCATCTGGAATTCATACTCAAAATCGGTGACAGCCCGCAGTCCTTTGACAATCGTGTGCGCATTCCGCATACGGACGTAATCGGCAAGCAGACCGTCAAAACACTCCGCCTCCACATTGGGTAAATCCGCAACAGCACGCCGTATCATGCCGAGTCTCTCCTCAGCGGTAAAGGATGGATTCTTGCCGGGATTGACCAGCACGGCGACTATGACCTTGTCAAACATGAGCGCCGCTCTCTGAATGATGTCGAGATGTCCCAATGTAATGGGGTCAAAGCTGCCGGGGCAAATTGCGATCTTCACTCGTCATCTCCCCCGTCCGATTCTTCTCCCTCTTCGGGAACGCGGTAAAAAGTCACCTTGATTCTGCCGTAACGGTACTGACGATCCACGGCAAACTCTCCGACCGTCTCGGGAAGTTCCTCCTCAGCGGGAGACTCGCAGATAATCGCGCCGCCGGGCTTTACCACCGAAGCAACCGCCGGAAGCACCGACTGCAATATTCCCCTGCCATAAGGCGGGTCAAGAAACGCGTAATCGAATTCATGCCGTCCCTTGCGTGGGGCAAGGTAAGAAGACGCATCCCCCTGAATCACGACAGCAGCCCTGTTGAGGCCGCAGGTACGCAGGTTTTCTCTGACCACCGCGATGGAATCGGACGAGTTATCCACAAAGACCGCTTCCGCAGCGCCGCGGCTGAGAGCCTCAATACCCATCTGACCGCTTCCGGCAAACAGATCGAGAATCCTTCGTCCCTCAATATCAAACTGAATGACGCTGAAAACCGCTTCCTTGACTCTGTCGGTGGTAGGGCGAACGTCATTGCCCTCTAAAGTTCTGAGACGTCTGCCTCTTGCAGTGCCTGTGATCACTCTCATCGGCAGCAATCCTTTCGCCAAAACATTTTTTACTAAGTTATTATACAGCATATTTTTTCCGCTGTAAAGTATTTTGTAACAAATATGTCGAAACTTACAAAAGTGTAATATGTCAGTATCGGATTATTTGCCAAAAACGCACATTAATTTTTGGCAAAACTTACAAATACATCTTTATATATAAATAAATTATTCCTCCAGACCTTTTTTCTTCTTCCGGGCTTTGATATTCTCGGCTGCCGTGCGGTTCATTCCTTTGACCTCGCACAGCTGCTCGACCGACGCGTCATAAACCGCCGAAATGGTCTTGAATGCCTTCAGCAGTTCCCTTGCGCGCGAAGAACCGATTCCCTCGATTTCGGTCAGACTGCTGCGAATGACCGACTTTCCGTGGCTTGCGTGATGATAGGTGATGGCGAAACGGTGTACTTCATCCTGAATGGACGAAACAAGGGTAAACGCAGCCCTGCTGCGAGTGAGGGATATTTCCCGTCCTCCGGCGGCGATGGCGCGGGTCTTGTGCTTGCTGTCCTTGACCATGCCGAAGAGCGCTATCGGAAGTCCCGAGGCTTCGATCAGCGGACGGATCGCGTTGACGTGTCCCTCGCCGCCGTCCAGAAGAATCAGGTCGGGCAGCCGTCCGAAGCCATTGCCTTCCTCCTTGTGCTCGTTGTATTCCAGCAGCCGGCGGGTAATGACTTCCCGCATGGAGCCGTAGTCGTCCTGTCCCTCCACCGTCTTGATCTTAAACTTGCGGTACGCCGATTTGAGCGGCCTTCCGTTTTCAAAAACCACCATGCCGGCGACGTTGTCATCTCCCTGTGTGTTGGAAATGTCGTAGGATTCGATATACTCCGGCGGAGAATCCAGCCCGAGCAGTCGGCCCAGCTCATCGACGGCGGCTGTCACCTCACCTGTCCTGCCCTTTGCCTGCGCAAGGTATTCGGCGGCGTTCTGTCGGCACATTTCCACAATGTGCTGCTGTTCACCCTTCTGCGGGACGGTTATGCGCACCTTCTTTCCGTGCTTATCGGCTAATTTCGCGGTGAGCATCTGCTCTAACAGCTCCGCATCCTCCACTTCTCCATCAACCGTCACTCTGGGCGGTATCTCACGCATGGCGTAGTACTGCTTGATGAACTCCGAACGACATAAGCTCAGTTCTCCCATTGTGTCATCCACAAGAAACTGTTCCCGGTCAACCAGCCTTCCGCCTCTGAACCGGAACACCTCAAAGCAGGTGCTGCCCGAACCCTGCGCCAGCGCAATGACGTCCTGTTCCTCCACCGAGGTCATAATGACCTTTTGCTTTTCGCTCATTTTTTTGAGCGCGTTGATCCTGTCGCGCAGGCGTGCCGCCTTCTCAAACTCCAGCCGTTCGGCACATTCGTTCATGCGCTCGGTGAGCCGCGCGACAGAGGTATTCGTGCCGCCTTTCAGAAAATCCCGCGCTTCGCTGATCGCCTCGTCGTAGATCTCTTTTTTCAGCCTTCCCCTACACGGCGCCAGACACAAGCCTATGGAATAATTCAGGCAGGGTCTTCCCTTGCCAATATCTCGCGGAAAGCTGCGGCGGCAGGTGGGTATCTTGAATATCTTGCACGCTTCGTCCACCGACTGTCTGACAGCGAAACTTCCTGTATATGGCCCAAGGTATTCCGCGCCGTCGTCCTCGGCTTTTTTTGCTTCAACGATGCGGGGATATTCCTCCGCCGTAATTTTTATATAATGGTATCCCTTGTCGTCCTTGAGAAGGATATTGTACTTCGGCTTATGCAGCTTTATCAGACTGCATTCCAGCACCAGCGCTTCATACTCCGTATCAGTGATGATATATTCAAAATGATCGACATTTTCCACCATGCGGCGCACTTTCTCGGAATGTCCTTCCTGTGAGCCGAAGTACTGGCTGACGCGGTTTTTCAGCGCCTTTGCCTTGCCGATATAGATGATCTTGTCCCGTTTGTCGTGCATAATATACACACCCGGCAGCAGCGGCAGCTTCATGGACTTGCGCCGCAGCTCGCTCAGATTGGGATTTTCGTTGTAAATCGTCAATGGTTTCATTCACCCCGCTTGTCTCTGCCATCTATTTTAACACCTGCCATAAGAAATAAGCAACAGGAAATTATTAAATAATGTTGAAATTTAAGCCGCCGTTATTGACATCCCGTTTTGATGATAATAAAATAGAAAGAAAGGGGGAACGAGCTTGAACAGTAAAGTATCTGTAAAAATCTACTCCACATTGGCGGGAATCATCGTCCTGCTGATTATCAACGCATTCATAACAAAATATTTCACTGATCCGTTCAATGGCGGAGTCGAGATAGACATGAACAATCTCGCAAAATATACCGTCAGCAAGACTAACCTCATGTACGACGACATTCCTGTGGAAAGCAGCGCAGATAACGAAACTACCGCACCCTCCGACGGGGAACTGAAATATCCGACTGATCTTCCCTACTTCATCGAGGTGGACAAGACCAATCAGGTGGTCACGGTGTTCACCACCAGCTCCACCGGAAAATACGACAAGCCGGTAAGAGTGATGCTGTGCTCCACCGCGCAGAATCCGAAGAAATTTCCCACCGGATACTGGAAGCTGAAAAAAGACCGCACCACCGCAAGCAACGTATGGAGAACCATGCAGAGCCACGGCGCGCCGCTTTACGCACAGTACGCCACGCAGATCACGGGACATTTTCTCTTCCACTCCGTCCCATACTCCGACACCAAAAAGGACGCCCTCGATCAGCAGCGATTTGCCAAGCTCGGCACAGCCGACTCCGGCGGCTGCATACGCCTGACAGTGGAAAACGCCAAATGGATCAGCGAAAACTGCAAAGCCGGTACGTGGGTACACATCACCGAAAACAAAAAGAATCCATCCCTCACCCAGGCGCTGAAGGAACAGGTGCCAAAGCCCGACGCATCCGGATGGGATCCCACCGACCCGGATCCCAAAAACCCCAACTATCACCCCCAGTACACAGATGAAACTCCGGAACCGGAAGGGTATCTCGTGGACAATCGTGGTCTGAAGGAACTTGAAAAAATGAAAAGCGACGAAATCTGGAATCCGAACCAATACATTTCATAACATCAAAGCCTGTCTGCACGCTGATAGCATCACACAGACAGGCTTATTATTTTCTGTTATTTGTACTTGCGGAAATCCGACGGCGTCTGATGACAGTGCTTCTTGAATGTGCGGTTGAAATAGGAGATATTGTTGAAGCCAGTTTCATAGGCTATTTCAATGATCGGCTTGTCAGTCATCCGCAGAAGTCCCATCGCCTTGGTCATGCGGTATTCTATGACATAATCAATGCAGGACATACCGGTGACATTCCGAAACAGCCGCGAAAGTCCTGTTTCGCTGAGATTGACCAGCTCAGCCAGTCCCGAGAGGGTGATATTTTCCATGTAGTGTTCCGCAATATAATCCACCACACACCGCGCTACGCGAACGTCGTTGCTCTCCGGCGTTTCGGATTTGATCTCGATATATCCGTAGCTCAGCAGCTTGAACATAAGGGAGTTGATCAGGCTTTTCAGCTTTAGCTCAAAAAATTTTTCGTGATCGAAAAAAGTGTCGAACAACTGCAGGGCAATCGGCTTGAATTCATCATAATGCTCGGAATTATGACGAATAACACAGTAATCATTGCACTTGCGTGCGAGAATCGGCAGACAGTACTTCGACGAACACACATCAAAATTGTGATTGGCAATCATCTCCAGCGAAATGAGGTAGGTGGCTGCCAAAAAATAGTCGTTTTCATCCGTCAATCGGAAAGAATGAAGCACCCACGGCATGATCACCAGAATATCTCCGAATTCCAGATCAATCTCTTCACCCGACACGGTATATCTGCACTTACCGCAGTCGTTGAGTACCATTTCTATCTCCTCGTGGCAGTGCAAAGGGAACGAAGAAAACAGCGTAGGCATCATGGTGCCATATATGACAAACGGCAGAAGCACATCTCCGTGCTTCTTTTTTTCTACATATTCGATATTCTTCTTATCTTCGGGGTACATATCACTACCTCCTTCTCAACGTCAATTTAGTGCAAGTTCGAAAATAGTCATCTTTCGGAAAATACAACCGTCCGAATAAGCCAAAATTGAATTATTAACATATTTTGTTAACATTATTTTCAATAAATCATCGAAATATTTAATAAATTATATAAATTTCAGCAAATATGAGTTATACAATCACTTCAATAAATTGCAGTCGACAGAAAAAGACAATAAAAGAAATAATATTTTGCAGAATAGTGCAATATTCAGAAAAAATACTGCTTGTTTTGCCTTCTAAATAGATTATAATATGATTGTAGTCCATAGTCAATAGTTTTTGATAAAAATATTTTCTAAATCATATATATTTTTATACGTTATATCCAATCGGTTGTCATTTGTTTTTCTTAATGAAAGGAATTATTTTTTATGAGCAGACTAAGTGCTTTAATTTCTGACAAACCGAAAAATGACACCGGTGACATCATCAACACATCGGTATTCAGGCTGGCGTGGCCGATATTTGTTCAGGCGCTGCTGTCAATGCTGTTAGGCTACGCTGACACGCTGATGCTGAGCGGTTACGATCAGACCGCTGTGGGAGCCATCGGAAACGCTAATCAGATTCTCGGCTTTCTCACACTTGCCTTCACGGTCATTTCCAGTGCAAGCGGAGTGGTTGTCGCGCAGTATCTCGGCGCCGGGCAAAAGAATAAAATCAGCCAGATTTACACCGTCTGCGTCAGCTTCAACTTTCTTCTCAGCCTGATCATCAGCGCTATTGTCTATCTCGGCAGCGACGTCCTCATGCATTTGCTTCACACTCCCGCGGAAATGATGAACGACGCCCGGAATTACATGCGGATTGTCGGAGGCTTCATTTTCATTCACGCTGTTCTCGACACGATGTCAAGAATATTCCAGAGCAACGGCAAAACCGTATTCGGCATGGTCATCTCTTTAGGCATGAACATTATCAACGTCGCCGGCAATTATCTTTTTCTCTACGGGCCGCTCAGATCGCTCGGTCTGGGAGCTTCCGGCGTTGCCGTGTCCACTACGTTCAGCCGCGTTATCGGCCTTTGCGCGGCGTTTGTGTTTTTTGCTGTATTTATCGACGGGCATATTTCAGTAAAATATCTGAAGCCGTTCCCGAAGGACATATTGAAAACCTTGCTGAAACTCGGCATTCCCACGGCCGGCGAGAATATCTCCTATAATATTTCCCAGCTCTTTGTCACGGGATTTGTCAATACACTTGGTATCGTTGCCATCAACACAAAGATTTACGCTAATATCCTGAGCAATTTTGCCTATCTCTATTCACTTTCCGTTGCCATGGCAACCACAATCATTGTGGGTCATGCCGTTGGCGCCGGTAATTACGATTTTGCTTACAGGCGCGTCAACAAGACCATGAGAAGCGCGCTGATCGTCTCGGCGTGCATTGCCTGTCTGAATTTCCTGTTAAGTCCTTTGACGCTTGGGCTTTTTACATCAGGCGCAGAGATAGCGGGGCTCGGCCCCCAGATTGTTTCGCTCGGTCGGAAGGTTCTGTTCATCGGAATATTCCTCGAATTCGGCAGAACGAGCAATCTCGTGATCATCAACAGCCTGAAGGCTTCGGGAGATGTCAGATTCCCCACCTATCTGGGCATTGTCGCCATGTGGAGCTGTACTGTCGCCGGAGGATATATTCTCGGCATCGTCTGCGGATTCGGGCTTGTCGGAATATGGATTGCATTGGCCGCTGACGAGATTATCCGCGGCATAGTGGTGGCCATACGCTGGAAGCGCGGCACATGGCGCGGCAAGAGCGTGGTGCAGAAACAGAAGCAGGAAGACTTGACCGAAAACGCAGCAGACGCTCTGCCTGCCGAATAACATCAACTATACGTTTAAGAGATCGGGTTTCCCTCCAATTTACCGGTTTCTTAAATCCTTATAAACAGTCTCAATATCCCTTTAAAGCCGTACAGCGCTGTGCCTTGATGAAAAGCACAGCGCTGTACGGCTTATTTGATGTATCTTTTGAGGTTATTTTGAAATCTTTCTTGTAGTGTACTTTAACGCTCCGACAGACAGTCCGTAGGATACTGCGATAAACAAAAGCAAAATCAGCCACACAATCAAAAGATGCTTGGGAGTCGATTTGTATATTCCCTCAAACTCTCTGAATGGGAACTGGAAATCGGGGAATTTATCGTTAATAGCCGACGGCAGATCGTGACTGTTGAGATCGGCAACGCTCCCCATGGCAGCCATTCCCCATTTGCTGATCGTCAGGCTTGCGATTTTATTGGCGGCGCTGCTCAGATCAAAAAGCACGCCGGACAAAACCAACTGTATGATAAGCACGAGAGGCATGATGGTCATTGCCACAACAGGAGTGGAAACCGCCGAAGAAATAATGAGGGCAAGGGCATCGGATGCGAATATAATCAAAAAGACCGTTATCAGATAATCCATAAAGGAAAATCCGAAGATCACCCCTTCACTTGGGAAATCTATCTTGATCCAGCAAATGATCATGATGATTATGCTCTGGATCAGACAGAGAGCAATCTGAAACACAAAATGAGCGGCAATGTAGGACGACGCGTAAAGTCCCTTATCAAGCTCATCCTTCACTATGTCATTCTTTTCACGGCACACCAGCTGAATGGAATTGAATATTCCAATCCAGATGCACGCCGACACAATGGAAAAGAAGCCGAATTTGGTATCCTCATAGGTTTTGAACATATCATCTCCGGTGATCCACACGACCACGCCAGCGATGGCTACACCCAACAGAATGGAGATCAGGCTGTCTCTCTGCTGTGTGCGATAGAATTTCCGCGCATAAACCCAGATCTGTGTAAAGCCCATCATCACTTGTCGCCTCCGTATTTCTTGTATTTTTCAATGAACTCATCGGGACGCTCATTGAGAACGCGCGTAATATCGATGATGTTTTTTACTCCGAAATATTTCATCGCCTCAGGAAGATTGCCAAGAAAAGCAAGCTGTCCAATGTCGTTGCTGCCCTTTGCAAGAACTACCACCTTGCTGAAAATTTTATCAGGTTCCGGATAGGAAGCGTAATTATGGGAAATAAGCATGATGATCTTGCCGTTTTCCGCCAGCTTTTTCAGCGTCATCATCAGATCGTAGCCGGTGGCGGGATCCAATCCGGAATCGGGCTCATCGAGGAAGAATATTTCCGGCTCCGCAACCATTTCGTTGGCGATAGCCGCCCTTCTCTGCTCACCGCCAGACAGACTCTTGACCCGTACGCCGTCCTCCGCCTTTTTCCTCAGACCGAGTATCTGGAGATTGTTCAGAACAAATTCACGGCGGAAAGGCGCCTTGATACGCGGATTCCTGATGATCACCGTATCGGTAATGACGTCGATCAGCCTTTCCTCTTTCCTTATGGCAAGCGTCTGAGGTACATAGGCCATCATGTCCCGGATGCATTTTCCCGATTCATCTCCGGAATCCACTTCCACGCTGCCCTTGATGCTGTACTTGCCCAGAACGGAATTGACCAGCGTTGTCTTTCCTGCGCCGGATCCTCCCAGAATAAGGACGAAGTCGCCCTTCTCGATTTCAAGGTAAACATCCTGAAGCAGCTTTTTCTTACTGCCGACGCCTCCGACACTCGTTTCCTTGATATCGATAAGCAAACCCACGCTCTGCATCTGACCGACGTTGTAAATCAGAACGCCGTCAAGCACAAAGATCAGCGTATCGCAGATTTTGATGACATTGCGGTCATAAAGCGTGGCGTTGCCCACAACCTCACGGTTATTAAGAAGAACGCCGTTTTTGCTGCCGCAGTTGACAATAAAATACTTTTGTGTCTGCGCATTGTAGGCAATAATAGCGTGCTCCTGGGAAATATACGATTGATGAAGAGCTATGCCGCTCTCGTCGCCTCTGCCGATGACAACCGAACGGAAAGGATCAAGTACCCTTTTTTCCCATGTGCTTCTCTTGTCGTAGCTTGTCGAATAGATGATCGTCACGGCTTCGGGATGCGGATCATTCAGCGTAGGACGGTCAATTCGAAGAATGTCACCGTCGCTCAGCTTCATAGCCATTGAATCCTTGCCCGGCTCCTGTCTGATCCTGACACCGTTGAGATATGTACCGTTGCGACTGTGTTTATCCGTATAATAGAAATCGCCGTTAAAATAAGTAAACTCTCCGTGAAGCCTCGAAACAATAGGCGATTTCAAAAGAATATCAGCGGTATGCTTATCGCTTTCTCTGCCGATCGTCATATTGTTTTTCAGATATACGATCAGAACGTCATCCGATTTCTTTCCGACAATGATCAGCGTAGCCGGACGAATTTTTGCACTATAATCCTTTGTTGGCATGTAATATTCACCTTCACAAAATAATCGCCGCAGCAGAATAATTGTCCATATTGCTGCCGCTGCCGTTTTTTAGTACTTCGGCGGTCATCAGATCCAGCCATTGCTGCGCAGAACCGGACTTTTTGAGGAACTTGGTCATCTTTTTTTCGTCGATCCATTCCCAGAAACCGTCCGAACACAACAAAAACGCCTGCTTCTCCTCACGCCTGACAGGAATATCAATCACATATTTGACAGAATCGTATTTTGTTCCGAGTACCCGGAGCAGTTTATTTCTGTCCTCATGTCCTCTGATCTGCTTTTCCTTGAGCTGTCCGGCATTGACAAGCATCTGTGGCACGCTGTGATCTATTGTGCGTGTCATTATACGATGTGGAATCGGAATCCATTGTCTGCCGTTCAAAAAGCCTCTCCTGCGCCGTTTCGAATACGGCTTCTATCAACTCATCCAATTGGCCTGACTCGCCTGCGGATTGAGTAATCACCGTCCGCGCGGTATCGGTGACAATGGCGGAAGCAACCTCTCCGTGTCCGTGACCGCCAAGACCGTCGGCAAGTACAAACAGCCACCTGCCGTCACACTCCACGGCGGCAACGGAGTCCTCATTCATCTGACGCCCCCCTTTTTCCGAAACAATCGCATAATCCATATCATCAACACCCGTTCACTAAATTCTTTATTGCGATTTCCCGACTTACAGCGTTGCGATAAACCGCATGAAGGCATTCCTTCCCGCATCGTCCCGTTTAAACACGCCCGCATCCTCCAGCACATGCGTGAACACGCGCCCGACCTCTTCCTCGAGCACCGTCCGTACAAGCTCACGCGATCTGCCTTTCAGCAAGGGGGCAAATCCGGCAGCCCATTCGGCGTGCTTGGCGATCTGGTCATTTTGGGAAATATCCTTTCCGTCGAGGATGTATTCTTCGAGCGTGTCAAGCTCCTTTTGCAGTCTTGAAGGCAGTACCGCCAGACCCATCACTTCGATAAGTCCTATGTTTTCCTTCTTGATATGATGCCACTGAGCGTGAGGATGATATAGACCCATGGGATGCTCCTCTGTGGTCAGATTGTTGCGAAGGCACAGGTCTATCTCATAATCCTCTCCCCTGCGTCGCGCTATGGGAGTGATGGTGTTATGCGGCGTCCCGTCTGTCTCCGCCAATATCATCGCCTCGCGGTCGGTATATGATCTCCACTTGGAGAGAATGTGAGCCGAAAGCTGTGTCAGCCTATCCGGGTCTGCGCTTCTGAGGCGAATGACGGAGAGCGGCCATTTCACGATACCGGAGGAAACATCCGGATAACCTTCGATGGCCACCGGGGTTTCGATGGCGGCCTTTTCCATCGCGAATGAATAACGTCCGCCCTGGAAATGGTCATGACTCAGTATGGAACCGCCCACGATCGGAAGATCGGCATTGGAGCCGACAAAGTAATGCGGGAACTGCCGCACAAAGTCAAACAGCCGCGCGAAAGCCTTTTCGTCTATTTTCATGGGAATGTGTCTGCTGTTGAAGACAATGCAGTGCTCATTGTAATAGACATAGGGCGAATACTGGAAAAACCAGCTTTCTGCGCAGAGATCGAGCGGAATAATGCGGTGGTTCGACCTGCCCGGATGACCTATCCGGCCGGCATAGCCCTCGTTTTCAAGGCAGAGCTGGCACAGGGGGTAGGAAGTCGACTTGCTTTTTCCGGCAGCCGCTATATCGCGCGGATCCTTCTCCGGCTTGGAGAGATTGATAGTGATGTCCAGCTCGCCGTATTCGCTGTCAAACTTCCACTTGCGGTCGCGTGCAATGCGATCGCGGCGGATGTAGTTTGTATCGCAGCTGAACCGGTAAAAGCTGTCTGTCGCTTCTTCGGGCGACGCTTTGTACTGTTCCCTGAATTCCCTGTTTACCTGCGAAGGTCGCGGCATCACACAGTTCATCAGCTTTACGTCAAATATATCCCTGTTCTCGACGGAATCGGGAATAATGCCTCTTTGCGCGGCAATATCGCAAAGCTCGCCCAAGATTTCATGCAGTTCACGCTTTTCAACGGCGGCAGAAGCCTCGTAATTGTCCTCTCCCAAAGCGGCAAGCAGCATATTGCGGGAATAAACCTTCTCGCACGGTTCGATCAGCTTTTTGTCAAGTGCGTATCCGATCAATTGGTCAATTGCTTCGTACAGCATGTTTATCCTCCTTCACAACAAAAAAATCAAGTCATTGATTGTCCCAGCCGGTATGCCTTGGCAAGATCATCCTCTGCAACGGTTCCGGGTTCCCTTGCTCCGCGCACCAATACCCTGCCGGAGTCTTCCAGATGAAAGAAATTCAGTATCAGTTGATACTGCGTCAGAATGGAATCGAAAAGCTCCGGCAGCTCCGCCGCACCGACCAATATCAGTCCCAGTCTCCTAATATGGAAGCTGTTTCTCATCGGGGTATGCAGCCTGTCAATGACGGCTTTCAGTTGGGCGCTTATACCGTAAAAGTACACCGGAGAAGCGATGATTACCGCATCCGCCTCGCTAAGCTTTTGATAAACGAGCGTCATGTCGTCATTTCGGAAGCATTTGTTTCCTTCCCTTGCGAAGCAGGAGTTGCACCCGATACAGGGAGCAATCTGATAATCGCAGACCGAAATGATGACAACCTCATTGTTTTCCTTCGCACCCGCCGCGAAAGACGCGACAAGTCTGTCGGTGTTCCCGTTCTTTCGGGGACTTCCCGACAAAATAAGTATTTTTCCCAATATCTGTCACCTCCTGATTCTGCGCGGATTTCATTTCACAGTTCCTGCGCCTTCGCCTGGTCGGATGTTATAAACGGCACAATCCATTCCGAATTGTTTCATGTACGCTGCTTTTACACGTCCGGCCATTTCGCCCTCGCTGCCTTTCTGCACCAGATTCACCGTACAGCCGCCGAAACCGCCGCCGGTCATTCTCGCGCCGTAGACAAAGGGCATATTCCAGGCGGTTTCCGCCAAAAAGTCAAGTTCCTCGCAGGACACCTCGTAATCGTCCCTGAGAGACACGTGCGATTCGTTCATGAGCCTGCCGAAAGCCTCTATATCGTCCTTATGAAGGGAATCAGCCGCTTTGATCGTGCGAATATTCTCACTGACCGCGTGTTTTGCCCTTCTGCGGCATTTTTCATCTGCGATGCAGTTTTCCAGCGCAAGAAATTCCTCGTTGCTCAACGAACATAGCGAAGGAATCTTCTTCTGCTCACAGATATTGGCAAGCGCGGTCTCACATTCCCTGCGCCGGGTATTGTACGCAGACGAAGCAAGCGAGTGCTTCACTCCGGAATTGACGATCACCACCGAAACGCGGCTTTGATCTATGGGAGCATATTCCACTCCGAGCGTGAATGTGTCGAGCAGCAGCGCATGACCCTGCCTTCCCATCGCGCTGGCAAACTGATCCATTATTCCGCAATTGACGCCAATAAAACGATTCTCGGCAAACTGACCGAACACCGCGTTCTGCTGTGGCGTCACAGGAAGTCCCCAAAGCTCACAAAGTACCCTTCCCGTGAGGACCTCGAGAGCCGCCGAGGACGAAAGACCCGCGCCATCCGGCAAATTGCCCTTGAAAAGGAAATCCGCGCCACATTCCGGCGCATATCCGAACCTGTCGAATGTGCGTATAACCGCCATCGGATAATCTGACCATCCTCCGGATCGCACAGGCTCATCCGCGGAGCGTTCCGAAACACCGGCTGAGGGAAAATTGGCCGAATAAAAGCCAAATCTCCCGTCCGTTCTGGGAGCCGCCATACATTCTATACCGAGGTCAATGGCACAGGGGAAAACTCTGCCGCCGTTGTAATCCGTGTGATCGCCGATCAGGTTCACTCTTCCCGGCGCAAAGCAATGCACGGTATGCCGCCGTCCGAACACAGCGAGAAAATCGTTTTCTGATAAAATATGCACATAAATCCCTCCTTTATCGTTTGTAATTATATTATAATTGATGCATGAATCCAAATCAATAGTAAAATCCCCGTTAACGGCTAAATTAATAAATATTTCATCACAAAATCTCCCATACCCTCATCCCCTGAAGAGAAAAGCACAAAAAAATGGCACACAACCGGCATTGCTGCCGTGTTGTGTGCCGCGGTATACGAAATTAATCAGTCAGCGGTGTAGGGCATAAGCGCAACGTGACGGGCGCGCTTGATGGCCACTGTGAGCTGACGCTGGTGGAAGGCGCATGTGCCGGTGACTCTGCGGGGCAGAATCTTGGCTCTCTCAGAGACATATCTTCTGAGTCTGTTTACGTCCTTGTAGTCAATTTCCTTGATGTTTTCCACACAGAAATTGCAAACCTTCTTGCGGCCCTTGCGGCCTCTGCGTTCGGGTCTGTCAGCCATGATGTATCCTCCTTACGTAATTAAGTGTCATGCAAATAAATTGTCAGAACGGCAGATCATCGTCAGCCACGGGCGCGAAATCGCCCTCGTCGCCGTTGCTGTATGAACCCGCAGGCTCGCCGTAGGGCGACTGCTGATTCTGTGCAGGCGGAGGGGTCATACGGTCGTAACGGCTGTAGTCAAAATTGTTCTGCTGATAACCGCTGTCTCTCTTGCCTTCGGCAAAATAAACCTGATCGGCAACAATATCCCATGATCTGCGCTTGTTTCCCTCGCGGTCGGTGTAGCTGCTTACCTGAATACTTCCCTGCACAGCCACAAGCTGTCCCTTGTGGAAGTATTTGCTGACAAAATCAGCGGTACTTCTCCACGCGATCACATCGAGAAAGTCGGTCTGACGCTCGCCTTGGGGATTTTGATAATCCCTTTCGACTGCCAGTCTGAATCTGGCAAATGCAGCGCCGCTCTGCGTTGTGCGGTAATCGGGGTCGGCTGTGAGCCTGCCCATCAAAATTACACGATTAAGCATTTCCTGTTACCTCTCGATTACTCTGCGTCTGCTTCAGCGGTCTCGGCTGCTTCGGGAGCTTCGGTTGTCTTAACGGCAGCGGGAGCCTCGGACTTCTCGATTCTCTTGACGATCAGCGAGCGAAGAACGCCGTCCGTAATGTTGTAAACTCTGTCAAGCTCTGCAGGGAATTCCGCGTTGCAGGTGAAGTTGAAGAGCACGTAGTAACCCTCTGACTCCTTGTTGATCATGTAAGCGAGCTTGCGCTTGCCCCATTCCTCAACGCTGTCAAGAGTGGCGCCGGTCTCGATCATCTTCTTGAACTTGCCGACTACTTCTGCAATGGCTTCCTCGCCGTTTTTGCAGGACACAATAAGGATGGACTCATAAGCTTCTTTCATCTTTTCCATCTTTCAGCACCTCCTTCTGGGCATATGGCTCCGTTTCTCTCGGAGCAAGGATTTTGTCGCGTCAATCGCGCAACATGAGTATTTTAACATAATTTCCGATGAATGTCAAGCGAATCATTCAATATTTCAGGGCGACCGCATGAAAAAATCAGGAGAATTTGTTGAAAATAACATCAGCCAAGAAGCGATCGTCAAAAGAGCATCTGAAACGCTTAGCTTTAAGGC
>CADBZY010000020.1 GCA_902799245.1 uncultured Ruminococcus sp.
AATTCTTTGCATATTGCTCAGGCTGCGTGATATTGGATTGCCGTTTTTTCCCTATATTACGGGCTTTTGGCTGATTTTCGGTGTGGGAAGTTTGAGTTTATTATTTGTATAATATTTTAAATACATTCGTGATGGGTTATGACTAAGCGGGCTGTCGTTACCCTGACAACAGCCCGCTTTTTTGGATTCTATGCGCTTATTGTAAATGCAGCCTACCTGCTCTCGATTTTGTGCTTTGCCATGTATTCCTCAAAGTCCTTGGCCGAGATGGGTTTGGAATAGAAATACCCCTGAATCAGATCACATTCGGTGGTTCTGAGAAAATCAACCTGTTCCTGTGTCTCTATGCCCTCGGCGACAACCGTCATATGAAGCGACTTTGCAAGGTCGATAATGTTCTTGACAACGATGTTGGCACGGTTCAGGTCGGTGACGTTGCGGAAGAATTCACCGTCGATTTTCAGCGTGTCAAAGGGCAGTTCCTTCAGCAGATTGAGCGAGGAATAACCCGAGCCGAAATCGTCCATTGATACTGGGAATCCCATGGAACGCAGTTGGCGGATGGTATTGACAAGTACATCCATGTCATCGAAACATGCGCTCTCGGTCAGCTCGATGTCGATGTATTTGTGAGGAACACTGTGTTTGTCGACAATATCGCATATCTCCTGCGCCAGATTCGGGTTGCTGAGCTGCACGCGGGAGACGTTGACCGAAACAGGCACGGTCTTGTAGCCCTTGCGCAGACGGTTGCGCTGGAAGATACAAAGCTGCTCTAAAATATAATTGTCCACCGGCCCCACGAAGCCGTTTTTCTCAAACAGCGGAATGAATTTGCCGGGAGAGATGAAGCCCTTTTCCGGGCTGATCCAGCGCACCAGAGCCTCCGCTCCGCCGAGCGCGCCGTCGATGACACAGTGCTTCGGCTGAATGAAGAGCTTGAATTCGTCCTTTTCCAGCGCTGAATGCATCAACTTTTCAAGCTCGTGTTCCTCTGTCATCTGAGCGCGTATCTTTTCGTCAAAATAGGTGACTGTATTGACATTTGCGTCCACGACGGTCTGTTCCGCAATGCTTGCCATATCGACCGCGTGAAGAATGTCCCTGTCATTTTCATCCAGGAGATATACGCCAACCGAGAGCGAAACATTCTCGCTGTTGCGGCCTTCCTTGACACGATCAAACAGATCGTTGATCCGCTTGTCAAGGTCTTCGGTCGAGGAATAATTCCACAGGGCTACAAAAATATCGCTTCCCCGGCGCGCGGCCATTTCGCGGGAAGAACACATTCTCTCAAGCGTTTCACCTATGTAACGCAGCAGACGGTTGCCTGCCTTCTGACCGTAATAATCGTTGTAGATGGTAAATCTGTTTATCCCGATGCAAAGAACGGCGTGCTTGCTTTTCCACCAGCTTTTTCTGTTCAGCCTGCCATTGCAGACCGCAACGAATTTCTGCCAGTTTGCCCGGCCTGTAATCTCGTCTTTGTAAGCAAGAGACGTAATCCGCTTGGCGTTTTTCCACTGTATCACAAGCAGAAGAATCATGACGGCGAAAACCGCGGCCACTATGCCAAGAAGCAGCACACGGCTAAGAATCATAAAGGACACCGCGCTTGCAGACAGCCCGACAGAACGCACATAATAGAGCGTCCAGCCGTTCACGCTGAGCTGTTTTTTGATAATTATACTGCTTGCATTATCCTTCACGCTGCCGCTTAACAAACTGAAAAAGCCGCGTGAACTCGTGAGGTCGCAGGCGTAGTAATCAGTAGAAACAGAAATTACCTTCTTGGCGTTCTCGCCGTCGCCGGACAGTTCCACATTGCGTGTCGCGATCTTGCGGTAGGCGGGATCAGAACCGTCGGCAAATCTGCTGCCCTTTACCGAATCGTAAAAGCTGCCGCCCGTCGTGCGAACAGAGGTCATGACCGGATTCCCGGAACGGTCTAAGACATACATGCCGGACGCCGGATTGAGAGCGTAGTCGGTGAAGTCGGCGACATTCAGTTCCGCCGGGGCAAAGCCCAGAAGCACCGCGGCAACACCGTCGCCGCCTGTGATTGGCGCGTAATATACAACGGCTTCTCCGCCGTCGTCGAGCACACCGCCCTGCACCATCTCGGAAATACCGGATGCGCCGGCAAGCGCATTATCGAAAAATCCGATGCCGCTCACGGCATAAGTATTGCCTTCGTGATCGTATGCCTTGCCGGCGGTGTCGGCAATAAGAACCTTACCGAAACCGCCGGAACCGGCTATTTTTTTCAGCTTCTTGCCATTTTTTTCCAGCAGCTTATCAAAATTTTTTTCCTTACCTGACAGGGAGGCTGCTGCTTCGGCAATATAAGCCGATTTGGCATCTATTTCCTTCTGAACATTGGCGGCGGCCTGCTGCATCGAGGCTTTGTTCTCGTCAATTCTTTCCTGCGTCATGCTCTCGTCCGCCGCATCAACCAGAATAACGCTAAGAATGATGATCACCACCCAAAGCACAGCGCTCACGGCCACTATCAGTGGAAGTCTGTTTTTCTGAGCTTTCAAATATGTCACTCCCGACCTAACATTTTCTATTATCATATCATAAATTGCCGCTGATTTCAATACAAATTATACAGTTTTTGCATTTTCACACAGCGAATACTATTGTATTTATGAAAATTATTCTTTTACAGGCGTATCGCCGAGGCAGTTTTTGGCATAGTATAAATTATCAAGGGGCAAGTTTGAAAGGAGTTGGTCATATATGAGATACATTCTGTTGACATTGGGATTCATTCTACTGGTATCCGCCGTCGTGACGATTGCAAAAGCTGTACTGCCTTCTGGCAAGACACAAGACAGCGCGTTCGTGGTGCTGCCCGTTTCGGGGCATGTGGAGGACATAGAGCTTCGTGTAAGGGAGCTGGTTCGCGGAAGCAGAGGACTGCGCGGCGCGGCAATCATTCTCGCCGACTTCGGCGCGGACGGAGAAACGGCCGAGATCTGCCGCAGGCTGTGCCGGGAATTTGATACAGTCAGATGGATTGCAGGAACTGCGCTGGAGAAAACGATTATCGAACACACGCCTACAGAGGAACTGTGAATTATGCGAAATAAGCAAGGATTGGCATTACAGGGGAAAAGATTTTAAAAAACCCTATTGGCATTTTGAGGAAAGTATGATAGAATAAAAAGATAAATGAAGAAGTATCGTTCATATGCTTTGCGCTTGGGGGAGGTGACGCAGATGCCTGACAAAGAAAAACTTGACGAGATCACCGGCACGGTGGAGGATATTTCCTTCCGCAACGAGCAGAGCGGATTCACGGTGCTGGAACTGGATGTGGAGGACGATCTTGTCATCGCCGTCGGCGTGCTGCCGCCGATCAATTCCGGCGAAGAAGTGCATATGTACGGGCACTGGACCACTCACCCGAAATTCGGCAGGCAGTTTGCCGCCGAGAGCTGCGAGAGCAAAATGCCCTCCGGCGCGTCGGCCATCCTGCGTTACCTTTCATCGGGAGCCGTCAAGGGAATCGGTCCTTCCACCGCTACCAAAATTGTCGAGGCGTTCGGCGACCGTACGCTGGAAATAATAGAAAACCAGCCCCATCGCCTTGCCGAGATTCGCGGCATCTCCAAAGCCAAAGCCGATCAGATCTCCGAGGACTTCCGCTCTCACTTCGGACTGCGGGAGGCAATGGCCTTCCTTGGGCAATACCACATTACTCCCAATCAGGCGCTTGCCGTCTGGAAGCGGTTCGGTGTTGGCTGCATTGAACTGATCAAGGACGACCCCTATGTGCTCTGCGCCGACGGGCTGAATATCGGCTTCGAGCGCGTGGACGCCATCGCCATGAGCATGGAAAAATCTCCCGACAGCGGCCGGCGCATTGTCGCGGGTCTGAATTACGTGCTGACCCACAATTTAGGCAACGGTCACACCTGCCTTCCCAAGGAGAAGCTGCTCGACGTCGCTTCCTCCCTGCTGGAAATAGACCGGCAAGCCGTCGAGGAGCAGCTGGAAGAGGCGCTGGACGACAGCGAATTCATGCAGGACGAAATCAACGACACTGCTTTTATCTTCCTTCCGTATATATACGAAGCGGAGCTTTACTGCGCGGGGAGAATCGCCACCATGGCGATGTGTCCCGCCGAACCGATCAAGAATTACGCCCGTCAGATGCTGCTGATCGAGGGAATGACGGGGCTTTCCTATGACGAGCACCAGACCGAAGCCATCGACGCGGCCATGAACAAGGGATTGCTCGTTCTGACCGGAGGCCCCGGCACAGGCAAGACCACTACCCTCAACGCCATCATCCAGCTGCTCGAAATCTACGGGCACAAGGTGGCCATCGCCGCACCCACGGGGCGTGCCGCCAAGCGGATAACCGAAATTACCGGACACGAAGCAAAGACCATTCACCGCCTGCTGGAAGTGGAATGGGGCGAGAACGACACACAATCCTTCGCCCGAAACGACAAGAATCCTCTCGATTGCGATGCGCTGATTGTGGACGAGCTTTCCATGACCGACATTCTGCTCTTTCAAAGCCTGCTGCGGGCGGTGAAATTCGGCTGTCGGCTTGTGCTTGTGGGGGACAGCGACCAGCTTCCCAGCGTCGGCGCGGGAAATGTGCTCGGGGATCTGATCAAGTCCGGGCGTGTGCCGGTCGTCGCGCTGACCGAGGTGTTCCGTCAGGCGCAGAAGAGCGCCATCATTATGAACGCCCATCGCATTGTGAACGGAGAAATGCCGCGTCTTGATTTGCTCGACAACGATTTTTTCTTTCTTCCCATACGTGAGCGGGAGAAGATCACCCAGATGATCAGCGACCTGTGCTTCACCCGGTTGCCTGACGCATACGGATTCAACCCCCTGAAGGACATTCAGGTGCTTTGCCCGGGGCGCAAGGGGGAACTTGGCACGATCGAGCTGAACAGGATATTGCAGCAGCGGTTCAACCCGCAGCACCAGAAGCGGCCGGAAATCAAGCTCAACGGCGTGACATTCCGCCAGGGCGACAAAATCATGCAGGTTAAAAACAATTACAATGTGGAGTGGACCAAGGACGACGGCTCCGAGGGCACGGGGATATTCAACGGCGACGTGGGAATGCTGGAGGAAATCGACAAGCTGCACGGATTTCTCAAGGTGCGGTTTGACGACCGCACGGCAACCTATTCCATCGACAACGCGGACGAGCTGGAGCACGCCTACGCCATCACGGTACATAAGAGCCAGGGCAGCGAATTTCCCGCCGTGATCATTCCGATGTACCCCATGGCGCCGCAGCTCTGCTACCGCAATCTGTTATATACAGCCGTCACGCGCGCGCGTTCCATACTGATCATGGTGGGACACAAGCAGATCGCCTACCAGATGGTGCGCAATCAGAAAAAGACGCTGCGCTATTCCGCGCTGGATGTATTTCTAAAACGGGACGTACAGACAGGATAAATTCAAAATAGTAAGAAGGCTCAGATAATATGGGAATGCTTGACAGAATAAAAGAAAAAGTTGCGGATACAGTCTATCCGAGAAGGTGTCCGCTTTGCGGCGCTGTCATCAACAGCAACGAACGCATTTGCAGCCGCTGCTCGAAGGATATAGAATTCATTCGACGCCCGATCTGCCGAATTTGCGGCAGACCGCTCTACAGCTGCCATTGCCGCAAGGGAGATTATGTATTTGTCCGGAATGTTTCGCCGTTGGTCTACACGAAATCCGCCAAAAAAGGCATTCACCGGATGAAGTTCAACAATTCGCCCTATTCCTGCACCTACTTCGGCAAGCTGATGGCCAATGTCGTGCGTTCGGAATATCTGGACTGCGGTGTTCGCTTTGATTGCGTAATTGGTGTGCCTATGTTCCGGGAAGACTTTCTCACACGAGGTTACAACCAGGCGGTACTTCTTGCCAAAACCGTATCCGAAGACCTGGAGCTTCCTCTGCTGAGCAAGGTTTTGATAAAAAATCAGAAAACCCGTCCCCAGCACACCCTTTCATTCATCGATCGCAGGCACAATATTGAGGGCGTGTTCCGTGTGGTGGCTCCCGAACTGATTCGCGGCAAGACGGTGCTGCTCTGTGACGACGTTACCACTTCCGGCAACACCCTAAATGAATGTTCCCTGACCCTTCTTGAAGCAGGCGCCAGGGCGGTATACTGTGTCACCGCAACAGTGGCTGTCATGTCGGAAATGCCGGCCATCAAGGCGGCGGCTTTCGGAACGGGCTGGTAATACAGAACCACCGAATCGTTTTTTCGACATGTTCTAATGCTATTCCTATAGAATATTCTTCAATTGCCCCTCAAAATTTTACATAATTTTTACGCATTAAATTATTGCAAGGGGCTTAAGTTTCTGTTATAATATGATAGTTATTTTTTGCTCTTACCATTTGAAAGGAAGTTGAAGCCAATGTACGCAGATATGATCGATTCCATCGGATTCCTTAAAGCATATGACAGCGAGGTTGCCGCCGCTATGGGCGACGAACTGGCCAGACAGAGAAGGAATCTCGAGTTGATTGCGTCCGAAAACCTTGTTTCTCCCGCCGTTCTGGCGGCAATGGGCAGCGTGCTCACCAACAAATACGCGGAGGGTTATCCCGGCAAGCGCTATTACGGCGGATGCCAGTGCGTTGACGTGGTGGAGGATATTGCGCGCAAGAGAGCCTGTGAACTTTTCGGCGCGGAGCACGCCAATGTGCAGCCTCATTCCGGCGCACAGGCAAACACTGCCGTTTACTTCGCACTTCTGCAGCCGGGCGACACTGTAATGGGTATGAACCTCGCAGAAGGCGGTCATCTCACCCACGGTTCCCCTGTCAACATGTCCGGCAAGTTCTATAATTTCGTTCCTTACGGCGTTGACGGCGAGACCGGCAGAATCGATTACGACAAGGTCTATGAAATTGCCATGCAGGTCAAGCCCAAGATGATCGTCGCGGGCGCAAGCGCTTATCCGAGAGCGATCGATTTTGCTAAGTTCAGCGAGATCGCCAAGGCTGTCGGCGCTTACCTGATGGTCGATATGGCGCACATCGCGGGACTTGTCGCCGCCGGCGTTCATCAGAATCCCGTGGAGTATGCCGACATCGTCACCACCACCACTCACAAGACCCTGCGCGGTCCCAGAGGCGGCATGATCCTCTGCCGCGAGGAGTACGCCAAGGCAATCGACAAGGCGATATTCCCCGGCACACAGGGCGGTCCTCTCATGCACACCATCGCCGGAAAGGCTGTCTGTTTCGGTGAAGCTTTGAAGCCTGAATTCAAGGCATACGGCAAGCAGATCGTCGCCAACGCCGCGGCAATGGCTGCGGAATTCGACGCGCGCGGCATCAAGATGGTTTCCGGCGGCACCGACAACCACCTCATTCTGCTTGACCTGAGAGACACAGGCATCACCGGCAAGGAACTCGAGCGCCGTCTGGACGATGTTTACATCACCGCCAACAAGAACACCATTCCCAACGAGCCGCTCAGCCCGTTTGTGACCAGCGGCGTGCGTCTCGGCACTCCCGCCGTCACTACCAGAGGTCTTGTGGAGAAGGATATGAAGAAGATCGCCGAGTACATCTCTCTCGCTATTACCGATTTCGATAACAGCGCCGACGCTATCCGCGCAGGCGTTAACAAGCTGCTGGAAGCTTATCCGCTGTATCAGTAATATTTCTTCCGTTATTCAATAAAATAGCTTCCCCCGTTTACTCAATCAACTTGGGTAAACGGGGGAATTTGTATTTCATGAATATTTTTATGAAAAATCAGTCTCTGTCGAGAAGCTCCTGATAGAAGTCGGCGTAATTGGTCTTTTTATCGCGTATGAATTCTATCGCGGAGGAAGGGTGTCTGTTCAGTCTCCCGGTGAGAAGATAGGGTACATCATACCCCCAGACCACGCCGGAGGCTTTCAGGGGAAGAATGTACTGTTCGATGAAAGTGAGAATGGGAGATATATTGAACTTCGGGTTCTTGAAGAAGCCGAGCAGCAGCTCCATTGCGCAGTTGCCCGCGCCGCGTCCCATGCTGCTGACGGTCGCGTCGAGGTAGCTTGCGCCGATGGACATGGATTCAATGGTATTGGCAAAAGCAAGCTGCTGGTTGTTGTGGGCGTGAATGCCAAGGAATTTTCCCGCTTTTTCGGTGTAGGAAAGGTATTTTTCTGTCAGTCTGGCGATCTGTTCGGGATAGAGGGATCCGTAGCTGTCCACAAGGTACAGTCCGTCGGCATTGCTTTGGCAGATCATATCCAGTGCGCCGTCAATGTCAAAAATGCTGGCGTTGGAGATAGCCATAATGTTGACGGTGGTTTCATAGCCAAGCGCATGGCAGTATTCCACGATTTCCAGCGCGGCGGGAATGGTATTGATGTAGGTCGCCACGCGCACCATGTCTATGACGCTCTCGGAACGCGGCTTGATGTCGCGGCGGAAATCGGTTCTTCCCACGTCGGCCATGACGGAAATTTTCAGGTCGGTGTTGTTCTCGCCGACAATGGCGCGGATGTCCTCGTCGTCACAGAATTTCCACTTGCCGAACTTGTCCGGGGAAAAGATGTCTTTCGATGCTTTGTAGCCGAATTCCATGTAGTCCACGCCGGCCTTGACATTGGCCAGGTAGAGCGCGCGCACAAATTCATCGTCAAAATAGAAATTGTTGACCAGACCGCCATCGCGAATCGTCGCGTCCAGCACCTTGACGTCGGGTCTGTAGGAGACGATATTGCCTCTTCTGTTCATTTTTAACATGTTCCTCTCATAAATAAATAGGTTGCTCTGTTGCAAACACTTGCCAAACATTATAGCATGTGTTTGCCGCATTTGCAATATTTTTTGTCATATTTATCAATTTTCATATTTTTCATATTTTCAATAAAAATGCCCCGGAAACTCAATCAGAATTACCGAGGCATATTATTATGCGCATATGCGCAATGATTGGAAATCACGCGGCTTTATTCTTGTTCTTCTTTGCAAAGCGCTTTGCGATGGCATCGCCTGCCAGCATTGTGATCGCGGAGCTGATAGCGGTTAGCACAACGATGGCCCAGACCTTGAACCCGTTGTCATAATCTTTCAGATAATAATTGGTCGCGTACACCGCGGAGAGCTGCGAAAGATAAACCGGAAGGGTGATCTTGCCGAGAAAGTAGGATGCTTCGTTGTCAAAGAGCCGGCCGGAATAGGTCAGTCCGCTGAAAGACAAAAGCACTCCGCCAAAGATAAACGCCAACGCGCCGTATTCCCAGCCATAGGGCAGCGTGAGCAGCGTGATAACAACCGCGCCGATGTACATCACCCATTCGAGAACCGTCAACACAATCCGCACTGCCTTCCCTGCCTTGTCAGCGAGAGGTGCAAGACCGTATCTCCCGAGGCTGTAGACGAATGTGCCGAGCAATATCTCTGCAATCGCCCTGATGTTGCCCTTGAAAATAAACAGATCGCCGCCGATATACATGGGACGTGTAACGCCAGTGAGCGAAGGGAATTCGCAGCACATCCAGACCAGAAGTCCGATCGAAGCGACCGGCGCGACATAACGGGTGACAACCTTGAAATGCAGGCGGCAGAGGAAGTACACAATAATGATAGCAATCAGCATGGCGGACAGGTACCATTCAATGTGATTGAGCGGCGAACCCATCCATCCGGTCATCTGAACGAGGAACAAACTGGGGATCGCGGAGCAGAATCTGTCCCACGCTGACCAATTGGGCATATCAAGGTGTATCAGCACCATTACGCCGAACAGCACGGCGAAGGCGACAATATGCTGCGGAAATGTGGAGATGTATTTTTTCCAGAAATACTTTCCCGTGTCGGCAAAGACATTGGTCTTTTTCTCCGTTCTTTGAAGCTGCTTGTCTAAACTCTGGGCAAGGAACACACCGGTCAGCAGGAAGAAGAATTCCACACCCATTGCTCCATGAGGGAACAGTGCGAGGAATACGCCCTTTTTCAGCGACGGCGAACCGTAGGTGTACTTTCCGATGTGGTAAAAGAAAATTGTCATGCAAAAGACAAACCGCATGAATTCGAGAGTACCGTTTCGCTTTTTCAGTGTTGAAGCCATTGATCCATCTCTCCTTGAATTTACTTGTCATCATACATTCATATGATATTCACATTATATCACATTCTTTTCATAATATCAATGTTTTCCATAAATTATTTTATTACAAGCTGCTTGTCGTTGTCAGATTTTTCAATTTTTTTCAAAAGTATCCCAAGAAATAATTTCCAGAATATTTTTTATAAAAAATCTTGAAAACCCCTTGACAAAATCAAAAAGAGGGTGTAACATTTAACTGTACTAATAAAACCAATACAGTTAGTAACCATATTGCACTTACTTCGGAGGTGAAATACCGTATGTATACCACAGACAATCTCAGCGGCGTTCCGGTCTATGAACAGATCGTCCGTCAGACAGAAGCCTTTATCTTAGCGGGGATCATGCAGCCCGATGCGCCGATGCCTTCCGTTCGTTCGGTTGCGACCGAGATAGCCGCCAATCCCAACACCGTGCAGAAGGCGTACTCCAACCTGCTCGGGCGCGGCATAATCTACGCCGTTCCCGGCAAAGGCAGCTTCATCAGCCCAGACGCAAGGGAAAAGCTCAGAAACGAACTGGAGCAAAAGCTCGCGTCGGTCGAACAGATGGCTTCCCAGTTCGCCGGCGCCGGCATCGCCAAACAGGACGTCCTCGACGCAGTCGAAAGAGGCTACCAAAGCGCTCGCATTCGCTCGCTAAATGAAGACTGAAAACTGAAGACTTAAAAATGAATAATAGTGGAGCGCTTCGCGCTATAGTAAAAAATACGAAAGGAAGAAAACCTGATGATAAACGCCACTAATGTGACTAAGAAATTCGGCGATTTCACCGCTCTGGACAGCGTGAGCCTGTCAGTCGGAACCGGCAGCATATTCGGTCTGGTCGGCTCCAACGGCGCGGGTAAATCCACCTTCATGCGCCTGCTGTCGGGAGTTTACAGCCTCGACGGAGGCAGCATTTCCATTGACGGCGGGGACGTCGCCGAAAGTCCCGAGGTCAGGAAGGGACTTATTTATGTGCCGGACGACCTTTACTTCATTCCGAACTGCAACATGGACAGCATGGCAAAGCTCTGCAAAAACAGCCGCGCAACCTTTGACGACAAGCTCTACGCCGAGCTTGCGGAAAAGTTCGAGGCAAGCCGCAAAAAGCCCATCCGCTCCATGAGCAAGGGCATGAAGCGGCAGGCGGCTTTGATTTTAGCGCTTGCCTCCAAGCCGGACATCCTTCTCATTGACGAAACCTTTGACGGTCTGGACGTCATCAAGCGCCACGGCATGAGGGAAATCCTTTGTCAGGCGGTCGCGGACAGAGGGCTCACCGTGATTATGGCAACCCATTCCATGCGCGAGGTTGACGACATGTGCGACTCCATCGCCATGCTGCACAAGGGACACATCACCCTGCAATCCGAACTGGACGAAGCAAAGACGTCCCTATGCAAGGTGCAGATTGCCTTCCCGGATGATTTCACGCAGAGCGCGGTGGAATTTGACGGCGCGAAGATCACCGACTTCACCAAGGACGGCACCGTCGCCACGGTCATCTTTGAGAACGACCGCGAACAGGTGGAACGCGAGCTGAAAGCCAAAAATCCCCTGCTCATGAACGTCCTTCCGCTCTCGCTCGAAGAAGTCTTTATCTACAAGAACAGATGAATTCAGGTAGAAGGGAGCAGGTAGGAGGTAGAAGGTTTTTACTTCACTGCATTCTACGATACAAACCTATCTGATTCTACTGACTTAGAAAGGAATGAAACTCAAATGAAATTGATCAAAAATTTCAACAAGGCAAGCCTGCCGAGATTTAAAAAATCCCTATTTTTTGAGGGACTGCGGCAGCTTCGGGCGCTGGGAATCGCCTATACCGTGATCGCCGCGCTTGCCACGCTGCGCTTTGTGCTTCCCGGACTCCGCAACGACGGTTATATGCACACCTACACGCTTTACAATACGCTCGATGACCAACTGGACGACACGCTGATGCTCATATTCCTGCTGGCCTCCTTCTTTGCGGTGCTTGCCGTGTTCTATATCACCAACTTCATGCGGTCGGCAAAGGCAAGGGATTTCTACTGTGCCACACCCCATTCTCACGGCACGCTCTGGCTGAATTTCGGCGCTTCGGCTCTCGCGTGGACGACCGCCGGCATACTGGCTTTCTTCCTGATGTGCTGCGCCGTGCTCATGCCCTTTGACCCCAAGGTCATCGGCGCGCTGTTCTTTGTTTCCTGCAATGTATTCGCCGCTGTGTTCATGGTGTTCGGCATGGCAATGCTTGCCGTTACACTGACCGGCAGACTGGTTCCGGCGCTTGCCACGCTCGCGGGATTCTCCGCGCTGTCCGCTTGCCTTCATACTTCCTACGCCGTGGGCTGGGACGCTGTTTTCACTAAATTCAACCTTGTCACGAAGATCTCCGACCCCGAGCTGTACGACCCGATCTACTTTATTCTGAGAAGAACATTCCTCCCTTACAGCTACAACAATTTCTACACACCCACCGAATACCGGCTCTTTTCTTCATGGACTACCATCTGCTACTGTCTGCTGATGGGCTTGGGAATGCTGGCGGTCGTGGCGTTCTTCGCCACCATCCGCACCGGCGACACGGTCGGCAAACCCTTTGTCAATGAATTGGCTCATGTACTTTCACTGACTGCTGTGACGCTCCCCATCGGAACAGGTATTTCCTATCTCTTTTTCCGGGTATGCGAATACGTTGTATACCGCCAGCAATACAATGTGTTGTCATTTGTTAACGAAAGCGGCTTATTTCCCTTTATCCTTTCGGTTCTGTTGGTCGCGGGTTGCTTCTGGGCGGTCGAACTGCTGCTGACCTTCGACATTAAACACGCCCACCGCGCCTTTAAATATTTCCCCGTTCCCGTTGCCGTGGCAATGGCGGCGCTGCTGATCGGCTTCTTCGGCATGAAGGCGGAATTCAACACCGTTCCCGCCGCCGATGAAGTGGAATCCTTCACACTGGTGCGCAACGAAATTCTCCCCGACGAGCTGGCGTTCTTCCGTATGCAGGAAACCTTCGGCAGAACCGTCACCGACGAAGCGGCATTCAACGACGCCGAGACCATCCGCTATGTCACGGGAATCATGAAGGAGCTGTCCGACAAAAACGGACACGATCTGCAAAAGGCATACAACTCTCCTACGATCTGGGATTCTGAAAATTCGGGAAGATATAACTACAACGCCAATCACGACGGATACGGCAATCCATTCATCACCCTGCGTCTGAACCTCAAAAACGGGAAGCATCTCTACCGCACGGTTGCCTTTGACGAAAAGCACATCAAGAATTTGGAATCCGCGATACTCAGCGACAGCGACTTCATGAAGAAATTTCTTACACTGCCTGCCGCCGACAAAATCAATATAGGGTTCGATAACGTCGAGGGAATGACAGGCGACGAAGCGGTCGCGGTTTACAAGCGCTTTGCGCAGGAATACAACGCCCTTTCCGACGCGGAAAAAATCGACTATATCAAGAGCTGCGTCATGGATGACTACAACCGTTATGAAACAGAGGGCAGCGCTTACGACGAAGAAGCGCTTCCAGAGCCGGAGACGGCGGAAGAAGCCGAAGTCGTGGAAGAAGCGGTGGAGCCGGAAAGGGTCAGTCCCACCGAGCTGAATCTCATCAGCAAATCCAAAAATCATGGAGATTACGCCATTGTGGAATCCTATTTCAACGAAACGTCCAGCGACGGCTGCGTGAATCTTTTGATCGCCGGATACCCCGAGGGCGAACTCTACAACGCGGAGCAGTATTTCAACCAGATCTTCCAAATCGACAGCAAGCGCTTCCCAGAGACAATTGCGCTGATCGTCAGGACCTGCAACGCGAAATTCAAAAATATTCCCGACAGGGTCAAAGCTTCCGTTATGGACGAAGTTTACAGATTCTGCGATTTTGACGCAAGCTATTATTCAAACGGAAACAGTCTCACTGTCCTATACGTCTATCTCAACGGCAACGGCGAGGCGAATGCCGACCTGAATGTGCCCGGAAGAAGAACGGGCAGATATGATGAGGATGAAAAGGTAATTTACAAGGACATTGAGGTCGATTCCAACGAGATGATCGGGCGGCTCTTCAAAGACGCCGCCGCCACGGAGACGATTGATTTCTCCAAGCCCTACTGCAAATTCACATGGAATAATCCCGACAGCCGCCAGAGCGATCTTCCACGTCGGATGACCTTCTACGCCCAGACCGAAAACCCGGTGGATTATCTGCATCTGCTCGGTGAGGACGACGCGAAGGCAGACATAACAGGCGAGAAGGAATAAAGCATAGACTATCCCCTATCCAAGGTGATATAAAATAATCAGAACAACCGGCCGCGGCCGCTTCCACACACTCCCGGAAGCGCCGCGGTCGGCTGATTTTTTATGTAAGAAACGCCTTGCAAAAAAATCTTGAAAAAAATAAAAAAATATTTCATAATGGTTGTAACGAAACCCCGAAAAAATACATTAACGTAGTGAAAGGGCAAAAAAGCAAGGAGGTGAGCCTGATGCAGCGAAGTGAAAGCGACGCGGACATTCAGCGGAATTATCAGGAATACGCCCGGACGGTCTACAAATACCTGCTTTCGCTCACGCGGGACGAGCAGATCGCGGAGGAACTGACGCAGGAGACCTTCTTTCAGGCGATTCAAACCTGCGAGAAGTACGACGGAAGCTGCGCCATGCCGACATGGCTGTGCGCCATTGCCAAGAACGTGCTGCGCACCTACCGCCGCAAGCACCCGCAGCAGGAGAATATCGACGACATACGGGAGGAAACGTTTGCCACGCCGTCCGCCGAGAGCGGAGCGGAGGCTTCTGACGAAAGAGTGCGGCTTTTCAGACAGCTTCATGAATTGCCAGACCCCTACCGGGAAGTGCTGTATCTGCGAATCTACGGAGGTTTATCCTTCCGCGAGATCGGAGAGGTACACAGCAAGACGGAGAACTGGGCGCGTGTGACATTTTACAGAGGAAAGGAAAAACTAAAATCAGTAATCAGTGATAATTTGTAATTAGTGGTCAGTGATTATCATTTCACAACTTCACATTCATTAAGGAGGAACATCACTATGAATAACAACAAAATACCATGCGATACAGTGAGGGACTTATTTCCTTCCTACATCGACAAACTGACAAGCGACACCACCAATCAACTCATCGAGGAACACATCGCGGGCTGCGCAACGTGTTCCGACATTCTCAACACCATGCGCACGCCGGAAGTGGAGCCTTCCGCATTCGAGGAAAAACAGACAAAGGAAATCGACTTCCTCAAAAAGAACAAAAAGCGCAATCTCAAAATCATCATCGGCAGCATAGCGGGCGCCTTTGCCCTTGCGTTCGTCATCCTGCTGCTGAAAGCGTTCGTTATCGGCGAAGCCAATTACAGCGGCATGATCGCCACCCGTGTGGAGGTGAGCGACAGCGACATCACGCTGACCGCCGTGCCGATCGACAGCATCCACGCCATTTCCGGTCTTACCTTTGAGGAGGACAACGGCGTTGTCACCGTCCGCGCCAGGGCTGTGGTATCGAGCTTCCTGCACCGCGGCGACCTGCGCGAGCACTTCACCGCAAACGAAAAAGTCCGCCGCATTGTGCTGAACGGACAGATCATCTGGGACGACGGCGCGCCGGTGTCCTTCTTCACGTCGCAGGTCTTCCAGACGCGCCACGACTTCATGGGTTCCATGCCCGACAATATGCGCACCGCCGAAGCGCTCAGCATGAGCCGTTATCTCGGCACATTCACCAATGAATTGCAGACCTCCGAGAAGCCGTATGTGTGGAAGATCATATTTGAAAAGAAAGTGCCAGAGAATGAAAAAGCCGTCCCCGAAGACGACATGGAGCGCTTTGCCTATGTCCTTCTGGGACTCATCGGCAACCTCGACGAGGTGGAATATTCCTACACCGTCGACGGCGAGAGCTTCACCAAAACCGTGACCGCGGAGGAAGCGACGGCATTCTTCGGCAGGAACATCAAGGACTGCGGCAAAAGCGCCCGTATTCTCGGCGACCTGCTAAGCAAGACCGGACTGGACACCTACGCCATGGGCTACGAACCGGAACTGCTGGAAAGCAGAAACGTCACGCTGAATCTGGTGAATTTCACCGAGATTGAAATTCAGGCGATCAGCTACTCGATTTATTCAGACGGAAACCTCATCAGCAGCGGCGGCGCAAGCAACGCCGACAACAGCCCCGTCAAGAGAGGGGAAACCTTCAACATCTTCTTTGAACACGGCGACCTCGGCAGTGGAAAGAATGTCACCATTGAATTTGGAATTGAAATGCCGGACGGCAAAAACTTCACGGTAACAGACGGCTTCCGCGTTCCTTCCGAGGACGGAGCGGAAACTACATTGATCCTCTGCGGCAGTGTAAAGGACGGATTTTATTTCGAGCAATAATGTATAATAATTCAGCCGACAGTTTCATTTCTTTCTGAAATGCTGCTGTCGGCTGTTTCTTTACCTATTTTTCTTAACTTTTTGAATATCAAAAAGCATTACATTCTCTCGTGAGCCGAACGCGCAATGACGTCAAGCTGCTGCTCACGGGTGAGGTCAATGAATTTGACCGCGTAGCCCGAAACACGTATTGTAAAGTTGGCGTACTCCGGCTTTTCGGGGTGCTCCATGCAGTCCTTGAGCTTGTCTATGCCGAATACGTTGACGTTGAGGTGGTGAGCGCCCTTGTCAAAGTAGCCATCCAGCACATGCCAGAGGTTGTTGATCCTCTCGCTCTCAGTGTGTCCGAGCGCGTCGGGACTGATGGTCTGCGTGTTGGAAATGCCGTCAAGCGCGTATTCATAGGGGAGCTTGGCAACGGAATTGAGCGAGGCAAGCAGACCGTTCTTTTCCGCGCCGTAGGCGGGATTGGCGCCGGGAGCAAAGGGCGTAAACGCCTTGCGACCGTCGGGAGTCGCGCCGGTCGCCTTGCCGTAAACCACGTTGGAGGTGATAGTCAGAATCGATGTAGTCGGCTCCGAATCACGGTAGGTGTGGCAGCCCTTGACCTTGTTCATGAAGGTTTTCAGCAGCCAGACCGCAATTTCATCGGCGCGGTCGTCGTCGTTGCCGTACTTGGGGAAATCGCCCTCTATTTCGTAATCGACGATCAGCCCTTCCTCGTCCCTGATGGGCTTGACCTTGGCGTATTTAATGGCGCAGAGTGAATCGACCACATGCGAGAAGCCGGCAATTCCTGTGGCGAAGGTGCGGCGCACGTCGGTGTCGATCAGCGCCATTTCCGCCGCTTCGTAATAATATTTGTCGTGCATGTAGTGAATCAGATTGAGGGTATTGACATACAGCTCGACCAGCCAGTCCATCATCGCGTCAAATTTCGCGATGACCTCGTCGTAATCCAGCACGTCGCCCGTGACTGGAAGGGTCTGCGGTCCGACCTGTTCGCGGGAACCGGCGTCCACGCCGCCGTTGAGGGCGTAGAGCAGGCACTTGGCGAGGTTTGCCCTTGCGCCGAAGAACTGCATTTCCTTGCCGGTCTGGGTGGCGGAAACACAGCAGCAAATGCTGTAATCGTCGCCCCATACCGGACGCATGACACAGTCGTTTTCATACTGAATGGAGGAAGTATTGATGGAAATCTTCGCGGCGTACTTCTTGAAGTTTTCGGGGAGCCTTGAAGAATAAAGCACCGTGAGATTCGGTTCGGGAGAGGGACCCATGTTTTCCAGCGTGTGCAGGAAACGGAAGTCTGTCTTTGTCACCATGTGCCGACCGTCCACACCGATGCCTGCCATTTCAAGGGTCGCCCATACAGGGTCGCCGGAGAAAAGGGCGTTGTAGGACGGAATACGGGCAAATTTGACCATACGGAATTTCATTACCATGTGGTCAATCAATTCCTGCGCTTCCTTCTCGGTGAGCGTTCCCTCGTCGAGGTCGCGCTTGATATAAATATCGAGGAAGGTAGAAATTCTTCCCACACTCATAGCCGCGCCGTTCTGGGTCTTGATGGCGGCAAGGTAGCCGAAATAGACCCACTGCACCGCCTCCTGCGCGTTCTCGGCAGGACGTGAAATATCAAATCCGTACAGACGCGCCATCTTCTTCATACCTCTGAGGGCGCGGAGCTGCTCGGCGATTTCCTCGCGCAGACGGATGAATTTGTCGATCATGTTGCCGCCGCCGCAGTGGGCGAGATCGTTTTCCTTCTGGGCAATGAGAAAATCAATGCCGTAGAGCGCGACGCGCCTGTAATCGCCGACGATTCTTCCTCTGCCGTAGGTATCGGGAAGTCCGGTGATGATGTGGCTGTGACGCGCGCGCTTCATTTCGGGAGTGTAGGCGTCGAACACTGCCTGATTGTGGGTCTTGTGGTACTGAGTGAATATTTTTACCAGTTCGGGGTTGACGGTGTAGCCGTAGGTCGCCGCCGCCTGTTCCGCCATTTTGATGCCGCCGTAGGGCATGAAGGCTCTTTTGAGCGGCTTGTCGGTCTGCAATCCGACGATTTTTTCAAGGTCTTTGAGTGATTCGTCGATGTAGCCGGGACCGTAGGCGTTCATGCGGGAAACCACTTCGGTTTCACATTCCATCACGCCGCCCTTGGCGCGTTCCTCCTTCTGAAGCTCCTGCAATCTTCCCCAGAGCTTGTCCGTCGCTTCGGTGGGACCTTCGAGAAAGCTCTCGTCCCCGTCGTAGGGAGTATAATTCGACTGAATAAACTCTCTGACGTTTACGTCCTCTCTCCAGTTTCTGCCTTTAAAGCTTCTCCATGCGTTGCTCATCTCTCATTTTCCTTTCAAAAAATAATAAATGATTCCTTTATCGGTATTCGCCATAGCCTGTTGCGTGTCCAAGTGCATCTTGCTCGCTCGGCGTTGCCTCGCTCGTGGGGCTTTGCCCCACCGCCCCAGCAGGGCGCTGCCCTGCACCCGCCAGGAGGAACAAGTTCCCCCTGGACTCCCACGCTCGCGTTCGCTCGATAGTTATGCGCTGCGCTATGCTTCTTTGTTATTTCCGCAGCCCAGCAGCCTTTGCGCGTTCTCGACTCTCTCCTTCGTCGGCGGCAGCGTTTCCGCCAGTGAATAGGGAATTCCCAGCGCCTGCCACTTGTACGCCCCGAAGGAATGATAGGGCAACACTTCCACCCGCTGCACATTTTTCAGGGAGGAAATGAATTCGCCCGTGCGCCGAAGCATTTCGTCGTCGTCGGTCAGCCCCGGAACCAGCACATGCCGGATCCAGACGGGTCTGCCGCTGTCGGAGAGATACCGCAGCATGTCGAGGATGTTGGCGTTGTCCTTGCCCGTCAGGGAAATGTGACGCTGCGGGTCGATGTGCTTGATGTCAACGATGAATAAATCCGTGAGCCTGCAAAGCTCGCTAAATTTCGACAGGAAATGCGGCTCCCGCGTGAAGGGCTGTCCCGCCGTGTCGATGCAGGTGTTGATCCCGCGCAGTTTAGCATTGCGGAAAAGGTCAAGCAGGAAGTCGATCTGAAGCAGCGGTTCTCCGCCGCTCACGGTAATGCCGCCCTCTTTCCCCCAGTAGCCGCAGTAACGCTCGGCGCTGTCCAGAAGCTGTGCGGCGGTCAATTCCTCGCAGCCGTCCATGCTCCATGTGTCGGGATTGTGGCAGTACCGGCAGCGCAGCCGACACCCCTGCAAAAAGATAACAAATCTCACGCCCGGGCCGTCAACAGAACCGAATGATTCTGTGGAATGAATCTTTCCTGTTATCATAATAAACCATCTCCCCGCTAAATTCAATGGATTTTTTATGTCAAAAAGATTATCAGCCTTATTGACATTTGGAATTGGCTTTTATTGTTGTTTTTGTTCATTATTTAAGCTGTTTAAGCAAAAATCATTCAGCGGACAGTTCCCGCATTTCGGCGAACGCGCGGTGCAGGTTTCCCGACCGAACAGCACAAACCGGTGACAGAGGTTGTTTCCCTCGCTCGGTTCCACACATTCACGAAGCTGTTTTTCCACCTTGACGGGGTCCTTCGTGCCGTCGGTCAGGCCGATTCTTCCTGAAATGCGGATGCAATGGGTATCGGCAACTATCGCAGGCTTGCCGTAGACGTCGCCTAATATGAGGTTTGCCGTCTTGCGTCCCACACCCGGCAGTTTCAGCAGCTGCTCCATGCTGTCAGGTACTCTGCCGCCGTATTCGTCACGCAGAATCAGGGAAAGATTTCTGATGTCCTTCGCCTTCGTATTGAAAAGGCCGCAGGGCTTTATGATTTCTCCGATGTCCTCCGCTGAGGCTTCACAAAGGGCATCGAGCGTCGGGTATTTTTCAAACAGAACCGGCGTTACCATATTCACCCTCGCGTCGGTGCACTGCGCCGACAGCCGCACGGCAATCAGCAGTTGAATCGGATCTTTGTAGGTGAGCGAACAAATCGCGTCAGGATAGATTATTTTCAGCTCCGCCACGGTCTGCGCCGCGAGTTCTTTTTTATTCATACTTTTGCTTCCACTCCTCCAACAGTATAGCATATTGAAGCGTGTCCTGCCAGATGGGATTTCCGGAGGAATCCCTTTTAAAATATACATTCTTTTTCAACTCCGCCTCCCGCCGCATTCCGAGACGCTCCATCAACTTGTAGGAGCGGTAGTTGAGGGCATTGCATTTGGCGACGACGCGGTGGGCTTTGAGCGTGCCGAAGGCATAACGCAGCAGCGCCTCCGCCGATTCGGAAGCATAGCCGCACATCTGCCATTCTCGGTTAAAGACATATCCCAGTTCATAGGTGTCAAAATCCCGTTTGCCGAGATAGAGATTGCCGATCAGCCTGCCATCGCCCTTCATCGTGACGGCAAAATATTCCTCTGAATTCGAGCGGAACTCCGCCTCCCGCTTGGTCTGCTCCCATGTGTAAGGCTCATAAGGCTCGTACCTGACGACGTTGCTGTCCGACAGATATTCATAAAGCTCGGTGAAATCGTCGGGTCGGAATTTTCTGATAATCAGCCTTTCGGTTTCAATGGGCTTAAACATTGTGCAATTCACTCCATAATGGTCAATATCTGATAATTCGCTATATAAAACAAAAAGCGCCACAACAGATTGTGGCGCTTGCAATGGAGCGGAATACGAGGCTCGAACTCGCTACCTCCACCTTGGCAAGGTGGCGCTCTACCAGATGAGCTAATTCCGCATACCCGAATCGCGATTGCCTGATTATTATAGCAAACGCAATCCGGTTTGTCAAGTGTTTTTTTCAGATTTTTTGTTGTTCCGCCGGCATGTCAGAAAATCTTTGGGAAAAGACTCGGAAAATCCTCAGAAAAAGCGCATTAATGCCGCTGCAGCCGCGCATACGGCACAGCCTGTGAAAGTGGGAATGATCACCGAGAGTACCGTCCATTTCACGCTCCTGGTTTCCTTGTAAACCGTAAGGCAGGTTGTCGCGCATGGCCAGTGCATCAGCGTGAAGAGCATGGTGCAAACGGCGGTTGAAGCGGTCCAGCCGTTGCTTGCAAAAAGCGCGTGAATCGCCGAAATGTCATCTATGCCGGACATGCTGCCCTGCGCCATATACGCCATGATCATGAGGGGAATAACTGTTTCATTCGCGGGGAACCCCAGCAGAAACGCGGTGAGAATCACGCCGTCCATGCCCAAAAAATGCCCAAAAGGATCAAGAAATTGACAGATCACAGACAATACCGAATCCCCGCCGACATGCACATTTGCCATTATCCATATCACCGCTCCGGCGGGAGCGGCGACCGCTGCCGCCCGTCCCAGCACAAAAACAGTGCGGTCAAGCACCGAGCGCAAAATCACGCTGCCAACTCTCGGCTTGCGGTAGGGCGGCAGCTCGAGAGCGAAGGAGGAGGGAGTTCCCTTCAGCAGCGTCACCGAAAGCAGCTTCGACACGCCGAAGGAAGCCGCCAGTCCCACACAGATCAGCCCGGTAAGAAGGACGGCTCCGAGAATGGAATCCAACGGCGGATGGACGCTTCCGAGAAAAAACATGGAGATCAGCGCAATCAGCATTGGAAAACGCCCGTTGCAGGGGATAAAGCTGTTTGTCACCATCGCCATGATTCTCTCGCGCGGGGAATCGATAATCCGGCATCCGGTCACGCCGACAGCATTGCAGCCGAAGCCCATGCAGGAGGTCAGCGCCTGTTTGCCGCAGGCTCCGCAGCGGCGAAGGCAATTGTCAAGATTGAACGCCGCACGCGGCAGATACCCCGCATCCTCCAGCAGCGTAAAGAGCGGAAAGAATATCGCCATCGGCGGCAGCATGACCGCAATAATGCGTGTCAGCACGCGGTAAACACCGTCCACAAGCATGTTTTTGAAAAAAGCCGGAATACCGCAGAATGCAAGCCAGCTTCGCAGTGTTTCCTCAAAGCCGCCGAACAAGCGGGAAAGCCATTCGGACGGGTAATTCGCGCCCGTTATCGTAAGCCAGAACACAACGCAAAGCAGAAGCAGCATACAGATTCTGCCGCTGACCCGTCCGGTAAAGATTCTGTCGAGCCTGCGGTCAAGTTCAGAACGGGATGTCTGACCGTCGTCTTTTATCAAGCACTGCTCGCAGATCGCGTCGGCGGTAAGTATTCTGCGGGAGGCAACCGAGGCGGCGATTTTTTCATAATCAAGACCCTTCTCCGCAAGCTCCTCGCGACATTTTCGGACGATTTTCTTAATAGCGTCCCACTCGCGGGGGCAGACTCCCGCGCTGTCACCGTTTTTTGTCAAGCGTGAATGGCTGTCGTCCAGTAGCCAATGCAGCGCAAGATAACGGGGATTTTTTCCTGTCTGGCATTGGCTTTGTTCCTCCGTCAGCGCCGATTCGATGATTTTCAGCTTTTCCTCGATGGGAGCCGGATATTTCACCGTAAATCCGTTGTGCCTTGCCCCGCTTTTTACGTCGGCGCATACCCTTGCCGCACACTGCGCAAGTTCCTTCATTCCATTTCCGTGAGCCGCCGAAGCGGAAACCACAGGCATTCCCAGCATTTGCGAAAGTCTTCGGGTGTCGACGTGAATGCCCCTGCTTTCCGCTTCGTCGGTGAGGTTGACGCAGACAATGATATTATCCGTCAGTTCGGCTGTTTCCAGCACAAAGCCGATTCCCCTCGCCAGACAGCCAGCGTCACATACCACTATGACCGCATCGGCTCTGCCGGAGCGAAGGAATTCCACCGCGGCGCGTTCCTCGGCGGAGTGCGGAGAGTAGGAATACATTCCCGGAATATCGACCACACGAAAGCATTCACCGCCGTAAAGGAAAACGCCTTCGGCTGTCGATACCGTCTTGCCCGCCCAGTTGCCGGTGTGCTGATGAAGCCCTGTCAGTCGGTTGAATACCGTGCTCTTTCCGACGTTGGGATTTCCTGCAAGGGCAATAACAGCTCCGTCTGGATCAGCTGTGGTCTTCTTCCTGCTTTGTTTGCCGTTTGGTAACTGATTGAAAAGAAACATATTTCATCACCGTAATTCCGGCGGCGTCGGAGGCCCTGAGAGCGATCACGGCGTCCCTGATCAGGTAGGCGGCAGGGTTGCCCGAAGGCGCGGAAAAGAGCCGCTTTACCCGCGCCCCCTCCACAAAGCCCAAATCCAGCAGTCGCTGTCTGAGATTGCCGCATTCGCCTAATAATACTACCCTGCCGCATTCGCCGTCTTGCAGGTCGCAGAGCGCGCACTCCGAATTCTTCATAATGACACCGCCTTTTCCTGCTTACAGAATATGCAAGTGAGAAAAAAACGTGATGTATTCATATTTATAAACAGTTCTATAAAATTTCCCCCTCCGGCTTGTAAAATGATTTACTGTGTGATATAATAGATTTAATACCTATTTTCTGTGGAAAGGAACAAATTATGGAACCTAAATCGCCCAACATTTTCCAGGAGCGACAGAGCGGAATGGAGACGCTTGTTTCGGTGCTCAAATACATTCTGTCGTTCTTCCTGATCATGCTGATCACCTATGTTTCCTGCACCGCCAGCGGAGGCTCCGCGTGGTTCAGCCTGATTTCCGCTATCGCAGCGGGAATTCTCGCTCTGATCGTGTGCAACGCCATGTTCGGCGGGGACAGGCCGGGTATAAAACATTACTATATCTGGATGTCCGCGCTGCTCTCCTTCTGCGGAATAGCCATCTGCTATACCGCTCTCGGCGTCT
Source organism: uncultured Ruminococcus sp. (assembly GCA_902799245.1). Lineage (GTDB taxonomy): Bacteria > Bacillota > Clostridia > Oscillospirales > Acutalibacteraceae > RUG762. The sequence continues at coordinate 24,220 of CADBZY010000020.1, forward strand.
ATCCCTTCGGGGACGAATCGGTCATGATCATCGATATGCATCATCAGTATTCCGCTTTCTTCTCGCTCATGCGGGAAAAAGCGCTTTCCTTCGGCTCGATGACCTACTCCGACAGCGTCGGCATGGGCAGCGGTTTTCTTCCGCTGATCGCCTATTACCTGTGCAGCCCGCTTAACATTTTCGCCGTGATTTTCCCCAGGGACAATCTCACCGAGGCAATCGCGCTCATTGAAGTGCTAAAGATCACATCTGCCGGAGCAACCTTCGCGATTTTCTGCCGCGGGGTATTCAAAAAGGATGATTACGGTACCGTCGCCCTCTCGGTGGCGTATGCCCTAAACGCCTACTTTATCGCCTATTCGTGGGACGTCATGTGGCTGGACTGCCTCGTGCTGCTGCCGCTCATTGTCTTCGGGCTGGAGAAGGTCATGAAGGGGGAAAGTCCCCTGCTTTACTGCATCACGCTCGGAATAGCCGTCACCACCAATTACTACATCGGATACATGATCTGCATATTCCTTGTGCTGTGGTATATCATGCGCACCTTTGAGAACAACTCCCGCTATGCCGGTCTTTCGCCTGACAAAAAGGCGGTTGCTTACGGCAAGAACTTCGTCCGCTTTGTATGGACGTCGGCTGTCGGCGGAATGCTCTCCATGTGGATTCTCATTCCCACCGCCATGTCTTTGCGCGAAACCTCCGGCGCGGAGGATAAATTTGCCCGCGCCGTAACGAGCAATTTCGACTTCTGGGATATTTTCTCCCGCACGCTCTACGGCAATACGCCCACCGAACGCGGCGACAATCTGCCGAATGTCTTTTGTTCGGTGCTTGCCGTGCTGCTGATCGCGATATTCCTCACCTGCCGCAAGATCAGACTGAGAACCCGCGTCAGCTTCGGCGGTCTGCTGGGAATTCTGGTTCTGCTGATGGCAAACAACTGGACAAATTTCGCCTTCCACGGATTCCACTTTCCCAATGATCTCCCCTACCGCAATTCCTTCCTTGTATGCTTCACCATGTTGGCAATAGGCATTCAGGCGCTCGACAAAATCGAGAAGATCAGCCGCGAGGAAATGTTCCGGGCGTTCGCCCTTGTCGCCGCCATGATCATTGTGGAGCAGAAATTCGGCGGCAACTCCAATTATCAAATGATCTGGTACAGCCTCGCTCTTGCGGGAATCTACGCGGTGGTATTCGGGGCCTTCCCCGTCGGTAGGTACGCGGCGAAGGGCACGGCCATGACCGTCGCTCTTGCCCTCTGCTTCTTGGAGGTTTCGGCGAATTCCGTCGAGATGATTCATCAGCTCAACGACAACGAAGTATTCACCGACCGCGCAGCCTTTGTGGAGGATTACGACATCAACAAGGCGGCCGTCAAACGCACGGCAAAATACAACACGGACGGCAGCCGAATGGAGCTGCTTCCACGCAAGACCTGCAACGACAACGCCCTATACGGTTATTCCGGTCTTACGGTGTTTGCCTCCAGTAATCCCAAGGCAACCACCACACTCATGGGCAAGTTAGGATTTGCCATCAACGGCGTCAACAGCTATATCTACAACAGTTATGTACCGCTGGTCGATTCAGTGCTGAATTTAAAATACGTGGTGTTCAATCACGAGCTGAGAAATCACGCCCAACTGAGTTACGTTGACCAGATCGCTGACAGTTCAGGGAGCTACAGATATATCTATGAAAACACCCTTGCCCTGTCGCGCGGATTTACAGTCGATAACGATATTGTCTACTGGACTACCAACAACACCGAAAAGTACGAAAATCCTTTTGAGGTACAGAACAGATTCGTGGCATACGCCGTGAACGGAACACCGGTATATAAAATGCTCGATCCGAAAGTGGAATCACAGAACGCAATGAAGGTCGAGATTACCGGTTCCTATTTCTTTGCCGATTCCGAAGGGGATGACGGTTCCTTCACCGCTCTGCACACGATCCAGAAGAAGGCGCAGTGCTACGTCTATGTGGACTGCCGCGCCGCTTCAAGCATTAATGTACAGGTGGGCAGTTCCAACTGGAACGTTACACCCTATGAACCTTATATCATCGACATGGGCCGACTTGCCGAGGGAACAGAGGTTCGCGTCACCGTTGAATCCTCTTCCACATGCAGCGGAAATATCTTCATCGCCGAAATGGACAACGACGCTCTGAACGCCGCTATTGCAGCCATGGGCGAGAATCAGTGGAACATCACCGAACACAGCGACGGACATTTCAAGGGTACAATCTCCGCTTCCGACAACTGTGTCATGTTCACGTCCATCCCCTACAGCGAAGGCTGGTCGGTCAAGGTGGACGGCAAACGCGCTGAGATCATTCCCATCGGGGATGCTCTGCTTGGCGTTTATCTCACACCCGGCGAGCACACGGTCGAAATGAATTACCACACTGCGGGACTTCCTCTCGGAATTACTCTCTCCCTCCTTGGAATAATACTTCTGGTGCTCTGGTATTTGCGCAAAAAGCTGGTATATCCGCTGCTCAAAGAATTTGTACCCGTTTTGAGCAAGCATATCGACGAGATGAACGAGTCGGAAGTCGTGGAACCTGCCACGGCTCAGACCGAGCGGCCAATTGTACAATCGTCACGGGCAGTTTCACAGCCGGTGGAACCAATTGCGCAGCCGATAGAGCCAATTCCGGAACCCGTACAGCCAGTTCCGCAGCCGGTAGAGCCAATTCCAGAACCCGTACAGCCAGTTCCGCAGCCGGTAGAGCCAATTCCAGAACCCGTACAGCAAAAGCCTCAGCCGGTGCAGCAGAAGCAGCAACCCGTGCAGCAAAAGCCTCAGCCGGTGCAGCAGAAGCAGCAACCCGTGCAGCAAAAGCCTCAGCCGGTGCAGCAGAAGCCGCAGTCCGTGCAGCAGAAGCCGCAGCCCGCACAGCAAAAGCCGCAGCCCGTTCAGCAGAAGCAACAGCCAGTGCAGCCCAAGCCGCAGCCCACACAACCCAAGCCGGCCGAGCACAAAATGATTCCCGATATGCCTGCCGTTCTGACGGAACAGCCGGCTCACAGCAAGCCGGCCTATTCCACCGGCGAGGTATTCGAGATAACCGAGGACAACCGCGGCACGAAAAAATAAATAAATTGCCTGTTGACAAATGCGGAATAAAGGAATACAATAGTATTGAAAAATTTAAGATTGAACTGTCTTCAGGGCGAGGTGAAAATCCTCACCGGCGGTAATATATGCTTTGTCGCAAGATAAAACGTGTTAGTCCGCGCGCGAAAGCTGATTCGGTGCGATTCCGAAACCGACGGTAAATGCGTTGTGTGTTTTCTTTCAAAGAAATAGCCATCGCAGAAGTCCGGATGAAAGAAGATGTGTGCAAGCAGCGCTGCCGCTATTGCGTATCGTTTCCGGCAAGCCAACACCTGCATATGTTACGCCCTGCGATTTCAACCGAAGTCGTGGGGCTTTTCTTTTTGAAACTTCTACTGACAGTCCGACAAAAGAAAGGTGTTGTTTTCTTATGAAACAGACAAAGAAAATCGAAAACCCAGCAGAAAAGCGCGTCAACCACACACGAAGAATGGTGATGACGGCCATTCTCTCCGCGCTGTCGTCCGTGCTGATGTTCTTCAGTTTCAACGTGCCTCTCATGCCTTCCTTCATCAAGATGGATCTTTCCGAGCTGCCCGCCCTGATTGCGGCGTTCTCGATGGGACCGGTCTACGGGGCCGTGGTCTGTCTGGTCAAGAATCTGGTCAATGTATTCACCACCACGACAGGCGGCGTCGGTGAACTGAGCAATTTCATGCTCGGAGTGTTCTTTGTGGTGCCGGCCGGAACCATCTACAAACTTCGCCCGAAATTCAGCGGAGCCGTGATCGGCAGCATTGTCGGAGCGGCCATGATGGCGATTCTCAGCGTATTCAGCAATTATTATGTGGTCTATCCCATCTATACCGCCTTCATGCCGATGGACGCTATTATCGGCATGTATCAGGCTATTAATCCCTCGGTCAAGAATCTGTGGCAGTGCCTGCTGGTTTTCAACATGCCGTTTACCTTCATCAAGGGAATGGTCAGCGCGGTGATCACCATCGCCGTATACAAAAAACTGACTCCACTCATCAACGGCAAAGAATAAAGGATGCAGCAACTTCAAAGCAAAAATATACCCGTCCGACTGGTGATAATCCGTTGTCGGACGGGTATTTTATTTCTAAATAAATCATAACATAAAAAAAATTAAATGGAATCATACTGCGACAGCATACCGCAAAGCGTACTTTTGACTCTGTCAACGAGTTCTGGCGGGTACATCACATTCACGCTGCCGCGCTGGGCCAGTATCCAGCTCACCAGCCCGTCATTGATGGCTGCCTTGATTCGTACGGTGAAATAATGATTGTCATACGACTCGCAGATCATATCCTGTCCGAAGCGGTCAATCAGATGCTCCAGACAGTCGGAACTGCACCGCAGATAGACAAAATCTTCATAACTTCCCGCGTACATTCCGAAAACACCGCTGATATAGTCGTTTTCATCAAAGACCTCGTCGTAACGGCTGAACTGACTGAGCGGACGGCTCGGCTCCAGAAGAACCTCCACCTGCTTCATTCGATCGAGACGGTAATGCGAGAAATCGTCGTATTTGCCGTAATTTGCCACGAGATAATACTTGCCGTCCTCCCAGATGAGCGAGTAAGGACTGACAACAAATTCATGCGCCTTTTGAAAGACGATCCTGCCGTTGCGAATGGCATGGCGGTAATAGGAAAAATGCACCTTCCGCTTATTCTGAATGGCATAATGCAGGCTGTCAATGGTGTAAAAAATGCCTTCATTGCGGTTCTTCGGGCGTCCGGCTATGTCTTTGAGAAAATCAAGCTCCCTTGCCTGGTAACGGCTGGTAAGGGTTTTCAGCTTATCTATCATTTCGCCGGTTTTCTTTTCTGTGATAAATTCGGAAGATTTTATGGTGTCCACCAGCATTCTCAGCTCGGGCATTTCAAACAGTCTGCTGCCCCAGAAATAGCCGGGAGGGCATGTGGACTGCATGATGTCAAAGCCGAAGCTGCAAAGCGATTCTACATCGCGGTAAATTGCCTTGCGCTCACAGGAAATGCCCTGTTCCGCCAGCAGTTCAATCAGCTGCGGTGCGCTGAGCGGATGATTTTCGTCGGTCTGCTCGTAAAGAATCTTAAGCAGCGCGAGGAATTTCTGCTTCTGACTTCCGGCCATAATGATCTCCTTCCTTTTCACGGTCATGCACCTTCATGCATACAACAAAACACCCACCGTACCGCAATGGAGTCATGCACTGTACAGTGGGTATAATGTGAAAGATAAATACAATCAGACAGCTCTTGTAACCTTGCCTGAACGAAGGCAGCGGGTACATGCGTGAACTCTCTTGGGAGTTCCGTTGACGATAGCCTTAACGCGTCTGACGTTGGGCTTCCATGTTCTGTTGCTTCTCCTGTGTGAATGGGAGACCTTGATGCCGAAGGAAATCTCCTTGCCGCAGAAATCACACTTTGCCATGCAAATGCACCTCCTATAATAGCCGCCCCCGGAGGGGTGAATCCGTTAATTGCCGACGCGAATCAAACCGCGCCGCTTTTGCCTCATTTACAATCAGCGCTAAATAATACTATAAATTATTTTCAGTCAAATGTCAAGAGATTTTTTTCAAAAAAACATTAATATACGTTAAAATAATAACAATATTTAAATATAACATGAATATTCGCCAAAAGCTGTAGACAAAAAGAAAAAAGAGGTGTATAATTAGTGCTGTTGCAAAGGAATACCCTTGATATTCCTCATGGATGTGCAGTTGATTGCATATCACACAAATTACAGTCTAACGAAGGGTTTGATATTTCCATGAAGATAATGAAAAAGGCTGCCGCTTTTGTTGCCGCAGTTTCACTTGCACTTTCTCTTTCATCATGCGGCAGCGACTTAAGCTGGGCTGCAAAGGTTAGCAAGGATGAAACCGTCCCGATAGGCATGTACATCTACACACAGGCGGCCAACTTCCGCACTTACGCGCAGAGCGGAATGCTTACCACATCCACCGCTCTTGAAAAGCAGACGCTCAATGTGTCTGACTCCGACAAGAAGGCGACGGAGTATCTCGATTCCGAAGCTGTCAAGTCAGTAAAGGCTTACGCTGGAGCGCTCATTCTGGCCAAGGAAATGAAGATTGAGCTGACCGAGCAGGAAGTAACCTCTGCCGAGTCCAGCGCCAAGGAGCAGTACGACACGGACAAAGAAGTCTACGAAAAGAACGGCGTTGCCCAAAGCTCCATCACCGAATATTTCAAGAATCTCACTCTCCAGAACAATCTTTTCAACGCGATATACGGCAAGGACGGCACCAATCCGGTATCTGACAAGGAGCTTAAGCAGTATATCAAGGACAACTACGCTACCATCAGCTATATTCAGCAGTACTTTCTCAACGAAGACGGTTCTGCCATGAGTGACACAGATAAGGCCAAAATCAAGAAGCAGTACGAAAAAATCAAGAAGCAGGTTGAAAGCGGCAAGCTCAAATTTTCCGACAAGTGCAAGGATTTTGAGAAAAACGCAACAAGCTACAAGAGCGGCTCCACCAAATACACCACAGCTTGGGACGTTTCTGACGAGGAAGGCAAAAAAATCATGGATCTTAAGGCTGGCGAGATGACCTTCTTGGAAACTGATTCCGCCATCGTTCTGCTTCAGAAGCAGAAGATCGACTATGATGACGCGGGACTTAAGAACTCCAGGGATACTCTTTTGCTCCGCTATAAGTTCAGTGACTTCACAAAGGATCTCATCTCCAAAGCAGAGAACGACAAAAACGTGAGCTTCAATCAGTCGGCGTTTGACAAGTTTGGATCCGCAACACGCGATTTCAGCAACCTTTCCATTCCCTCCAACTACAACTATTATTAATGAACACCAAGCGCTTCGCCGCCGTGCAGGGCAATCCCGCGGGCAGCGGAGCGTTTTTAACGTTCGTATTCACCCGTTAAGAGAATAAAATTAACATCAAACAGTCAAAGAGCGCTTGCTCGCTGAATATATATTGGAAGATTGCAAAAAACTTTCACTTTACTGAAAAAGGAGATATGAAAAATGTTCAACAAAATTGATCCGAAACAGCTCAACTTCAATCCATTCTCCGCAATAGGCGACAAATGGATGCTTGTCACCGCGGGGGACAGCAACAAAGCCAACACCATGACCGCCAGCTGGGGCGGTGCCGGTGTGCTCTGGAATAAGAACGTCGTCACCTGTTATATCCGCCCCCAGCGCTTTACCCGCGAATTGATCGACGCAAACGAATACTTTTCCGTCAGTTTCCTTCCGGAAGAATTTCGCAAGCAGCTGGTCTATTGCGGCAGGGTCAGCGGAAGAGATGAGGATAAAATAACGGGTTCCGGACTGACGCTCCTGAACGACTACGCGGCTCCCTGCTTTGAGGAAGCGGACACGGTGCTGATCTGCAAAAAAATCTATGTCGGCGAGCTTAAGCCGCAAGGAATTGTGTATCCCGAGCACGACGAAGCGAATTATCCCGCAAAGGATTACCACATTGTCTACATCGGGGAGATAACCGAAGCCCTCGTCAAATAATGATTTCTTTCTTCGTTAAAAAAGCATCCCACACCGGAATCATCTATGATAGACATTCCGGTGCGGGATGTTTTGTTTATGTATTGTTATTATCTACGGCTTTCTTGCTTATACAAATATTCAGAGCCCTGAGCAAAGCGCTTATACCGAACGTACCGGCGCATATGATCAGGAAAATGAACACGCCCACGCCCCATCCCCAGAGCAGGAAGCCATACCAGTCAAATCTGAACGGGTCATCACTCCTGCCCATAACAAGGTTGTAGACGAGATAAACCAATGCATATAGCAGCATTGGCAGCATAGAAGCGGCACAGTTTTTCATGCTTATCTTCTCCCTGTTGAAGAGGACGCATTCCGCCATGGCCGCCAGCGGCACCAGCAGATGAAACCAGAGATTCGCCCCTCTCAGCAGGGGGATGTAGCCATAGATCCGCCCTAAAAACACCATGACCGTCAGAAAGGTCAGCCCCAGCGACACCGCCGCCGCGAATTTCAGCAGATGAACCGCGCGGGGAATGTCTTTACCGCGTTTCCTGCCGGCCGCCGCGAAGGTCAGCCAGACGGCTGCCATCACGCCGCCGAACACATTGGACTGCACGGTGAAATATTTAAAAGCCTCGAAGCCCCTCGCCTGCAGATTTCCCTCGCTCCTGCAATACATCAGGTAAAACGCGTACAGCGTCCCCAAAAAAATGAAAAGATTGAAAATCAGGCGAAGGCTGCGCGTTCTGGATGGTTTCATGGTGGATCACTCTCCTGTGCGTCAAACATGGTTGAATGGTTATTCATACCGGAAGGTTTGCTCTTTGTCGTCAATCGTGTTGTTGGTATAGTAAAGAACCTTCCGGTCCGTGTCGTAGCGGGTGCAGTAGGAGCCGTCCGGCAAACGGTATCGGCTGTCGTCTGCGGTAAAGTCATACTTGTCGTAGTCCTTTGCGTAAAAAACATGCAGAAGATAGATTTCCAACGTGTCGGCAGCATACCCGGAGGCGGCGCGGTCGTCATCCGTCATCATGAAATAATCAAGGAGAAACGCGGCGTCGGACGGATCGGTCTTCAATCCCCATGTCGGGTCAATGTGATACCCCTTTCCATCCATTGCCACGAATGTCCACGAATGATAACCGGGGCTGTTCTCGCCGTCATTGGAGACCGAGATCGCGTCCACCCCGCATTGCATCAGCAGATACGCATACATGGCGCTGAAATCCACGCAGATGCCCTTCTTGTACCTGAGCGTGGCGCAGAAGGAACCGTCCTCCCCCGCATCGACGGAATTGTCATAATCATACGAGTAGTTGCTCACCATATAATCGTACAGCGCCAGACATTTCTCATAGTCGCTGTAATCGGGCTTGATATAGGCGTTCATGATGGACTCTATCTCACGGCGGAAGTTGGTTTGCCGCGCAAGGAAGTCCTCTTTGGATTTGGTGTAATAGATATGCCCCACGCCGTCCTCATAGGGCTTCGATCCGTCGTTGCTTTTGCCGGTGATCTGCATACAGGCGACCGGGTAGAGCTGGTTCTGCACCGCCTCATCCATGCAGAAATTGTAGATTTTCCGGCTGGGACAGGGGAACGTGTCCGCCCCCTCCTCCAAGGCGTCGATCAGAGCGAAAAGGGCTTGCCGGTAGTCTTCGCTGTACTCCGCTTCAAGGAAGCGGGAATACACGTGGGGTCGGAACACAAACGGCTCCGCTTCCGGCTCCGATACGGTGGTGACTTTCCCGTCCCTCCCACAGCCGGACAAAGACAGCAGCAGCGCCAACAGCAGCGTGACGAATGCTCCCATCGCTCTTCTTTTGTTCATCTTCATTGTCTCCTTTCATCAGATAGGCATCAGGTGATAGCGTCTTCGTAAGAATGCAGAAAAGGGGGAAAAACGAGCAGCAGTGAAAACGCCATGAGGTTCCATCTTGTGCGGCTTCATCGCAACATAGATAGAGGTTCAGTGATTCTGGTCGGGCAGCGGCGTCATTTGCTGGTTGGCAAGCTCCTGCTGTGTCCGGGGGAGCGTATACCCTCGCTGTATCGCGTAGATGATCACGGCGTCCCGTCTGATCTTGGGATAAAGGCCGCCGAAGCCCGCCGCGCTGAGCAGCTTCTGTGTTTCCTCCAGATTCAGCCCGAAGGCGATCGCCAGCTTCAAGACCGTATCGCGCGACGGTTTGCGCTTGCCGCTGAACAGAAAATAGCCATAGCTGAATCTGATGTCGGCGTTTTCCAGCGTCGAAGCAACCGTCATGTTTCTCTGCCGACACAGGTTCGTAATGTACGCGGCAAAGGAGGAAACCTTCAGTTCTCTCTCGTGAGCGGTGAAATAATCCTGGATGTTGTCAGCGTTGAAAAGCTCATGGATCAGTTTTTCGGTCGCTTCCGGTTCAAGATAATTGGCAATATGCATTAGGCGTTCACTTTCTCTTTATTTCTGTGAGAAACAAGGATAAAAGATGAAATCCTGACAGGATTCCGCCAATTGTAAAAAGTATGACGATTATTATATGCTATATTATACATAAAATGTCTAATGTGTCAATAGTTTACCACAGTTTATCACATTAGTTTTTTTGGAGTTCATCAGATCGGGCGTGATTTTGATGACATAATCGGATTCTCCTTCCATAACAAGGAGGGGCAGCCATAGTATGCAAAAAAAATAAATAACTCCGCCAATTGTAGAAGACTAAGCTGGTTTGATATGCTACAATAAACATAAAAGACAAAAAGTCAGTGCGTTCCAGTCGCGTTTGTTGATTCTTTTGAACATAGGAGGTGATAATTTGGATTGTGAAAATGTTCAAATCGTAATCAATCAGTCCAATGAACTCTATGGGACACTTTTATACCATCAAGGCAGATTTACATTGGTAACGCTCCCTGACCTGGATCTTGCTCAGAAGTCCAAGACTGCGCTAAAAGCTATGTTCCGTGAAGGATTATCGGACACCATCGAGTTGGCAGCTAAGGGGGCGATGAAAGCAATTGCTTCTGCCATAGCAAAAAAATGCGGAGTGCGCGTGCCACCGAATGCGCTTCCGATGAATTTCGGAGAATATTATGAGACAATAAAATATTATTACCGAAACAATACTTATGATTACGCTTGTGTTCTCTGGGAGCTTCCCTTTCCCATGATGATCTCTCTTTCTTGGCCCCCCACCGCCGGTGATGGCAGTGTGGGAGCCTTGTGGCAAGTTCCTATACCTTTTTCTCAATCATCTCTTTACAAATAACGTGATTTCCTGCTCCAAGAGCCTAAATACATTTGCCACCAGATAACCATCAGCAATCGCATGATTTAGACGGACAGTCACAGGCATCACAAGTCTGCCGTTTTCCTCCCTGTATTTTCCCCAGTTGATGACAGGCGCAAAAAACATATGAACATCGGGCAGTTCAAGATGCATGGCATCATAAGACAGCCACGGTATACATGACGCATCAAACCAGTTGGGATGATTCATAATATCAAAACCATATTCTCTGGTCTTTTTTGCCTCTTCAGCATCACGCAGAGCTGCTGCGTAGAATTTCTCATAATCTTCATCGTATTCTGTATAGACAAGCGTGAAGGTTTCTGTATCATCATGAAAGATATACTGTATGGGATTGATCACATCATAACAGATCAGTTCGTCCGTTTCCCTAAGATACCCCATCCTGTAATCCTCGCGGGAATTCAGAACCTTTGACAGGATAAAAAGAAAGTTGATGTAAAACTTTGTCCCGGTCTCTTTGGAATGATGAACAAGATCGGTAACATCAATCCTCGCTGTCATGGAAGTCGAACACGCACAATCTTCTGTGAAATGACGGAACACGCCTTTTCTATAGTAAGTTTCTTTATCGATCACCTTATAATTCATACTGCGTCAACCTC
>CADBZY010000021.1 GCA_902799245.1 uncultured Ruminococcus sp.
ATAAATTGGAGCCAGTCTGTGATAATACATATGAGTTCCCCGATCTCACATTAGATCAGGCTGCGTAAGCTCGGCAGTCATTTTTGTTGACGAGTATAATAGTGTTCAAACAGCGTAGGCAGACTATTGATTCGGTTCAATAATTTATCAAATCCTATAACACGCACTGACCTAAGCTCGTTTCTGAACGAATCAAATATTTCTTGCTGCTCTCGAGATAATCCTCCAACAATTCCAATATCGACATATAGATGTCGGAGCAATAAACATAGAACAAAAGAGTTAGATTCAAGAACAGATTTTCCGGATATGGTGTGCCGTTGATTGATTCACAAAATCATGATATAATATTGTTAAATACTGAATACGGAGATGTATTATGATATACTCTAAAAGACATATTAAGGACTTGCCTTCACCAAAAGAAATCGTTGTCAAAAGCTTATCAGACTATATAGAATTATTTTCGTCTGAAAAATTCACAAATTTTATCTACCGCGGTGAACCAACAAATTTTGAGGATACAATATCATCTGCTTTCCGAGGAAAAAAACATCATTTTATTCAAATGAAAAATGAATTTAAGAGAGAAATATATCATCGCCTAACAGAAGATGAACGAAAAGACTTTCTCGCCTTTGCTCAGCATTATGGTATTCCAACTAATCTAATTGACTTTACTAGATCGCCATTAGTTGCTTTATTCTTTGCATGTCAGCCCTTCCAAAGTAAAAATGAAAGCTTTGACAAAACTAGGGGCTTTGTTTATCTTTTGAGAAATGACTTAATCGATATAACGGAGCTTCTATATTCACGAGAGGATGATAATTTCCTCAAGCGATTTATTCAAGGTGAAGATGGTATTGTTTTAACTCTATATGGAAAGTTCGTCGATTTTGAAAAGAGATATCCTGAAACGTTTTATTATTATTTCAAAACGCTTAACGCTGACTGGAAATACTATTTCGTTGATATGCAGCCAATAACACCTAAAAAGTATCGATTTCCCAAATACAATAATGGAGAATACAAATGGAAAATTAAGCATAAATTCATCACTGACCATTCTGATATTCTGAGGGAAATAGAAAGGAAAAACGGAATGGCTTGTTTCGAAGTATTGGAATATACTCTTATGCTTCAGGAATATCTACGTCGTATTCTGATAAACAAAGAAATGGTTTGGTGGTTGAATTGTATGCCGAATTTTCTTTATTCGCCTTATCTTTCTTTTGAAAGAGGTAGGAACCAGCAGGGATTATTTGTTTATCAGGCATATCTTTCTTTTGATGAGGAGTTATCCGATGCCCATATTTTGTCGCAGCAAAGAGTTTGGCCAGATTATGTTATTGTTGTTGAAAATAAAGATGAGATTCTTCAGAAATTAGATTTTTTAGGAATCAACGAGAAATTTATATATGGTGACTATGATCGCATTGCAAGATATATTAATCAGAAATTTGATTGTCGATAAGGGAAAAGGGATTTAAGAAACTCCTATTGCTACCTGAACCCGCTCTGATTCTTTTAATACTATCGGACTGATCTGCGATGTTCTATAACTTTCAGGTGTAACTTTAATTTCACTCATAATTCTCCTATATACTTCCCATTAATTCCAGCAGCTTTTCATAGCTATCCACCTTGTGGTAGACTACATCCTTTGTGGACAGCAAGCTGAACAGCTTTTCAGCACATTTAATTTTTGCATCTTCAAGCCTTCTTATGTTCATGGATTCCATTGTACCTTTTGTTTCGGCTATGAAAAAGATGTGTTTGACCGTTCCGGCATTAAAGGCGATTGCCCAGTCTGGAGAATAGTTTCCAACCGGTGTCGGAATAGAGAATCCCTTCGGAAGTTTTGCATAGACGCAGACTTCCTCCGCTGCGTCCAAATCCTCTGCGAATCTCCGTTCAACACTCTGTCCGTGCTTCGCATATCCGTCGGCAAAGACATAATCCTGCACATTCTTCTTTGCGCGATACGCCCGTGCAAAGTCAGAGTTCTTTTCAACTGTAAAGATTGCTTCGTCGTATGTCCCTTCGGTCTGATTGTATTCGATTTGTGCTACAATCATTGTTGCTTTCTGCTCAAGAATAAGCTTTATTGCCTTTGAAATGAACTCCTCCGGATTATTCCTGAACATGGCAAATGTCGTAGGTTTGATTCCTTTGAGTATTCTCGCCACAGAGCGTCTGGTCAGTTTCGTTCCTTCGGCTATCTTGCCGACAAGGTCATAGGTAACCTGACTGCCCTCCGCAAGAGGAAGTGTGAAAGTCCGACTTTTTTCTCTTGAGAATCCCGTTCCGCTTGTCAATCGGTCGGAATCCAAATCCTGTTCCTGTTCGCCCGTAGTTACTGTATACTGAAGCCGTGCAACGTACAGATTATTATCAAGATAACTGATAGCGTTGCTGATCAGTTCCTCGCTGTTAAACTCAACTCTATAAGCATACTTGTGGTTGATGTAGTTCCAGAGTGTCTGAAACTCCTTCCTATAGAAGTTTTCGTTCAGCGCATTTTCCTGAATCTTTGTGTCACTTCCATCTTTGATCATATCATCAAGAGCGTGTTCATCATAGATGCTCTGAACAAGCGCATGGACTCCTTCAGCAATTTCCTTACAGTTCTCCGGTACAGGTGCAAGAACGCCGTTGGCGAGGTCGGCACGGTATTTATCCGTCACATGATCGTCCTCGTCAATATAGTCATTTTTGATGAGATAGCGGTATATATCCTTGCCTTGTTTTTCGGATACAGTGACATCTGTTCCATTGATGACAATCGTTTTGCCGATGAAGTAGCCTGCCGTGGCTTTGGTAGGACGGTCGTAAAGGTCTTCACGAATGCCTTTCTGCAAATCATCAACAAAATCTTTATAGCCTTCCGAGGCAATAACAGTAAGCATATTGATTTGCTGAACCTGACTGCCGAGTAGAACCGCGTCCTGTCTTTCACCGCTCTGGTTCACGCAAAGGCGCAAACCGCGACCAACTTCCTGACGTTTCTGTGTAGAAGAACTCCCTCCGTGTTTCAAAGTGCAAATTTGGAATACATTGGGGTTGTCCCAGCCTTCTCGCAGCGCGGAATGGGAGAAAATAAAACGCACGGGATTTTCGAAGGAAAGCAACCGTTCCTTGTCTTTCAAAATCAGATTGTAAGCTGAAATATCATCGCTTTCATCGCTTCCCCGTTTGAGAGAACTATCCACTTTGCGTCCTTTCTTGTCAATGCTGAAATATCCCGCGTGTGTCTGATGAACGTCAATGCCGCGAAGATACTGCTCGTAGGGCGTGTCAAAGAGCGTGAGATATTCGTTCAGAACAGACATGTATTCCTCCTCGAAAATCTCACCGAAGGTCGAATTGATCTCGTTGCCGTCATCATCATACTTGCGGTAATTGTCCACCCTATCAATGAAGAACAAGGAAAGCGTCTTGATACCGCGGGAAAACAATTCCTTTTCCTTTTCAAAGTGGGAACGGATTGTTTCTTTAATCTGAATACGGCGCTGATTGGCTTCGGTATTATCACCAACTACCTCGCCTACATGAAGAACCTTGTCGTTTGTGAAAGAAATGGATTTTTCTATTGGGTTAATATCATCTCTGACACGGTAGCCTCGATACTGCTCCATACGGTTGGAAATTTCAAATAGGTCGTCATCAAAGCCGACAAGTCTCGTTTCTCGTTTGATGCCGCTCTTGTATCGGATTTCCATTTCGATTCGAGCCATTGGAGGTTTTTTCGGTGAGATAACGATACTTTCCAAAAAGAGATAACTGCTTGTTCCGCTATGGTTTTTGACATCCAATCCTTTGACCTCAATACGCTTAACCAATCGATTATTGTAAGCGTCCAGAGCGTCAAGCACATACACCAGATCGTGGTGCTGTTTGTGTGTAGCAGAGTAATTCAAAACGAACAGCGGCTTAAATTGTTTGAGTGCATTCTGCGTCTTTTCACCGCCCATCTTTTGCGGCTCATCCCTAATGACGATAGGTCTGTTTGCCGCAATGACATCTATCGGTCTGCGCGAGCCAAAACTATCAGGTGTAGAATAAATGATTCGAGCAGCTGAGTCGCCTCCTCGTCCTTCTTTATTCTTCTCAGGATTGAATGAGGAATTAAATGCCTGCATATTGATGATCATCACATAGATATCCGCGCTCTGGCTGAAACTGTCTATTTCCTGAAGATGATTGGAATCGTACATGAAGCACTGCGCTTTCTTTCCGTAATGCTCCTGAAAGTGATCCGCCATAGTGTCAAAGCTCTTGCGGACGCCCTCTCGGATAGCTATGCTCGGAACGACCACGATAAACTTGCTCCAGCCGTATTGCTTGTTCAGCTCAAACATAGTCTTGATGTAAACATAGGTTTTGCCCGTTCCTGTTTCCATCTCCACATCGAGTGAGCAGGCTCCTGTACCGTTGGAATAAAGTGACTCCGACAGCTTAATGTTATTACGCGCCTGTATCTTGCGAATATTATCCAGAAGCTGATCGGAATCAAGCCGTAATGTTGCATTTGCGAAGCCGGTAGACAGTTCCTCATCTGTCATATTGACATTTTCAATGGTACTAACAAATCTTACATCCTTACTGACCGTTTGAACATCTCTGCGATAGGTAAAGTGATCATCGAACGGCTGACCGGCAAATACTTTGACCACGCTGTCTACAGCCTCGGTCTGGTAAGGCTGTATGGTATATTTAAACTTCAAATGTTTCACCCCAATATGCAAATTAGTCTTCATTTATCCTTGCATATAACCAATATTTTTTTGTAACATCAGTAAATCCTTTATAAGTCAAATCATAATCATCACTGTATACCCAATCGTATTTTGATGCAATTTCAGCCAACATCATAATTTTGTATGAAAGAACTCTATGATTCCCGTTTCCATCCACAAAATAAGTACCGTCAGTATTTCGGGATAAAATAATCGGAGGCGTTTGATAAGGGTTTTTCATCATGTGAAAATACTTGTTCGGCGTTAATTTGCCACATAAAATCCGATCTGTAATTCGCTTTAACTTCATAAAGGAATATAACACCTGATTATCCTCAGCATACATTTCATAGGAAGTTCCCACTATATCCTGAAGATAAATCTTTTCTAATGGAGCGCTTTTGTTTGTAGAATGATAATCTTTTTGTCTTGTCCGGAAATATCCGTAAGGCGCGAATAAGTTGTTAGGGAGCCTTTCGAGATCAATTCCCAAAGAAACCAGAAAAGCACCTAATACGGCTTGTCTGCTTTCATCGCTTCTTACAATATGATTGTCATACGATATTTCAGACCATTTTTTGTTACCCATTTTACAGCACTCTTCTTTCGGTACTAGGACTGTAGGATTCAAAAATCTGCTCAAAATTCGTCATAACACTGTCGTTTGCCATGCCGCTGTCGCGGAACACGGCATAGGAAGGATGCAGCTTTGCTATTTCTGTCACGGTGTTGTCGGTGACATTGGAATCGAAACAGGCGACAAGATGGGTACGGATTATGCCATCCAGATCCTCATATTTCCCGCCGACGATAAAGACTTTCTTTCCGTCAATTTCCGTTTCCTCTATTTCGGAAGAAAGCTGAATACCAAGGTCAAGCATCACTTGGAAAAGCAAGTCCTCCGGGGTTCTGTCGGACTTTATGTTCTCCGCAAACAAATCCATCTGCTCCTGTGTGTAATCCTGTGCGCGATAATAAACGTCAGTCATATTACTGCTGTCCACGCGGAACACACGGAAGCCGATATCAAGGTTGCCTGCGGTGAGCGGCGATTCTTCTTTGATCTTTTTTCCGGCGCGGCGGATGCGTTCTTCGCCTATTTCGCAAATGGTGGAGTAGCCTGCTTTTCTTGCTTCACTTTTTTCAGATGTCACTTCGGGCAGTTGCACAAGAATAAACTTCCTGTTTCCACCGTCTTCTGCGTTAAGTTGCATGACTGCATGAGCCGTTGTAGCTGAACCTGAGAAGAAGTCCATGACAATTTCCCCGTCTTTCTTGGCAAGGAAACTGATTATCTTTTTTGCAACATATACTGGCTTCGGATTATCAAAAGGAAGACAAAGAGCGTCATCACTGCCACCATAATACAGAAGAGAACTTACTGCCTCCTTCATATTATCCACGAGGAAGTACTTCTGTCGAGGTTGTGTCGTCTCGTCGCTCCCATATTCTATCTTATCAGCAGCAACAAGTTCATCCATTTTCTTATCTGTAAACCGCCATCCCTTTTCCGGAACAGGACAAGGCTTTCCTGTTATTGGGTGAATCAATGGTCTATGAGATCGTGTTTCCGGTTTATCAGGAGCAGCCATTGACACTGGTTGATATATCCGTCCCATTTCGTCAATCAAACTATATGCACTTTCGCCACCAGAGAAATCAATCTTGTTTTTCTTGATGTATTCTTTAAATGCGCTTCTCACTTTTTCATTGACACTACCATATTTCTTGATGAGGGAATCTACCTTTGCAATCATTTCTTCTGCGTGTTCCTTCTTTTTTGTAAAGGGAGTGCCTGCAAAAACTGTGATATTTTTACAATAAACAAGGATAGATTCATGTTGATAAGCAACTCCAGCCACGACACCTTTAGGATTTCTTTTATCCCATACTATGGTTCCGAGTTCATTTTTTTCACCAAATATCTCATTGCAAATCATATGCATGGTATATACTTCATGCTCATCTATATGAATAAAAACCGCGCCATCATCAGATAAATAATCCCTTGCAATCTTTAACCTTGGATAAAGCATATTTAACCAGTTAGTATGAAAACGTCCGTTGCTTTCTTTGTTTTGAACAAGGCGGTTACCTTCATCATCAAGTTGGTCGGTTTGGGCAATGTACTCTTCTTCTGACTGAGAAAAATCATCTTTATATATAAAGTCATTTCCCGTATTATATGGAGGGTCAATGTAAATCATCTTAACCTTGCCGAGATAAGTTTCGTGGAGGAGCTTCAATGCTTCGAGATTGTCGCCTTCTATGTAAATGTTTTCCGTATCAATGCTTCCCGGTGTTCCGTCACGACCGACTGACTTGGCTCTGTCCAGACGTAAGGTATTGTCGATGGACTGATTGGCAAGCACTACCGACTTTCTCTTGTCCGGCCATGTGAACTGGTAGCGTTCCTGTGATCCCTCGACAACGGCAGATGAGATTTCCTGACGCAGTACGTCGGCATCGATAGCGCGTTCAATGATTGCCTTTCCGTTCTCATCATATCCCGTTATGGTTTCCGTCACGGCGTTCGGGAACATTTCGGCGAGCTTTCTGTAATTCTCGTCCGCCATGTTGGGTGTGTGCATTTTAAGATGTTCCATTCTTCAGTTCCTCCAGTAATTTCTTATACTCACGCAGTTGAGTGTATATCTCAAATTTCTTTTTCGGCTGCTTTTCTCTCCATGCGGCTGCCTCTGTTTTGGCTATGAACTTTTCCAGCTTTGTGATTTTCTCCTGTCGTGCAAGGCGTTCTTCTACTGAAAGTGCGTCGTTTATTACAGCTTTTTCCTCATACAGAGCTATTTGCTCTATAAAACCGTTCCAGATTTCGTCAAGCGAATCGCCTTGCAGCTTTAACTCGATATCGTCCGCATGCAGCCACGGCGTGAGATACAGCTTCCCGCGGTAGAGCGCAAGCTGACGCATTTCGTTGTACACAAACAAAAACACCAGCTTGTGCTGATTCTGACGGGCAATCGCTTCGATCAGCCTGCCGTCAAATTCCTGCTTTTTCAGTTGAACCAGCAGCAGCATGATTTCCTTTATTTCGGATTGACCCGTCAGATTAAGCGAACTGTTTGCGAGGATGTTTTCGACGTAAATATGCTCCACATCGCTCACGAATTTTTCCTTTAGGGTCCTGTTTATTTGCAGATGTTTATAAAACGCTTCTTTTGGCAGCAGTCTGTGAATCCTTGTTCCGCTCGGCATTTCCATCATATCAGATCACCACCATAAAACATATCAGCTCAAAATCATCCAGTCCGGAAAAACCTCCCGATAAGAAAGTGGTCTGACCGCTTCCGAAGAAACTGTCAATATCACTCTGCTCCTTTGTATCGATGATTGATTTAATGGCGTCTTCCAGCAATTGAGATACCTTTACCATCCGCCTGCCGTTATCTGTTGCTCTGTTAAACAAAGCGCATAGCTCCTTATCCGGCACGGTCTTGCCTCGCGCCAGATACCGCATGATGTCAAGAATATCTTTGGGATGGAGATGATTGATTTTGACTTCATCATCCATTCCGACATACACCATATAAAATGGATGAAGCCGGTTTTGACTTTCTATATTGATGCTTTCATTCACGTTTTTAAGCACAAAGATAACGCCGTGTTCCTCGCCACTCACAATAGCGTGAATGCCAAAAGGAGTATGGTCAATGTCCTTATGCTCCTTCATATAGGCAAGCAAATCCATTCGGAATTCATTCAAGCCCAAATCCATGATGGAAATACCGCTGGACATATCCTCCAGATCAACGACCTCGTCCATGAGCCTTTTCAGCTGCGTGCGGCGATATTCCAGATCACCTTTTTCCTCCTGATTGATAAGGTCATCATCACCGGTGGAGGTCATGACTGAAATACGCATTCTTGTTTCCACTCTTGATTTGAGGTTGATGTACTCGTCCAGATCAAGATCAGGCCAGAAATTGACAAGCTGAATGACCGCATTTCTGCTGCCGATACGGTCAATTCGCCCGAATCGCTGGATAATTCGGACTGGATTCCAATGGATATCATAATTGACGCAAAAATCACAGTCCTGCAAATTCTGACCTTCCGATATGCAGTCAGTGGCAATCAGAATATCAATCTCCGCCGGTTCATCCGTGTACAGCACAGCTTTGTCCTTTGATATGGGCGAAAAACAAGCAAGAACACGGTTCATGTCGGCTTTAAATCTCGGTATGGTTGTTTTTGCATCAACGGTTCCCGTAATAAGAGCAGTATCCAAACCAAGTTCCGTTTTAGCCATTTTACTGATATGCTCGAATAAATATTCAGCCGTATCAGAGAATGCTGTGAAAATCAGTATCTTTTTATTGCCCGGATTGATTGGCGACGCGACCTTTTCGCGTATGACGCGGATAAGCTCATTTAATTTGAAGTCATGTTCAGGAGTAATATCCTCCACCATCAGAATCAGCAGTTGCAGATTTTCAATATCTTCATCAATCTCACGTTTCCATGAGATATAATCCATATCCCGCAGGTCAATTTTGATCTTTTTGCCGACAGAGAAGAAGTCTGTGTTCTGATCGTCATAATCAAAGTCTTCCGATGCGCCTGAAAGATCGCGCATTTCCTCTATATTATTTTTTCCTTCTTTAATAAATGTTTCTATCGCCTGTGATGTATCGTGAAGAAAATCATAAATGCGCTTCACTGTCAGAAGAAATGAATGTACAGAGCTTTCCATGCGCTTGAGCAGATTGATACTCATCAGACGTTGAATACCAAGTTCACGCCCTTTGCGGAAAGTTTCAGTTTCCTCTTCGTCCAGATACTTGTGCATCTTGCTTGCGTGAATATGAATGGTAGGTGTGTAGATAGTCAGATGCAGCTTTGAAAGAATTTCATAAATTTCTTTGTAATTGATAGCATCCAACAGATCGGTGAGTTTCGGTCGAAGTGACACCGGTTTGTTTCGTGTTGGGAAACTGCCTATGTCCGCTACGTCATAATAGGTCTGAATATGTTTACGCGATCTTGCTATTGTCACGCTGTCAAGCACTTCAAAGAAATCGAAGTCAAGTTGTGAAAGGAGAGAAGCGGTTGTGCGCTCTTCTTCCGGCTGTTTGCACCATGCGTTGTAGACAGTCTGAGCTTTGCGGAATATTGTGTCGATATCTGCTCTTGTGTTCAGCTTCTCGTTAAATTCTTCGGAATACCCTTCATACGCAAGTGCAAGCTGATTACGGAGATCATAAAAACGATTATTGACGGGAGTGGCTGAAAGCATCAGCACTTTTGTCCTGACCCCCGGTCTTATAATCCGGCTTAACAGCCTCATATAGCGGTTTTCTTTCTCCCCGCCGTGACTATTGGTTCCGTTTCCGTTACGGAAATTGTGGCTTTCATCTATGACGACAAGGTCATAATTGCCCCAGTTGATGTGCTCTATATTAAGAAAAGTTGCAGACTTACCGCTGTCTCGCGATAAATCTGTATGATAGAGAACGTCATACCGAAGTCTGTCCTCTGCGAGAGGATTGTTGATTAAGTTTCCGCGATACGTCATCCAGTTTTCAGACAGCTTCTTTGGGCAGAGAACAAGGACATTTTTGTTGCGACCTTCATAATATTTTATAACTGCAAGGGCAGTAAAGGTTTTACCAAGACCTACGCTGTCTGCGAGAATGCAGCCGTTGTACTGTTCTAGCTTATTGATAATGGCAAGAGCAGCGTCTTTCTGGAAATTAAACAGCTTGTTCCAGATAACGCTGTCCCTGAATCCAGTGGCTTCATTGGGAAGAACATCCTCCGAAATATCTTCCAGAAACTCGCTGAAAATATTATACAGCGTCATGAAGTAAACCAATTCCGGCGGATTCTCCTGATAGACGGTGGAGATCATGTCGATAACATCTTCGGTGACATCTGCAAGCTTTTCCTCATCGTTCCATAGAGAATCAAATATCCTGAGAAATTCAGCACTTGCAGGGTTTTCCATGCGTGTGACTACATTTGTCAGATTGTTTCCGCGTTCACAGCCGAGATCAACTGTCGTGAATGAATTCATGGGCAGGTATGTATATGTTTCATCCGCTCCGTCCACTACAAGAAAGTTATTCATTCCCTCCCGTGTGGTATTGGTTCTGAATCTGACCTTTCGGCGTATCCATTCTGCACATTCACGGGCAACAGCCTTTTGCTTCAATTCGTTGCGAAGCCGCACCTCATATTCTGTACCGTAAAGACTTTTTTCTCTTTTCAGACGAGGAATATAAAATTCCCTGCGTTCTTTCTGAGTTTTTTCGGCAACAAAAGTCGGCGATGTAAAAATGAAGCGAAGTTCTTCACATGATTCAAGCTGAGCCTTTAATTCTTGGTAAGCATAAATAGAAAAACAAGCGGCTGCTATGGATATCTTACTTCCTTGATGTATTGTTTTTTCAAGATCGTCCTTAACCACTTTTGTTGTGTTATTAAATATTTCCATGTAATCATCTCTGCTTTACAAATGGATTTACAATATTTGTTAATCTTTCCTATTATAGAAAGAGTACTGCCTGTTTTATTGTGGTGTTGAGGGTAAAAAAATACTATTTAAATAGTATTTTACCTTATTATAGACAATAAATCAAGCATTTCAAATAACAATTTAGACTTTTTTCACAGCTAATCTGGCGTTTGTTAATCATTCTTGCTTTTTTCATCATACCAATTCATCAAAAAACTTGTAATTGTATTATTGATAATAAAAATACAATAAGACACTAAAAACCTTAGTTCAAAATATTTATACTTATATAAGTATAATAAATAAAAAAGTTTAGGTAAATTATGCCTGATTTAGAAAATTATAGGTACAATAACTAATCGTATATATCTATTTTACAAACCTAAAAGAATATGTTATACTGTTCTCAGAAAGCAAAGAAACGGTGGTGTGAAGCCAATCTGAATTGGCGGAAGGGAGTATCAGTATGAGTAAGCTCAGCATTATTTACGACGTGACCGCGCTGTGTCCGTGGGACTGTCCGATCTGCTGTATGGGTGCTTCGAGCAATCCCCAATGCCGCAGTGACGAACTGACGCGGGAGCAAAAGCTGGCGATTGTCCCCATGCTCATCGAGCTGAGGAGCGCCGGTTACGACGTGAGAATCGACCTCTCCGGAGGCGAGATTTTCACAAACAAGCCTGACCACACCGAACTGCTGAGGGAAATCTCCCTTGCGCTCGGCAAGGAGAAGGTGGGAGTGAGCTGTTCCGGTGTTGGCATTGACACTGATCTTGCCGCGTTTCTCGGCGAGTATGTGGGAGATGTCGAAATGACGATGGACGTCGTTCCTTATCGGGAATACGCCCTCCGTCCCGTTGGGTACAGCGTCGCCGCCGCCAAAGCGGTTCATCTGCTCAAGGAGGCAGGGGTGAAGGTCGGGATTCAGACGGTGGCTTCCTCGTACAACTGCGGATACGTGGACGTGCTGTCTGTATTCTCGTGGGCTTGTGCCAACAACGTGGACAATTGGAGCATTCTCCGGTTTTTCGCGTCAGGCAGGGGAGCGGCATTTCCGGAAGCGGCATTGGACGACGCTCAGTGCGAGCAGTACGTTCACATGGTGCAGGAAATCGCGGCGAATCCCCGAATCGGTCACAAGCCGGCAGTGGATTTCCATTATCTGATGCCCGGACACAAGAAGCACACGGATGTGTGCCGCTGTGTGAGGCATTCGATAGGAATCCTGCCAAACGGCAATGTGGTCGCCTGCTTCTGGGCACTCGACAGCAACACCGGCACTGTTGAGGATAAGTACCTGCTGGGCAATGTCAGGCAGAACACTCTGCTGGAGATTCTCAACGGGGAAAAGGCACACTACTGGTCGGATTGCGAGCATTGCTGCGAGCTTGGCTCCGGCGATGCTCCGAAAGGAGGTATGCATCGTGACATTCTATCTGCTTAGCATGATCACCGGCGTTCTGGAATGCGGTTGGATTGCTTACGGAGCGGTACACGGTCTTCCGCTCTGGCAGATTCTCTGCTTTCCGCTTGCCTACCACTTGGGGAATATGTTCCCTAAGCCGTTCTCTCTTGGAAAAAGGACTCTGATCGTGCTGTCCGGACTTTGCTGCGCCGTGTCGGTTGCCATGCTTTTTCCGATTTTCTCCGAGCAAGCACTCTTTGCGTCCACCTGCGCGTTGCTTGCCTGTCTGTCCGCTGTGATTCAGTCAGTGCGAAGTGACCTGAAAAGCGACGGCAACCGGCTGATGAAGCGGGTGTTCCGCGTGGGAGGATTTGTTGTTTCGCCGGTCGCGGCGTTCCTTCCTGCCGTCACGCTTGTTGCCGTTTCGGTCTTCGCCCTTGTTGCTGCGGTGCGGCATTACAGCGGCAAGGCGGGAATGACCCGCATGACGTTGCAGAAGGGCTTTTCGACGGTCATGATCTGCCACCAGCTCCACTACTTCTTCTACGCGCACATTACACTCGCGGCGATGTTGCTTCGGCTGACGTCAATGCTGCCGATGTGGGGCTGTGTCTGTGCCGCGCTGCTTTTCTGCGGCACATGGATTACCTATATGTCTGTGGAACCGCTGGTTTCAAAACGGACTGCCTGTTTGCTGCCGGTATTTCTCGTCGGACATATAGGAATCGGTCTGCTGCTTTCATGTATGGGCTTTGTCACTGGTCTGCAACTTTTTATTCTGATGTGGATCATCACAGGATTCGGCGGAGGTGTGGTTTACACCATCTCCGGCATGGCGAAAAAAGCGGACAGCTTTGACAAGACTTCCATGACGATTGCCGAGAACATCGGTCATACGGCGGGACTGCTGACGGCGGTAACGGTGGCGGCGATCTGCGGAAACACCGCCCCGCGTGTCATGCTGTTCTTTGGGGCAGCCAGTGCCCTGACCGCTGTTGCGCGGATGCTCTTGATAGTGAGAAAGGGGGATTACCGTGAAGCTCAATGAAGTGACCGCCAAGCAGGTTCTGGTCAAGTCCAATCTGCCAGCGTCGGATTATGTCGCCAACCCTTACGTCGGCTGTACGCACAACTGCCGATACTGCTATGCTTCCTTCATGAAGCGGTTTACAGGACACACGGAGGAATGGGGAACCTTTCTGGACGTCAAGAGCTATGAGCGGACTACGCTCCCACGCCATCTGAACGGAAAAACCATTCTGCTTTCCTCTGTCACTGACCCCTACAATCCTTATGAAAGGACGTATCACAAGAGCAGGGAACTGCTGGAAACGCTCTCCCGCACGGACGCAAATGTGGAGATTCTGAGCAAATCAGATCTGATGCTCCATGACCTCGATTTACTCAGGAAAATACCTCGCCTGACGGTGGGCATTTCTCTGTGTACGCTCGACGATGAATTCCGCCGACTGATGGAACCCGGTGCGCCGTCGGTGGCGCGCAGGCTTCATGGGCTGTCAGAACTGCACAAAGCCGGTATTGCGACCTATCTCTTCATCTCTCCGATCTTTCCCCGCATCACCGATATTTCCGCTATCTGTGAAGCGGTTCGGGGGAGTGTAGACAAAATCTGCTTCGAGAATCTCAATCTGAGAGGCAGCGCAAAGCAGGAAGTTCTGGCACTTATCGACAGGTATTATCCCCAATACCGCGAGGATTACACCGCAATCTACCGCAACGGGGATATTGGCTACTGGAAGGAGGTTGAAAAGGAAATCGAAAAGCTTTCCGAAGCCTATAACATACCATTCGTCAACTTTTTTTACCACGACAAGATCAAAAAAGGAGGTCACAGCAATGATTAATTTCATGGGAAAGACACTCGACAATCCTCTGATCGCTTCGTCCTGCATTGCTACCGAAAACGCGGAAAGCGTTCTTCGACTGGCGCGAAACGGCGTACAGGGGGCAATTCTCAAATCCTGCGCGGATTACACCCGCGGCAGCTTCTCCGGTAAGCGCGAGTTCGCTACTGATGAAAAGGGCTTCACCTACGCATCGTCCCCTTTTGAGATGGAGATCATGACGCTCGGTGAGGAAATCACGCTGCTGAGAGAGTTGAGAACGCAGACCGACATTCTGCTCATTCCCAGCCTGACCGCTTCCTCACTGGACGTGAAGAACTGGCTGCCCCATTGCCAAAGACTTGCATCCGAAGGCGCGGACGGCATTCAGCTCGACTTCTTCTACATGGGCAATCTGATCGGACAGGAGCATTTTGCCGATAACCTCACAGCCCTGCTGGAAGAACTGGTAAAGTCCGTTCCCTGTCCCGTCATGCCCAAGCTGAATATCAATCTGCCCAAGGACTTTATCATGCCGCTGCTGAGAAAGTCGGGGGTGGAATACGTTTCGCTGCTGGATTCGGTGAGATCACCTTATCTGAAACGGACGGCAAACGGTTTCCGGCTGAGCAAGCGGCTCGACACCCGCACCACTTCCTGCTTCGGTGGCTGGCAGCTTCCTCTCACGCTGAGCTACGCCCTGACGGCGGCGGAACACGGACTGCGTGTCTGCGCCGGAGGCGGCGTGACCTGCGCCGATGACGTGAGCAAGCTCCTTGCGGTGGGCGCGAAAACCGTGCAGTCTGCAACCTTCCTCACACGCTCGCCGGAGAAAGCTGGCGAGCTTATTCCCGACGGAAAAACAGGCGTACCCTCAGGCACGGATGTGCAAGACGAGGATACGCCTGTTTTCTGTATGTATTTTTTCTATATTTCTTCGCTGCATCTAAGCGAAATGATTATTACTTTCCGTGATAATGCTTCCTGATGATATTGAACGCCTGCCGGAGAAACAGCGTCTGAACCGAATTATCGCTACCGGAGAGGATGCTGTATATTTGTTCAGCTTTATTATCTATGTAATCTTTTTTTATGGTTATTTTTCGAGGATAATTTTTTGGGACATTATCAATTTCTTCCCATGTCAATTTATCTATATAAGGGTATTTTATTTTTATATCATTGAATAAGAGAGGAAATAGAACATAGTCTATTGAAGAAAATCTCCAAGACTTATCCATTCCCTGCTGAAAAATCAATGTCCAAAAGTCACAGTGTCCTCGAAGATTCAGAAGTGTAGGAAGTGTAATAGAACCGTTAATTTTCTTCAGGGGTTTATTTGCAATATCAGAAAAAGCGCTATTAAATTCTTCTGGCGAATCAGTTATTGGAGTATCAAGCCAATAGTCTTTTTCATAATCCAATCGATCGGGCTTAAAGTCTTTTTTTTCATCGTCCTTCTCGTTTTGACCTTCATCAAAGTAAGACCTCAATGTAATGCAGAATATCAGTGCAAATTCTTCGGCAGTCATCGTATTATTTTCGAATTTGTTGTGAGCAGACCAATTTCTGAAAGTTCTGGATACGCTGTGAAATTTGGTAATGCTTGTAATTTTTTGCTTATCGTCTTTTGTTTTATCAAGATTAGCCTTATTTTCGTGAAATCCGCAAATCGACTTTGCCGCCTGATAATACACCTTTTCAGGCTTGTCCGGTCGGAGAACCGAAAACAGCATTTCTACGTGTTCCAGCAAATCCAAAAATTCGGAAACGCTTACAGCCGAATCTTTTTTCAAACGGTAGACATCATTAAAGGGAATATATTCATCGGTATTATCTTTATATTTTGATTTTAACTCATTCAGCCACTCGCGCCAGTAGGAACAGGCATGGAACACCAGACGGCGGACCCTGTAATATTCGTTGGCTTTTTTTTCGTCTTCTTTATCAGAGAAAAAAAGTTTATCTATATCGAGTTTGACTGCTTCATCAATTGATTCTTCCTCATCATCCTCATTATCATCTTCATAATCAGAAGAATTATTGGGTTTGATGAAGATATTATTTAGCTGCAAGGCGTGAAATTCACTCTGAATGTGGTCTTTAATTTTTTCTTTGCTGTCTCCATTTCCAGAAAAAATGACCATTCGTTCTGAAGGGTATCCTTTTGATAAGAGTAAAAGATATAGATATATTCCGTGATATTTGTATGCTTTGTTGTCATCAGATGACTGTATTAGTCTGGTAATATCGATATTGTACTTGGAATAATCGCTAAAAAGTTTATCATATTTATCTTGTTCGATACTGCGAGAAAACTCAATATTGTCAAACCATTTGTTCAGTTTAAGATCAAACACGATTAAATTATATTTATTTGAATGATTTATTATCTCAGTACTTGCGTTAAAAAATGTAGTTAATAAATTTGTATATTCTGTAGATGAAGAAAAACACCCTTTTATAAAATCGATTTTTTCATCTTCACTTTTTTCTCCGTCATGATTAGTCCCTTTTTTACGCGCTTTGAGATTTGAATCATCCATATCATCTATAAACAAAATGTCAGAAAATCTTGTTATCATTATTCTCGTCCTTTACAAATAATTTTTTACAAATTTTTATTTCAATGCTGAATAATCCATCTGGTCTAGATTGTTTTACTATAGAATTCTCATTGATACCGCAAGCTGAATTAAGAAAATTAAAGAAACTATTCTGAGATTGAAGTCCAATTTTGTTTTGAATTATTCTTTTTGTATTGTTATCAATATTAGTCGATAACCGATTCGAGGTCTTTATTATATACACATCTCCTGATTCTGAAAAATCAAGACGAACAGTTTTATCCTTGTCAGCATATTTAAAATCGTTCATAATAAGGTCATTCATCAAATCCGTGAGTAAAATTTCCATTCCTCTGTCTCTATGAAAATATAGCTTTTTCCAAGAATCAGAAATTGTAACATCTAAAGAGAAAATGTTCTTACTTAGCCATGAGATAGCGTCTGATTTTTCACTAAACAACACTTCTTCTTCGAATTTATCTCCTAAATCATCGATATTGTAGTCTTTTAGGCAATAGTTGCGTATCATTTCCGGTTCAGAACTGTCATCATACATTATAGTCGTAATACATCTAACGATGGATTTATTGACAATATCCATAATACCGTTACAACCATTTGATAAATCACTCATGGATTTATGAATAATTGACAGCAACCTTTCCTGTTCATTTTGATATCGGAGACGAAGCATTTCTACTTCTTTTATAATATCTTTTTTGACTCCGTATTCTAATAGAACTGTTCGTCCCCATCCTTTCAGTTCTTCATCATCCATTGCCATAAGTGCCTTGGCAACATTGAAGAGTGAAGTTGCGCGCATATTTTTGAACCTATGAGAAAAATCGCTGAGCATTTCCTCCTTATCTTCCATAGCTTTTCTCTTGTCTTCCGTAGCTTTAACGAGTTGTATATCTTTATAAATTGCGCGAGTAGAAAAAGCAGTTTCCGCTGGAATATGCATTGCTAAATTTTTCTTTAAAGGAGACTTTTTCCTGTCTATAAAACCGCTATACCAAGCGGGATGCTCGTGTGAGGTTTTTTTCAGCGTGTCCAATTTATCAAAAAAATCATAAAAATATGCGCTTGTTATCCGCTGTTCATTTTCATGACTTTCGGTCATATTTACGAAATGCTTGCATAGGGTTGGAATATCAATTTTATCATCTTCCTTAAAGCCTAATCTGCTTCTGACAGTCTCATAAACACTAAGCATGGCATTGGTTATCAATTCCCTTTCTGATGCAAATAAGCAAAAAGGCAATAACCGTCTGTATGATGCCTCGTTGATAGAACTATCCCGGTTTTGAGCATATAAATTCATGTCTAATGCGTAGTCTCTGGTGTCGTCATTTATGTGATTATTTATTATTTTCAGAATCTTAATCTTTTCGTTATCGTTTTCTGCATCATAAGAGCAAGCAAAAAGGCAGAATAAAAACAATCCAAGGACAGAGTAATTCCATTGTGCATATAATTCGATGAGTTCATCTAAAAACTCATCGTTTGCATAATCATTATACACAATCACATAACAGATACCTTCCAGCAATTCTCTGAAATCGTCACATTCCTCAAAATACTCAGGAAAAACCCTTTCCGACATAGATGCAACAATCGACTTCAAGGCATCATAATAAGTCCAGTCGTCCCTTTCAACCAGATCATATCGGATGACGCAGGTGCAAAAAGCCGCAAAAGCCGTTACAAAATCATCTGTATCATCAGTTTCTTCCAGATAGTTCACAGCGACCTGCTCAAGTTCATTGCGAAAAGGAATCAGGTATTCTATTTTTGGTTTTATTTCACTCTCTTCCCACCAATCTTGGTGCTCCTTGTACCTGTCGATTACCTCATAAAACTTTTCGGTTATTTCTTTGATTGTGACTGTCATAATAAATCCCTCCGAATACAATAATAACATAATATTATCAGAATTACAACATTTTTTATGCTCATTTTATATTTTCTTTAGTTCCTTCCTATAATCATCTTATCACAGCATTATCATTCTGTCATTATTTTATTTAGGAGAGTATTGTGTACTTTACTAATAAGATAAAATACGGAATTATTAGATTCTTTTGCATTTATATATTGAATTATTGTACTTATAAGAGTATAATACAAGCGAAAGGACGTGACATTATGAGTAATGCAGATGCATTGATAGGAACAGGTTTGCGCGTAAGTCTTTCCATAGCAGAAAACGCTGTTATTCAGGAAGATATGAAGACATTTAGAAACAATAACACAAAGCGAAATAACGATTTCAGATTTGGAGACAGCGTATTTCTTCATCGTGCTTTTCTGTCAATTCTCAGTGAAAAATATGAAACTCCGCCCAAATGGGAGGATATTCAAAAGGAAGAAAAAACCGCTTCACAAAGCAACGGCGAGCGCAAGAGAAACAATACCAAGGGAATAAAAATATCGGTGAATCAAGGAATTACCGAAATTCTTGAAAGAGTCATGCCGGATGAACAAAAAGACGCAGCCTCCAAATCGTTTGGCGAGCTTTCTGCGGCTTACTATTCATACATGATCAAGAAGTACATCCATTTGCCGCAGGAGGAAAGGGAACGGGTCTTTTACCGCGAAGTATTCGATGATCTGAATGACTGCATTTCTCTGAAAGAGATCATCAAAATTCGAAGAATATATTCACAAGGAGCTTTAGACCGTAATCATGATGGAGAGGAGGAAATAACCGATACCGACAGCGTTGTGACCATGCTGCCCTATAAGATTGTATATTCAAAAGACAGCGGGCATTTTTACATTGCGGGTTTCAAATTAATGTTAGGCAACGACGGTCTTTTTGACTGTCTTGGTTTATATTCTATCCCGATTTATAAGATTCTGCCATATAACCCTGACAGAAATTTCTACAGAGTCAAAAGAGCTGCCGTCAATTCCAGATCATCAAACATACGAGATTATGACACAATAATACAAAAGATGGAATACAGGCTTAATTCTGACGGGATACTGTACATCAGTGACCCAATAAACAAGGTCAAGGTCAGACTGACAGAAAAAGGTATCGAGATGATGTTAGGACGGGACAAATACCGACCTTACAATATCGAGCCGGATGTCTATGACAAACATATTATCTCATTTGACGCAACCAGATTTCAGACATTTCAGTTCTTTTTCAAATTCGGTGCAGATGCCGAGGTACTGGAACCAGAGGAATACAGAGAGTTCTTCCGTGGAGAATATTTTAAAGCTTTAAATGTGTATCGAGCAACAACTGGTTCTACCCATCACACAGAGAATACATGAGTTATCCGAAAATTCATTTTTCCATAAGTATGATTATCAAACGAGTGGTATCATGCTATTTGATCTATCCTTAAAGAATCTGATATGTAATCGGGATTATACCATCAATCAAAATAACTATAAGTGAGATAAATTGACAACTTTCATTGATAACAAAGGAGATACAAAAATGAGCGAAAACAATTTCACATATAAGTTGCCCGATAATCTTCAACAGGGCATTATTAGATTTTTAGACCTCAACGGGTGTAAAGAGCTTGCAAGTCTTCTTCAAAAATGTACGCTCTACTATGAAGAATTAGGTTATGCTTATTATGCAGGTATGCGTGGGGATAACTGGAATAAAAGGGCTCTCGATTTTACTGTTGAAGGAACTGAAGACAATATTGACAAAATTAAATCATTTCAAAAAAAGATCGCTGAAATGATTCAGAAATATATTAAACCCTCGGTAAGCGGGTATCTCGTAAGAAATATTGAGTTTATTATTTGTGAGCCTGAATTAAGCGCAGATTTTTCTCTCCCAGAAAAGTCCGGTGATGATTTTACAACTCTTTATCGAGACATACATGATGCATTAGCAAAAGAAGAACCCGTTTTAGTTTTAGATCGCTTGCATACATTTTCAATGAAATACTTCCGAGAAGTATGCCAAAGGCATGGTATTGAAGTATCATCGCCAGATGGACAGCTTCATCCGCTTCATAGCCTTGTAGGAAATCTTGCAAAATACTATGAGCAGAATAATTTGTTCGAAACAGATTTCTCAAAAAAGGCTATGAAAATGAGTATTTCGTTGTTTGATAGCTATAATTCCATCCGTAACGATAAGAGTTTCGCTCACGATAACGATTTGTTAGATAAAAGAGAAGCTGTCTATGTTGTAAAAATTCTTGCAGATACTATTGGTTTTATCGAGGAGATAGAGAATTCCTAATGCACCCATATTGGAAAAAAATCTAAACCAATACAGCTAAATGAAAGATGGACAATTCTCAGTAATGTCTGCCTGATAATGACTCTTTCAAATACAAAAGTTTCAAAATTTTTTTCTCCCTAATTTTCTTGTGAATGTTGGGGAGAATTTTTTTGTGCAAATAGTAGAAAAGTTCACATCTATATTGAATCATCGTATTAGATGTGATATAATTTCACTTAGAAATAGAGAAAATTTTCAATGCTACAAATTCATCACTACAAAAAATAATATTACCCTGCCTAAAAAAAAACGACCTTTTTGGCGGGGTGAATATTTGCGTCAAAAAAGTACCTCTCCAAGCTCGTTTTTGGAGGGGTATTTTGTGTATTGGTCAGGATTATTTTACACGCTGTTAATACGCAGTCACTGTTACTCGTAAGACGGTGCTCCGCCTATACGAAGCACCGTTTCATGATTTATCTTTTTATCCTCACAGCATAGGCTGTCGTTCGCCGCCTCAATGGTTTTGGATTTCATATTTCAAAAATCAAAAAAATCATTGAGGTGCAATAAAATGAGCAATAACAGACCTTCGAGAAGAAAGTGCAAGGATAACCCCTATACATTGTCTGAGGAAAACGGACGCTATATTGTCGAATTCAGAGATTCCCACAGCGAAGCAGTAACATTGGAGATCGAGGAACCGTTGTTTGACCTGCTCGATACGTTTGAATGTGAAGACTTGCGCTACCTGAATCAGTATGACAGACACGAAGAACACTCCGAACTCACTGAGAGTACGCTGGAACGCAGAATGTGTAAGGTTGAAGAATCTCCCGATGATATTGTCATGCGGAAGCTGGAGTATGAATGCCTCCACGAAGCGGTGGAGCATCTGCCTGATACGCTCCGCAAGAGAGTGATTCTGTTTTACTTTGAGGGTTTCACCTATGAGCAGATTTCTGTCATGGAGGGTTGCAGCAACCAAGCCGTTCAAAAGTCCGTCCGTCAGGCATTGGAAAAACTGAAAGCCTATATGGAATAATCACAAAAAGCAGCTAAATTATTAACATTTTGTAAATAATGAAAAATTTAGGTTGTAATTTGGCGTTTGAGTGAGGAAACAAGTGAAGGGGTTAAGAAAAGCCCCGGACATGCTGTTGAAACAATGTGGCTGTCAACAGCGAACAGTACCTTGACAACAGAACATCACTCGTCAAATACTTCCCCCTTGCGGATCTGAGATAGAACAGCGTGTGAAGCGGTACGCCACGACCTGCCGAACGGCAGCGAGCGACAACCACCGACTCAAAATATCGGGCAGTACCCGATTCTTTTCGCGATAACCCGCAAGGTAGACAATGGTACTCCCGCGATGCGGTGCTGTGAGGAGCAGCAGGGTGAGATTCTAGAATGCAACAGCAATAACAATATCGCATGGGACAGTTGGGCGAAATATGAAATCCAAACAACTGTCCCATGTTTGTTATTATCAAAGAAGAAACGGAGGAGGATGCAAGTGAACAAGGAGATACGACGCGGCGACCTCTATTATGCAGAGCTTGATC
Source organism: uncultured Ruminococcus sp. (assembly GCA_902799245.1). GTDB lineage: Bacteria > Bacillota > Clostridia > Oscillospirales > Acutalibacteraceae > RUG762. The sequence continues at coordinate 22,812 of CADBZY010000021.1, forward strand.
CGGTCGTCGGTTCGGAACAGGCAGGCACTCGTCCGGTTCTGGTCGTATCCAATGACATCGGCAACAGGTACAGCCCCGTCATAGTAGCGGTTCCCATTACAAGCCGTAGAATCGGCAAGAAATGGCTCCCCACTCATGTACGGGTAAGAATGCCTGAACTGCTCAAAAACGATTCTACCGCCCTTACAGAGCAAATCAGAACCATCGACAAGCTGCGGCTGAAAGAATACATCGGCAGTCTGCCGGATTGCCTTTTAGCTGTCTGTATATCATTAAATGTTATGCCATGATTTTGAGAAATATGTTGAAACGTATTTTTCGTTACATTCACCAAATCGGGCTTACTATTGCTTACATAGCAACATAATAAGATGTTATGAATGATTACAAGCCCAATATTGAATTGTCAAGTGTGCAAAAGTCTGTTTTCTTATCCATTTGTACATTTCACAAACAAAGCAGAAATGCTTACAATAACGCTTGGCAAAACCCAATAAGCCAACAAAACATCAGGAGGTATTCATCATGAGTAAAGAAGCAAAGAAAATTGAGGCACCGCGTTTTGAGAACTATCCCGATATCGTCACCGTGAAGCAGCTCAAGGAAATGCTGGGAGTCGGCAACAATCAGGCACTCAATCTGATTCATGACAACAAGATCAAGCATTTCAGAATCGGCAGAATCATTAAAATCCCCAAGACAAGCGTGATTGACTTCATTTCGAGCCAGATCAATTAGTTTCACCTGTCAGTTGGAGGCATAGCAAATGATTAACGGATCAATCCAAGAGAAAAACGGCTGTCTGTATGCTGTACTGCGTATTCCCACGGGAGAAGGCAAAACCAAGCAGAAATGGGTCAATATGGGTATGAAATCCACGGAACCCAAGAGAAAAAAGCGTGAGCGGTTCGACGAGATACGGATTCAGTACAGCGACATCGCCAACCTTGAAGCAGTGGAAACCAGATTCTGTGACTTTATCGTCAAATGGAACGAAGAAACAAAGGAAGACAAGTCGATTACCACCTATGATAACTATTCTCACATGATCACCAAGTACATCTACCCTTATTTCAGTGAGAAAGGGACAACGGTGTTCGACCTGCGACCGGCAGACATTGAGGGGTATTACCGCTATCTCAAAAGAATCGGGCTGTCGGGCAAGACCGCGCTGAATCATCACCAGATCATCTATACCAGCCTGAAATACGCTGTGTTCAATCGGATTCTGAAAGAGAATCCCGCCGAGTTTGTCAAACGCCCCAAGAAGAGTAAGGCAGAGCATGAGACATACGACGCGGAGGAACTGAAAGAACTCATGAGAGCAGCAAAGGGAGATGTGCTGGAATCCGTTATTTTCCTGACATTGTGGTACGGACTTCGGCGTGAGGAAATCTTGGGCTTGCGGTGGAGCAATGTGAATTTTGAGAAGCATGAGTTCCGCATCTGTGAAACGGTTGTACGTGGCAAGGTGGACGGCAAGTGGACAAGAGTGGAACGCCCGACCACCAAGACCGACAGCAGCAACCGAGTCTTGCCCATGAGCGAAACGGTTGAAACCTATCTGCGACAGCTCATCAAACGACAGCAGGAAAACAGAGTGCTTTGCGGCAACTGTTACACCGAGAGCGATTTTGTCTGCGTCAACCGCATGGGCGAACCTATCAATCCGGATTATGTCACGCATCACTACGGCGACCTGCTCAAAAAGTCAGGCCTCAAGAAAATCACTTTTCACGAACTGCGACACAGTTGCGCCACCTATATGATTGAGGCGGGCTACACACCGTTCTATGTCAAGGAGCTGCTGGGACACAGCAGCAGCGCGTTCACGGAAAGCGTCTACATCCACGCCGGAATGGGACACAAACAGGAAATGATAGAAACCATCACGTCCGAAATCATGCCGATTGATGATAATGCACAATAAATCAGCCGTGAATTTGGAAGCCGATGTTAGAAAAAACCGGAATTTGTTAGAAAACCGTTAGAAGCCGCCAAAAAAGAAAGAGCGCCGAATCTACGCAAAACCGCGTAAATTCGGCGTTTCTTGATGAAAAATGTGGTTGCGGGAGCTGGATTTGAACCAACGACCTTCGGGTTATGAGCCCGACGAGCTACCTAACTGCTCCATCCCGCGATGTCTATTATCATCTCGATTGCTAAAATATTGTACTACAATATTTTTCGGTTGTCAAGGGTAAAAAGAGAATTTTATTATTATTGTCTATATTTTATAAATCACATAAATGGCATTGTGTAATTATGGTCAAAAGAACGGTGCGATTGTTGCATTCGAAGAAAGCGGTGACAATTGGCTGTGCGTGTTATGCCAGAATATGACTTTTGTCATATGGATTGATGACCAACGGCACTTACCATTCTGGAATACGTATGCTATAATCTGATTGTAAGTTCAAGGAAACAACCAATCGATAATGTATGGAGGTCATTATGGAACAGACAACTATCTTAAAGCTCAGCGGACTGAGCAAGAAATTCGACAGCAGAACAGCGGTCGATCATATCTCACTTGAAATCAATGAGGGCGAAATCTTCGGACTGCTGGGCCCCAACGGCGCCGGAAAATCCACAACGCTGAATATGGTATGCTCTCTGCTCAGACCGACCTCCGGCAGCATTGAGGTCTTCGGCATGGACGCCAAAAAGGACATGAAGCAGATCAAGCGGAGAATCGGCTACATTCCCCAGGATCTTGCCATTCACGGCAATCTAAGGGCATGGGAGAATGTGGAGCTTTTCACATCGCTGTACGGCATCAGCGGCAAGGAACTTCGCACTGCGGTGGACGAGTCCTTGAAATTCGTCGGACTGCTCGACAGGCGGAACAGCTATGCCAAGACCTTTTCCGGCGGCATGAAGCGCCGTCTGAATATCGCCTGCTCCATCGGACACAAGCCCGACCTGATGATCTTTGACGAACCGACGGTCGGCGTTGACCCGCAGTCCCGCAATTTTATCCTTGAAAAGATCAAGGAAGCCAACGCAAAGGGCGCGACGGTCATCTACACCAGTCACTACATGGAGGAAGTGGAGGCCATCTGCACCCGCATTGCCATCATGGACAACGGCAGAATCATCGCCACAGGCACGCGGGACGAACTGGCACGTCTGGTGACGGACAGGAATCCCGAAAGCGTCACACTGGAGGAAGTGTTCCTCACCCTGACCGGCAAAAAGCTGCGTGATTACGCGGGAGGAGAAGGCTGATTATGATTCTCATCAAGAACAATCTGAAATTAATGCTTCGCTGCAAGCCCCTGATTCTGATACTTCTCTGCATGATCATGGTGACGGGTATGCTTTCGGCTGTGTTCAAGGACATGATGACCGACAATCTCGAAGTAGAGGATTTTGAATTGGGCTACAGTTTTTCAAAGGGCTGCGTTTATGAACCTGTCAAGCCGGTGCTGGAAAACATCGGAAAAGAAAACGGCATTGAACTCGTTGCGCTCACCGACGGCAGCGCACAGAACGCCATTCAGAGCGGCAAGGTTGATGTGTTCGCCGAATTCAGTGACGAAGGCTGCACCGTGTACAGCTCGGACGACCGCAAGATCGAAGCAAGTGTGGTGGAGATGATCATTTCTTCCCTTCTCTCCGGCGCTTCGGGTACGCAGATCAAGGATTATCTCAAGGAATACAAAATGGAAGTCGCGCCTATGCCTGACTCCCAGATGTACTACACCATCGCCTACACGGTTTATTTTGTGTGGTGCTCCATGATCGTTCTCGGCGTGATCACCTCCGCGGAAAACAAGAACAGAATCGGCGCACGGTTCCGCACCTCTACCGCTTCCTCCCTGTCGGTCTATATGAGCCGGTTTGTCCCCTCCGCCATTGTCATCACGGCGCTGATGTTCGCCGGTGTTGCGATCTGCACGGCGCTGTTTGAACTCACATGGTCGCAGACCGCCCTTTGTGCGCTGATACTGCTGCTCGGCTGCATTGCCGCGGCAGCGCTGGCAACCGTTCTGTTCAGCCTGATCAGAAACGTGATTGTCTGTGTGGTGTTCGGCTATTGCCTGCTGATGTTCTGGGGATTCTTCGGCGGCTCCTTCTGTCCCTATATGTGGGCGACATTTGCCGACAAACTCCGCGATTACTCCCCGATTTATTATATGACACGTTCCCTCGTGGAGCTGAACACCAGCGGCAGCAGCGAATTTACCCTTCCCACGGTGCTGATACTCTGCGGAATGACGGTGGTCTGTGTTCCCCTTGGAATGGCTGCCGTCAAGGTAAGAAAGGAGAACTGAGCCATGAGAGCTTTTATGACAATGACAAAGATCAACTGCAAGATGCTGCTCAGAAATATCGGATTCCTTGTGTGTCTGGTGCTGCTGCCCATCGGCGCGTCGGCGCTGCATATGATTCAGACCAGCAGCGGATATGTCACCGACGATCAATTAAGCGAAATCATAGAGCTGGACAGCTTTGACAGTGCCGTGCTCATGGATGCTAAAAACGTAGCCGTAGTCTTTGTGGACGCGGCAAAGGACGAATTCTCCGACATTCTTCTTCATTCTCTGACGAAGGAAGAATGGTGCACCGTCGTCCGGTACAAAAGCGAGCCGCTTTCCGTGGAGCAATTGAAGCAACTCGTGCAGGACACCTACGACCGCAGCTTGATGGCAGCCGTGGTGTATCTTCCGGAGGATTTCTCCGCAAAGCTGATGAATGGTCAGTCGCCTGAACTGATTATCCTCAACGGGGAGAAGGACGGGCGCTTCAACCTTCTCAAGGCAAAGATCAACGCGAATGTTTCGGTTCTCGCGGGCTGCGCTTCCTCATCAGAAAGTCAGTCGCAGGCGGTCAGTATGGCAAAGAATGCCTTTGACAAAATGCCTGCCATGAAATCCATTGTAACCGGAGATGAAACAGCGCTTTCTCCTGAGCAGACCGACCATCTCAGAAGCACGGGCTACGCGCTGGCGGTGCTGTCGCTTGCCTTTGCCCTGACCGGCTGCTTTGTGGCGAATCTCGTGGTCACCGAGAGCGAGAACAAATCCCTTCTCCGCATCGAGATGTCCGGCATGACCATGTTGAAATACATCGCTTCCAAGGCGCTGACCGCCGTGATCGTCACGGCACTGCAAACGGCGGTTACCGCGGCGGCGACGGCTGCCTTTGTCGGCACCGACGTGGGAATTCCTTTCGGCAGCTACCTGCTGCTGGTGGGCACGATGGGACTCATTTACAACCTGCTGTCGCTGGTCTTCGGCATCTTCTTCAAAAACACGACCTTCACGGTCTACGCCTCCTTCGGCATATGGGTATTCGCCAACCTCATCTCCGCCGTGTATTTCGACTTTGTCAAACTGCCCGACTGGTGGCAGAAGCTGTCGCTGATCGCGCCGCAGAAATGGGTGATGATCACCGCCGAAGCCATCATGAAGGGGGAATCCGCTGCCTACCCGAATTTCTTCCTTGTGTCGTCTGCCTTCCTGTTGGTTCTCCTGACGGCAGGCTATATCGGGGCTCAATTATCCGACGGAACCCAGAAGGAATAGGGCGCGCAGCGGAGCTGCGCTAAGTGAATAGTGAATGGTGAATAACGAATAATGAATAACGGTGGAGCGCCTGCGGCGCTGGAATATAATCATGCGGGTGAAGAAATAAATTTATTTCTCGCCCGCGATTTTTTACGTGACAAAGCATTATCACGATGTTATAATATATTTATTCTTTATTCTTTTAGCGAGCGAACGCGAGCGCCTCTGGGGATGTGCTTTTGATGAATGAAAACTTGCGTTTTTCGGAGATTTGGGAGAAGCATTACTTTGTCTTTGTCAAATTCGGATACGTGCTGCTGATGGCGGCCTATTTATTGATGAACAGTGAGAGCGCGAACCGCGGCAATGCTCTGACGCTGGCGGCAGCGGCACTCTGTGCCTGTGTCATGGCGGTTTATGAAACCGCAAGGCAAAAAAAGAGGAGGATTCTGCTGCTCGGTGCGGAATGGGCCGCTGTGCTGCTGGGAATGAAATTTTGCGGCGGCGGGTTTATCGTGCTGCTGCCGGTGGCGGTTTGCGACGCGGTGAGTCTGCTGCAATGGCCTCCTTACCTGTTTGCCGTTTCATTGATCGGCATGGTGATGACTTACGACAAATTCACCTACCTGCTGCTCTGCCTGCTCACCTCCGTGATTTACTGGCAGCACAGCGGCATGATTCTCAAATACCGGAAATCCGCCGAGGACTACGAGGAACAGGAGCTGCAACTGAAAAATTCCATTGAATCCAGCGCGGCGGATTTTAAGGACGAAATACGGCGCACCAATCTGCATTACGAAAACATCATGCTGCAGGACAAGGCGCGGCTGTCGCAGGCGCTTCACGATAAGTTAGGACACCGCATCAACGGTTCCATTTATCAATTGGAGGCGTGCCGCGCGATTGCCTCCAGCAATCCCGAAAAGGCGGATGAAATTCTCGTTCGCGTCACCCAGAGCCTGCGCGACGGCATGGACGAAATACGCGCCGTCCTGCGCAGCGAACGTCCCGACCGCAAGCGCATGGCAATGTTAGGACTCAATCTGCTCTGCGAGGAATGCAAATCACAGTACGGCATTGACGCGCAATTGACGATAGAAGGCGACAGCGGCAGAATCAATGAACAAACGTGGAGCGTCATTTATGACAACTGCTGTGAAGCGGTCACCAACGCCATGAAATACGCGGGATGCAGCCGTATGCGCATTGAAATCAGGGTGCTCCATCAGATGCTCCGCTGCTGCGTGAGCGACAACGGCAAGGGCTGCGAGGACATCCGTGACGGCATGGGACTGGAAGGCATTAAGCGGCGTGTCACGCAATTGGGCGGCACCGCCCACATTTCCGGCGACGGCGGATTTACCATCAATATGCTGATCCCCATAGAATAGGGTGAAGGGTGAATATTGGAGATTGGAGGAAAAACATGGCGATCAAAGTAATTATTGCAGACGACAGCGACTTTGTGCGCGAGGGCATGAGCATCATTCTGAGCGTGGACAGTGAATTTGAGGTGATCGGCTGCGCTGCCAACGGCAGAGAGTGCGTCGAGCTGGCGCGGAAGAACGCAGCCGATGTGATTCTGATGGACATACAGATGCCTGAAATGGACGGTATAGAGGCGACTAAAATCATCACGGAAGAAGCTCTGGGAAAGGTGCTGATTCTCACCACCTTTGACGATTACGATTTAGTCCGCAAAGCCATCGGCAACGGCGCGAAGGGGTATCTCATCAAAAATCACACGCCTGACAAGCTCAAAAGCATGATTCGCTCGGTATATGCCGGTGTGAATGTGCTGGACGAAAGCATATTTGCACAAGTGGCAAAAATCCAGTCTCCGCAAAGTGACGGGTTCGATTCTTCCGCCTATTCTTCCCGTGAGCTGGAGATCATCGGGCTGATTGCGGACGGACTTTCCAACAAGGAAATCGCCGGACGGCTGTTTCTGAGCGAAGGTACGGTGAAGAATTACATCAGTAATATTCTGGTGAAAAGCGGTATGGAGCATCGTACGCAGATTGCCATTTATTATCTCACGGGTAAAAAGTAGAGCGGCGGCAGTGATGGGGGCTATTCCTGTCGCATTTGTAATGACGATTTTCCATATGTCGATGATGTTCTTTTTTATAATAAATATCAGTTTTTCTTGCTATTTTCCCAAATCTTTGTTATAATGTTAAACAGCAGGGATATTCCCATTTCAATCAGAATACTATGGAGGCTGATTTACATATGAATTTCGGAAAAATCAAATCCTTCAATACCGAGGGCAGCCGCGTCGAAATCATCTTCGAAAATGCCGCCTGTTACATCACGGCGGTTACAGAGGACATTATCAACGTGTTCTCTCCGTTCAAGCCGGAATGTACCCATTCCTTCGCCATAGAGGGCGACAAGTCCAAGGGCGTCAATGTCATTGCCACGATGGTGGGCAGTTACATCATTATCTCCACCTCTAAGCTGGCGATCTACGTCTATGACAATTTCCAGACGCAGATCATGACCTCCGACGGCACGCTGATTTGCCGTGACTACAAGGGCGTCCGTGAAGCGCAGGGCGCCGCGATTATTTCGCAGGAGGCCATCGAGCAGGCGCGCATGGAGGGACACGCCATGTCCGACGGCATCGCCCGCCACAGGATCGAAGTGCTCAAATGCATGGAGGGCGACGAGTATTTCTACGGTTTAGGCGACAAATACAACTTCCTCAACAAGAAGGGCTACGCCTTTGAAATGTGGAACAGCGACATTCCGGATCCGCATTATGAATCCATGCGCAGTCTTTACAAATCCATTCCGTTTTTTATTGTTCACCGTGAAAAGGTGGATTACGGCATCTTCTTTGACAATCACCACCGCACGCAGTTCGATCTCGGCAAGGAGAACACGGGGTATTATTCTTTCTCAGCGGACGACGGAGATCTGAATTATTATCTCATTTCGGGCGATTCCATCAAGTCGGTCGTCAGCGGCTATACATACCTGACAGGAACCACACCGCTGCCGCAGCTCTGGACGCTGGGGTACCAGCAGTGCCGCTGGTCTTATGAAACTCGCGACGAGCTTATGTCTGTCGCGGTGAGCATGAGAAAGAACGACATTCCCTGTGACGTCCTCTACTGCGACATCGACTACATGGACAACTTCAAGGTGTTCACATGGGGCGAGAAGCAGTATCCCAACCACAGGGAAATGATCGATGTTTTAAACAAGCACGGATTCAAGGTCGTTACCATTATCGACCCCGGCGTCAAGAAGGAAGAAGGCTATTCCATCTATGACGAGGGCGTAAAGAACGATTTCTTTGTACATGACACCCAGGGCAGAATCTATGAAAACGTGGTCTGGCCGGGTGATGCGGTATTCCCCGACTTCGGCAGACGCGCCGTGCGCAACTGGTGGGCGGACAACCAGCGCATCATGACGGATGACGGCGTCGCCGGCATATGGAACGACATGAACGAGCCGGCGAGTTTCCGCGGAGAGATACCGGACGACGTGGTGTTCTGCGACGAGGAACGCAGGACCACACACGCTGAAATGCACAATGTGTACGGCTCCCTCATGAGCAAGGCAACCTATGAAGGCCTGAAGCGTCAGACCGGTAAGCGCCCGTTTGTCATCACACGCGCCTGCTACAGCGGCGCGCAGAAATACACCACCGCGTGGACGGGCGACAATCAGAGTCACTGGTCGCACCTTCGCTATTCCATCGCCCAGATGTGCAGCTTAGGGTTGAGCGGTATGGCATTCATCGGCTCGGATGTGGGCGGCTTCGGCTCCGACTGCACGCCGGAACTGCTCTGCCGCTGGACGCAGCTGGGCTGCTTCACTCCGCTGTTCCGCAATCACGCCGCCAAGGGAACGCGCCATCAGGAGCCGTGGGCTTTTGACAAGTATACGCTCGACATCTGCCGCAAATATATCCGTCTGCGCTACAAACTTCTGCCCTATATCTACGACTGCTTCCACGAGACCGAGAACACCGGACTTCCCGTGTTCCGTCCGTTGGTGCTGGAATTCCAGAATGACAAAAACGTCTACGAGATCAACGATCAGTTTATGGTGGGTCAGTGGCTCATGGTAGCGCCCATTGTCGATCAGGGCAAGGTCAGCCGCGACGTCTATCTGCCCAAGAACTGCAACTGGTACGATTTCCACACGGGCCAGCGCTTCCCCGGCGGCACCCGGATTCTCCGTGAAGCGCCGCTCGACACCTGCCCGATTTATGTGCGTGAGGGCGCGGTGCTTCCCATGTGGCCGGTGATGAATTACGTCGGCGAAAAGAAGGTGGACTGCCTTGAACTGATGGTTTACGGCGGCGACGGAGAATACCTCCACTACCAGGACAACGGCACCGATTACGCCTATCGTGAGGGCGAATACAACGTTTACAGATTCGTCAGCAAACGCGGCTGTCTTTCCGTCGAACAGATCAAGTCGGGTTATGACGAGAAATACGAGCGATTCAAGATTAATCTGAGCGGAAAGATGTTCAATATCAAATTCACCGGCAGAAGAATCAACGCCATCCGCTGATCTTTTTCCGTGACAGTATGCAAACCGGCCATCAGGCACGAAAACACGCCTGATGGCCGGTTTTATCGAATTATGAAACAACTGTCCCTATGGTGACGGTGATGTCATCGTCGTCACCTTTGGGTCGGCGGCGGACGGCATTCTCCATCAGCAGCCGCGCGAAGTCTCCGGCGGGCCGTCCGTCGTAGGAACGCAGCATGTTTTCAAACCACAGGCTGTCGTCGGTGGGAACGCCGTCCGAGATCATCACGATCATGTCGCCGGCTTCGGCGGTAAAGGTGTATTTTGCCGTGTCCGTCTCGCAGAGAATGCCGAGAGGGAGGGACGGCAGGTCTATCCGGGTGACAAATCCGTCTCTGACGTGATAGCTCTGCGCGGCGCCCGCCTTGCTGATTACCGCGCGCCCGTTGTAGAGATTGACGCCGAGACAATCCGCAGTGGACAGAGTTTCGTCCTCCGACTTGATCATCAGCGCTGAATTGACGATTTTCACAGCGCTGTCAAAGTCAAATCCGCCGCCCAGAAGCCGCCGGAACAGCTCGCAGGTCAGTGCGCCTTCGACCGCGGCGCGTCCGCCGCTGCCCATTCCGTCGCTCAGCATCATATAACCCATGCCATGTCTGTCCTCAAAGAATTCGTACGAATCCCCGCACAGTTTCTCCCCGTGGCAGCAATGCTGCGCCCCTGCGCAGGCAAGGGCGTATTTTTTTCTCTGCGCCAGCGTGATATGCAGCATATCCCCGGCGTTTTCGGCACATTCCACGTCAAATCCGCAGCCCATGCATTCGCCGGCGCAGGACGCGATCTCAGCCGCTTCCGATTCGTCGTCCCGGCTCCTGACCGTGAGCGTGATTTTCCTTCTGCCGCCCGACTGCACGCTGCACGAGCAATTTATAATCTCTATCCCGCAGGCGGTCAGGCGTTCCGCGATCTCACCGGATAAATACTCGTCGTCTCTTTCGTCGTTCAATTCGTCGCTGAGTCTGCCGAGCATCATTCCTACGCCTTCGAGCTGTCCGTTCACCACGGAGCGAATACTTGAGATCCGGCTGCACGCGCTGCGGGAGGCTAAATAATAGCCGTATCCCCGGTTTATTTCTCCTGCCAGTTCGTCCTCACGGATGCATTTTTTCCCCAGCGCCTCGGAGATTTCGCTTCCGCTTACCGATCTTCCTTTTTTCAGTTTTTCCGCCAGCTGTCTAATTCTGCCCTCCGATTCCGGCGCGCCCTGGCCGAAGCACATGCCGCAAAGGGCGCATCTGCGGCACACCTCGCCGAATGCGCGGCGGTAGATGGAGTCGTCGTCTGGAAGACTGCGCTTTTCCAGTCCGTCCGAAACCTGTCCCAGCACATGGCATATACCGCTGATTGCCTCCGACGCGTCGCCCAGTCTGGCAGAGGAATCAGCGTTCCATGTGTCCGAATGCTCGATGTGATTGCCGAATCCGGCTGCAGACAGCGCCCTCTCGGCGTACCTGGGCGGAATAAGACAGCTGATGATCCCCCCGGCGGCCGCCTCGGCCACGAGCACATAATCGAAGCGCCCCATCGTCATGCCTCCCATGAAGCAGCACGCGATGTACGCCGATGCCGCGAAGATTCTGCCGTAAAACGCCGCGTAACCCGCCAGAAGAGCGGCGACGGGAATCACCGCACCCTGTACCATGCTGTAACGCGCCAGGGAGGTCACGCACCCTCCGGTAATTCCGGCTGTTGCGCCGCCGATTTCGCGCCTTGCCGACGCGGTGAGCAGGACAGCGGCGTGCAGCAGGATGACGCCCGGCGAAATGCCGAACAGCCGCAGACGGCAGAGAGGAACGGCCGCAGCGCCGAGAGTGATGATCAGCGAGACCGACGCGATGCGGCTGAGTCTTTCGCCGCTGCCGAAGCGTTCCGCGGCGCGGCAGGCGCCCGAGAAGAACATAGCGGCCAGCCCTGCCATGACGCCCTCAATGATAAAATAGATGGTGGAATAGGAAATGACCGTGCCGGTGGTGCCGTTGATCACGGTGTTGGTCATGAGTATGCCCGCCAGCGCGGCAAAGAAGGGATAGAATTTTGCCCGGTTGACCCTTCGCAGCTCACCAAGCGCCCAGCGGATGCCGCACACGGCCAGTAGCGAAGCCACATGCCGCAATCCCTCCATGGAACTGAGCACTCCGCCGTCGGTCAGGCAGCTCATCACGCCACCCACCGCGGCAGCAGCGGCGTAATTCTGCGGCACGGCTGCCATGAACGCCGCGCCGAGCGGAAAATAGCCGCCGGGAAGTGTGGCGCGGTTCAACAGGGCGCTGACGGCCGCTGCCGTCAGTCCGGGAATGTATTTTTTCAGCAGAGGCGCAAGGCTCTCACGCGGTTCCTCTCCGATGCCTGCGGCTGCTTCCTGTACGTTCATAATCAGATCTTCCTCCCTTGCCTGCGCAGCATATTCCGGAGCGCAGCCCAATTATAATGGTCGGAGGCCATGTTTTTTGTCGCAAGAAGGGGGACGGCAGATTTTTTTATTTGACATATTGGCGAGTGATCTGTATAATGAAATAAGCATAACGAAAAAGGGAGCGAGAAAATGCCAGAAAGATTCCATCAAAGAAATCAACGACCCCAAGAACCCCGGCAGAACCGGCAGGGGAGACCTGTTCCAAGGCCTGCGGCAAGGCGGAATTCGGACGGTCAGACCCGAAGCGGCGCTGAGCCGCAGATGAGAAGGCGTCCTTCCCCGGGCACAGACAATGCGCGAAACGCAAAAATTGCAAAAAAAACAACAAAATCCAAAAACGAATACGCCGGATTGAAATTTCTCGGAATCATGTTTGTGGTGGCGCTGGTCATCTGCGGAGGAATATTCGCGGTGACGGTCGTGAAGGACAAGCTCCGTTCCGCCAGCGCTGATCAGACCGTCGCGGAGCCGGCCACGGTGAATGTCACTTTCCACGAAGGGAAGACGGTGCGGCAGTACGGCGCTCTTCTGGAAGAAAACGAAGTATGCAGCGCCGAGGATTTTTACAATGAGATGCGTGTGACGGATTTCACGGCGGATTATTCCTTCCTGCCGTCGAATGAAATCTTGCAGCAAAGGGAATACCCGCTCGATGGCTATCTTTATCCCGATACCTATACCTTCTATATAGGCGAAAAGCCGAAATCCGTCATCAAGCGGTTCCTCAGGAATTTTGCCGTCAGAGTGTCGGATGAAATGGTGAACTACGCCAATTCCAACGGCGAAGGATTCCAAAAGGTGGACATGAGCTTTGACAGCGCGGTGATTCTCGCCTCCATCATCGAGCGTGAGTCTCCCGACAATGCCGAGCGGGACAAGATCTCGGCGGTATTCTGGAACCGCATGGAGAATCCGAAAGTCAGCGGCACCGGCGGCAAGCTCCAGTCCGACGCGACGCATTATTATCCCTATGTCGTCACCGATGAACGTCCCGAGGGCTTCCGCAGTGAATACGACACCTACGACATTGTCGGACTTCCCAAGGGGCCGGTATGCAGCCCTTCGGTTGATTCGATCAGAGCTGCCGTCTATCCCGATACCACCTGCAAGGCGTACTTCTTCTTCAACGACAAACAGGGCAACCACTATTATGCAGAAACCTACGCCCAGCACAAGAAGAACATTCAGTACTGCAAGGATCACGGGCTTGCGTGAGGCTTTTATATTCAATAACCAAAAAGACACGTCTGCCGGTTTACCTTTCACAGGTACCGGCAGACGTGTTTGATTTAGTAAGATAATTTTGAATACTCTCCGCGTATCAGTTCTCCGAATCGAGCAATTTCAGCTGGGGCTTGACTTCGGAATCGCCTTCCTGTTTTTCGCTGTCGAGCTTGCTGTAAGCCTTGATCATGCGAAGTGCCCAGTCGCGGCCCACCATGCATACGCGGGAGGTGTAGATGGCATTGACCACAGCCGAGAAACGTTTCTCGATGGAGGCGTAGACTTCCGGATCGATCATGATGGAGCGGGTTCTGCCGTCATTGCAGAAGAAGATCAGCGCGTTCTTGTCGTCGCGGCGCTCATAGTAAATATTGATCACGCCGATACCCTCAAATTGCTTGGTGAAAATGTCGAAATAGACGAACTTAGCGATCTCGATAACGCCGTCGTTCAGACCGAATTCGGCGATCTTTATTTTTTCCATCAATTCGTTGACAGTGGTGACAACGCGAATGGCATAATTGGGAGCTTTGAAATTGTCCTCAATGGCACTTCTGATGGCTTCATAGTCGAAGGTTTTCAGTTCTTCCTGCGATGTGATGGGGCGGAAGTAGACCATGAGTTTCTTTTCCATGTCGTGATAGGTTATTCTCGAAACGACCTGCAAACCCTGTCCGCATTTCGGGCACTTTTCGTTAAACAGATTTCCGGTGAGTACCTGAACCTTGTATTCCGGATCGTTTTGCACGTTAATTATCGCAGGGCGGGAGACTTCGATGTCTGCTCCGCACTCAGGGCATTTTACTGTATAGGTTTTTTTATTCTCCATTGCTGATGAGACACATCCTTTCCAATTGATTATAGCATAACAATATTAAAAATGGAACATTTTTTTAAAATTTTTTAGGAAATTTTTATTACGATTTTGTGCTAAATCAATAATATTCATTTTTAGCTATTGAATTACACCAGATTTAAGTGTAAAATAGTATAAACGAATAACGCATTGCACATGATTCAGCATCAGCGGGAAGGGAGTTTGATAAAATATGCAGCAGGACAATATTGACGCTTTCACGGGCGGCGTAAGACCCGACGGACTCAAAAACAAGAGCGACATCAAGGTGCTGGTCTGTTTTTTGCTCAGGCACTGCACACAGCAGCTCTCACGCAAGGAAATGACGGATATATTCCTTGACAAGGGACTTGCCAATTACTTTGAAGTCAGCGACGCGATTTCTTCGCTGGTAAGACATGAAAACATCCTTGAAAACGCAGGAGACGGTGCGCTGATGATTACCGAAAGCGGCAAGGTTATCGCAGATACGCTTTATGACGCGCTTCCGCTGACCATCCGCGAAAAGTCGCTGGAAGCCATGTCCAAGCTGATTAACCGGCGTCACGTCAGCAAGCAGAACAAAACCCGGATCGAGGCGTGCGACAAGGGCTATCATGTGACCTGCACGGTGTGTGATGAAACGATGGAAACCATGAGCGTCAAGGTGTATGTGCCCACCTACAATTACGCGACGGTGGTGCGGGACAGATTTCTGGACGACCCCGAAACCCTTTACCGCGTGGTGATGGCGCAGCTCACCGATACCCCGCAGATTGCTCCTAAACCTAAAAAACCCGTTATAAAGATATAGAAAAATTTTTAAAAACCGAAAGGATGGATTATCTATGTATGGCAAAAAAATACTTGCCATATTGCTGACGGCGGCGATGTTCCTGTCGGCAGGCAGCGGCGTGCTGGCGGCTTCCGCTGACAGCAAAGAAACATCGGCACCGAAGGTCTATGCGGCAGGCGAAACCAGCGGCAGCTGCGGCGACGCGATGAACTGGTCGTATAACGAATCGACCTCCGTTCTGACCATCAGCGGCAGCGGCACCATGAAGAGTCACCCGTGGACGAGCAGCTTTAAAAGCTCGATCGTAAAAGTGACGTTTACCGGAAACATTACCTCGATTTGCGACGCTGCCTTTACGGACTGCACCAATCTCAGCAGCGTTTCCATTCCCGATTCCGTGACCGAAATCGGGTACAGCGCATTCAAGGGCTGCAAAAATCTGGACAAAGTTACCTTTGGCAGGAATTCCAACCTGAATACGCTGGGAAAAAATTACAACAGTGACGGCGTGTTCCAGAACTGTGTGAACCTCTCCGAGATCACCCTGCCGGAAAAGCTGACCGCTATTCAGCGCGAAACGTTCAGCGGCTGCACCAATCTTGAAAGAGTCACCATCGGCAGCGGCGTCAAGTCTATTGGTGCTTATGCCTTCAAAAACTGCGGCAATCTGACGGCTATTGTTATCCCGAACGCCGTAGAATCCATCGGAGACGGTATTTTCACTAACTGCACCAATCTTTCCTCCGTCAAGCTCGGAAGCGGTCTGCTGACAATAGGATATTCCGCTTTTGAAGGGTGCAGCAGCCTGACGGATATTGTGATTCCCGCTTCCGTGACAGAGATTGGCTACAGCGCTTTCAAAAACCTGAAGAATCTGCAAAACGTCGTTTTTGAATCCGGATCCGCTCTGACAACGCTCGGAAAGAATTACTCCAATGACGGCGTATTCCAGAATTGTACCTCGATCAAATCCATTACGCTGCCGAATAAGCTGACTGCCATTCAGCGCGACACCTTCAACGGTTGCAGCGCATTGGAAAAAATCACGATCGGCAGCAGCGTCAAGTCGGTCGGCGCGTATGCCTTTAATAACTGCGTCAATCTGAAAAGCATTGTGGTTCCCAACAGTGTGGAATCGCTGGGCGACTGCGCGTTCAAGAACTGCAGCAACCTCGCTTCTGTCAAGCTCAGCAACACCCTGCTGACAATGGGATATTCCATCTTTGAGGGATGCAGCAATCTGACCGGCATCGTGATTCCGGCGACTGTCACCGACATTGGCTACAGCGCGTTCAAAAACCTCAAAAACCTCACCAGCGTCACCTTTGAAGCCAATTCCAACCTTGTCAATCTCGGCAAGAATTACACCAGCGACGGCGTGTTCCAGGGCTGTACAGGCTTGAAGTCCATCGTCATTCCCGATAAGGTGACAACGGTGAACCGCGACACTTTCAACGGCTGTACCAATCTTGAAAAAGTGACGGTCGGAAATCATGTGGTGGCGATCAATACGTACGCCTTCAACGGCTGCATCATGCTGAAAGAAATCGTTCTTCCCAAAGCGCTGAACACCATCGAAAGCAACGCCTTCAAGGGCTGTACTGCTCTCAACACAGTGAAATTCACCGGTACGCAGGCACGATGGAACACCCTCAAAACCGACGGCATCAACGCGACCGGCAACGACTATCTGCTGAACGCTCCGAAATTCATCTATGAGTATTCCGAGGAACTGCCCACCGTTTCCGTCTCCGCGTCGCCTTCCACATCCTTATTGGATGGCGATTCCGTGACATTTATCGCGACTGCTTCGGGCTTGGGACTTACTTACCAGTGGCAGTTCAAAAAATCAGGTCAGACCGCGTGGAGCAACTGGAGCAGCAGAACCACCGCCACCACCACCGCGACAGCCAACACCACATGGGATGGAATGCAGGTGCGCTGCGTCGTCAAAAACAGTGCAGGCAATTCGGTGGCTTCCAATATTCTCACCCTCAGCGTAACGGCCAAGCTGAAAATCACACAGCAGCCCGCCAATGTCGCGGTAAGCGTCGGCGATACCGCGAAGTTCACCGTCAAAGCGACCGGAGCTGGAACGCTGACCTATCAGTGGTACTACAAGAAATCCGGTCAGACGGCGTGGAACGTCTGGAAGGGACACACCACCGCGACCACCTCTGCGGTTGCCGGCGATACGTGGGACGGAATGCAGGTTTACTGCAAGGTCAAGGACGCGAACAGTACGGTGAATTCCAAGGCCGCGACGATTTCCTTAACCAAGCCGCTGACCATCACTTCGCATCCCGCTTCTGTCACGGTTTCGGACGGTCAGACCGTCAGCTTCACGGTCAGGGCCACCGGCACAGGCACGCTCAGCTATCAGTGGTACTATAAGAAGTCGGGGGGGACATGGAAGGTGTGGAACAATCACACCACAGCGACAACTTCTGCCGCAGCCAATGCCACATGGGACGGCATGAAGGTCTACTGCATTGTCACCGACGCGGCAGGCAGCACTGCCGTTTCCAATCCGGCGACAATCACCGTGAAGATAGCGCCGACCATTACCCAGCAGCCCAAGAACATCGCGGTCTATTCCGGCAAGACTGCCACCTTCACCGTGAAGGCGACAGGCACCGGCACACTGCAATACCAGTGGTATATCAAGAAGGAAGGCGGCTCATGGAAGGCGTGGAACGGACACACAACCGCTTCCACCTCCGCGGCAGCCAATGACACATGGAACAACATGCAGGTGCGCTGTATTGTTTCAGACGACTACGGCAGCGTTATCACCTCTGCCGCCACCGTCACGATTGCGGCTCCGCTCAAGATCACGGCTTCTCCGCAGAACCTTGTTGTTTCCTCCGGCGATAACGCCACATTCACCGTCAAGGCAACCGGCACGGGTCTGAAATACCAGTGGTACTTCAAGAAGGCCGGCGGCGCATGGAAGGTATGGAACGGTCGTACCACCGCTTCCACAACCGCCGTTGCCAACGACACATGGGACGAAATGCAGGTGCGCTGCCTTGTCACCGACGCGACGGGCAACCAGGTCTATTCAGGAATCGCAACCGTGTTTATCCTGTGACGAATATTCGAATGTAGTTAATTCAATCCATTCATTAGTTAGATTGAAAGAAGGTAAACGGCATTGAATATAGGCGCGACCGGCGGAGCAGGGGAGGACGCTGCTCTGGAAATGTACCTCCAAAACGGCTTTGCGCTTGTGGAGAGGAATTATCAGACAAGGTACGGCGAGATCGATCTGATTGTAAAAAACGAAAGATTTCTCGTCTTTGCCGAAGTCAAGACCCGTACCAATGCCTCCTGGTACAGAGGCTGCGCCGCCGTCACTTCCTCCAAAAAGCAGAAGATTATTCGATCCGCGATTTTATTTCTCAGAGAAAACCAAATTAAGCTCCAGCCGAGAATTGACGTGATCGAAATCGACGGACACTGGTTTGTTGCCGACGGGAAGGAGCAGTTTGCCGTTGATCATCTTCATTGGTATAAAAATGCCATCACAGCGAATGATTACAACGGTTTTCTTTGATGATTACAGCCAAATCAACCTACAGACATAAAAATACCGCTCCGGTCTGGCAGTCGGAATCGACTGGCCGCGCCGGAGCGGTTTTATTGTTGGTTACAGCCTATGCAAAACAGAACGTTTACTGTGCTTGCAGCATATTCATCAGAATCGTTTTTACGACAGCGTACCTTCTGCACACCGGGGAAGGAACAAGCCCGTCGCTTATCATGCGCTCGAATTCGGAGAATGTGACCCAGCGCGCGGCGGTTGTTTCCCCGGGCTGCATGGTCAGCTGCTCGACGGGAACGTCCTTGCGGGCGAGGTAAATGTCCACAAATGCGCTCTTGCTGCGGTGCGTGAGCAGCAGTTCCAGTTCTCCGATCTGTGTGACTATGCCGGTTTCCTCCCGCAGTTCGCGCCGCGCCGCGTCGAGGGAATCCTCACCCGCCACGACCGCGCCGCCGGTGATCTCCCACATATTGGGGTAGGGTTTCTTTTCGGGGGAGCGTTTTGTCACCAGCATTTCACCCTTGGAGTTGAGGGTGAATATTTCCACGACTCTGTGATACGCGCCGTGCGGCATGGCTTCTCCGCGCACGTGTGTGGCGCCGACAGGCATTCCGTCCTCGTCCAGTAAATCCCACAGTTCCGCGCCGCGCCACGCGTCGGAATCGAACCGTCTGCTTTTGACGGCAACTGTCTTTTTCCACACCTGCTTATCGTCACAAATAAAACTGCTCATAACGCGTACTCCTCCCGAATTCATTCTTTGCCGGCCAATATACATAAGCGCTGTCTGATGTATACGCGGCAAACCCTCATTCTATGAGGGCCGCAAAGAAAAACAGCGCTTAGTGGAATATAAAAAAATGAGCAGAACTGTAAGCCGAGTTCTGTCGTGAACGGTCATCTATCTCGACTGTACATTGCTGCACAGCTCCAGCCATCTCCACGGGACGCGACGGGCAGCCGCGTAATGTCCCACCACGATGTTGCATCGGATAGAGTTTACAGGGTCACTTTGTCTCCAAAATGACCGGTGAGCTCTTACCTCGCCTTTCCACCCTTACCACGTTCATTCGGACAAATCCTCCTGAACGGGCGGTATATCTCTGTTGCACTTTTCCTGAGGTCACCCTCGGCGGCCGTTAGCCGTTATCCTTGCCCTGTGATGCTCGGACTTTCCTCATGCGATGCCCTTTCGAGCAAAGCACGCGACCGTTTATTCTGCTCATTTTTTTATTTTACAATATCCTATCCCGTTTGTCAAATGGTATTTTCAAAGAAAACAAAAATCCGTCCGGCGCGTTTAAGGGGAACGAACCGGACGGAAGGGAATATAAAAGAATTAAAAAATTTCCTGAATGGCGTGCGTCGGACAGTTTTCGATGCAGAGTCCGCAGTTGGTACACAGTGAACGGTCTACGTGCGCGACGAAATTTTCCACAGTGATCGCGCCGGAGGGACAGTTCTTCTGACATTTCATGCAGCCGATACAGCCCACCTTGCAGACCTTGCGGGTGATCGCGCCCTTGTCCTTATTGGAGCACATGACCACAGCGGCGGACTTGCGGTCGGTGATCTCGATGAGCTGTTTCGGGCAGACCTTGGCGCATTTGCCGCAGCCCACGCAGAGATTGCGGTCGACAATCGCCAGCTCGTTGCAAAGCTCAATGGCGTGATATTCGCATTCCCTCGCGCAGTCGCCAAGACCGATGCAGCCGAAGCGGCAGGAATTCATTCCGCCGTAAAGCTGCGCGGCAGCGGCGCAGGAGTCAACGCCTATGTAATCCATCTTCACGGAAGTGTTGTCGCAGGTGCCGAGACAGCGCACAATGGCTGCCTTCGGGGTCATGTCGCCCGCGTCAACGCCGAGAATGGCAGCGCATTCGTCAGCAACAGCCTTGCCGCCCACCGGACACAGGCCAACTTTTGCTTCGCCTTTGGAGAGCGCAGCGGCGTAGCCCGCGCAGCCGGAGAAGCCGCAGGCGCCGCAGTTGGCGCCCGGCAGAGCCTCGGTCAGCTTTTCGGCCGTCTCGTCAACGGGGACAGCCATGATCACCGAAGCCGCCGAAAGTCCCAGACCGGCGAGCAATCCTATTCCGGCGACTATCAGCACCGGTATCAAAATACTTGTCATTTCATTACCCTGCCTTTGCTAAAAATCACATGTGAACCACGCCGGAGAAGCCTAAGAAGGACATGGCTACGAGAGAAGCGGCCACCAGCGTGATGGGCAGACCCTTGAGCGTTTCGGGAATATCGCAGGATTCCATGCGCTTGCGCACGCCGGCGAAGATCGCCATCGCCACCAAAAAGCCAAGGCCAGAGCCGAACGCGCAGGAAAGGGCATAGACATAGCCCTCGCCGAAGCTGGCGTAAGCGGCGCTGCCGAAATCCTCCGTCACGAGAATGGCGCAGCCGAGTACCGCGCAGTTGGTGGTGATGAGCGGCAGATATACGCCGAGTGACGCGTGAAGCGCGGGAATGTATTTTTTGAGCACAATCTCAACGAGCTGCACAAGGGCGGCAATGATGAGAATGAAGACG
The DNA here is from genome assembly GCA_902799245.1 of uncultured Ruminococcus sp. GTDB lineage: Bacteria > Bacillota > Clostridia > Oscillospirales > Acutalibacteraceae > RUG762. The sequence goes on from CADBZY010000021.1 coordinate 44,250, forward strand.
ATGGTCTGCAAATATTCCAGTCCCAGTGCCTCTAAAACAAAACGCTGGATGGGATAGGTGACGGCAGTGGAGAGCAGCATGACGAAGATAACGGCGGCGCTCATTCCCATGGCCGTGTCGAGCTTCTTGGAAACGCCGAGGAAGGGGCAGATTCCGAGGAATTTGGAGAGAACGTAGTTGTTGGTGAGTATTCCCGCCAGAATAATGGTGACAACCATGCGGAGCATATTCATTATTTGCACCCTCCTTTTCCTGAAAGACTGCATGTGGCGGCGGCGGGACAGTCTCCGCAGCCGTTGCGAACGGGCAGATTATTCTTTTTGCTGAGCTTGTTGGCGGCGGCGATCAGCATACCGAAAACGAAGAAGCCGCCGGGAGCCAGGGAGAAAAAGAGGATCGGCTGGCCGGAAAGAATCGGGAGCTTTGCGCCGAAGAGCGAGCCGGCGCCGAGAATTTCGCGGATGGTGCCCATGCAGAGCAGGGCGGTGGTGAAGCCCACGCCCATTGCGAGTCCGTCAAGAGCGGAAAGCGCCGGAGCGTGCTTGCTGGCGTACATTTCGGCTCTGCCTAAGATGATGCAGTTGACGACGATCAGCGGCAGATAAATGCCGAGCGATTCATCGAGCGCGGGCGCGAATGCCTTGACCAGCATCTGCACAATGGAAACAAAGCTCGCAATAATGGTGATGTAAGCCGGAATTCGCACCTTGTCGGGGATGACGTGGCGGAGAAGGGAGATAACCGTGTTGGAGCAGATCAGCACCAGCGTCGCGGCAATGCCCATTCCGATGGCGTTGGAAGCGGCTGTGGTGGTCGCCAGCGTCGGACATGTGCCGAGCACCAGACGAAGCACGGGGTTTTCCAGAATAATGCCTCTCTTCATGGCGTCGCCAAACACGCCGGCAGCCGGTTTTTTGTCGTTCTGCTTTGGGGTTGCGGTTTCCGCAATGGCTGCGGGTTCGGCAGCGGCTTCTTCGGTCTGTTCCGTGACCTGGATTTCTTCTATGATGGCAGCGGATTCCTCGTGGGATTCCCTGCGCATGGAAATTGTTTTCTTAGCCACTTATTCATTACCTCCTGTCGCTGCGGAAATGTCGGAATCGGAGACGGTTCCGAGATAATTCCTGGAGATGTCAATTGCCTCATTGACAGCCTTTGTAATGGCTCTTGAAGTGATGGTCGCGCCGGAGAGGGCGTTGATCTCGCCGCCGTCCTTGCTGACAGCGAGGTTGGAACTGTCGAAGCCCTTGTACTGCTTAAGGAAGCTGTCTTCCTTTCCTTTGGCGCCGAGACCGGGCGTTTCCTCCATCGAGAGGATATTCACGCCGGAGACCTCGCCGTTTGCGTTGATGCCGGTCATGACCTCGATCTTTCCGCCGTAACCGCTGGAAACGGTGGTGATGACGACGCCGATTTTTTCTCCGTTTTCATCGTAGGCGCCGTAGACGCTGCCCTCTTTGTCGAGCATTTTATAATCGGCGGCTGCCAGCACCTTCTTGCGGCTTTCGGCGGCCTTCTGCGCGGCGTTGGCCGCAATTTTGTCAACCGTGAACATATTGGTCATGGCTAACAGCATGGTGACGATGGTACAAATCGCCGTGAGTATCAGAGTTGGCTTTGCGATGGTGGCAAAGCCGCTTTGTTTTTTATTTTCCACTGCGTTTTACCTCCGAACCAAAGGGACTTGACTGTGTGAGGGTCTCGATATGCGGGGTGAGAATGTTCATCAGTACGATGGAATAGCTCACGCCCTCCGGCAGAGAACCGAAGAGACGGATTGTCATGGTGATCAGACCGCAGCCGATGCCGTAAATGACCCTGCCGGTTTTGTTGACAGGGCAGGTGGTGTAATCGGTTGCCATGAAGATAGCGCCGAGCATCACACCGCCGGAGAGAACATGCTGGATGGGATTCTGACCCGCGATCAGCGCAATCAGCGCGACCGTGCCGATGAATGCCAGCGGAATATGGGGGGTGATCACGCGGCGGAGCAGCAGATACATTGCTCCGAGCAGCAGCGCGAGAGCACAGGTTTCACCGAGGCAGCCGCCGTGCAGACCGATAAAGAGATCGATGGTCGATGTGGCAGCCTTGCCGGAGGCGATCTGTGCGAGAGGAGTAGCGGTGGATACCACGTCAGTCGTGGCGTTGCTGCTCATGTAGAAGAAGGGGAGCGACCACTTGCTCATGTGAGACGGGAAACTGATGAGCAGGAAGATTCTCGCCGCAAGCGCGGGATTGACAAAATTCATGCCTATGCCGCCGAACATCTGCTTGACAACGGCAATGGCAAATACCGAACCCAGCACCGCGAATATCGGATTCAGAGTAGGGGGGAGGTTGAAGGCCAGAAGCACGCCGGTGACGGCAGCCGAGAAGTCGCCGATGGTCTGTTTGCGCTTCATGATCCGGCGGCATATGTATTCGGTGAGCACGCAGGTGCCGGTGCAGAGACCGATCAGCAGCGCCGAGCGCCAGCCGAAATAGACGATCGACATCAGTGCGGCGGGAACGAGAGCGATCAGAACGTCCTGCATGATGAAGGCGGTGTTTTCACCGCTGTGTCTGTGCGGAGAGGACGAAACCGAAAGCATCGTGGGTGTATTAGGAGAATTTTCCATGTTAAATACAAGCAGTCCTTTCGTTGAAATAATATGGCTTATCTATATCTGAAAAAACTATCTGCCGGATTTGACAATGCTCTTTGCCATGCGGAGGTATTGTACGAGCGGACGGCGCGCAGGGCATGAGAAGCCGCAGCAGCCGCATTCCATGCAGCTCATGACGCATAGGTCGTTCAGCGCCTGCACATCGCGTCTCTCCACAAAGTGCTGGATATTGACCGGGGTGAGCAGCATCGGACAGGCGGCGACGCATCTGCCGCAGCGGATGCAGTCGGAAGGCTTTACGTCGTCGGCTTCCTTCTGTCCCATGAAGATAAGACCGTTATTCTGCTTGATGATGGGATAATCGAGGGTATATAACGCCGTGCCCATCATGGGGCCGCCCATGAGCACCTTCTTCGGCTCCTGCTTGAAGCCTCCGCAGAATTCGGCGATGTCGGAAATCATGGTGCCGATGGGAGCGATGACGTTCTTCGGCTCATTGATGGCGGAGCCGTCGACGGTTATTCTCTTGGAAACCAGCGGCATACCCGTGCGGACGTATTTTGCAATGAAGGAGACCGATGTGATATTCAGCACAACGCAGCCCGCGTCGGCAGGAATCTTTCCAACCGGAACGGCGCGGTTAGTACACGCCTTGATCAGCACCTTTTCCGCGCCGTGCGGGTAGGAAGTGCCGAGCTTCAGCACGCACATTCTGTCGTTAAGCGAACGTTCTTTAATAATTTCACCAAGACGCTTGATAGCTGCCGGCTTGTTTCCCTCTATGCCGATGATGGCTCTTTTCAGCCCAAGCGTTTCCATGACAAAGCGGGTGCCCTCGACGATGTCCTCCGGATATTCCATCATTTCACGGTAATCGGCGGTGAGGTAAGGTTCACACTCCGCGCCGTTGATGACCAGAGTGTCGACATGCTTTTCGGGGGAGAAATTCAGCTTGATCGACACGGGAAATCCCGCGCCGCCGAGGCCGACCAGTCCCGACTTTCTGACGGCGGCGTAAAGCTCGTCGGCATTGGTGACAACAGGAGGTTCTATGTCGGGGCACACGGTCTGCAGGCCGTCGGATTCGATTTCGATGGTCTTGATCTCCGCGCCATTGGGCATGATAATGGTGCCGATGTTGGTGACTTCACCCGAAACGCCGGAATGTATGGGAGCGCACATGAAGGAGGTGCTGTCGGCTATGAGCTGACCCACTGTCACCTTGTCGCCCTTTTTGACGATAGGTTCGCAGGCCGCGCCGATGTGCTGCTGCATGGAGATAATGACCTTTTTCGGTGTGGGAAGCTCTTGCGATTCCGTCTCCGCGGTGTTCTTCATGTGGTCGACGTGAACACCGCCGTGTGTCCTGTAAGGCTTTTTGGGGAGAAGCAGATCCTTATCCTCAGCCGCCTTTTTAGTATTGCTTTTAGAAGTGTCCATGGGTTCCTTCCTTTACAATTTATTGAATAGTGATTATTATAACATATATACTCGGTCTTTGCAATGAATATGTAGTACAAAAATGCCCGAAATATACAAGAAAATTGTGGTTGAAAAAACTGTTAAATGAATAACAATCTTTCGATTCCTGCATTTTTTGAATTTGTGATGGGAATAACAGCGGGTATGATAAAAAAATCCGCAGGAACGCGCGGCGCATTCGGGCACGTTTCTGCGGAAATAATTTGAATAAAGGTTTATGACGGGGCGGTTATTTGACAAGAATCAGTCTTCCAATAAAGCCTTAATCTGCTCGTCCGTCATTCCGGACTTGCGCCATTTTTGAATTAAGCTTTCTTTCAGGGATTGAGCGCCCTCAGCACGGCCCTCAGCACGGCCCTCGGCACGGCCCTCGGCACGGCCCTCGGCGCGGCCAAGTTCTACGCCTTCTTTGATACCTTCACGGCGTGCGCTGCCGAGTGCGCTGGCTTCATCATGCAGGCGCTTTTCACGGTAATAGGCTTCCCAGCGGATCTTTTCATCCGCACTCATCTGGCGCAGCTTCACAATTGTACTTCTTACCTCAGGAATAGTTGTTGTCTGCTGAAGTTCCATAAGTTCCTCCTCCGTTTCCGCATTGATCAGATGCAGCCAATCCTCCATTGACTTGTTTTTTCTGATGTTGTTGATCTTCTTGAGTTCGAAAAAGTGTATGGCAAACTTATCCGTGAGTATCTCGTGACGGTCTTTTTCCATTACTTTGAAATGAGAATGATAATCATCGCAGTCAAACAGATTGAAGTTGATGATATTGATGCAATACGTTTTTTTAAGATCTTCGTATTCGTCGCCGGCTTTGAGTTCTTCACCGTAAATTCTCGACCAGTAGAAAAGTGTTCTCTCTTTGAAATCCGTCTCATAGTTTACCTGCATTTCCACGTTTACAATCCTGCCGTCCACATTCAGACGCAAATCAAGACGGCTGAATTTCTGCTCGTAATACTCCGGAGGAAGCTCTACATTGCTGATCTCTATGTTTTGTATGCTTTTCCTTGGAATTTCCAGAAGCGCTGAAATCATGGCCGCTATGATGTCTTTGTTGTTTACATCTCCGAATACTCTTTTGAAGATAACGTCCAGTTTGAGTTTCACTATCGGGTGTCTCTTTTCCAATGCTATCACCTTCCCTTACACATATTATTATACAATATAATTCAATGTATTTCAATATTTCTGCGGCTGTTTTCTACAAAAAATCCGCAGGAACGCGTGATGCATTCCTGCGGAAAAGTCATTTGATTTTATATACAAAAGATTACTTCGCGTATTCCGAGGCACGGCTTTCGCGGATGACGTTGACCTTGATCTGACCGGGATAATCGAGTTCGTTCTCGATCTTCTTGCAGATCTCGCGGGCGAGGAACGGCATCTCGTCGTCGGTGATAGCTTCGGGCTTGACCAGAACGCGCACCTCTCGACCTGCCTGAATGGCGAAGCTCTCGGACACGCCGTCGAATTCCTTCGCGATTTCCTCCAGGCGCTGCAAACGCTTGATGTAGCTTTCGACGTTCTCTCTGCGCGCGCCGGGACGGGCCGCGGAAACGGCGTCAGCTGCCTGTACCAGACAGTCAATGATCGAGGTTGCCTCGATGTTGCCGTGGTGAGCGGCGATGGCGTGGATGATGTTTTCCGGCTCGCGGTACTTGCGCGCCATATCGATGCCGATGTCCACGTGGCTGCCTTCCATCTCGTAGTCAAGACCCTTGCCGATGTCGTGCAGCAGACCTGCGCGGCGTGCCGGCGCGGGATCGATGCCAAGCTCGGAAGCCATGGCGCCGGCGATCATCGAAACCTCCAGAGAATGTTTCAGTACGTTCTGACCGTAGCTGGTACGGAAACGCAGACGGCCCAGCAGCTTGATCAGTTCGGGATGAAGTCCCATGACGTTGGCTTCAAGGGTAGCGTGTTCGCCTTCCTCCTTGATGGTGGCTTCGATTTCGCGGTTAGCCTTGTCCACCATTTCCTCGATGCGTGCGGGATGTATTCTGCCGTCCTGAATGAGTCGCTCCATGGCGATTCTTGCCACTTCGCGGCGGATGGGATTGAAGGACGAAAGGGTGATCGCTTCGGGCGTGTCGTCGATGATGATGTCAACGCCGGTGACGGTTTCGAGCGTGCGGATATTGCGTCCTTCGCGGCCGATGATTCTGCCCTTCATTTCATCGTTGGGCAGGGCGACAACCGACACTGTGGATTCCGCCACATAATCGGAGGCACAGCGCTGAATGGCGAGAGAGATGATGTTCTGCGCCTTCTTTTCGGCTTCGTCCTTTGTCTGCTGTTCGTATTCCTTGATCTTGATGGCTTTCTCGTGAACAAGCTCTTCCTCAAGGCTCTTCATGAGCTGATCCTTTGCCTGCTCGGCAGTATAGCCGGAGATCTTTTCCAGTATCTCCATCTGGCTGCGCTTTAGCTTTTCGGCTTCCTCGAACTTTTCGTCCGCCTGCTTCATGCGCGCGTTGTACTGCTCTAATTTCTTCTCTGCCTGCTCGATTTTCTTGTTGAGATGCTCTTCGCGCTGCTGAACGCGCTTTTCCTGCTTGTTGATCTCATTGCGGCGTTCGCGGATCTCTTTGTCGTTTTCGGATCTCAGGCGATGAAGTTCTTCCTTGCCTTCGAGCACGATTTCCTTGCGCTTGGACTCAGCATCCTTTTTGGCCTCGTCCACAATGCGCTCTGCTTCTTCCTCTGCTGAGGAAATGGCTGCCTCGGCGGTCTGCTTGCGGTTTGCGTAGCCCTTTTTGAAGCCGAAGAAGTACATCGACGCTCCGCCGGCAAGCAATCCGATCACCAGAGGCAATACGATTTTTAACCAATCCATTGCTTTACACACAACCTCCTTAAATTAGTCAGGTCGGCGCAAATTCAATTGTCAATAATTAAATGTCATTTTATCGGAATAGGAATAAAAAAATATTAAAAAAACAAATAATAAGCTGAAATCAATTCAGCGGAAAAATTCAATTGCGCCGACTGCCGCACCGATTCCCTTAATTAGCGGGGAAAAGAGTGCGGAAACCGTGATTTTGGTTAAATAACGGGAGAAATTGTCCGACAGACCTGGCAAAACGCAGGATTCTCTCGAACATACCCTATTTATTGTATTACTTTTTTTAAAATATGTCAAGAAATATAAATGTAAATTTATTATTTTTGTGTGGTTTTGTGCAACACCCCAAAAATGTATATGAAAAACAGGAGCCTTTTACGAAAATCAAAGGCTCCTGTTTAGCATAATTTCCAAATGATAGATTTATATTTCATAGCGCGCAAACTCGCAGTTCGGCAGAACAAATCCGCCGAATTCCTCGTTTGTCATGTCGCGGAAGTAAGAGGCAATCATCTTGTTGGTCCATCCGTGGCTGATAAGAAGGAGAGTTTGCCCCCTGTGCTTTTCGATGATTTCGTCCAGAAACCCGTACACTCTGTGAGCCGACTGTAAGATCGACTCGCCTTCGGGAAACCGTTCCGCAAAAGCCTTGCTTCTGCGCAGATACTCGGGGTCGTTGCGCTTGCGGCATTCCATCGCGCCGAAGTCTGTCTCACGCAGTCTTGCGTCGGGAACGGGCGTCAACCCTAACTTTTCACCAACGATTTCCGCCGTGACGACGGCGCGGGAGAGATCAGAGCAATAAATGATTTCTATGCCCTTGCCGACCAGCGACTCCGCCAGCGTATGTGCCTGCTGTACGCCTTTTTCCGTAAGCGGAATATCCAGCCTTCCGCAGAGGCAGAACTGCACGTTGAATTCGGTTTCTCCGTGACGCGCGGAATAAATGATTGTTTGACTCATGATTTTTTACTTCTTCCTCCGTTTTCCCGTTATCGATTCTTGTGTTCCGTCATTCCGTTGTTCCGTCAGCGGAATTCCTGACGTTGTCCCCGGCTTTTTCCGCCTTTTCCGCTGCGACGCGCTCGTTCAGGTTTTCTCTCGCCACGGCGAGCATCAGCTTGATGCGGTTTTCCTGATTGACCTTGGTGGCGCTGGGGTCGTAGTCGATGGGGGTGATGTTGGAGTTGGGGAAAACTTTGCGGATCTTGCCGATCATTCCCTTGCCGTTGATGTGATTCGGCAGGCAGCCGAAGGGCTGCGTGCAGACGATATTCTCATATCCCGATTCGCACAGCTCGAGCATTTCGGCGGTGAGCAGCCAGCCTTCGCCCATTTTGCTGCCGTAGCCGATCACGCCGTTGACAAGTGAACGCAGATGTGCGTAGGGCGACGGGACGGTGAAATTCGGATGATCTTTCAGGGCATCGAGCATGGCCGTCTCCATCTTGGTGCAGAAGTTTTTGAGGAAGGAGACGAATTTGTATTTGATGGAGCTGCCGCCGTAGAGCACGATGTCGTCCAGTCGGTTGTCCAGCTTGAACAGGGCAAATCCCATGAGTCCCGGCACCATTACCTCGCAGTCCTGGGAGGCGAGGAATTCCTCCAGGCTGTTGTTGGCGAGGGGGGAATATTTGACGTAGATTTCGCCCACCACTCCGACTTTTACCTTCGGCACACGGCTGACGGGAATGGCGTCGAATTCGTCGGCAATCTGTTTCAGATTGTTGCGGAAGTCCTCGCCCATCATGCCCTTGCCGTGGGAGAACTGATCCAGCAGCCGTTCCACCCAGCTGTTGACAAGCGCTTCGGATTCGCCCTTGTTCAGCTCGTAGGCCTTGACCTGGTTGTTCAGCAGCATGAGCAGGTCGCCGTAGACGATGCCCGAAACGAACTGCATGATAAGCGCGGGAGTGATGGAGAAGCCGGGGTTGCTTTCCAGTCCGGAAAGATTGACCGAAATAACAGGCACATTTTCGTAGCCTGCCGATTTGAGCGCCTTGCGCAGGAGATGTATGTAATTGGAGGCGCGGCAGCCGCCGCCTGTCTGCGTGATCATCAGCGCTGTCTTGTTGACGTCGTATTTGCCGCTGTTCAGCGCGTCGATCATCTGTCCGATGACCAGAAGGGCAGGATAGCAGGTGTCGTTGTGGACGTATTTCAGACCTTCCTCGACCACTCTGTGACTGCTGTTGGTCAGCACCTCGATGTCGTAGCCCGCTTTTTGCAGCACCTTTTCGAAGAGCTTGAAATGCACCGGAAGCATATTGGGAACCAGAATTTTGTATTCCTTTCGCATTTCCTTGGTAAAGAGCAGCCTGCCGTCTTTGGTGTATTTTAATTCAGCCATTTAGCGTTACCCTTTCTGATTATTCCTCGATAGCCGCAAAGAGGCTGCGCAGCCTGATCTTGACGGCGCCGAGGTTGGTGATCTCATCGATCTTGATCTGGGTGTATATCTTGCCGCCGCTTTCCAGAATCGAGCGCACCTCGTCGGTAGTGATGGCGTCGATGCCGCAGCCGAAGGACACCAGCTGCACCAGATTCATGTCGGGCTGGGTCAGCACGTATTTTGCCGCGGAGTAGAGGCGGGAGTGATAGGTCCACTGATTGAGCACTTTGACGGGGAATTTCTCTACCCTGTCGCTGACGACGTCTTCGGAAATGATCGCCGCGCCGCAGCCCGAAATAATCCTGTCAATGCCGTGGTTGATTTCGGGGTCGATGTGATAGGGACGGCCGGAAAGCACGATAATGTGCATATGCTTGCTGCGTGCTTCTTCTATGATCTCCTCGCCGCGCTGGCGTACCTTGGCGAGATAGCTGTCGTACTCCTCATAGGCAGCGGAAGCGGCCGCCTTCACCTCGTCGAGCGGAATGATGTCAAAGTATTTGGACATCACCTGCTGGAATTTCTTGGGGAAATCCTTGGGGCGGTGAATGCCGAGGTAGTCCTTGATGAAGTCAATCTTTTCAATGTCGGGCATATTGGCCTGAATGACTTCGGGATAGTATGCCACAACAGGACAGTTGTAATGGTTGTCGCCCATCTTTTCGTCAAAGTTGTAGGAAAGACAGGGATAGAAGATGGTCTGCACGCCGTCGTTGATCAGCGTCTGCACATGTCCGTGCATCAGCTTGGCCGGGAAGCAGACGGTATCTGACGGGATGGTCGCCTGCCCCAGAAGGTACATCTTGCGGTTGGAGAGGGGAGAGGTGACCACTTCAAAGCCGAGCTTCGTGAAAAGCGTGTGCCAGAAGGGAAGCAGCTCGAACATATTCAGTCCCATGGGAATACCGATTTTGCCGCGTTCACCGGGAACCGGCGTATATTCCTTGAGCAGCTTCAATTTGTAGTCGTAGATATTGAGCGAATCGTCCGCCTTGCGGTGGGTGATGGGACGGTCGCAGCGGTTGCCGCTGATGAATTTGCGGTTGTTGTCGAATATATTGACGGTCAGGCGGCAGTTGTTGCTGCAAAGACCGCAGCGCGCGTCCTTGACCTGATGGAAGAAGCTGGCGAGCTGCTGTGCGTTGAGGATTTTGCTGCTGCCGGTGGAATGGCGGGAGGCGTAAAGCGCCGCGCCGTATGCGCCCATCAGTCCGGCAATAGCGGGACGCACGACCTGTACGCCCATCTCCTGCTCGAAGGCTCTCAGCACGGCGTCATTGAGGAAGGTGCCGCCCTGTACGACGATCTTTTGGCCGAGTTCGTCGGGGCTGGAAGCGCGGATGACCTTGTAGAGCGCGTTCTTGACGACGCTGATGGAAAGACCCGCGGAGATGTTTTCGATGGATGCGCCGTCCTTCTGCGCCTGCTTGACGGAGGAATTCATAAAGACGGTGCAGCGGGAGCCGAGATCGACCGGCTTGTCGGCAAAGAGCCCCAGCCGCGCAAATTCAGCGATCGGCTTGCCCAGCGCCTCGGCGAAGGTCTGGAGGAAGGAGCCGCAGCCGGAGGAACAGGCTTCGTTGAGGAAGATGCTGTCTACTTCGCCCTTTTTGCCGATTTTGAAGCATTTGATGTCCTGACCGCCGATGTCTATAACGAATTCCACATCCGGCATGAATTTTCTCGCGGCGGTGAGGTGGGCGGTGGTTTCCACGATGCCGGAGTCAAGGCTGAACGCGTTCTTGATCAGCTCCTCGCCGTATCCGGTGGAGGTAGCGCCGACAATCTTGATTTTGGGATATTTCCAGTAGAAATGCTCCAGGAATTCCTTGACCTGCGGCACGGGATTGCCCTTGTTGGAGCTGTATTTGTCGCGGAGAATCTTGCCGTCTGGCGTGATGACCACCATCTTGATGGTGGTGGAGCCGGAATCGACGCCGTAATACGCTTCACCCTCGTAGGTGTCCGGGTCGATGCGTTCGATGGAATTCTCGGAGTGCCGTCTGACAAACTCCTCGTATTCCTGCTTGCTTTTGAAAAGAGGGTCTATGGAATTGTAATTGCCCACGGCTTTGAGGCTGCCGAGCGTTTCGATGGCCTTGTCCAGGTCAATTTCTGTATCGGCTCCGAGCGCCGCGCCGATGGCAACGTAATAGAGCGAGTTTTCGGGGCAGGTTCCTTTTAATTTCAGGGTATCGTCAAAGGCGTTGCGCAGCTCGGAGAAGAAGGTGAGCGGACCGCCGAGATACACGACGTTGCCCTTGATGGGTCGTCCCTGCGCGAGTCCGGCAATGGTCTGGTTGACCACGGCGTAGAAGATGCTGGATGAAACGTCGCTGGTGCGCGCGCCCTGGTTGAGCAGCGGTTGGATGTCGGTCTTGGCAAACACGCCGCAGCGCGAAGCGATGGTGTAGCGGCGTTCCGCCGACTTGGCCGCCTCGTTCATTTCTGTGGGAGAGATGTTGAGCAGGGTCGCCATCTGGTCGATGAACGCGCCGGTACCGCCGGCGCAGGAGCCGTTCATGCGGAATTCCATGCCGCCGGTGACAAAGAGAATTTTCGCGTCCTCGCCGCCAAGCTCGATGGCGACATCGGTTTCGGGAAGCAGGTTTTTCAGGGCGATGCGGGAGGCGAACACCTCCTGTACCAGCGGAATGCCGCAGGCCTCGGAAATTCCCATGCCTGCGGAGCCGGAAATGGATAAAAGAGCGTTGTTTTCGCCTGTCAGTTCCCTGACGTTTTTCAGGACGCCGAGTGTCTTTTCCGTGATCTGAGAGAGATGCCGTTCGTAGGATTTATGTATAATGTTGTTGTTTTCGTCCAGCACGACATATTTAATTGTCGTTGAACCGACGTCTATTCCTATTCTCAAAATTCATTCTCCATTCATGCATTGAATATATATCGCGACGGAAATAAATTTGACGATAATCCACCGATTTTTTTATACACGAAGTAAATAATAGCACATCTTGGCGATAAAGTAAAGTCAAAATTCGATGAAAAATCTGCCGGAATTAAAAAATCTGCGCTTGCGATAATTATTTCCGCAAAGAATATGGCAAGTCTATTGATAATGGCCATTGTATTTGGTATAATTATCGTGCCAGTTTGTTAATTTAATATTAACTCAGTCGATAACAAACAATAAATTATTATGAGATAAAGAAGGTCTTTGCAAATGGAAATAGAACGTCAGTTTTTGATTGAAAAATTCCCGGAGCTGCCCGAAATATATACCGCGCAGGTGTGGCAGGGCTATCTTTCCACGGCTCCGGTCGTGCGTATACGCCGTTTTTCGCCGCCCGACGGCTGCGACAGGTACGAGCTCACCGTCAAGGGTAAGGGCACACTGGTGCGCGCCGAGGTCAATATTCCCATAGACGCCGCGCAGTATGAGGAAATGTCCGGCATTCTCAGGCGTGAGCCGATTCACAAGGATTATCATATCTATGAGCTTCCGGACGGTCTGCGCCTGGAATGCAGCGCGGTCGATCCGGAAACCGACCACGGGTTCATGTATGCCGAGGTGGAATTTGACTCGGTGGAGGCGGCGAATGCCTTTGTTCCTCCAGCATTCCTCGGCAGGGAGATGACCGAGGTGCGCGATTTCAGCATGAGCAATTACTGGATCAAGGGACGGTTTGACATATAAGCGCTTACGTTCGTTCGCTAACTGGAGAATGAAGACTGAAAACTGAAGAAAGAATAATGCCGAAGCGCTGCGCGCCGGAATATATAATGATTCATCCCGCTAAATCGGTGAATTATTCTTCAAAATCCATTGACAGCCCCATGGATAGGTGTTATAATACCCTTAATTGCACTCTTGCATAACTACGATCATAACAAATTTGGAGGCTTTCAGAAAAAATGAAACTCAACGGCTCAGACATCATCTGTGAAGTGCTGCTCGAGCAGGGAGTCGATACGGTATTCGGCTATCCCGGCGGCGCGGTGCTCAATATCTACGACGCGCTTTATAAATACAGTGACAAAATCACCCACATACTGACCGCCCACGAACAGGGCGCCAGCCATGCCGCCGACGGCTACGCGCGTTCCACCGGCAAGACAGGCGTTGTCATCGCCACTTCCGGCCCCGGCGCGACCAATCTTGTCACAGGCATTGCCACCGCCATGATGGACAGCGTTCCCATGGTCGCCATCACCGGCAACGTCGCCACGCCCGCGCTCGGCAAGGACTCCTTCCAGGAGGTCGACATCACCGGTATTACCATGCCTATCACCAAGCACAACTTCCTTGTGCGCGACATCACCACCCTTGCGCCCATTCTCCGCAAGGCGTTCCTTATCGCCCGTTCCGGCAGACCGGGACCCGTTCTGGTGGACGTGCCGAAGGACATTTCCGCGGCGATCACCGAATTCGAGCATGAGCAGCCCAAGGCAAACGTCCGCGTGCAGGCCGACAATGACGCCATTGCCAAGGCGGTAAGGCTCATCAACAACGCCAAGCGCCCGATGATCTACGCCGGCGGCGGTGTGATCTCCGCCAACGCGTCCAAGCAGCTTCTTGAGTTTGCCGAAAAAGCGGACATTCCCGTTTCCTGCTCGCTGATGGGAATGGGCGGTTTCCCGAACGACCACAGGCTCTACTGCGGACTCATCGGCATGCACGGCGGCTACGGCAGCGCTATGGCGACAAGCAATTGCGATCTGATGGTGGTTGTCGGCGCGCGCTTCTCTGATCGCGTTGCCGGAGACACCAAGGCATTCGCCAAGGACGCGAAGATCATCCACATCGACATCGACGCGGCGGAATTCGACAAGAATGTGCTGGTTGACCTTACCGTCAGAGGCAGCGCAGACGCTGTGCTTTCCAAGCTGGCGAGAAATGTGGACAAAGCAGATCATTCCGAATGGGTCAATCAGATTGCCGAGTGGAGCAACGAGAAAAAGTGCAGCCAGCAGGACGGTGAAAACGTAACTCCTGAGCTTGTCTTTGACGAGCTGAATAAAACCATGCGTCCGCAGGACATTCTCTGCACCGACGTGGGACAGCATCAGATGTGGGCGGCGCAGATGTATGATTTCAAGCTTCATCACCTCCGGCGGTTTAGGAACCATGGGCTACGGCATGGGCGCTTCCATCGGTTCGCAGGTCGGCAATCCCGACAAACGCGTGGTGCTGATCACGGGCGACGGCTCCTTCCACATGAATCTGAACGAGCTTACCACCATGGCAAGCTACAACCTGCCGGTTGTGGTCATTGTCATGAACAACCAGGTGCTCGGCATGGTGCGCCAGTGGCAGAAGCTCTTCTACGGCAACCGGTTCAGCCACACTGACCCCAACCGCAAAACAGATTTTGTCAAATTGGCAGAGGCGTTCGGCGTCACCGGTATGCGCATCACCAGAGCCGATGAAGTGAGCGGCGTTCTTACGGAAGCCTTCGCAAAGAACGGCCCCGTCGTCATCGACTGCGTCATCAGCAAGGACATGAACGCCCTTCCCATGATTCATCCGGGACTCGGCGCGGACAAGATCATCACCGAGATGGAGTGAGAGCGCTCACATTCGTTCGCTA
>CADBZY010000022.1 GCA_902799245.1 uncultured Ruminococcus sp.
TAAGTAACCTGATTTCAGGTCTTCAAGTCGAAAAACGCAAAAAGAAACGACCTTTACAGATGACAAGCATCTTAAGTTAGTGCATATGGGGCAGAGCCCATCGCTGCAATAACGTTGGATGCACAACACCCCGGGCGCAACCTATAAAGGAAAAAATGAATCATTCCTTGCCCAAAATCGGAGAAAAAACTACAAATTTATATGAGCCGATCCCCTGTTTACGCTATTCTTACACTTTTTTTACAATCACTATTACAATATACAGAAAAGGGGGAGTGACCTATCGAAAGCAAATCAGGAAAAACAGCGGCAGCGGCATTGCTGGCGGCGCTGGCCATACTGCTCGGATACGTGGAATATCTGATTCCTGTTGTGCCTCCGATAGCGGGCATCAAGCTGGGACTGGGAAACTTTGCGGTGCTTGCGGCTTTGATGCTGCTGAAATCGGACGGGCTGGCGGCGGGCATCATGCTGACGAAGGTGACAATGACCGCCATCCTGTTTTCGGGTCTGGGTGGATTAGCCTATTCCATCGCGGGCGGCACGGTGAGTCTGCTCGTAATGATGCTTGCGCGGCGCTGCCAATCGCTCTCCGCGGCAGGAGTCAGCTGCGCGGGAGGCGCGGCGCATATGGCGGCGCAGGTTGCCGTCGCTTCATTTGTCACCGGCACAAGGGAAGTGCTGCTGCTTCTTCCGCTGCTGACCGCAGTGGGAACGGCGACGGGTCTGTTAAACGGAATACTTGTCAATCTGACAAAAGGCAGCCTGCAAAAATACGTTGCGTCAGGCCGCATATAAATGAAACTTTGAACATTAAAAAGCGGGTGGAGATAATGCTCCATCCGCTTTTTAAGCATAACGCATAACGCGTGAGTAACCAATTGGAAACCGGGGGCTTTCGCTGTCAGAATTCTTTCATCTGATCATCCGTCAGCCCATTGCATCCATTTTGCTTGGATCACTGCATGTCCGTTAAGATTAGTCCTCGTCCTCTTCGGAAGCCTTGCGGCGCTTTTTGCGGCCCTCAAACGCTTCGGGGCTGATGGACTTGAGCAGATCCTTCTGCTGATTGGGAGAAAGAACTCTGAAATAAATGACAAGTCTCTTTTCCGGCTTGGAGAGGTCATAGATGTGGAGCTTGTCCTCATCGTCGTCCTGTGTGTCGGAATCATGGACATTGGAAAGAGTGGGATCCGGCTCTTCCATAAGCTCGTAATAGCTGATATTGAAAATCTTGAGCAGCTTGTTGACCGACTTGATGTCGGGAGTGGTCTTGCCGGATTCATAGTAAGCATAGGTTGAGCGGTCGAGACCTAATACATCTGCCACCTGCTGCTGTGTCAATCCGGAAGTCGTTCTGAAATGTTTTAATCTTTGATTTAATAACATAAATAGCACCACCTGATTAAAATAAGAATTTCATAGGATTTAGTTTTGTACACTCAAGTACTAAGGTACATTATACTGAATAAAAAACCGATTTTCCAGTGTTGATAAATAAATTCACTGATTGTTCACTGTTATTTTACATTTAATAAATACAGATTTTATAATTTCGGAAAAATAACTTACCGAAACATTCATTTATCAGAAAATGCTGTAAAGAGCGCCCGCCAGAATGCCGACAACCATCATGGCAGCGAGGATGATGGCCATCACTCTGACCCAGGTTTTCTGCTTGTTGTACATAGTATTCACCTCCCTGCATGTATAGAATGGATCCTCCGTTCAATGAGAATTCTTTATGAATTACAGTATACAATTACTCTGAACAATAAGCAACAGATGCATTATGTTCCTCCGCGGTTTTCATCGTCGTACATATAATCAAACGCCGTGTCGTCGGGGGAATCCTCATGCGCACGCCGGGAAGCGCGTTCCATGGTTTCAATCAGCTGATACTCGCTGTATTCGCGGGTCACTGGCGCGGCTTTGGGATTTCTCCGGAACTTTTCGTAATCCCTCTGTGCCGCGGACGTTTCGGTTGTCTTCTGGGCAGAAGCGGCGCGCCGCCTTCGCGTTACCTCGGGAATGAAGTATTCCCTCATTCCCACTGCCGCGGCTACCGTGAGGCGGTAGTGCGCAGGGAGCACGATGATGCTCTGTACGCCCGATCGCAGCAGAATCCCCTCGACGCCACCCTGACGCGTGGGAAAGAGGATCGAACCCGCAAGCGACGGAAGGCGCAAACCTCTCAGTCTGTCGTAGCAATAGCGCGAACGGCTTCTGTATTTTGTCTCCAGAGGAATTCCCAAGGCGCGCGACAGGATAAAAACGATATTGTCCGCCTGCGTCCGACATTCCGCGCCGCCGATAATAATGACATTGTCGCTGCGGGAGAGGATACTGCTGATCAGAAGCGGGATGCGTTCGGGGTGAACCGTGACATCGTGGCTTTTGACGGCTCCGCAGTAATCGGTCAGCAGGTCGAGTACAGCGTCGGATCGTCTGCTGTCGGGCTGATTTTTGTACCAGATAATTCCGGCTGACATCGCTTCACCGCCCTGTTTAAGGCATAAGGGGATTGGTTGCCTTGTATGACTTGCTTACGTCGATCTTGCTTTCATCGTCGCGCACGCGGCGTGCCGCGATAACCATGCGCCAGTGGCTCTTTTCATATGAGCAGGTGGAGAGCAGCAAAATCTTATCGTCCGCACGGACGTCGACGGGCGTTGTGATCAGCGAGCGTTTTTTCAGTTCGTCCACAAATTTCAGGAATTCCGCGTCGTCCTTGAAATCTGTCTGAATGTAATTGAAGGGTGTTCCTGACGCCCATGTGGTAGTGGCACGGAAGTTGGAGAAGATGATCCATTCCGACCGGTTGTAGATCGTGTCAAAGCGGATAACAGGGTTTTCCTTGTAAAAGTCAACATCGTTGTACTTTTTGAGCTGGGCAAACATGGTGCCGTTGCGGCGGTGATGACCGTAGATGATAAAGTTCCTGGTGTCGGAATCGGGCTTGACGCTGTTGCGGTAGTCAAGGAACGGACAGCCCGAGTAGTTGTATTCCTTGTTGATATTGTGCCGGAGATAATAGGAATTGTCCTTTGTCTGCACGACGGGATAATCAATCAGCGTATTGGAGATGTTGATCCATCCGACAACGTCGCTGTTCAGTTCCCTGATCGTCTGGAAGGAAGCAAGCGTGCCGTCCTCAAGGCGCTCCTCCTCCTTATTCTTCTCGTCATTGTTCCAGACACCGTCCTCGGCGGTGGAGGGATCTTCGCTCTGATAATCTTTCTTGTATGAAGCAAGCTCTAACTGCTCTAAATACGGCTCGCCGAAGTATTTATAAACCAGATAGCCTCCCGAACCCAAGAAAACAATCACCGAAATGAAAAGAATCACCTTGCTGACAGGGTCCATTTTTCTTTTGTATTTCTTTTTGTTGGCTTTTGCGTTCAACTCTTCTTCCAATTCAAAAAGATCGTATTCTTCGTTTGTTTTTGCCATACCAATTCACCGTCCTTATTATTTTTGTTATTGCCGCAGCATAGACAGCACGTTAGTGAGAACCGTTTCGGCAGCCTTACGGCGGATATAATCCCTGTCGGCTCCCGGCCTGTCGATCAACAGACGGGTGACTTCGGTGCCGTCCTTGGTGGCGATCGCGGTATAGACCAGCCCGACCGGTTTTTCAGGAGTGCCGCCGCCGGGTCCTGCTATGCCGGTTGTGGCAACGCCAATATCCGCGCCGGAAACTCTGCGGATGCCCTCGGCCATCGCGCGTGCCGTTTCGGGCGATACAGCCCCGTGTGAGGCGAGAATTTCCTCGGGAACGCCCACCATTTTTGTTTTCATTTCGTTGGAATAGGTGGTGATGCCCAAGTCAAATACGTCGGAAGAACCCGGCGCGTCGGTGATGATTTTGGAAATCAGTCCGGCCGTGCAGGATTCGACGGAAGCGATTTTCATTCCGCGTTCTTTCAATGCCGCGACCAGTGCGGCGGAAATGTCAAACTGCGTCATCCTGTAAAAACCCTCCTTATCTGTCGGGGGTGATGATGGTGAGCTGTGTGTCTCTCACTGCATTTTCGATCATGGCTGCGACGTTGATTTCGTCCGCTTCCAGTGCCTTCTCCGCCTGCATGATCTTTTCCAGAACCGGCTTTGTCTTGGGATGCTTGGGAGTAAACACCGTGCAGCAGTCCTCAAAGGGCTGAATGGAAATGTCGAAAGTGTCAATTCTGCGGGCGATGGTCACGATTTCTTCCTTGTCCATGCCGATGACGGGACGGAGAATAGGCATATCCGCCGCGGCGTCGGTACATTCGAGGGCGCGCAGCGTCTGGCTTGCCACCTGACCCACGCTCTCGCCGCTGATCAGCGCAAGTGCTTCGTCTTTCCGCGCAAGGATCTGAGCAATTTTGATCATATACCGGCGCATGATGACGGTCAGCATGTCCTCCGGGCAGTAGTCCCTGATCGCCTCCTGTATTTCGGTGAAGGGGACGATGTGCAGCCGAATCTCGCCTGACCATTCCGCGACCTTGCTCAGAAGATCCTTGACCTTTTCCTCGGCGCGAAGGCTGGTGTAGGGGGGAGAGGCGAAGTTGACAGCCGACAGCTCCAGTCCGCGCTTGGCCATCATCCACGAGGCGACAGGAGAGTCGATGCCGCCGGAGATCATCACGCAGGCGCGTCCGCCCGTTCCCACGGGAAGTCCGCCTGCGCCTCTGATGGGCTGCTTGTGGATATACGCCGAAGTGTCCCGGATCTCCACCGTGACGATCAGGTCAGGATCATGCACATCCACCGTCAGATGGGGGAAATGGTCGAGAATGTATTCGCCCACCGTCGCGCAGATTTCGGGGCTTTTGAGCGGGAATTTCTTGTCGGCGCGCTTTGCGTTGACCTTGAAGGTCTTTGCGTCGTTCAACTCGTCGCCCAGATATTCGCACACCGCAGGAAGAATTTCGTCCATGTCCTTGGGTATCTCAGCGGCGCGGCTGAGTGCGGCAATGCCGAATACCTTTGCAATCGCTTCGACAGCGTCCTCTATGTCGGTGCCTTCCAGCGGCGTGACAAACATGGTGGACTGAGAGCGCCACACCTTCACACCGCCGAAGGGAGCGGCAGCCTTCTGTATGTTCTTTGCAAGCGTTTCCTCAAAGCTCCTGCGATTCAGACCTTTCAGGGCAAGCTCGCCGTTTTTGATAAGAATAATTTCGTTCAAGCTTTTTCCTCCAATAATTTAATGAAAGTGTGCAAGTCGGGTGATTCCTTCTGCAACGGTATTCACAAGCGTGTCAACGTCATCGGTGGTGTTGTGCCCGCAGAAGCTCACGCGGATAGCGCTGTCGGCAGCGTCACGGGGAAGTCCCAGCGCCTTGATGACGTGACTCGGTTCGCCCTTGGCGCAGGCGGAACCTCCGGAAACATAGATTCCGCGTTCCGAGAGGAAGTTGAGCATTGTTTCGGCTTTTACGCAGCATGTGCTGAAATTGACGATGTAGGGCAGCGCGTCCTCCGGGCTGTTTATGACAATGCCATCGATACCATGCAGCCTTTGCGTCGTGTAATCCCGCAGTGCCTTGATTGTTTCATACCTTTGGTTCATTCCGGATTTGTCGCAGGCAATGGCAGCCGCCGCACCGAATGCCGCGATCACCGGCGCCGCTTCGGTGCCGGGTCGGAAGGAATCCTCCTGATGTCCGCCGTGGGTGAGAGAGGGAATCATCAGCCCTTTGCGCTTGTAGAGGGCGCCAGCGCCCTTCGGCGCGTGAATCTTGTGGGCTGAAACGGTGATCAGATCGGCTCCCAGTTTTTTGACGCTGACGGGAATCTTGCCGAACGCCTGCACGCAGTCGCAGTGAACGATTGCTTTGGGCGCGTTCCTGCGCGCAGCCCTGACAGCGGCTTCGACAGGAAGGATGCTCCCCACCTCATTGTTGACCATCATCATGGTGACAAGGACGGTGTCGGCATTGACCGCCTCGGCGACCTGTTGCGGGGAAATGTGTCCGTGAGAGTCGGGAGCCAGCCGGATTACCTCAAAGCCCTGTTTTTCCAGCTCGGCGACGCTGTCGAGCACAGAAGAATGTTCGATAGCGGAAGTGACGATGCGTTTGCCATTGCGCCGGTTTTTAGCCGCCGCGCCGAACACCGCGATGTTGTTCGCCTCCGTGCCGCCCGAGGTAAAGAAAATTTCCTCCGGCGCAGCGGAAAGTGCCGAAGCCACGGCGCGCCGCGCTTCCCGGAGCTTTGCGGCCGCCTCGCTGCCCTTTACGTGCGTGGAGCTGGGATTGCCCCAGAAGCGCACCATCATTTCATTGGCGGCAGCGACCGCTTCGGGACAGGGCTGTGTGGTGGCACTGTTGTCAAGATAGATTTCCTGTGTGTCCTGAATTCTTTCCAAAGAGAAAAAGCACCTCTTCAATAATGACAATTATACCAATATATTGTAGCTTAAAACACACAGTAATGCAATAGCTATTAGTGACAGATTTTTTATTAAATTTTAAATATTCTTTTTACATGCCACTGTTCACAAATTATTGTGTTGAATTATGCGGGGAAGAAGTATATAATAAAAATATATTAAAAGTTTAACCTGAGCAAAACCAATCACAAAGGAGCGCATGGCATTGGAATACAACGAGCTTATTGTTAAATATCCCGAATTTATCTATCACGGGTACGATTTGGAAGAGTCCGGCGACGGTATCAGGATTACCTATCGTTTTGAAACCGTCGGGCTCACCGAATTTCATCCCTTTTGGGTCTTTCCGAAGGACGGCATTGACGTGAGCGACCCGGTTTTTGAGGAATTTGTATTTTCGTTAGGTATGGTGGAACTGGTAAGCTATTGGAAGGCAGCCTGTCCGCCGACCGTACGGGTGGAATGTGGCTATCTCAGCGATGAACAGATCGCGTGGTGGAAGAAGCTGTATTATCACGGACTGGGTGAATTCTTCTATACCAACGGGATTGACACCGATATGAAGCGCTTCATGACAATCGAAACGGCAAAAACCAAAAAGAAACGCGTGATTACCAACGGTAAAAAACTGAGCGGCTGCATGATTCCGGTTGGCGGCGGCAAGGATTCGATCGTGTCGCTGCATGTGCTGTCGATGTACGGCCACACGGAGGACAATATGTGCTTCATGATGAATCACAGAAATTCCGCCTTCGCGTCGGCGCTGCTCGCGGGCTACCGTCCCGAAAAAATCTACCGTCCAAAGAGAACCCTCGACCGCACCATCGTCGAGCTGAACAGGCAGGGATTCCTCAACGGACACACGCCTCTGTCCGCGCTGATTGCCTTTGCCGCCTCAATGTCGGCGTACATCAGCGGCAAGAAATATGTCGTGCTTTCCAACGAATCCAGCGCCAATGAAGCCTCGGTCGCCGGCAGCGATGTCAACCATCAGTATTCCAAGAGCTTTGAATTTGAGAAGGATTTTGCCGACTACCTTGCAAAATACATTCCCTGCGGGGTAAGCTATTTCAGTCTGCTGCGTCCGCTTTCGGAGATACAGATCGCGGCGATATTTGCGGGACTGAAGGAATATCACCCCGTTTTCCGCAGCTGCAACGCGGGCAATGCCGGCACAAAATTTGACACATGGTGTCTGGACTGTTCCAAGTGTCTGTTTGTCACGATGATTCTCTCTCCCTTCCTCACGGATGATGAAATCAAGGAAATATTCCGCATCAATCTCCTGAACGCAAAGAGCGAGAAGATGAAAACCTATTTTGAGCAGCTGATCGGTCTGCACGAATCCAAGCCCTTTGAATGCGTCGGCAGCGTGGACGAAATCAATTTTGCCATGTGCCTCGCCATCTCAAAGCGCCTTGCGAGCGGAGCCTCCCTGCCGTATCTGCTGGAATACTACAGAACCACTCCGGCGTATGTAAAGTATAAGGACAGCCCGAACGTCTACGCATCTTATTTTGACGAAGTGAATCTGATTCCGGAAGACATGAAGCAGTGCGTCCGCCAGTGCGCCAATGCCTGCAGATGGTAGTGGATCAAGTGAAAAAACGGGAAAGTATACAAAGATGTGGACAATTATTTGGGGTTGAGCGCTCAATCTTTTTCGGTTTATCGCTTTACTTAATGTGTCAAATATGATATACTTTATTCTGTCAGGCAGACTGACAACTGATAGAAAATGCTCATATAGATATTGATTCTTGTGACAAATGAAGGTGATCCATTATGAAAGAACAGAACTATGTTATATTGACCGACTCAACGACCGATATATCCCAGGCAATCGCCGACGAGATTAATGTAAAGGTTTGGCCGATGCAGTTTGAGTTGGACGGTCTGGCATACAGGAATTTCCCGGACGAACGCGAGATGAAGTCGGATGATTTTTACGACCTGATGCGTTCGGGCAAGATGCCCAAGACCTCCCAGATCAATGTGGTGGATTTCTGCGAGTATTTCAGCGAGTACCTCGAAAAAGGATTGGATATTCTGTATATCTGCTTCTCGTCGGGTCTCAGCGGCACCTATAATAATTCTCTCATCGCCATTGAGGAGCTTAAGGAAAAATATCCCGACCGCACGGTAATTTCTGTGGATTCCTTAGCGGCATCCATGGGAGAGGGGCTGCTTGTCTATCTCGCCGCGCAGCAGAAGAATAAAGGCATGGGTCTGCAGGAGCTTGCCAAGTGGGTAGAGGACAACCGTCTGCATCTCTGCCACTGGTTCACGGTGGACGACCTGCACCATCTGAAACGCGGCGGCAGAGTGTCTGCCGCAACAGCCATTGTCGGTTCGGCGCTCAATATCAAGCCGGTGCTGCACGTGGATGACGAGGGACATCTCATCAATGTTTCCAAAGTAAGAGGACGCAAGGCTTCCCTCAACGCGATGGTTGACCGTATGGTGGAGACTTACACCAACCAGTACGACACCGTCATGATCTGTCAGGGCGGCTGCCGTCAAGACGCGGAATACTTAGCCGGCGAGGTCAAAAAGCGCGTCAAAGGCGTCAAGAAGATCATCATGGGCAATATCGGACCCGTGATCGGCGCACATGCCGGTCCCGGCGTTCTGGCGCTTTTCTTCTATGGCGACCACAGATAATATTAAAAGTTTGATCATCAATACATGGCAGGCACCCGACGGTTTCCGGTGGGTGCCTGTTGCATTTTGGAGGATAATATGATATTTGACAGTCATGCGCATTATTATGCAGCGGCATTTGATCATGACAGGGATGAATTGCTGTACCGTATGCACAGCCAGCAGGATGTAGCGGCCATTGTCTGCCCTGCCGAAAATATAAAATCATCGTTTGAGTGCGTGGAACTCGCCGGAAAATACGATTTTATCTACGCGGCGGTGGGCGTGCATCCCTGCTGTGCCGATACGTGGACAGACGGGTGCATCGAAGAAATCAAAGGTCTGCTGAGCAATGAAAGAATTGTCGCTCTCGGTGAGATGGGACTGGATTATTACCGCCGCGACGACAACAAAGAGATACAGAAGCGCGCCTTTACGGCGCAGTTGGAGCTGGCCGCCGCCCAGAAAATGCCGGTCATCATCCACGACCGCGAGGCACACGGCGATATGTACGACATACTGCGGCAGTATAAGCCGGAAGGCGTGATGCACTGTTTTTCGGGGAGCGTAGAGTCGGCGAAAGAAGCGCTGCGTCTCGGACTGTACATCGGGCTGGGCGGCTCTGTGACCGCCGTGAACGCCGTCAAGCCGGTGGAAGTGGCAAAGTACGTTCCGCTTGACAGACTCGTACTGGAAACCGACGCGCCCTATCTCATTCCGCGTCCCTACCGCACGGGCGAGGGTAAATACAAGCGCAGCGAATCATGGATGATCCGCTATGTTGCGGAGTTCATAGCGGAACTGCGCGGGATAAAACCGGATGAACTGCTTGCGATTACGGCTCAAAATGCTGCGGCGCTTTACCGCGTTAAAATATGATTGTATACTTTATAAATTTTTACTATTGAATTATATCCAATAAAAGGGTTGATTTTGTCGCGTGATTATAGTATAATAATGTGATAGAATTGTAGAGTGAACGTATTCTTTAGAAAGGATCGCCTTTGTCAGTTATATAAATAAATTGGCATTAGATAAAAACCCGATGAAGTATATAATTATGGACCTTGAATGGAACGGCGCGACGACACGTTCGGGTTATTTCGATGAGATAATCGAGATCGGTGCGGTCGCTCTGGATGACAGTATGAATATAATCAGCGAATTTCAGACCCTTGTTTCGCCAAAGCAGACCAGGAAAATAAGAGGAAGAATCAAAGACCTCACCCATATCACCAATGACGATCTGAAAAACGCCGACGGCTTTGTCACGGTATTCAAACGGCTGAAGGCGTGGATAGGCACGGGCGACAACTGTATGCTCGCCTGGGGCAACTCCGACATAAGCGTGCTGTATGAAAATCTCAAATGGTACAACATGACCGACGAGATCTACATAATCAAAAACTACTGCGACGCGCAGCAGCTCTGTCAGCAGGCCAAGGGCATTTCACTGAACAAGCAGGTGGGTCTGGCCGCCTTTGCCGAGCTTGCGGAGGTGGAGATAGGCGAGGATCAGCTTCACCGCGCACTCAATGACAGCCGGCTGACGGCAAGGTGCTTTGCCAAGCTCTGTACGCCCGCGCTTTTTGATATGTTCGTCAAAAAAGCCGACCGCATTTTCTACGAGCGGATGAATTTCAAGTGCTACAACCTGCAGGATCTGAGCGACGAACAGGTGATTTTCTCGGATTTTATGACCGAATGTCCCGACTGCGGCATCTTCATGAAGCGTCTGACGGGATTTATCTGCAAGAACAAGAAGCACTACGCGAAATACCGCTGCGCCCAATGCGGTAAGCAATTCAATATTTCCCATACGCTCAAAATCACCTATGACGGTTTGGAACACAGAAAGACGCTGAGCGAGATCGGCGGCGTACAGACCAGCGACGAAGCACACGAAGCGGAGCCTGCGCCGGAGGAAGCTATGCAGGCCGCGGAGGAATAATGCATTAACGAAAATAAAAAAGAAATCAATCGGCGGGATACGGCACTTGTCATGCCGCAGCCTGCCGATTTTGCCGATGGGAGGAAATCAAGTGAAAAGCTGCAAGCTGTGTCCGAGGATGTGCGGCGCACAAAGGGGCAGACTGCGTGGAGAAGGCTTCTGCGGCTGCGGCACACAGCCGGTCATTTCCCGCGCGGCGCTGCATATGTGGGAGGAACCGGTGATCAGCGGAAGCGGCGGCTCCGGTACCATATTTTTCTCCGGCTGCTGCCTTGGCTGCGTGTTCTGCCAGAATTATTCCATTTCCTCCGAGCTGAGAGGAAGAACCGTCACGCCAGAAGGTCTTGCGGAGATCATGCGCGAGCTGGAAAAACAGGGCGCGCACAACATCAGCTTTGTCACGGGAACGCACTACGCCGAAGCGATCATCCGCGCCCTGGAAATTTACAGACCGCAAATCCCGACGGTCTGGAACAGCGGAGGATATGAACGGGTGGAAACGCTGCGCGCACTCTCGGATTATATCGACATATGGCTTCCGGATTATAAATTTGCCCTTCCTGCCGTAGCTGAAAAATACGCGCACGCGCCGGATTATCCCTCTGTCGCTCTGGAAGCTATCCAGTTTATGTGCGACAGCGCGGGAGAAAAGGTCATTGAGAACGGCATTATGAAGCGCGGCGTCATTGTTCGCCATTTGGTGCTTCCGAATAACGTGCGCAATTCCGTTGCCGCTCTGCGAAAGATCAGCGGGGAACTGCCGCGCGGCACATTGGTGAGCATTATGAGCCAGTATACCCCGGCGGGAAGCATTTCCGCCTTCCCTGAGCTTGGGCGAAGACTCACCTCAGCTGAATATGAGAAAGTGCTTGATACAGCCGACACCCTCGGAATCGACGGTTTCCGTCAGGAGCTTTCGTCCGCCGCGGAGGAATACGTGCCGGCATTTGACCTCACCGTTCCGGAATAGTCATGATTTTTGCGTATTAATACTATTTTTAGAATGCGTACACATATTTCTCAACTGCCGGTGGTATTCTCTATGGTGAGTTAATGAATTGATTGATAAGGACGGTAAACCGATGATAAAGGTAAAAAATCTATCCAAAAAATACGGCTCCAACATCGCGCTCGACGACGTGAGCTTTTCGGTAAAATCTGGCGAGATAGCAGGCTTTCTCGGACCTAACGGTGCGGGAAAGACTACTACAATGAACATTATTACGGGCTATCTTTCCTCGACCTCGGGCACCGTCACCATAGACGGCTTTGACATTCTCGAGCAGCCCACCGAGGCCAAGAAAAGAATAGGCTATCTGCCTGAAGTGCCGCCGCTTTACCCCGATATGACGGTCAACGAATATCTCAGTTTTATCTACGAATTAAAGGGCGCTACCCAGAACAAGGAAGGTCATTTCAAAGAGATTTGCGACCTCACGGGCATTTCGTCCGTGCGCGGCAGGCTGATAAAAAACCTCTCGAAGGGATACCGTCAGCGCGTGGGAATCGCACAGACGCTGGTCGGAAATCCCCCTGTGCTGATTCTCGACGAACCGACCGTAGGACTTGACCCGAAGCAGATCATTGAAGTCCGTTCGCTCATCAAAAAACTCGGCAAGAAGCACACGGTCATTCTTTCCTCGCATATTCTGAGTGAAGTGCAGGCGATCTGCGACAGAATTATTGTGCTGAACAACGGCAAGCTGGTTGCCGACAGCACTTCCCAGAGCCTCAGCGATAAACTCACCGACGGCCATTCGCTGATTGTAAAGGCGGTCGGCAAAGCGTCGGATATTCAGGCGGCGCTTAATTCCGTCAAGACGGTCAAGCGATGCGAAAAGCTCTCCGAAAAAGACGGCGAAGTGGAATTCAGCGTGACGTTATCAGGCGTCGAAAGTGCAAGACAGGATATTTTCTTTGCGATGGCTGCCAAAAAGCTCCCGATCATTGAAATGAAGCAGAGAGAGTATTCGCTGGAGGATATATTCATGTCGCTGGTGGATAAGAAATAAGCCCATTGAAAAGGAGACACTACAACATATGAAAGCCATTTACAAACGAGAGCTGAGCGCCTGTTTCCGTTCGCCGATCGGGTATGTGTTCTGCGCGATCTATCTGTTTTTCAGCGGAATGTATTTCAATTCGGTGCTGTCGGTGGGGCAGTCATCGGAATTCCCTCAGATCTATTACGGAATGCTGAATATCGTGCTGCTCATGCTGCCGCTGCTCACCATGCGGCTTTTCAGTGAGGAGCGCAAGTACAAGACCGACCAGATTCTTCTGACTTCTCCCGTCAATATCACGCCGCTTGTGCTGGGAAAATTCTTCTCGGCGCTGACGATTTACACAGGCTGCACGCTGTTCACCCTGCTTTACGCGCTTGTGTTCAGCTTCTTCACCGCGCCGTCGTGGGCGCTGATCACCGGAAATATCTTCGGCGCAATTCTCTTTGGCGCGGCGTTTATCGGCATAGGCATGTTCATTTCCTCCATGACCGAGAGCCAGTTTGTCGCCGGAATGGGTTCGTTCTCGATAGCGACGATTTTTATTATCCTTGATGTGATACCGCTTGTCACGAGCAATGAATTCATTGTGTCTCTTGTCAACGACATCTCCTTTGTCGGCCGGTATAAGCCCTTCACCAAAGGAATACTCGATATGTCGAGTATTGTCTTTTTTGCCAGCATAGCCGCATCGTTTATCTTCCTGACCGTTCGCGTGCTGGAAAAGCGCCGCTGGAGCTGATTGATTATGTTTTTTCATTACGAGGTGACGACCATTGAATGATTTACTGAAAAAGAAAAAATCCCCGGACGAAGGCACAAAGAAGAAAAAGCATCAGCCGAAGGGCATGGTTGAAAAAATAAAGCGCACCGTTCATCTGATGCGCACCAGCACGCGGTTCCGCCACGGCAGCATGGCGACCGTCATGACGGTTGTGTTCTTTGTGTTTATCGTGCTGCTGAATATGGCGGTCATGAAGATGAAGGACAGATATTCCTTCATGAGCGTAGATATGACCGACGACAAGCGCTACACCCTCACAGCCCAAACAGAAAAGCTGATTAAGGGCATAGACGAACGTGTGGAAATTGACATTCTCGCCACTGAAGCCCAGTGCACGACGGCGGGAGCGCTCACCACGGACACCTACGGACAGATTCCCATCGCGCACGAAATCATCAGGCGCTATCCCCAGCTCAACGACAATATTTCCATCAATTATGTCGATCTCAGCAAAACCCCCGCCTATATCATGCAGTTTCCGGAATACAGTGACGTGCTGGATTATTACTACATCGTCGTAAAATCGACACGGCGCACAAGGATTACGTCTTTCTTTGAAATGCTGCCTTCGCTTTCGTCGGATTATTCCTCCTACGACAGCACATCCGGCAATTCTTCGGTTGCGCAGTCCTATACGGAGACCTATATGACGTCACTGATCAAGACCGTGACGCTCGACAAAACGCCCGTCGTGGCGTTTGTCGACGGACTGAACGTGGACGCGAACAGCTCGGAACTGACTTCGATACTTGAAATGAACGGCTACGAGGTGCGGACGGTGGATGTCCGCCGCGAGGAACTTCCCGACGATGCGGATATTGTTATGCTGGCAGGACCCACTTCCGATCTCAGCAAGGCGCAGACCGCGAAGTTTGACAGTTTTCTCAGCGACAGAAAGAAGTCCCGCACGCTGATCGTGTTCTCCACCTCACTGATGCCCAAAATGCCCCATCTCAATTCGCTGCTCTCGGAATACGGCATAGCCATCACGCAGGATATTGTCTATGAGGGCGATTCACACAACACGATTTCCAAGCAGATGAGCGCCTTCACCGCGCAGATGAAGGAATCGGAATACACCCTTGATCTCATTGACCGGCTGAATTATCCGGCTGTCGTGAATGCCCTTGCCCTTGATGTTCTCTACAGCGAAAGAGGCGATACCAGCGTGACGCCGATGCTTACTTCGTCGGAAGAGGGCTTTGTCTGCAACAGCGCCACTAAATTCGACCGTTCTCAGTATTCCGAGGCGGACGAAGCGACGCGGATTGTCATGGCGAGCTCCACCACCTACCGCGACAAAATGGACGGCGGCGAGGTGCGCACCGATGTCATTGTCGCGCCCGACAGCCTTTACGCCTCGGAACTGCTCACCACCGATATTTACGGCAATCTGAGCCTGCTGCTCAGCGTATTCAATCAGCGCGGCGGCATTGATACCGGCAACATTGACATAGAGCCGAAGTCGCTCTACGCGGTGGATTTCTCGGTGGACATGAACACCCTTTCGGTGATAAGCACGATTTTCGGATATATCGTTCCGTTGGTGATTCTTCTCTGCGGACTGGTAGTCTACATCAGGAGGCGCAGACTGTGAACAAAAAGAAACGCAATCTGCTGTTTCTCATTCTGGCGACGGTTGCCGTCGGCGCGCTTTTCTGGATACTGTCAGGTACGCAGGAAGCCGAAACCGACGAACACGGTCACGAGCACAGCGTCACCGAAAGCGATACGGATGCCGCGAGGGAATCCGGTGTGCTGCTCAATTATTCCGCCGATGAATTAAAGTCCGTTACCCTGACCAATGCCAAGGCGAAATATACCGCCACTGTCAGCAAAACCAGCGGCCAGGTATCCTTCAAAGAGCTGGAAGGTTACTCCGTTAATTCCAAATTCATGGAAACCGTCTGGTTCGGCTCGGTGCAGATGATCTATCAGGATATAGTCGGCAGCACCAAGGTTAAAAATTATCAAGCGAAGGATTACGGCTTCGACAAGCCTTCACTTACCGTTAAGGCCGTATTAAAGAACGGTAAGACCTACAGCTTCCAAGCGGGCAGCAAAACTCCCGGCTACGAAAACGACGTGTATTATCTCACCGTCAGCGGCGACAGCAACATTTATGTCTGCACCCTCGACAGCGCGTTTTTCATGGGGGACAGCTATTATCTCAGCGACGACATATTCAGTGACTACGACACGGAAAAGGACGGCAGCAAAAAGAGCGACATCGAAATAGGCGCGATAACGCTCAGCGGCGAACAGTTCAGGGAAAAACTGACAATGAAGCCCAACACCACCGCCGACATGACCAGCCCCTTCTACGGGTACGCCTACAAGGTGACGGCTCCCATCCACTGGTCAGTGAAAGCGTCGGCTGCCTCCATGCTGGTGTACGACCTGCAATATCTCATGGCGGACGATGTGGCGGTGCTCAAACCGACCGCCAAGCAGCTAAAGTCCTACGGACTTTCCTCTCCGTATCTGACCGTTTCCTTTCAGCGCAACGGCAGGGAATGTGTCATGTATTGCAGCAAGCCCAAGAGCGAAAAGATGTACGTCCTTCTCAAAGGGCACGACATCATTTACCAATTGAACACCAATTCTCTCTCGATACTTCATCAGCTCACGCCGGAGAATATTTATTCCATCAACGCCGTCTCTGTGACGCTGGAAGCGCTCAGCGGCGTGAAGATCACGTCCGAGGGAATGAAGTGCAATATTGCCGTAAAGCGCGAGGAAAATAAAAACGCCGTTGCGGAATCAGATGTGATCTACACCTATTCCGTCACGAAGAACGGCGAAGAAAAGAAATATTCCTCATTCATCAAGCTGATCAAGCAGCTGAACGGCAGCGCCATCACCCGATGGAACGTCAAAAAGCCCGACGGCAAGCCGTCATTGACCATTACCCTTTCCTTCTTCGATGAAGCAAAGCAGAAGTACAAGCCGGAGAGCATCAGGCTCTATCATTATTCCGATCGGGAATATGCCGTAGTGCGGGAAGGTCTGCCGGTCAACACCGTTTCCGCCACATGGGTAAAGCAGCTTTTAAGCGACGCGGAGGAATTCTGAGTTCTCTAAAATTTTCATACAACAAGCAGCGCCGCTGTTCCGTTTATGGCAGGGAACAGCGGCGCGTGTTTTTTATCTGAGATTGATTTTGGCAAGGAAGCCCTCGACAATTTTTCCGTATTCCTCGGGCGAATGCAGCATGGATTCGGCGTGTCCCGCGCCTTCGATCAGGTGAAGTTCACTGTAGCCCTTGGTGCGCTGCGCCATGTCCTCGGAGTTCTTGGGAAGGATAAAGCTGTCGTTCGCACCATGGATGAAAAGAATCGGAATCTCGTTGTCGTTCAGACTGTCGATAGGCCGCATTGTTTTGAGGGAATAACGGTAGCGTAGACGCGCACCGAAGTTAGCAACATCCACTAACAATACCGGCGCACCCGCGTTGCGGTAGCCCTCACGCAGCACGTTGTCAATATCCGAGAATCCGCAGTCGGCAACCACAAAATCCACCTCCGGCTTGAATTGCAGAGATGTCACTGTGGAAGCGGCGCCGAGTGATTCGCCATGCAGCCCTAACTGAATGATGTCAGCATACCGCTGCCGCGTGTCCCTGACAAGCTCCGCGATGTCCTTTCCTTCGCGTATGCCGTAGGTGGTGAAGGTGGACTGATTCAGCCCGTGTCCGCGAAGATCATAAAGTATGCAGCTGTAGCCCAGCGCTATGTACATTTTGGCGTATTTGAGCGAGCCGATCCGGTTGTCGGTGTAGCCGTGGGAGATAATGACGTATTTCCCCGTATGGTTCGGGCAGCGAAGCATACGTGCGTGAAGCTCGTAGCCGTCGAAGCTTTTCACCGTGTAATCCGTGTGTTCGAGGTCATTGTAAAAGGAAGTGTCGTACCTTTCCGATTGCCACTTCATCGCCTTGTCAAGCGTCTGCCGGTGGCCGGTCATAACGAATGACGCAAGCCGGAGCGAGAGGATGATCCATAGGATGAAAAGAACCAATACAATCGTTACCGGAATGACAACGTATTGCATAATCATCACCGCTTTCTTTTTGATGAAACTATTATACTATTGAAGAACTCGTTTGTCAATGGCACTATGGTATAATATCCACATATTTTATATTTATCATATAAAAACTTATATCGATTATTGACTATTCGTAATAAATATGTTAGAATAAAATAAAAAAGCGGAGGCTTGATAAAAAATGGATACACCTGAAAAAAAATACTTGCTTGCTATGGACGAAGGAACCACCAGCGCAAGGACAATTTTGTTCGATAACAAAATGAACAAGATCATCACGGCACAGCAGGAATTCAACCAGATCTATCCGCATCCCGGCTGGGTGGAACATGACCCCATGGAGATCTACGCGACGCAGTACGCCTCCATGATCGAATGTATCGCCAAAAGCGGCATCGATCCACTTGAAATCGCGGGCATAGGTATCACCAACCAGCGTGAAACCACCATTGTGTGGGAAAAGGCGACCGGCAAGCCCATCTACAACGCCATCGTGTGGCAGTGCAGACGCACGGCGGACATCTGCGCCGAGATAGAAGCGAAGGGCGTTTCCGACTATATCCGCAGCGCGACGGGACTCAAGCTCGACGCGTATTTCAGCGCGACCAAGATCAAGTGGATTCTCGAAAATGTCGAGGGCGAGAGAGAGAAGGCGGAGAGGGGAGAGCTGCTGTTCGGCACGGTGGACACATGGCTGCTATGGAAGCTCACGGAAGGAGCCGTGCATGTCACCGACCGCACAAACGCCTCCCGCACGATGCTCTACAACATCAACACACTTCAATGGGACGAGGAACTGTGCAGAATCTTTGACGTGCCTATGAATATGCTGCCCGAAGTCAGGAGCAGCAGCGAGGTATACGGATATGTGCGCATGATGGGCGCGCATGTGCCGATCAGCGGTATTGCCGGCGACCAGCAGGCGGCGCTCTTCGGCCAGGGATGCGTCCATGAGGGCGACCTCAAAATCACCTACGGCACCGGATGCTTCCTGCTGGCCCACACCGGATGCAAGCCGGTGTTCAGCCAATACGGACTTGTCACCACCGTTGCCGCCACCGTAAAAGACAGGCCGGTGGAATACGCGCTTGAAGGCAGCGTCTTCACAGGCGGCGCGGTCATCCAATGGCTGCGCGACGAGCTGAGACTCATTCAGGATTCCCCCGACAGCGAATACTTCGCCAAGAAGGTCAGCGACAACGGAGGCGTTTATATTGTTCCCGCCTTCACAGGACTCGGCGCTCCCTACTGGGATATGAACGCACGGGGTGTCATCACCGGAATCACACGCGGAGCGAACCGCGACCATATTATCAGAGCGGCACTAGAGGCCATTGCCTATCAGTCGGAGGACGTCATTCGAGCCATGTGCGCCGACATGGGCGAAAAGATCGCTTCCCTCAAGGTGGACGGCGGCGCGTCGGCGAATAACTTCCTCATGCAGTTCCAGTCGGATATTTCCGATGTCACCGTCGTGCGTCCCTCACAGAAGGAAGCGACGGCAGCCGGCGCGGCCTATCTCGCGGGAATTGCTGCGGGACTTTTCGGCGATGATTTATTCGCGGATGGCGCACAGGTCAACGCGGTATTTGAACCAAAAATGGATGAACAAGAGCGTGCAAAGCTGTTGGACGGCTGGCACGCGGCGGTAAAAACCTGCAGAGGAGTGTGAATGATGGAAGTAAAAGTGATCGACAGAGAATTCCCGTCCACCGACGGTATTCACCAGTTGAAGGGAAAGGTGTACATTCCAGAGGGCGAACCCAAAGCGATATTCCACGTCGTCCATGGTATGACGGAGCATATAGGACGCTACGACGAATTCTTTAAGGAAATGGCTGCATCGGGCTATGTGGTGGTAGCCTATGACAATTTAGGTCACGGCAACACCGCAACGGACGACAGCGAACTCGGCTTCATCGCCAAAAAGAAGGGCTGGAAAAAGCTGACCGACGACGTTTACGCCGTTTCCAAAATAATGAAAGAGGAATACCCCGGGATTCCTTATTATCTGATGGGACACAGCATGGGTTCTTTCATCGTGCGCAACGCGGCGGCGACATATCCCGACCTTATGGATAAGCTGATTGTCATGGGCACAGGCGGCCCGATGGCGGCGACCAAGCCGGCGATCGGCATGATTAACACCATCAAATTATTCCGCGGCAAACGCAGCACTTCACCCTTTATTGAGAAGCTCGCATTCGGCGAATACAACAAGGGCTTCGGCGACGGCAGCAACGGCGACTGGCTTTCCAAAAACCCGGAAGTTCGCCGTGTGTATGACGCGGACAAATTCTGCAATTATCATTTTACGCTGAGCGCCATGCACGATCTTGTCAAGATCAATGACGCTGTGAATAAGAAAAAGTGGTTCAAAAAGATCAGCAAGACGCTTCCCATCCTGCTTGTTTCGGGTGCGGACGACCCTGTCGGATCCCACGGCGACGGTGTCAAGAAGGTGTATAAAAAGCTCAAAAAACGCGGCGCCAACGTTACCATGAAGCTCTACACCGACAACCGGCATGAGGTTCTCAACGACACCGCGAGAGATGAAGTGATTGCGGATATTAACCGTTTCCTGGACGGAAAGGCGTTTGACATGACGCTGGTGTAAATTTCATATGAAAAGTAAAAAACACGGCTGACTTGTGACAACGGCAAGCCAGCCATGTTTGATTTATTAATAGACGTTTTTCTCATGAATCAAAGAACCGCTGCCCATCATCCGTAACGAGCCGTTCAGTTTTGGGGTACTCGAATATGGCGGGATTTCCGGAATTGGCGGCAAGGTAATCCGCAAATTTTGCGGCATACCATTTCGCCATACAGAGGTTATGCATGAGGTAGTTGCCGCAGTTTTCAGGTGAAGTGCCGGGAACGGACTGCACCTCCTCGACCGCTTGGAAGGCTCTCAGCAGCAGGTCGACTATCTCACTGGGAGCACGGTTCCCTTTGAGAATGAGGTAAAATCCGGTCAGGCATCCCATCGGCCCCCAGTAGATGACTTCATCCTTCCAGTCGGGGTCATTTCTGAGGAAGGTGGCGATGATGTGTTCCAGTGAGTGCATAGCCGCCACATCGACCGCCGGTTCACGATTGGGCCTTGTGAGCCGGATGTCGTAGGTTGTAATTGTATTCTGTCCCATGCTGTCAACTCGGCTGGTAAATATGCCGGGAATGATAAGAGTGTGGTCAACGGAAAAACTTGGTATCAAGTCCATATGTGTGCCTCCTATATTTGAATTACATCAGCGTCATCTGTTCGCCTTCCTGCGAATCGTCGGCGGAACCTGCCGCGGGCAGATTCTTGGGTCGGAATTTGGATTCATTCTTTACCATACCTTGTGCGTAAATCACCATGTCGCTGAGTTTTGCGTTCTTGCGTAAGGTGATGATCTGATTGCCCTGCGCGCTGCGCGTCTTTGCCGGAACGGCCTCGGAATTGAATATCAGCACCTTGCCGTTGGATGTGCGTACCAGAATATCGCGGTCGTTTTCGATGTGCAGTATGCTCACGACAGGGGATTTGTCGCTGTAGGCGGCAAGCAGCTTGCGGCGGTTGGTCTTGGTGGCGTAGGCATTCAGCTCCGCCTTGGCGACCTTGCCGTTTTCATAGGCAAAGAGGACATAGCCGCTGTAATCCGTCGTGAGCAGACAGTACTTGATATGCTCGTCCTCGTCCATTCCGAGAACGGCAGGAACAAATTCGCCCAGTACG
The DNA here is from genome assembly GCA_902799245.1 of uncultured Ruminococcus sp. GTDB lineage: Bacteria > Bacillota > Clostridia > Oscillospirales > Acutalibacteraceae > RUG762. Next base: position 21,535 of record CADBZY010000022.1, read on the forward strand.
CTTGCCTTGGTGTCGCTGAAATCAGCCGCCTTTGACTTGTAGACCTGGCATTTGTCGGTAAAGAAGAGCAGCTCTGCAACGTTGCGCGTTTCAAAGGTCTGCACAATCCTGTCGCCCTCTTTCAGCTTCTGTTCGCTGCTCATGCGCAGCGACTGCGGGCTGATTTTTTTGATATAGCCCTCCTGGGTGATGAAGATATTGACAGGATAGTCGGGAACAGCCGAAATCTCGTCGTCGTCGGCTTCCTCCACCGAGTAGAGAATCATGCTTCTGCGCGGCTGACCGTATTTTTTGCCCACTTCTTTCAGCTCGGAGATAATGATTTTTTTGATTCTCTGGGGTGACGATAAAATTTCCTCTAAGTCGGCTATTTCACCCCGGAGGTTTTCAATATCCTCCGTGCGCTTTAAAATGTACTCGCGGTTGATGTGACGCAACTTAATTTCAGCGACATATTCCGCCTGCACCTCGTCTATGCCGAAGCCGTTCATCAGGTTCGGCACAACGTCGGCTTCTTCCTCGGTTTCGCGGATAATCTTGATGGCCTTGTCGATGTCGAGCAGTATCTTTTGCAAACCTTCGAGCAGGTGCAGACGCTCCTTCTTTTTGTTCAGCGTGAACGCCGTGCGGCGCTGTACGCAGTTCATGCGGAACCTGATCCACTCTTCCAGCAGCCCGTCCACGCCGAGCACCTTCGGGGAGCCGTCGATCAGCACGTTGAAATTGCAGGCGAAGCTGTCCTCCAGCGTAGTGAGCTTGTAGAGCTTCTGCATGAGCTTGTCGGGGTCGGTGGCGCGCTTGAGGTCAATGGTGATACGCAAGCCGTGAAGTCCCTGCTCGTCGCGGATGTCGGAAATCTCCTTGATCTTGCCCGCCTTGACCAGGTCAATGACCTTTTCTATGATCTGTTCGCAGGTGGTGGTGGGCGGAATCTGCGTGATGTCAATGCAGTTGGCCTCGCGGTCGTAGGTGTAGCGGGAACGAACGCGGATGCTGCCGCGCCCCGTGTGGTAGACCTTTTCCAGCTCCGCCTTGTTGTAGATGATCTGTCCGCCGCCGGGGAAGTCTGGCGCCAGCAGGGTAGTGCTGATATCGTACTTGGGATTTTTCAGAAGCTGAATGGTGGTTTCGATCAGCTCATTCAGATTGAAAGAACAGATCGAGCTTGCCATGCCGACGGCAATACCCGTGTTGCTGTTGCAGAGAATCGCAGGAAAGGTGACAGGGAGCAGGGAAGGCTCTTTCATGGTGTTGTCGAAGTTGTCCACCATGTCCACCGCGTCATTATCTATGTCGCGGAACAGTTCGCCGGCGATCGCCGCCAGCTTTGCCTCGGTGTATCGGGAAGCAGCCGCCTGTGTGTCGCGGGAATACGCCTTGCCGAAGGAGCCTTTGGAATCGACATAGGGGTGAAGCAACGCTTCATAAGCCACCGTCATGCGAACCATGGTGTCATAAATCGCCGCGTCGCCGTGGGGGTTCAATGCCATGGTGGAACCGGCGATTTTGGATGACTTCTGCCGTGCGCCGGTGAGAAGTCCCATTTTATACATGGTGTAAAGCAGCTTGCGGTGGGAGGGCTTGAAGCCGTCAATTTCCGGAATAGCGCGGCTCATAATGACGCTCATGGCGTAGGGCATGTAATTGCCTTCGAGCGTATCGACAATGGCCTGTGAAACGACCTCGCCAGCGCCCTTGATGTATCCGCTCATAGAGGACTTCTGCGGCGCTGATTTTCTCTTTTTAGGTGCCAAATGATCACTTCCGTGTGTATTTTTTGAATAATGACAGTACGTTCTTTGTGTAAAGCAAAATACCTCACACATTCATTTTGTACAAAGCATAAAAGATTACTGCACGTCGGCAAGTTCGATGAATTCGCTTCCATGTTCGGCGATGTATTCCTTGCGTCCGGCGAGATTGTCGCCTAGCAGCACATCGAACATTCTTTCTGTCGGCTCCACGTCGGTGGGCATCACCTTGATCAGACGGCGGGTGTCGGGCGCCATGGTGGTGAAGCTCATCATGTCCGCGTCGTTTTCGCCGAGACCTTTGGAGCGCTGAATAGTGAATTTCTTGCCGCCTATCATATCCATGATCTCCGCTTTTTCCTGCTCGGTGTAGGCGAAGTAGGTTTCGTTGCCGCAGGTGATTTCATACAGCGGAGATTCCGCGATGTAAACCTTTCCGGCTTCAATGAGCTTCGGCATGAGCCGGTAGATCATGGTGAGAATCAGCGTCCTGATCTGGAAGCCGTCTACGTCGGCATCGGTACAGATGATGACCTTGTTCCATCGGAGCTGATTGATGTCAAAGGTGGAAAGGTTCTTGTTCTGGTGTCCTTTTACGTCCACGCCGCAGCCCAGCACCTTGATGAGGTCGGTGATGATCTCGCTCTTGAATATCTTGCTGTAATCCGCTTTCAGACAGTTGAGAATTTTGCCTCTGACCGGCATAATGCCCTGGAATCCCGGGTCGCGCGCGTTTTTACAGGAACCGGCAGCCGAATCACCTTCCACGATGTAGAGTTCGCGCTCATTGGGATCTTTGGAACGGCAGTCGATGAACTTGTTGACGCGGGAGGTGATGTCCATGTTGGAGGAGAGATTTTTCTTGATGGCAAGGCGCTGCTTGTCAGCCTGTTCGCGGCTCTGCTTGTTGAGCAGCACCTGCGCGCAGATCTTGTCGGCTTCCAGAGGGTTTTCTATAAACCACACTTCGAGCTGATGACGGAAGAATTCCGTCATGGCCGTCTGTATGAATTTGTTGGTGATAGACTTTTTGGTCTGGTTCTCGTAGCTCGTCTGGTTGGAGAAGGAGGAAACGACGATAATCAGACAGTCCTGCACGTCCTGGAAAAGCACCTTGCTTTCGTTCTTGGTGTACTTGCCGGTCTGCTTTAACCTTGCGTCGATCATCGACACAAAGGCGCTCTGTACCGCCTTCATCGGAGCGCCGCCGTGTTCCAGCCAGCTGGAGTTGTGGTAGTATTCGCAGACGTTCACCCGGTTGGAAAAGGCAACCGCCGCGTTGATCTTCACGTTGTAATCCGGCTTGTCGTCGCGGTCGCGTCCTCTGCGTTCGCACTGCCAGAACTGTACCTGAGAGAGCGCGTCGTCTCCGGCCAGTTCACGGACGTGATCTGCAATACCGTCCTTGTAAAAATACTCGAATTTCTCGCCGCTCACCTTGTCGTCCAGGATGAACAGCACGCCTGCGTTGACAATCGCCTGACGGCGCATGGTGTCCTGGTAGTATTCGAGCGGGATGTTGATGTCGGTGAATACCTCTAAATCCGGCTTCCACTTGATGCGGGAACCGGTTTGTTTGCCGCTGTAAGGCTCCTTTTGCAGTCCGCCGATGTTCTCGCCGTGTTCAAAGTGAAGTTTAAAGCATGTTCCGTCGCGGTGAATTTCCGCGTCCATGTATTCCGAGGCGTACTGTGTGGCGCAAAGACCGAGTCCGTTCAGACCGAGGGAGAATTCATAAATTTCGCCGCCGTCGTTGTTGTATTTGCCTCCGGCGTACATCTCGCAGAATACCAGCTCCCAGTTGTAGCGCTGTTCATTGCTGTTGTAATCCACCGGAATGCCGCGGCCGAAGTCCTCGACCTGCACCGAACCGTCGGCGTATCGGGTGACAATGATCTTTGAGCCGTAGCCCTCGCGCGCTTCGTCGATGGAATTGGACATGATTTCAAAAACCGAGTGGCAGCATCCCTCAATGCCGTCCGAGCCGAATATGACAGCCGGACGCTTGCGCACACGGTCGGCGCCTTTCAGGGCGACGATATTGTCGTTGCCGTATTCTTTTTTTTCGGTGGTTTTGTTTTTTGGTGCCATAGATTCTTCTCCGTTTTTATTTTTTATGACGTTAAGAAACGTGAATAATGATAAATTGACCTGCAAAACTTTATTTTAAGCGAAAAAGACGGCATTGTCAAGCAGGTTAAGCCGACATTTGTAATAACCCTTCAAATTCATAAATAATTTACCTGGTTTTCGTGCAACTAATCCAATTAAATGAGGTGATTTTATTGACATCCGCAACAATTTGTAGTATAATACAATGAGATATAAGCAAAAACAGCCTATATCCGGTGATCCTAATTTTTTTTGAAAGGGACAGATCGCATTATGAACAACAAAGGACTTACATCCGCACAGGTGGAGCAAAGCCGCAGAGAGCATGGCTCCAACAGTTTGACCCAGATACCGCCTGATCCACTGTGGAAAAAGATTTTAGAGGGCTTCAAAGACCCGATGATAATGATCCTGCTGGTCGCGCTTGTGGTGCAGGTAGTGCTCTATTTCCTCGACCAGGCGGAATGGTATGAGCCTGTCGGCATTCTGGTCGCCATCATCATTGCCAACGGCGTTGCCTCGGTGAGCGAGAGCAGACAGGAGGGACAAGCCTCTGCACTCAAAGCCGAAGAGGAAGCCAAGGAACGCGCCAAGGTCATCCGTGACGGTAAGTTAGAAGAAATTCACGTCAGCGAAGTTGTCGTAGGCGACATTGTGTTCCTCCAGGCAGGCGACAAGATCGCCGCTGACGGCGAGATCATCGAGGGCGAATTGAAGGTCGATCAGGCTTCACTGAACGGTGAGACCGAGGAAGCCGACAAGATGCCCGTGACCGGGACACCCGATTACAACATCAAGGACCTGCTCAACAAGCATTACGCCTACCGCGGCACAGTGGTCGTCGGCGGCGAAGCATACATGGAAGTCAAGGTTGTCGGCGATAAGACGCTCTTCGGCGAACTCGCGCTGGAAGTGCAGGAAGACACCCGTCAGACGCCTCTGCAGGTCAAGCTCTCCAAGCTGGCCAAGCAAATTTCCACATTCGGCTACGTCGGCGCGATCGCCATTGTTGTCGGTATTCTTATCAAGACCTTCGTGACAGGAGCACTGCCGGGTACAGCCTTTGAATGGGTTCGCCTCATCATGGATGCCATTACCGTGGCTGTCACCATCATTGTTTGCGCCGTTCCGGAAGGTTTGCCGATGCTGACCTCTATTCTGCTCTCCTTCCAGAGCATCAGAATGGCAAAGGACAACGTCTTAGTTCACAAGATCAACGGTCTGGAAACGGCTGGCAGTCTGAGCCTGCTTTTCAGCGACAAGACCGGCACCATCACCGAAGGCAGACTGTCTGTCGTCGAAATGGCGACAGGCAACGCAAAGACCTTCGACGCACTCTCGAAAATGCCGAAGGATTACGCGGCTGATGTGATCACCGGCATAGGCGTGAACAACTCTGCCTCTGCAAGCGACGGCGAGATCATTGGCGGCAACAGCACCGACCGCGCGCTGATGTCCTTCCTTGTCGCATCCGACGCGGTCAAGGATATTGATAAGTCTGGTGTGAAGACCTTCAATTCCTTCAACTCCACCAAAAAGAGTTCCAGCGTTGTGATGGAGCAGGGCGGCAAGATCGTCACCTTCGTAAAGGGCGCTCCCGAAAAGCTGATAGAGAAATGTACTTCCTATGTCGATGAAAACGGCAAGGTATGTCCTCTCGATGACAAATCGGTTATAATGAACTACATCGACACACAGGCAGCGCGTTCCATGCGACTGCTCGGTGTCGCCAAGGTGGACGGCGAACAGGACGACGCCAATCTCACCCTGCTCTGCGTCATGTGCATACGCGACAACGTGCGCAAGGAAGCCGTAGACGCTATCAAGGAAGTGCAGAACGCCGGCATACAGGTTGTCATGGTGACGGGCGACCGCAAGGAAACCGCCGTTTCCATTGCCAAGGATGCGGGACTGATCACCTGTGACACCGACGTTGCCATCACTTCCGGCGAAATGGCGGAAATGACCGACGATCAGCTCAAAGAAATCCTTCCGAATCTCCGCGTTGTTTCCCGTGCGCTTCCGACCGACAAGAGCCGTCTGGTGCGCTGTGCACAGGAGATTAATATGGTCGTCGGCATGACAGGCGACGGCGTCAACGACTCTCCCGCGCTCAAGAAAGCCGACGTCGGCTTCGCTATGGGAAGCGGCACCGAAGTTGCCAAGGAAGCGGGCGACATCACCATTCTCGACGACAACTTCCTCTCCATCGAAAAAGCCATTCTTTACGGCAGAACGATGTTCAAGAGCATCCGCAAATTCCTGATCTTCCAGCTTACCGTCAATGTGGCTGCCGTGCTGACCTGCTTCGTAGGTCCGATGATCAGTGAACAGAAGGTCATTCTCACCGTTGTGCAGCTGCTTCTGGTCAACCTCGCCATGGACACCCTCGCAGCCATCGCCTTCGGCAGCGAACCCGCGCTGAAAGAATATATGCGGGACAAGCCCGTGCCGCGTTCCGAGAGCATTGTCAACAAGAAGATGTTCGTGGAAATCATCATCGCCGCGCTGTATATCACAGGCGTGTGTCTTGCGATACTCACCGTTCCGTATGTGCAGAATTTCTTTGACATTCAGGGACTTGCCGAGGCGGACAAGTGGATTTATCTCAAATCGGCAATCTTCGCAACCTTTATGATGGCGATCACATTCAATGGATTTAATGCCCGCACGGAGCATATCAATATATTCAAGGGCATATTTAAAAACGTCAACTTCCTGCTGGTCATATTCGGCATATTCGCCATGCAGTATGTATTCGTCACCTTCGGCGGCGAAGTGCTGAGCGTACACAGCCTCTCGCCGAAATCCTGGCTTGTCTGTGTGATACTTGCCGTGCTGGTTATTCCGATCGACATGATCCGCAAGGCCATTGTTCTGGCATTCAGAAAGAAATAATTTTATAACGTGTATTTTTGTGTAGTGTGGTCTTTTGAATAAAACGCCACACTGCACATTCAATACTTCACACTGAGTAAAAAGGGGATATCAAACATGAGTGTCAATCTTCAAAAGGGTCAGAAGGTCGATCTGACCAAGGGCAACGCCGGACTTCGCAGAGTGATGGTAGGTCTTGGCTGGGACGCAGCGGAGCAGCAGGGAGGACTCTTCGGAGGCAGGACGCAGGACATCGACTGCGACGCGATCGCTTTTCTTCTTAACAGTGAAGGAAAAGTCGAAAGCAGCTCTGACGTTGTATTCTTCAACAATCTCCGCCATATGAGCGGCTGCGTGCTGCACCAGGGCGACAACCTCACCGGCGAGGGCGAAGGGGACGACGAGCAGATCATGGTGGATCTGGCGGGTCTTCCTCCCAAATACGAGCGCATTGTGATTCTGGTAAGCATTTACAAGGCAACCGACCGCGGGCAGCACTTCGGCATGATCAGAAATGCCTTCATCCGTTTGGTGGACGCTGACAAAAACAAGGAGCTTTGCATCTACAATCTTTCCGAGAACTATTCCGGCATGACCGCTTTGGTATTCGGCGAGCTTTACCGCTACAAGGGCGAGTGGAAATTCAATGCCGTCGGTCAGCCCCTGCAGGTATGGTCCATCGCCCAGCTGGCCGAGAGATACGGACTTCCGCGCTCGGTCTGGAAGAGATAATTCATTCATTTATCATAACTAACGGAGGTAATTCACTATGGCAGTAAGTCTTCAGAAGGGGCAGAGAGCCTCGCTTGACAATTCAATGAAAATGGCGCTTGTCGGTCTGGGCTGGGATCCGAACAAGTACGACGGCGGCTATGACTTTGACCTTGACGCTTCGGCGTTCGTATGCGGAGCCAACGGCAAGGTGCAGAGCGACGACGACTTTATTTTCTACAACAATCCCGACTGGCGCGATCATACCATCTGGTCATCCGGCGACGATCAGACCGGCGGCAACAGCTCCGACAGCGACGACGAGCAGATTTTCATCGATTTTTCCAAAATCCCTGACTATGTCAGCAAGATAGCCATCACCGTCACCATTCACGACGCGGCGGCGCGCAGACAGAATTTCGGTCAGGTTTCCAACGCCTATGTGCGCGTGGCCAAGATCGACAACGAATTTGACACCCAGGGCGAAACCGTCATTCAGTTCGACCTCGAGGAGGAATTCTCCATCGAAACGGCTCTTGTGGTTTGCGAAATCTACCGCAAGAACGGTCAGTGGAAATTTAACGCCGTTGCCTCGGGCTACCAGGGTGGTCTGGAACAGCTCTGCCGCGTATACGGCGTCAATGTCTGATTGATTATTTGAATAATGAACGCTTGTGGGGAAACAGGCTGTAGGATTTGCCTATGACCTGTTTCCCTTTAGAATACCTGAGATACTTAGGAGAGAAAATAAATGGATAATCTTACGATTCGTTTAGAATCGGAAAAGGACTACAGAGCAGTAGAAGAACTTACCCGTGAAGCGTTCTGGAATGTCTACAAGCCGGGTGCGGATGAGCATTATTATGTGCATCAGATGAGAAAACACCCTGACTTTATTCCCGAACTTGCATTTGTGCTGGAACACGAAGGAAAAATCATCGGCAATATCATGTATACTAAGGCATGGTTGGAGGATGAAAACGGCAAACGCAAAGAAATCCTGTCCTTCGGCCCTCTGTGCGTCGCTCCGGCATACCAAAGGCAGAAACTCGGCAAAATCCTGATCGAACATTCCTTTGAAGCAGCACGCAAAATGGGATATGACGTCAACATCAATTTCGGTAATCCCGGCAACTATGTCGGCCGCGGCTTTGTCAGCTGCAAAAAGAAAAACGTCAGCTTTGTCGTTGACGGCAACTATCCTACAGCGCTTCTTGTCTGTGAACTGGTGCCGGACGTGTTGGACGGCAAAAAGTGGATGTACATTCCCAGTACGGCGGCCGACTGCTGCGAAGACACCGCCGCGGTGGAGGCGTTTGACGCCACCTTTCCTCCGAAGGAAAAGAAGTGGATGCCGAGTCAGGAGGAATTTTATATCTACAGCCATTCTTCGGTTGTCAGGTAAACAGATAAAAGAATCCGCAGAAATCTGCATATACATGCTATTGTCAGCCAAATGCTGAAACCGCAGCAAAAACGACTAAAGGAGAACCAAACCATGTACTACACCAATGTGCTTGATCTTATCGGGAATACCCCTTTGATCAGCTTAGAGCAGACCACAGGCCTACCAATTTACGCCAAAGCGGAGTTTTTAAACCCCGGCGGCAGCATAAAAGACAGAATTGCCCTGAATATGATAGAGCAGGCGGAGAAGGACGGAAAATTAAAGCCCGGCATGACTATCATTGAGCCAACTTCGGGCAACACCGGCATCGGGCTTGCGCTTTGCGGCGTCCGCAAGGGATACCGCGTGATTATCGTTATGCCGGAAAACATGAGCGAGGAACGCAAAAAGATCATCCGTGCGCTGGGCGCGGAGCTGGTGCTGACAGATCCCGAACTGAGTATCGGCGGTTCCGTGGACAAAGCACTGGAAATCGCAAGCAGTTCCCCCGATTACTTTGTGCCGCAGCAGTTCCAGAATCAGGCAAATCCCCAGATGCACTACCGCACGACAGCGGTCGAACTGACACAGCAGTTAGGCAAGAAAATAGACGTCTATGTCTCCGGCGTAGGCAGCGGAGGAACGCTGCAGGGAGTGGCGCAGTATCTGCTGGAACAGAATCCGGCCTGCAAGATCGTGGCTGTGGAACCCAAGAACGTTTCCGCCCTGCTGGGAGATGAACCGGGCCTGCACCAGATACAGGGCATCGGCGACGGCTTTATTCCTGATATTCTTGACACCTCCATCATTACGGATATTGTGGAAGTTTCCGATGACGATGCCATCCATACCGCCCGCGAACTGGCAAGGGTGCAGGGGCTGCTGGTGGGTACTTCGTCGGGCGCCAATGTATGGGCGGCAAAGCAAATGGCTGAAAAATACGGTAAAGATAAGATAATCGCCACGATACTGGCTGACCGCGCGGAGCGGTATTTCAGCACTTCGCTTATCTGATGGCAGGGAAAAGGCATTTGTATGGGAGGTAAGGAAATGAACAGGATTCTACCGAGAATAGGAGCGGCCATTGTATCTGTCACAATCTTTCTGTTTGCGGTCTGCCTGATAGCTGATTTTCCATTCGGTTCCTACCTTGTATGCATGTTCCTTCCGATTGGCTATATCATGATGACTGCCGGAGTTCAGAATGAAAGCTCCCAGGAAAACCGCGTCGCCGCCAATATCAGACTGATTTTTCGGCCATCTATGCCGTACTGATTCTGCTTGTCTATTATGCGCAGACGACAAGTGTCCGGCTGGAAAACCTGAACGAACAGGCCGCCGGGATATTGAATTACCAGCGCGGCGGTCTGCTATTTAATTATGATCTTTTAGGCTATGGCATGATGGCGCTGTCCACCTTTTTCACCGGTCTTTCCTTCAAAGCAGGCAGCAAAGCCAACAAATGGCTGAAAACCTTAATGATGCTGCACGGCGTCTTTTTCCTTTCCTGCTTTTTCATGCCAATGACAGGGATGTTTACCAATATGTCCAACGGTGAAGCAGGTCAAGGCGGCACCGTTGCACTGCTTGTCTGGTGCGTGTATTTCTTTCCGATAGGGGTATTGGCGTACCGCCATTTTAAAAAAATGAGCTGTTCGCAAAACACTATCCACAACTTAAGGGTAAGAGCAAGAAGCACAAAAAAGAAATAAAATCTCGTACAAAATACCACTTGACAAAATGAAAAAGCCCAAAGA
>CADBZY010000023.1 GCA_902799245.1 uncultured Ruminococcus sp.
GCAGCGCAAGCTCATCGACGACTATATGGTCGCCTTTGTTGTCGAAAACGAAATCGCTAAATGATCAATTGGGAGGTTCACTCTGCTGTGTTCCTCCCATTTTGCTGCCTCCCCTTTTGTCACAATCTTGGGCTGTTTGGTGCCATTTCCACCGTGCTGTTTTGTGTCAGCCTATCGGAGCAGCGACAGATATATCCAAGACCGTACACGAAACCGGGCAGCCTGTGTTTTTGACCAGAAACGGTTACGGGGACATGGTTGTCATGAGTATGGAAGCATACGAGAATATTCGCTTTGAGAGCGAGGTATATTCCAAGCTTGCCGAAGCGGAGAGAGAAGCGGAAATGACGCAGGAGAGATTTTCATCAAAGGACGTATTAGCCGCTATGCGAAAAGCCGCGAGAGGTGAATAATTCAGTTGTTTCTACCATTGAAAAACTCACAGCGATGCCATACAGATACCCTATTTATTATCCCGTTGCCTCTTTTTCTGTTAAGCCGTTAAAGATGGAATACAGAAAAATGGTAGTCAGGAATTATCTTGTGTTCTATTGGGTGAATGAGGAAAAGCAACATGTTATCATCGCCAGAGTGATTTATGGCGGTCGGAATACTGATAATATTTTGGTGTGAATAACCGGAATCCATCTGCATCTTTTTTGTTCAACCCATCCAAGTTGTAAGCTGCATTTCCAGTGCTTGTTGCACTGGAAATGTTGCTTTTTCTTGTGTATAATAACAAGAAGAAACAAAGCCTGATACTGATTCTGATTAACCCCCTGTTTTAGAAATATCAGATTAGTTATGCGGTTTCACTATTTTCAACTCTGCCAGGTGATGACGATGAGAAAACGGATATACGAAATTATTGAAGTTTCCAATGACAATGACAGAATCAGCATGGTTTATGACATATTGATGATGTGCAGCATATTCATTAGTATTTTGCCTCTTGCATTTAAGAATTCAAATACATTTTTTCACATTGTTGATATTGTAACTGCCATTATTTTTATCATTGACTACATACTAAGACTGATGACCGCCGATTATAAACTGGGACATAAAGGCGCTTCTTCTTTTGTCAGATACCCATTCACTCCCTGGGCAATCATTGACTTAGTATCCATTCTTCCCGCATTGACTTTATTGAGCAGTGGATTCAAATTGTTCAGGCTCTTTAGGATCTTCAGAACATTCAGAGTATTCAGAGTATTCAAGGCGTTAAGGTATTCAAAGAGCATTGTTATCATCATAAATGTTATGAAAAACTCAAAAGACGCGCTTTTAGCTGTTTGTACCCTCGCTATAGGCTATATTTTCGTATCCGCGCTTATCATCTTTAATGTAGAGAGTGATTCATTTACAACATTCTTTGATGCAATATACTGGGCTACCATATCCTTGACGACGGTTGGATATGGCGATATATACCCTGTTACAACGGCCGGCCGGATCATAACAATGATTTCATCTATATTTGGTATTGCAATTGTAGCATTGCCGGCAGGTATTATCACCGCAGGCTATATGGACGCGCTCAGTGACGAAAAGAAAAATGAGGACAAATAAACAAGCCGCATCTATTTGCAGCCATTCAAAATTGTAAAGGGCTGTCGCACAAGGGAATGATAAATCCCAGTGCGACAGCCCCGCTGTGGCAATGTAAACAACCTTATTTCTTTTATCAAACGGCATCTTACAATTCGTATTAGGCAGACGTACATTTATGTTTCGATCGCCTTCGGCTGCGCCTCTTTCTTGAAAACAATATGCTGTACCGCCCTGATCAAATCACCGAATTCCTTCATCCGGCAGAAGCAAAGGGCCGTGAGCGCGTTCGGAACCACCAGGCACACGCCGAGTTTCACAAGCACTTCACCCCATCCGGTCAGTCGGAGCGTGCTGTCCACAAGCTGGATATCCACAAAATGCGTCAGCGCAATCATCGCGCCGGAGAAGGTGAGATACACGAATTCCTTCGCCCAGAATTCGCCCATGGAGCGTTTTAATCCGTGACGGAAGAGCACCAGGGGTTCCACCCAGAGCGAGGTGACGGCCATGCTGAAAATCGTTCCGAAGAAGATACCGGCAATTCCCATTTTCTGTATGGCGGCGATGGAAACCACCACATTGATGACCGCCTCGATAATCGGCTTATAGCGGTCATACCAGAGCAGACCCATTGCCTCCTTGAAGGTGAGCGGCACCTTGCGTATGCCGATCATGTAGAAATTCAAGCCTATCATCAGTACGGTCGGGAAGGTGAATCCGTAGGACTGCACATCCTGTACACCCATCAGAGCGAGCACCTGCATCAGCACGGGATTGGCAAGCTCTATAAACGCCACCGTGCAGAAGGTGTACATCCAGAAGCTGAGAAAATGCAGATACTTGAAGGTCTTGTAAACCGTTTCCTTTGATTCGAGCGCCGTCATATTGCCCACGCTGGAGAGCATGGCGTTGAAAAACTGACCGATGAAGGAATTCATCAGGTTGACAATCATCTTGAAGTTTCCGTAGAAGCCGCAATAGATAATGCCGATGAATTTGGAAATCAGCAGGTTGTCCGTGGAACCCAGCACCACCGCGCCGACGCGGTGATTAAACATGGCGAACACATTCTTGTAGATCGCCTTTTTCTCGTCCTTGGTGAGCAGAATCTTCTCCTTGCTGCACAGGAAGGGATAGAGCTTTTCCGCCTTTTTTGTGAGCATGAAATTCTTGCATACCACCATGACCGTCTGCACGATGAGGTAGTAGAAGAATCGGTACGGACTGCCGCTGACCAGAACAACGATTTGCAGCACACACTGCATAATCGAAAACACAATGCTGAATAGATGGGTGATATAGATCCTCTGATCGGCATTGAGAATGGATTGCTTGTAAACAAAGAAGTAGGACGACGCGGAGCTTACCAGATACAGAAAAAAAATCAGCTGCGCGTGCGGAACCTTCTCCATATTCTCTATAAAGAAGGAAAGAAAAGGCATCAGGCACATGCCGGAGCCGAACACCATCGCGGCAATCAGATTGTACGCCTTGCGGTAGAACTGCGTCAAGGCAATGAGCTTGCGCTCGTTCTTTTCAGCTAAGGGCTGGTACATGCTGTAGACCAGCACCAACCCGATTCCCAGCTCGGCGAGCGACAGGAAGTCCAGAATATTGGAGAAAAGGCTTTTGGCTCCCAAATATTCCTTTATCATGAATCTGATGAATACCAGATGCACTATTGTGCCGGTCAACGCCGCAACGCCCTGCGAAATCACGCCGATGACGGTATTCTTAAAGAGTTTTTCGCCTCTCAAAACAATTAGTCTCCTTTTGTCGGAATTATTTGCTGTACAAAATATGACTTCGCATCACATAGCTTTGTGCATTGACATGAATATTCAAAACCTTCAACTTTCACCCTTCAACCTGTCAGAAAAGTATATCCTTGAAGCAGACCCGCTGCTCGTTGAGGTCGTAATCCCAGCTGTGATGCGCGCCGCCGTGACAGAATTCGCAGCTGTCGCAAGTGCGGCATTTTTCGCTCCTGTCGCTGAGGTCGCTGCGGAAGATTTGAAATTCCTTTGACCATACGTCCTTGAGGCTGTCGCGCAGAATATTACCCTGGACCAGTTCCGGACGGCGTTCGATGTCCAGACACGCAAGGATATCCCCGTTGGAGGCGATACTCGCGGTGTATATTCCCGCATTGCACAAAAAGTACCACTGGCGTACCTGCCGCTCGTATTCCGTTCCTAAGAAGTGGCTGCACCCGTAAGTCAGCGGATAGCCTTCCATGCGCTTTTCCCTGATAAAGTCGAACATGCCCCTGTATTCATCGTCCGTCAGCATCAGTTCGGGTGTGTCCAGCGCTCTGCCGATCGGCTCGATGTTGATGACGCGCCATGAATCAATATCCAGTTCCTTCAAAATGTCAAACATTGCGGGAAGCTCCCCGTAATTGCGGTGATTGACAACCGTCGTCACCTGAATCGCCTGAAAGCCGCCGTGACGGATCAGAGCGTTGATGCCCTTCAAAGCTCCTGTATACGCGCCCTTCAAGCCCCGGAGCGCGTCGTGCGTGGCTTCCAGTCCGTCGATGCTGACCGAGATGGTTTTCATGCCGCATTCGTGCAGCCGGTGTGCAACATCGTCATTGATCAATGTTGCGTTGCTGGTCATTCCCCAGCGGAAACCGAGAGAATTCGCGTAGCCCATGATGTCAAAAAAATCCCTGCGGAGCAGCGGTTCGCCGCCGGTGATGTCCAGCTCCACCTGCTTTGTGCTGAAATCGCGCTTCACATCATCGAGTATGGTTTTGTACTGCTCCAGCGACAGCTCCGGGACGCGGTCATGCTCGCCGCAGCGGCTGCCGCAGTGAATGCAGCGCTCGTTGCAGCGAAGTGTCAGCTCCAAAAAGAGATTTCTGAGCGGCGGCGCACCGATAATGCTCCTGCGGTATTCGGCGAGCCGCCGCATGTGTTCTGTTTTAACGTCGGTCGGATTCATGCTCAGTCACCCTGTGAAGCGGCTGTCTGATCGTCTTCCGCCGTGCTTTCCGCAAAAAAATCCTCTCCGTCGGCAGTATTGTCGCCTGCTTCATCGCTGTAAGCCGGAGGCGGACCGTAGACGCATACATTCGCGTTATTCTCCGACTCAAATTTCTCTTCTTCCTTGCCGCAGGACGCAAGCGCGCCTGTCAGCGCTATCGAAGCCATCGCCGCGGCTAAAATTCTGCTTTTTTTCATAGATATTTCCTCCAATCAGAATATCATCCGTATTCTTCCGTGCCTTAGAAGGTTCCGGGAGGGCCATAAACATCAGGCTCCATGTTCTGGGCAGGATCGTATTCCTCCGCCGACTCGGATTCCTCCGCCGACTCAGGTTCCTCAATCGGCTCCTCGTAAGACTCCGGCGGTCCGTAGACGTCCGGCTCCACATTCTCATCGGGAGAGAAGGCACACGACCCAAGCGCGCCCGTCATGGCAATCGACGCCATCGCCGTCGCTAAAATTTTGCTTGCTTTCAAAAAAACACCCTCCTATCACTAAAATGCGCCCATACTTTCCTTTACCGTCTTTACAATATCATTGGCGGTATCATCCCATGAACCGGTGTCTTTGAGCATCGATTCGCCGGATTTCTTCGCGGCAACCTCAGGAAGAATGCTGTCGATTTCCTCGGGTGAGTCGATAAATGTCACAGCGCCCTCGGTGCATCCGATTCCCGCAAAATTGACAAAGGAACGGTAGCCGATCACCGGCACGCCGCAGGCCAGCGCTTCCATAACCGACAGCGGAATACTGATGACATTCTCTGTGGTGCGCGTCGGGAAGAGATAGGCGTCAGACATGCGGAATATTTCCTCGACGTTCTCTAAATAGCCCGACATAATGGTAACGCCGTCGTCCTCGAGTGCCTTGACAAGCTCCTCGTCCTCAAACATGCCGCTGGATATGATCAGGCGCTGGGCGCTTTTGATCTGAAAGAAGTCCTCCAGTCCTCTGCCGGCAGAGCAGTGTCCGACATGCAGCACCAGCGGTTTCTCAGGATCAAAGCCGTATTTCTCTTTCAGTTCCCTGGAATCGGCTTCATCTGACGGAACGAATTTATCAGTGTTGATTCCCACGGAAAAACGCTTCAACACCTTGCCATCCGCTACTGTCAGATCCTTCACATCGTCGTCGAATATGTAAAGATAGCTGCATCCGAGGGAATTTTCGCGGGTCAGCGCGAGAAATTCATCCGACGGCTTCTGCACGAGCGCTACCCACACCTGCGGACACAGAGCCGAAACCGCTCTGATCAGCTCATAAATCCGCTTGTCGGCCCATGCGAAGATGAATGTGACGTCAGCCTTCTTTGAGTCAAAGATAATCTTTGGAAGCTGTCTGAGTCCCGAATAGATAACGTTGTGCTCTTTTTCAAAGGCGTGTGAGATATGAGTGGCAATGTTTCTCAGACCCTCATTGACCTCGCCGTTTACCGTGCCGATTACATGAATATTCATATCTGAATTGTCCTCCGTTCGATGGGTTGACTGATTTTTTTGCAGGAATGCCTATAAAGAGCAATAGCCTGTCAATATAATTATACCACAATCGCATATAAAGTCAACAAATGATGCATGTTTCCGAAAATTTTTTCTGAAATATCCGAAATAATGACGGTACAAAAAAATAAAAATATTATGTGAATCTGCCTTTTGATAAATTGACATAGCGAAATGCCTGTGATATACTTTACTTAAATGAACCGATACAAAAGCGAGGTGAGCAGAGTGACCAATACAAGCGGAGACAGTTGCGGCGGCAAATGTGAGAGTCAGACAAAATCCAAGCCTCCACACGGCATCTCAAAGGGAAATGGGTCGCTTTACCCGCCTTTTTTGTGCGCGTGAATTTTGGTGTGAGCCAATGATTTTGCCTTCCCTTGCGACTGACGTCGGAAGGGGATTTTTAGGCTGCTTGCGGGGAAACAATTTCCGTAAAAGCCGCCGCATTTGTCCGTTGCTGCTTATAAGGATTTTATAACGCAGAACGGAGTGATCATCCATGACCAATGAAACAATTAACAACAAAGAATTAGTACCGACCGAAGCCGCTGCATCTGAAAGCAAGGTCAAGCCCGACTATGAGGGTGAGATTGTAGGCATCATCCGTGGCAAGCTCTCCCCGAGGGCCATGCAGAGCCGACTTGAGGATTACCACGGCAACGACATCGCGCAGTCCATGGCCATCCTCTCCCCTGCCGAACGCAGAAGGCTCTATCGCGTCTGCACGGTGGATATGCTCGCCGATGTGTTCGAATACATCGACGAGGAGGAAGCGGGCGTATACCTCGACGAAATGGACATTCAGAAGGCCGCGGGCGTCATCTCCGAACTGGAAACCGACACCGCCGCCGCCGTGCTTCACGAGATCAACAAGGATAAGCGCGGTCTGATCATTGATTTCTTAAAGCCCGAAATACGGGACGACATCCGGCTGATTGCCTCCTTCGACGACGACGAAATCGGCAGCAAAATGACCACCAATTTCATCAGCATCCGCGAAAACCTCTCCATCAAGGAGGCCATGAAGGAGCTGATCCGTCAGGCGAAGGAAAACGACAACATTTCCACCCTCTTTACGGTGGACGAGATGGGCGAATTCTACGGCGCCATCGATCTGAAGGACCTGATCACGGCCGACAGCACCGACAGCCTCGAAGAACTCACCACCACCTCCTTCCCTTACGTATACGCCAACGAATCCATTGACGACTGTATCGAAAAACTGAAGGACTACGGCGAGGATTTCGTTCCCGTACTGGACAACGGCAACCGTCTGCTCGGCGTGATCACGGCGCAGAGCGTCATCGAAGTGGTGGACGACGAGATGGGCGAAGATTACGCACGTCTGGCAGGTCTTATCGCTGAGGAAGACCTCAACGAACCGCTTCTCGACAGCATGAGGAAGCGCCTGCCTTGGCTGATCATCCTGTTGGGACTCGGCATCGCCGTTTCCGGCGTGGTGGGAATCTTCGAGTCGGTAGTGGCGCAGCTGACGTTGATTATGGCGTTCCAGTCGCTGATTCTCGACATGGCAGGTAATGTCGGCACCCAGTCGCTTGCCGTGACCATCCGCGTGCTGACCGACGAAAATCTCACCTTCTCCCAGAAGTTCCACCTCGTGATAAAGGAAATGCGCGTGGGACTCTTCAACGGAATTCTGCTCAGCGCGGTATCAGTGATTTTTATCGGGCTGTACATCATGCTCTTCAAGGGCAAAGCGGCGATCTTCTCCTTTGCCGTATCGGGCTGCATCGGCTTCTCGCTGATTCTCGCCATGCTGATTTCCAGCGCTGTCGGCACTCTCATCCCCCTTTTCTTCAAGAAAATCAAGGTAGATCCCGCGGTCGCCTCCGGTCCCCTGATCACCACCATCAATGACCTTGTGGCTGTCGTCACCTATTACGGCATCAGCAAGATCCTGCTCATTGACATTCTCCATTTGGCAGGGTGAAGATATTTATGAAAAAATTACTTTCCAAAACACGCGCCGCGACTGACAAATACGATATGTTGGGGCAGAATGAAAAAATCGCCGTCGGAGTGTCCGGCGGCAAAGATTCGCTTATGCTGCTGCGGCTGATGGCGGCTATGAGAGAATTCCATCCCGCACGGTTTGAGCTTGTCGCGCTCTGCCTTGACCCCTGCTTCGGCGGGAATCCCGCCGATTATTCCGGCATTGAGCAGATGTGCGAACAACTGGGCGTCCCGCTTGTCATCAAGCGTTCGCGGCTGGGCGAGATCATATTCGAGGAACGAAAAGAGAGCAGCCCCTGTTCTCTGTGCGCCAGAATGCGCCGGGGAGTCCTGCACAACATGGCGCTGGAAGCCGGCTGCACACACCTTGCCCTCGGACACCATATGGACGACGCGGCGGCAACCTTCTGGATGAATCTCACCACGGGCAGCAGGATCAGCTGCTTTTCTCCCGTCACCTACCTCGACCGCAAGGGAATCACCCTCATTCGTCCCATGCTTTTCTGCCGCGAGAGTGAGATAAGCTCGGCGGCGAAGCGGTTGGGGTTGCCTGTGATGAAAAGTCCCTGTCCCGCTGACGGCTGCACAGAGCGCGCCTCCGCGCAGGCTGTCCTCCGCAGTCTGGAAAAGCAGTATCCCGGACTGACCGAGCGCATTATCACCGCCCTTCAGCAGGGCAACATATCCGGCTGGGGATGTGCGCGCGGCGGTGAGGCGCTGCCGGAAGCCTGAAAACGTAAGACTTTTGACTGAATCATAAAACAATTTTTTATTATCCAGCACTGATTGACAGAGGGTTATAAAAATGCTTAAGAAACTGAAATTATTCAACCGCAAAAGCATGAGCTCCTTTCAGGTAATCATCGCCAGTTTTTTTGCTCTGATACTGGCAGGAACACTCCTGCTTATGCTGCCCATCTCGTCGCGTGACAGATGCTTTACCTCCTTTCCCGACGCGATGTTTACGGCTGTGTCCTCCACCTGCGTGACAGGTCTTGTCGTCAAGGACACGGCGACCTACTGGTCGCTATTCGGGCAGTTTGTCATCATCACGCTCATTCAGATCGGAGGTATGGGCGTCATCACCATTGCCCTTGCCATCATGATGGTTTCGGGCAAAAAGATCGGTCTGTGGCACCGGAGCACCATGCAGGAATCCATCTCCGCGCGGCAGGTGGGCGGCATCCTGCGCATGACGGGATTTATCCTCAAGACCTCGGCCATCATCGAGCTGACAGGCGCTGTGCTGCTGCTTCCCGTTTTCTGGCGGGACTTCGGCTTCTTCAAAGGGCTATGGTATTCGATCTTCCATTCCATCTCGGCGTTCTGCAACGCCGGATTTGACCTTTTGGGAGTGCGGGAGCAATTCTCGTCGCTGACAACCTACAGCACAAACACCTATCTGAACATCGTCATCATGCTGCTGATCGTCACAGGAGGTATAGGGTTCCTTGTTTGGAGCGACATCGGCACCTACAGACAAAGGCTGAAAAGATATTCCCTCCAGAGCAAGGTCGTGCTGGTCACATCTCTGATTCTCATTGTCCTGCCGGCCGTGTACTTCTTCTTCTGGGAATACGACGGTATGCGCTTCGGCGACAGAGCGCTGAGTTCCCTCTTCCAGTCGGTCACGGCAAGGACGGCAGGCTTCAACACGCAGGATCTTTCCCAGATGGGTGAATCAGGCACGGCGATCATGATCTTTCTGATGCTGATCGGCGGCTCGCCGGGTTCCACGGCGGGCGGCATGAAGACGGCGACCTTTGCGGTGCTGTTCCTGTCCGCCATCACGGTATTCAGCCGCAGGAACGATGTGCAGTGCTTCAAGAGAAGAATATCCGATGACACGGTCCGCAGCGCGGGCGCGATTCTGTTTATGTACCTGTTTCTGTTCTTCACCAGCGGAATCATTATCAGCAGAACGGAGAATCTTCCGCTGCTGACCTGTCTCTTTGAAACTGGCTCGGCGGTCGGAACGGTGGGGCTGACGCTCGGAATCACCAGCAAGCTGTCAATGCTGTCAAAGGTGATTCTGATGGCATTGATGTTCTTCGGCCGAGTGGGCGCACTGACGCTGATTTACGCGGCGCTTCCTTCGACGGAAAGCAAAAATTCACGCTTGCCGCTTGAAAATATCTCAGTAGGATAAGGAGAAAACTAATTATGACAACAGCATTAATCATCGGTGTGGGACAGTTCGGCAGCCACGTCGCCAGACGCATGGAGGAGCTTCGCTGCGAAGTAATGGCAGTCGACATCAGCGAGGAACGCATCAACGAAATACTTCCGCACGTCACCAACGCGCGCATCGGCGACAGCACGAACGAGGAATTCCTGCGTTCACTCGGCGTCAGAGATTTCGACGTGTGCATCGTCGCGCTCGGCGGACTGTTCCAGTCCTCGCTGGAAACCACCTCCCTGCTCAAGGAACTCGGCGCAAAAAAGGTCATTTCCCGCGCCACCAACGACGTGCAGATGAAGTTCCTTCTGAGAAACGGCGCGGACGAAGTCGTCTACCCGGAAAAGCAGATGGCGCTCCGCATCGCCACAAGGTATGCCTCCGACAGCATACTCGACTTTATACACCTTGACAATAACTATTCGATTTATGAGATGAAGGTGCCGAAGGACTGGTTCGGCAAAACGCTCTCACAGATCGACATAAGAAAGAAATACAAGATCAACGTCCTGACCATGAAGCGCGGCAAAAACGTCTTTATTCCGGCGCCGGACACAGAGATAAAGCCCGACGATGTAGCCTTTGTTATCGGAGAACTCCGTGACATCCAGAAGTGCTTCAAAATCTGAACTAACATCAGGGTGAAGGGATTTTCAGGTTGAAGGTTGAAGGTTTTTCACTTAAAGCCGGAAAAATAATAAAAATATGGGTCAAGCGAAAACTGACAGCAGATGCTATCGGAATTCGCCTGACCCTTTTATTATTATGATGCGATTGATGCAGGAACACTTTCCCAAAAAATCTCTATCACCAACAACCTGCTGTCAAATATCATTCGGATTCAGATGGATTATCATAATCAACGCGAGAAACTTTCACACGCTCTTTCAACCTCTCCTACCTTCAACCTCAACCTGAATTTTTCCTAAGATGTCGTTGATCTTTTCTATTTTGGCAAGGCCGGAAGAGAATGCGGTTGCATTGCCGCAGGCGGCGCCGAGTTTCAGCGAGAAGGCGTAATCCCGTGTACGTTCAAAGCCGGCGATGAATCCCGCTACCATCGAATCTCCGGAGCCGACGGTGCTCTGAACCGTTCCTTTTACCACACCGCTGTGATACACGTTTCCGTCCTCGGCAAAGAGAATGGCTCCGTCGCCGCCGAGTGAAACAATGACGTTCCTCGCGCCCTTTTTTCGCAGCTCCTTCGCGCAGGATTCTATATCCTTTTCGGATGCGATCTGTCGGCCGAATAATTCGGAAAGCTCCTGTCGGTTGGGCTTGATCAGGAAGGGACGGAAAGCAAGGCATCTGAGAAGTAGATTCCCCGTTGCGTCAACCACCGTTCTGACGTCTCTCCACTCTATGCGCCGGAGTATTCTTTCATATGCGTCATCCGGAACGGTTTTGGGAACGCTGCCCGCCAGCACGACGGTATCACCGGCATTAATCGCGTCGGTTCTGGTCAGCAGCCTATCAAATTCCGCCGCGGAAATGCCGGGTCCCTGCCCGTTGATTTCCGTCTCACTCTCCCCCATTATCTTGACGTTGATGCGGGACACACCTTCCGGAAGCCGCACGAAATCGGCGTGAATGCCCATATCCTGCAAGCCCTTCTCGATGGCGTCCCCTACAAATCCGGCGGTGAAACCCAGCGCGGTGCTGCTCATTCCAAGCTCCCGCAGAATACAGGAAACGTTGATTCCCTTGCCTCCGATGTAGTACTCCTCGGAAGATGTGCGGTTGGTGTTTCCGGTGATGAATTGATCGAGTCTGACAACATAGTCAATGGACGGATTGAGAGTCAGTGTATAAACCATTGTATCACATTCCTTTCTGCTTACTACCAAATATAACCGCTTTTTTCTTCAAAGTCAAGTACAGAAAACACATGCAGCATCATACGAATCACAGACGGCAAATGTGCATTTTATAGCAGGCTATTATTCATTTTTGACGGGATGTGTCCGTAAATTCTCCGTAAAAATCTACTTTTTTGCAGGATTTTTTGTTTTAATATACAAACATTCAGAAATATTTGTTTTTTTGCCGTAATTCCGTTGACAAAAAACCATTCTTGTGCTAATGTATTCCTTGCAGAATTTTAGTACGCCAACGCTACAGCGTATTAAAGCGTCAAACACTGTTTTGGAACGGATTTGTTTGCCGGTCGTAGTATCCTGTCGCGGGACAGGCGTGCTGTATTTTTCAAAATTGATTTTTCAGGAGGAAGAAGCATTATGAAAAAGAAAATTGTCGCAATGCTCCTCGCCGCTGCTATGCTCTGCGTGAGCTTCGTCGGTTGCGGGGACAGCAAGAAGGACGATGTCAGCAGTGCCGCTGAGGTCAATGGCACCGTTGACGTCAGCAACGTCAAGCTCATCAAGGACGGCACACTTACCGTCGGTATGGAAATCGGCTATCCGCCTTTTGAAGACAAGGCTGAGAACGGCGAACCCATCGGCTACGACGTGGATCTCGTCTATGCCCTCGCAGAGAAGCTGGGTCTGGAAGTCAACATCGTTGACACCGCTTTTGACGTTATTTTCGCAGGTATCGGCACCAACTACGACTGTGTTGTCTCCGCTGTCACCATCACCGACGAGCGCAGAGAAAACTGCCTCTTCTCTGATCCTTATATTGACAGCTATCAGGCCGTTGTCGTCAAGAAGGGCAGCGAAACAAAGATCGAGTCGCTCAAAGATCTCTCCGGCAAGTCCGTCGCTCTGCAGGACGCTACCACTTCCAAGGCGCTGCTCGAGGATATGATCAAGACCGGCACCATCAAGGGCTGCAAGATGGGCCCCTCCGAGAAGGTTCTCACCGCCTTCACAGCTCTTGACAACGGCGAGTATGACGTAGTCCTCTGTGACAGCCCTGTGGCAGACACCTACATCACCAACTATCCCGACAAGTACGAACTGGCCTATCTCGATCAGGAGAATGTCGAGCAGTTCGGCGTTGCAATGGCGAAGACGGACGAAGCGCTCCAGACAGCCATCAACGAGGCTATGAAGCAGCTGAAGGACGAAGGCTTCTTCGAGGAGAACACCGCGAAGTGGTTTGCGTAAGCTTTGTTTCGCTGACAGATAAAATATAATTGATTAGAGGCACATGGCGGCGGTTTTCGCTGTGTGCCTTTAATTGGTTTTTCTATATATCTGAGCCACAACAGGCTCCTGCCAAATCAAAAGAACAGAAGGTGTTATCAAAATGAAAAACTCAAAAACAGCGTCCGTTTTCAAGAGCATCGTCTCGGCGTTTGACGTGAGGAAATGGGAGCAGAAATCCCGCATCATCGCGGTTGTGCTTCTGACGCTTTTCGTGGTCGCCACGGCATTCGCGTTTGTCAAGCCGAGCGAGCAGGAGTTGATGGACAGCGCGTCACAGAAAATCCGCACCGAACTGGAAAAGGACGAAAAGCGTTCACGCCGTCAGGTCGCCATTACCTACAACGACCTCTATTTTATCAATTACGCCTCCTTCTCCACATCGGGCGTCAAGGGTATAAGCGAAAAATACGTCGGCTTTGCCGGAAGCGTCCATCACGCGGATGAAGGCGCGTGGAACGTCACCGGTCAGTTTATCAATTATACCTACCGTATGCTGGGCTGCGGTCAGAGTGTGCTGTACGGCGCGAAGCTCACTATCCTGCTCACCACCATCAGCATCGTCTGCGGTCTGTTTATCGCCGTTTTCCTCGCGTTAGGCAAGATCTCCAAAAATCCGATCATCAGTCTCCCCTGCCGCGCCTATATCTTCTTCTTCCGTGGAACACCGCTTATGATTCAGATCTTCTGTATCTATCTGGCTGTACCCGGCATTTTTGAAGGCTTCAGCTGGCGCAGCCTGTTCGATTCCAACGATCCCGAGGGCGTTTTCAAGGGCGCGTTCGTTGCGGCCTGCATCGCCTTTGTCCTCAACAGCGCCGCCTACTGTGCGGAGATCGTGCGTGCCGCTGTGGAATCCATCGACAAGGGACAGTACGAGGCCGCCAAGGCTCTCGGTATGAGCTACGGACAGACCATGAGCAAGATCATTATCCCCCAGTCCGCCCGCCGCATGATTCCTCCTGTGTGTAACGAATTCGTCATGATGATCAAAGATGCTTCGCTGGTGTTCGTCATCGGTCTGATGGACATCACCACTATTTCCAAGACCATATCCGCCAGCGGTTCGTACTTGGTATTTATCCCTGCGCTGGTCATCTACCTGATCATCACGGCGTTCTTCACTTATGTCTTTGGCAAGATCGAGAAGAAATTCTCGGTGTATGAATAAAGGAGGGATTTTGCTATGTCAATGATTCGTACCGAACACGTCAGCAAGAAATTCGGTCATTTAGAGGTTCTCAAGGACGTGAACCTCACTGTCGAAAACGGCGAAGTGATCTGCATAATCGGGCCGTCCGGCGCGGGCAAATCCACCTTCCTGCGCTCGCTCAACCAACTGGAAATGATCACCGGCGGCAAAATCTTCATCGAGGACGAGCTATTCCTGCACCGCGAACACGACCGCACGGTCGAGAGCATCGACAAGGAGAAGCACAAAGCACTCATGCTGGAAATGGGCATGGTATTTCAGCATTTCAACCTCTTCCCACACAAGACCGTGCTGGAAAATCTCATGCTTGCGCCGATGACCGTCAAAGGCAAGAGCCAGGAGGAAATCGAACCACTTGCCTGCAAGCTGCTGGAGGAAGTGGGTCTTTCCGACAAGGCCGACGAATACCCCTCCAAGCTCTCCGGCGGACAGAAGCAGCGCGTTGCCATCGCGCGTGCGCTTGCCATGCAGCCCAAGATCATGCTCTTTGACGAGCCGACCTCGGCGCTTGACCCTGAACTGGTCGGCGAGGTGCTCAACGTTATGAAAAAGCTCGCAGAGGAAGGCATGACCATGCTGTGCGTCACGCATGAAATGGGCTTTGCCCGCGAAGTCGCGGACAAAGTGGTATTCATGGCGGACGGCATCATCATGGAAGAAGGCAAGCCGGAGGAGATTTTCAACAATCCTCAGAACGCCCGTACAAAGCAATTCCTGCAGAGTATTCTATAATTTTTCTCATTCATGCGCCGTCATTTGGCTCGATGCCGAGCGAAATAGCGGCGCTTTTTTAGAAAAACGGAGGCCAAAATGAAAACATCCAAACAGCTCCGCGCAACGTTCCTGCTGCTGCTGACCGCCATCATCTGGGGACTGGCGTTTGTGGCGCAGGAGGTCGGCGCGGAATATCTCGGTACCTTCTCCTTCAACGGAATCCGCTTTATGCTCGGCGCTGCGTCGCTGATTCCTGTCATCCTGCTCTTCGAGCGGGAAAAAATGAGCCGCGGCAAATGGAAAAAGCTGCTCGGAAGCTCGCTGGTGGCCGGAACAGTGCTGTTTTCCGCGTCGGCGCTGCAGCAGTACGGCGTCCAATTGGGCACGCCGGCCGGCAAAGCCGGATTCATCACGGGGCTATACACTGTCATCGTTCCTATTCTTTCACTGGTTCTTTTCCGCCGGAAAACGCATGTCCTTGTCTGGGCAGGCGCGGTGCTTGCGGTAGCGGGACTTCTGCTGCTTAATCTCGACGAAAACTTCAATTTAGTGATCGGCGCGGGCGAATGCTGCCTGATAGCCGGTTCCGTGATGTGGGCAGTGCATATCCTTGTAATCGACAAATACGTCGAATCGGTAAGTCCCTTGCAATTCTCCATGGGTCAGTTCATCGTCTGCGGTGCGGAGAGCCTGATTTGCGCTCTGCTGTGGGAAAACATAACGCTGTCCGCCATCCATGCGGCCGCGGTTCCGCTCTTTTACGGTGGAATCATGTCAGTCGGCGTGGCATACACCTGTCAGGCGCTCGGGCAGAAGGATTCCGATCCGACGGTAGCGGCCATCGTCTTTTCTATGGAATCGGTTTTCAGCGTGGTTGGCGGCGTTCTGATACTCCACGCGCATATGGCGTGGCAGGCCTACGCGGGCTGCGCGCTGATTTTTGCCGGAATCATCATCGCGCAGCTCACCCCCAACAAGAAGACCGAAGAGATCGCGGATATTACCTGCCGTCAGAATGGCAATAAGAAAGGCAGCCTTAAGCAGCCGCTTGAAGTATAGATTTCGCGGTGAAATAAACTGCAATAAAAAACCACCCGTCAGTGTACGAGTGGTTTTTTATTGCAGTTTCAAATAAGCTATCAGAATTCAATGATTCATCTTCAATCCGCTTTCCGGCTAACATAGTTATCTATCCACCATTGATAATCGCCGTCAAACGTGCCATTATATTGAAACACCATAATATGAAAGAATGTTTCATTCAGATTGACATCTTCTATAAGGTCATAATAAGCATTGACCCAATCGTTATATTTGAAGTCTGTTTTAAAATAGGACAGCTTTTCATCTTTGCCGAAATCAATATAGATGATTTTATCAGGAATCATATCACGCCGTCTATAATAATCATACAATTTCGCAGGTGAATTACATCCTGCAGTGTACTGTAAATGATCCCATGTTCTGATCTCACAGGGTATTCCCTTGTGTACCATCAGGTACGCAAACGGCACATTGTCTCTGAAGGAATAGGATTCATCTTCAGAAATCACGCTGTTGAGATATTCTTCCAGCTCCGGAAGATCCTTCGCTCTCGATGGTGTGGTATAGATACTCTTAAAAACGCCGGATTCAACTCGGTCGGTCAATCGAGGAATATGAGCATCCCTGTAAATAAATCTGAAATTGGCATAGAAAAGAGTTACTATGACCGAGACAGCCAGAAAACCTGACAGCATTCTGATCAACCTGGATCGATTTATCAGTAAAATATAAAGAACCGGTACGATCATTGTATATGCATTAATGAATCTGTATATCGACGCATCTTTGGACACAATAATAATCTCCGCCAAAGCGTACAATGGCTGGTATAGTCCCATATAGAGTATAATTTTGTTTTTAGTGTAAGCACCTGCCGCCAATAGCAACACAGCATAACAAAATGTTATAAAGCCCCTCGTATCACCGCCGTATGAAGAAGACATAAACGCAGGACGATCACACATAATATACATAGAGTTAAGAAAAAAGGAAATCGTTATTGATAATATGATCGCATGGTCTTTGGACATTCTTTTTCCCAATCTGGCATAATAATACCTGCTGAGCATAAAGCAGGCTACTATTCCAATCGGAATAAAAATGAAAGCAAGCTGAGTTACTGTTGGCACAAAAGAATTCAGCGTTCGACTCAACGATTTGTCAGGATCCACCTGATCACCCGGTATGGGATTGATGAACATCCTATAAATACCCTCGCAGAAAGCAGAAAAACTCGTCATCATTGAAACAGAAAAGACAACGATGCACACATCTACCAAAACCGGTAAACCAAAATACAGCAAGGTCTGAATTTTACGCCTTATACCTTTTTCCTTGAAGAGAATCACAGCAAGAAAGATCAGTAACGCAACTCCCCAACCGGGATTGGCAAAACACCCGACACCGCACATAATTCCGGCAAAAATCAACCTTGCCTTCTTCTGCGGAGCATCCTGCTCAATGACATCATAAAGAATACACCCTGTCAAAAGCATTGTCAGCTCCGGAACCGTATTGTAACTGAAATTCAGAGCAAACCCGTTGAACGGGATTATCAGCGCTGATAATAACAGTGCCTTGGACAGAGGTAGCTTTCTTTTCAGCGCGTCAAAAACAAAAGCCCAGACAACCAACTTAAACGTGACAAAACACAGTCTTGTGAACACGAATATGCCCTCAAGGTCAGGAACAAAAAAGCGATACAATGCTTCAATGGGAATCAGCAAAAAAGTAAATCCTATTACTAATGAACCGTTGGCATATGAATAGGGGATATTGCCATTGAGAACAGCTTTCGCATCGGCGACATAATAAGCTTCGTCCGATAATTCCGTTCCCAAAAAGGCGCGCACATACAGAAAAAGAAACATCAGGACTACACCGAATATCATTAACTGAGTAAAAATTCTTGTCCTGTTTGACCACATTGAATTGATTATTCTTTCAGAGCGGGCTTTGGCTGCCTCCATCACATATAAAACCTCCCGATCTTTTCGCAGATAAACTCAACCTGTTCCCGCTTCAGTCCATAATAGATCGGCAGTCTGAGCAATCTTTCGCTTTCTTTGGTGGTATAATTATCCTTGCCAACAAAGCGACCATACTTTATTCCCGCGGGAGCTGAATGAAGAGGAATATAATGAAAAACCGCACCTATTCCGTTCGACCTTAAATAGTAAATCAGTCGTGTGCGTTCTTCGAGATTCATCGTCTTGATGTAAAACATATGCGCGTTATGAACGCAGCCATCAGGAACCTTTGGAAGTTCTATCAGTCCTTTTTCGGACAGCGGCTTGAGCATTTCATAATAAAGATGCCAACTTTGCATTCTGTCGTTGTAAACATCCTGCGCTTTCAGCAGCTGAGCATACAAATAAGCGGCATTCAATTCACTCGGAAGGTAGGAAGATCCCAGTGAAACCCATGTGTATTTATCGATTTCACCTCTGAAGAACTTACTGCGATTGGTTCCCTTTTCCCGAATGATTTCCGCACGTTCATTGTTATTTTTATCTGATATTAGAAGCGCTCCGCCTTCTCCCATGGACAGATTCTTGGTTTCATGAAAACTGTAGCAGCCATAGTCGCCTAATGTACCGAGAGCTCGTCCCTTATAGGTGCTCATTATTCCCTGTGCTGCATCCTCAACTACCTTGAGTCCGTATTTGTGGGCAATATTGTTGATTGTATCCATTTCACACGAAACACCCGCGTAATGAACCGGCACAACAGCCTTTGTCCGCTCGGTGATGGCTGATTCAATCAGCTTTTCGTCGATGTTCATGGTATCGGGTCTTATATCCACAAAAACGGCCTTCGCGCCACGCATAATAAAAGCGTCGGCTGTTGAGACAAAGGTATAAGAAGGCATAATCACTTCGTCTCCCTCTTTGATATCAAGAAGAAGCGCTGCCATTTCAAGAGCATGTGTACATGATGTTGTTAAAAGCACCTTATTTGCCCCGGTTTGTTCCTCGATCCATTGGCTGCATAGCCGGGTATACTTTCCGTCACCGCAGATTTTTCGCATTTGAATGGCATCTCGGATATACTCTTCTTCGTCTCCGACAACGGGAGGCAGATTAAAATTGATCATTACTCATGCTCGCTCCTTAATATTAGAGGAATATTGAATCAAAGTTAATCTTACACCAATATGTATGTGATGTCAATAATGTAATTGATTTTTTGATATACATTTTTAATAAAATTAACACCTTATTCATTTTTATTATATTGTTTAATAAACAACTTTTCATGAAAGAATACATGAATTAATTCGAGCGTAAACCCAATAACGGCACAGTCGCGTGACACGACTATGCCGTTACGGTTTCGGAATATGAACTATCCCAAAGCTGCATTGCCTTTGGAAAAGAGGCAGCGTTAATGATAATGATTGTGATGATTATGCTTTTGATACTGCCAAGAACACTCGTCCATTGCGATAGGCTGTTATTTGGCAGTTTCCTTGCGACGGATCTGCTGCTTTATTACGACAAAGGCAACAGCCACCATTGAAAGCAGCGCTAGATTAATCGCAATCATCATGGGCACATCGCTTTCACCGGTGCCGGGAGAAACAATATTGCCGTTGCTGTCCGTCCAGATGGCGTAGAGTGTCACATCGCTTTCCGGCATGGTGAAGCTGTCGGTGCCGTCGCCCTTATAGCCTGTGCCTGTGCCGTCCTTCTTGGTGTTCCACTCCTTGAATGTGCAGTCTGTTCTGACCAGATCGCCCTTGTCCTTGACTGTAACGGTTTCACCGCCGCTGTACTTGTTTTCGTCCTTGGGTTCGGTGCCGGTGCCGCCGTTCTTGTCATAGGTGACGGTGTATTCCTTGCCGCTGTCGGAGCCAGGAGCATCATCATAGATGGCGTAGAGAACAGTGTTCTCGGTGATGGTAAAGGTGTTTCCGGTCTTGTAATGCTTACTGCCGGTTTCGTCGTTGGCAGTGGTGCTCCAGTACTTGAACACCTGGTCGCCGTTCTTAAGAGCGTCGCCGCTCTGCACTGTTACGGTGTCATCTGTCCAATGATCTATCGGATTTCCCTGATTCGGCACTTTGTTCACGGGTGAACCGCCGTTTGCATTATAGGTCAGGGTGATCTTGGATTTCCAGATAGCAGTCAGCTTCACATCGCCTTCAAGCGAAAGCTTATCGCCGTGATAGAGCTTGCCATCTACCGTTATTGTCTCGGTGGAACCGTTCGCATATGTTCTGACTGATTCACTCGAAGCGCCGGAAGAAGGCTGTTTATGCCTGATAATGGGCTTTTCTGTCGATACTACCAGCCAGTAATCAAACTTGTAATTGTCAAACCTGAATGCGGGTCCGAGTTCTTCAATGGACTTGACCGTATACTGCAAGGTCTTGATATTCAGATCAAACACTTCGGTTGCTTTGACAATTCCTCCGACGTTGGCCGCCGGCTCACCCTTGTCATATTCTACTTCCACATGCTTGATCCAGACGGCGTAAACATCGAGGACATTGTCTGTTCCGAAGTCTCCGAGGACAGCAGTGGTGATGATGCCGTCGGCGCTGTGTGCAGGCGTTCTGCACCAGCAGACGAAGTCAAATTCACCGTCAACAGATTTCGGCGCGTCGTCGGAACCGTACGAGCCTGTCAGCGTATATCCGTCTTCCAGATCGTCAGCATTAAGAACAGCATCAGCGGGAACGCTGCTTGTGTTGACATCCACATCGGAATAATGGCCGTCCGGTTTGCCGTTGGCGTGATAACGAATGGTATAGGTCGGTTCGGGTTCGGGATTCTTGGTGAAGGAACCTGTGAGCTCCACGTTTTCAGCGGGCATTTCGAAGGAAGTGACCTTTTCGGTGCCCTTGTACCAGCCGTCAAAGGTGTAGCCTTCCACGCTCAGTACGTTTTCGACGGTCACGGAGTCGCCTTCGTGATAGGCGTTTGTGTCGGTCGGCAGAGTGTACTTGTCGGCCGCCGGGTCGGTGCTTGTCACTTTGTAGGTGACGGTGTATGTGGGTTCGGGAATGGCCTCCCACATTGCAGTGACAATGATGGTCAAAGTACCCTCAGGGAAGTCAGCGTCTGTAATTTCCTTGCTCACACTGTCGTCCTCGAGTTCGGCCACTGAATAGAATCTCGAAACGTTGTCCTTCTTTGCAACATCCCGGCCTGTAAAGGTGAAGCCTGCGTGAACGGGCTGCTGCGTGCTGATGGTCGGATAGGGAGCAAGATGTACATCGCCGTAGTCGTAATCCTTATCTTCAGGCATATTGGTAGCAGCCTCATGTCCTGTACCCGGTTTATAAATCACATGATACGTCCAGTCGGTCCACTGGGCAACCGCAACAGCAGTCTTGTCGTTGTTGCTGAAAGCAGAGAACGGGATGGTGTCACCGGGCTGATATTCGGTGCCGTCTACCAGCCATGATTTAAACTTTGCCCCGTTAACGGTCGGTTCTGTGCTGCTGAGTGCATAGCCGTCCTTCACAACGGAATAATTCAAAGAAGGTTCATCGGCAGGAATTGTTGCGCCAGCTTTGCCGCCGTCCTGATAATCAAGGGCGTAGGTGTTTTCATTCCAGACCGCGTAAAGGGTGGTGTCAGTCGTAAACTCCTGATCGGTTGCTCCGACATTGTACAAAGTGCCTGTGCCGTCGGGATTCAATGACCACTTGTTTGCAAAGGTATAGCCCTCGCGGGTGATTTCGGCGGGCAGTGCAGCGATGGTCTCTGTCACTTTGTTGTATTCGCTCTTGGTGAGTGAATTGATGATGTCGGAGCCGTTGCCGCGGTTCGCGTCGTATCTGAGGGTGATCTTGTCATTCTCGGAGAATACGCCGGTAAGTTCAACGTCTGCGGCAGGCATTTCAAAGCTGTAAACGACCACACCGTCTTTCTTCCAACCCTCGAAGATATATCTTGACGTATCGTATGCGGAAACAGCTTTCGGTGTGACTGTTGCTTTGTATTCTTCGCTGTGGCTTTCGGGAGCCGTCCAGCCATCGGGGACATTGCCTGTCACGCTGTAGCTCACGGTATAGGATTTCTTCGTGAATACGCCGGTAAGTTCAACGTTGGAAGCGGGCATATCGAAGGAAGTGACGACTGTGCCGTCCTTCTTCCAGCCCTCGAAGTCGTAGCCGGAAATGACCGGTGTTTCCTTCACTGTCACAGGGTCGGTTACGTAGTAGTTTGCGCCGTCAGTAGGAACACTGTACCCCTCGGGTGCGCCGGTAACGGAATAGGTAACATGATAGGGTATTTTTTCAAATACGCCGGTAAGCTCCACATCCGAGGCGGGCATATTGAAGGAAGTAACGACTGTACCGTCTTTCTTCCAGCCGGTGAAGGTATAGCCGGGGATGTTCGGGGTTGCCGCCACTGTCACAGGGTCGGTTACATAATGGTCATTGCCGTCAGTAGGCACGCTGTATCCATCGGGTGCGCCGGTAACGGAATAGGTAACATGATAGGGTATTTTTTCAAATACGCCTGTCAGAGTGACAGCTTCCGCCGGCATGGTGAAGCTGCCGCTGACGAAGTCGTCGCCCTTCTTCCAGCCGGTGAAGGTGTAGCCGGGATAATCGCCTTCGGCGGGTACAGACGCTACAGGAACATTCACGTCAACCTCATAGGTGTCTCCGGTCGGCGTGGTATAGCCATCGGGTGCGCCGGTGACGGAATAGCTCACAGAGTAGGAGCGCTTAGTGAAGGTTCCCGTGAAATTCACGTTGTCTGTCGGCATGGTGAATTTGCCGCCCGTGACTGTCACATCGGAAGTGTTCCATCCATTGAAGGAATATCTGGCGCTGTTGTAATCGGTACCAGCTGCGGGAACATCCGCAACAGAAATATTTTCCGTACCCTCGTAGTAGCTTGCCGCTTCGGGAGCTGTGTAGGTAATGTCATCCGAATTGGCCGGCTTGTTTACCGTATAGGCGACATTGTGCTTCGGGATTTCCTCCCACTGCGCGGTAGCGGTGGCGGTTCTGCCCTCAACGTCAAAATTCTCAAAGGGAACCGCCGCGCCGGCAGCCTGATTGCCGCTTGTCTTGTTGAGCTTCCAGCCGAGGAAGCGGTAGCCCTCGCCGCAATCGGGAGCCGTTGCCGACAGCGTATAAGCGCCGTCCTTGACGTCACTGTAGCGAATATTCGTCGCGTTCTGCGGCATACCTGTGACGGTCTTGCCATCGGGAGCGTTTTCGATATAATCGAGGCCATATCTGAGCTCGGTAAACGTGCCGTAAATAGTAACATCTTGGTCAGGCATGTTGAATTTGCCGTTTTCATCCGGCGTTGCGCCGGAAACATACCAACCGCTGAACGAATATCCGTCATAACTTGGCACGTCGGCGACTGTCACCTCGGTGTCAAATTCGACATTCGACTGATCTGCCGGTTTTTCATACCCTTCGGGTTTTTCACCAGATACATTATAGGTAACGTTGTGCTTGTTGATTTCCCAGTTCGCCGTCGCGGTAGCGGTGCTATCTTCATTGTCGAAGCAGGAAAAAGGAATAGCTGCGCCTTTACTAAATGTACCCGACTGACCGTTGAGCGTCCAGCCCTTGAAGGTATAGCCGGAGATCTCAGGTTTGGCGCCTGCGAGAGTGTACTCGCCGTTCTTGACCAGACCTTTGGTAATATTTTCAACTGTCGCAAACGACGCCTCGTTCGTAACTGTCAGACTGGGTTTCGGCTTATTCAGGTTGTAAACAAGCGAATAGGTTCCCGGTATTCTAAACTGCGACTTGAGATTAACGTTAAATGTCAGAACGGGACCGCCGCTTACGGTATACTGATTTTCTTTAAAGATATTTTTGATCGGAGTGGTGCCGTTGACCGAGAACGTGGTACTATCGTCCCCGGCAAGCTGCCACATACTGGTAGTCTGGGTCAGTTGATTATCATTCCATGTTGTTTCCGGAATATCCCCCGCCGAGCTGTATTCGTCGTTTTCATCATAAAACATCTGAGGCGGTGTACCGCTGTTGTTGTGCAGCTGGAAGTACGCGTTGCCCTTAAGCCCGCCGTCGATCATACACGAATCTGTGGTATTGTCGTACTCGGTATCAACGGTGCCGTTTAACACATCGTTCGGTCTGATAAAAGCGTGCTCCACCGATTCCCATGAGCTGTTGTCATAGGTGAGATTTACCTTAACGGGCAGGTAGACCTTGCCGTAATCGCGTTCATAGGTGATTACGGTGCCCGCGTCGCCGGGAATACCCAGTATGCCTGTCACCGACCTGATGGAGAAGGTTTGCATACTGCCTCTTCCTATCGCATCACTGTCAGTATCCCCATCGTCCAAAAAGCCGATAAAGACCTCGCTTCCCTTGGAAGAGTCCTTCGGAACTATAACCGGAATGTTCCTTGCATAGCGATAGTCATCTTGTGATATCGGAACGCGGTTACCGTATTTGTAATAGGTTCTTTCCTTTCTGCCGAAAAAGGACAGGGTTACATCTTCATCAGTGAGATCAACGCCTGCTTTCGCAAGCATTTCGGAATGAGAATTGGGCAGGGATTCGCCGAAGTTATATTCATCGTATTCATCATACAATTGAACTTCCTCATACGCTCCCGTTTCCTCATTCCAAACGGATTCGGTTTCAGGTACTTCTACCCATTGACCTGATTCACTATCATATTCCCATGTAGTTCTGGGATCTTTATGATGTATAATTTCCGCCGGAGTTTCGCAAACCGTCGGCCATTCATCTTGACTAAATTCACAGTCAGCTCCGGTTGTATCCAGAGTCACCGCCGAGACAACACCTTTTGTCTCTGAATAACCTCTTGGGTCTCTCATGGACTCGTACTGATTGATATTAAACGATCCGACATAGCAATATCCATAGTTACCAGTGTCATAATCATACATTTCCTGATAGACATAATATGTCTTACCCGGAATCTCACCGGTGTATTTCAGACTGGAAGACGAATAATTCTCGTCGGTATATCCGTTATTGTCTGTATCATACATATAGATATCGAATGGTTTTTCTCCATCATACAATTCGCTGGAGTTAAAAGAAGATACACTGCCTCTGTAACTGAGCTCCTTTTCTACTGTATCAGCCTCGGAGCAGTAAACCTGCACATAATCATACCAACTCTCCGCAAACATATGATCAACCGTGACCTGCGTATAGTTCGAGGCGAGTATGTCATCAGGTATTGTCGGCACATCCCCCTCCGCAAACGTCCTCATGGCGTACAGCGAGCTTGTGCCTAACAACGCCACCGCCATCAGCACCGCGAGTATGCCGGACGGCTTTTTGAAAAATCGCATAATCTTAGCTGGCATTCTGAAAATACCTCCTTGTTGTTTTTTCTTTTTTTCATTCATTCATCTCTTAATCATAATAAAGCGTAAAGTAAACCTTCTGTCATCACGTCATAAATATGCTTCATCTCCTTGCTGCCATCTCTTCCCAAAAGAAGAGGAAATACATGTGTAAAAGTTCTTCCTCTATAATTAAGCATTTCACACGCCGACAGGCAGGGTCAATCCAGATGGAGACAGCCCTTGAGCGCGGCGTATTCATATGCGTAAGTACCTTCCGGGGCGGTTATGTAAAATCCATCTCCCGCGCCGTCAAAGGTATCGTCGCCGATGCTTCTGACCGATTCCGGAAGCGACGCGCTTTTGAGCGACGTGCAGCCCTTAAACGCGGCATAACCGATCACCTCGACGCCCTGCGCCGCTTCGACTTCGGCAAGCTCTGTGCAGTGGGCAAAGGCTAAGCCGCCGAGGCTGCGCACGTTGGACGGAATCGCCAGCCTTTGCAGAGCGGAACAGCCTAAGAACGCCGAACCGCCGATTTCTTCGACGCCGCTTCCCAGCGTGACCGCGCACAGATTACGGCATTCTCTGAAAGCGCTGCCTCCTATGCGCCTGACCGTAGACGGAATGACGACGCTGCGCAGCACATTGCTCATTTTGAAAGCACCGTCTCCTATGGCTGTCACCGTTTTCCCGTCGATTTTTTCCGGTACAGTCACATCAGATTCGTTGCCGGTATAACGGATCAGGATGACGCCGTCTCCTTCCGCGCGGTAATCGAAAGAGGCATAGATCCGCGGCTGCGTGGGAAGCGCAGCCGTCGTCGCCGCGGTTTCCTCTGTCGATGTGGTCGTCGTTGTTGTCGCAGCGGCGGTCGTCACAGTGGTTGCGGCGGTGGTGAAGGTGACGGCGGAAGTCGGCTTTGTCTTACCGTCCGATGTGTGGCGCATGGCAAAGGATCCGCCTATGATGCCTCCCGCGACCACAAGCGCAGCCACCGCAGCGCCGATCTTCACCGCCACGCCTCCCGCAGCGGTGGCTTGGGAACCGGCCGTCAGCGCCGCCATTATTTTGGCAAACATCGCCGAATCCGTGACTGTCGGAACGGCAGGAAGCGTAACGGCGCTGAATGAATCAGGCTTCCGTTCCTCCATCCTGCGCCGGAGCTGCTGCCGCCCGTAATACAGGCGGCTCTTGACCGAACCGACGGGAATATTCAGAGCCTCCGCTATCTCTTCGACCTTCATATCCTCGTAATAATACAGTATCATGCAGACGCGCTGATTTTCGGGCAGCTCACTGACAAGTCCGTAAATTTCCCGGTTTGTCTCGGATATTTCCACCATGTCGAGAGCGGATTCCGAATACATACCTTCTTCAAAATACTCGTCCTTCGCATCGAAAACCGCCGTTTCGTAGGCGTTTGATTTATCCTTGGCGTAAGCGCGCCATGTGTTGACTATGATCTTTTTAAACCACGCCGGAAACGCGGCCCTGTCCCTGATGGTATTCAGACGCGAAAACGCGGTGATATAGCTTTCCTGCAATATATCCTCCACGTCATTCTCATTGGCGCACAGATGCCCAGCAAACGAATAGGCGCCTGGGTAAGTGTATTTATACAGAGCCTCTATCGCCTTGGCGTCGCCTGTCGCTGCCTGCTCCACATATTTTATCATCCGGGTTTTGTCCATTTTTTCTCCAATGCAATCCATTGCTCTATCAGCAGTTAAAATATTTAACGAATAATTAAATTATATATTAATCAATCCGATAATTCAACCTTCTACATATAAGGTGGAAAAAATTTCATTTTCAGTTCAAAAATTATATATAAAAAAACCGATCGAGTTTTTGTGCAAAAGGTACTGCGATCACTGAATTCAAGCACTTATCAAAAAAATAAAAATATGTAACCAAAGATTCGCATGAACATGAAATAGTATTGCGAGTATACTGGACAGTTATTGGACACGGTGTGATATTCTTTACAGGAATTATCGAGGCGAGAAACGAACTGTCCGACTCCTACGGCACCTATCTGAATTTCGAGCACTGCACCCTCACCATGCCGGACAGGAATATGTATATCCGCATATACATCGCCAAGACCACGCAGGTAACGGTCAACTTCAATTCCCGCATGGGCGGCACAAATACACCCTTTACGCCCAATCAGGTGAGCAGCAGCATCATCGACATGACTTACTCCGCTACGGTCTACGGAGGCGGCGTCCGTCCGATAACCATCACCAACGCGGGCAATCAATACAACGGCAATTCCCACAATGTCACCAGTAATCCCTCATCGCGCACAGTGACAGCCCTTGAATATACACGTGTACAGGGCACAGTGAGCATTCCCGACGGCTATCTCATTGCCAGCGTTGTCACGACCCGCACCAACGGCACCGACACCGAAACGGTGGGATATACCGCTTCCAACTGCAAATACATCTCGGGAAACGGCAAATCAGCGGGCGACCAGTACGAAGGCACCTTCAAACTGAATGCCCCGGTGGAATACGGATAGGATTACACCATTGACGTCAACATCGAAACGGTCACAAAAGTCAAGCTGGAAATCTATCACAGCGACCAGCACGGCAACTTCCAGCTCAACACCGTGACCAAAAGCGCCGCCAGGCTGACAGGAACGCGAGACGGCAGCGAAGCTGAATCCCCCTACAACCAGGCCGCCTATCAGTCCTCCGCGCCATTTGCTCCCATGACGGGAGACAAGGCGGGCATGACGGCCACCATAACAGCC
This sequence comes from uncultured Ruminococcus sp., assembly GCA_902799245.1. Classification (GTDB taxonomy): domain Bacteria; phylum Bacillota; class Clostridia; order Oscillospirales; family Acutalibacteraceae; genus RUG762. The sequence goes on from CADBZY010000023.1 coordinate 28,333, forward strand.
GACAAGGATAACAATACGCAGGAATATTACGTACTTAGCAACACAGCCTATACTGTTACAGCTATTCCCGTCGACGGCGACGAAGTCTATCAGGTCAAGGCGGTCAACGCGGCGGCGCAGTCACAGACCTATGCCGTCACCTCAGCGGGTGATGACGGCAGCGGACACCGACATTCACGGTTGATTCGCTCTCACAGATGGGCGAGGAAATGATTATCCGCGTCTACTTTACCGACACCCGTGCCTACGGCGCGATCAAGGTGGAGAATTACGACGTCGAGGGAGAACCCATATCCCTGCCGGTTTCCGCGAGCATGATCATGAATGTCACACACCCCATCTATCTCGAAGAACCGGCATACGACATGCAGAACGGCGGAGCGCCCGTCAGGAACAATGTCAGCATCACCGGAGCAACAGCACATTATAAAGTGACGGTGGGAGGCAAAACCAAAATTACTCTGAACTGGGGTGAGGATTACTGCCTTTACAGCTACAAGCTGCGGTACAAAGACGGCCATGAGGAAGGCCCGTTCTATTCCGGCAAGAATATGTATTACGAGCTTAGAGCCTGTTTAGAATCTGCCTAAAATGATACGAATAAAAGCGAGAGAGAACATTTGAAAAGAATTATGAAGAAGCCTTTCAGCATTTTTCCAAAGCCT
>CADBZY010000024.1 GCA_902799245.1 uncultured Ruminococcus sp.
TGGACAGGTGAAATCGTGACGGAGGGATAATGTTGATTGAAACAGAAAGACTGATTCTACGTCCATTTTCAGAGGATGACGCAGAGGATGTGCTGGAATATCTGAGAGAACCGGCGGTGCATTGCTTTGCCTCCATGAGGCTTGATTCATTGGATGCGGCAAGGAATGAAATGAAGCAGCGCAGGGGAGACGAGCTGTATCTTGCCATTGTTCTGAAAGAAACCGGAAAAGTCATCGGAGAGATATTTGCCCATCCGGAGAGCAATGAGCCAGAGGATGAAATCATGGATACATTCAGCCCGTGCTGGATGCTGAATCTCAATTATTCCGGCAAGGGCTTTGCCTTTGAAGCGGCACGAGCTTACTTCGACTATCTCTTCAAAGAAAAGGGAGCAAGACGTATCTACGCCTACACCGAGGACTATAATCTTCCTTCCCAGCGGCTGTGCGAAAGGCTTGGTATGCGGCGCGAGGGGCTCTTTATGGAGTTCGTCAGCTTTATCAACAATCCCGACGGAACTCCGGTTTACGAGAACACGATGCAGTATGCTATTTTGAAAAAGGAGTGGGAAAGCCATGCAAAACAATGCGGTCAAAAGTGACTGGAAAACGCTTGAAATGCCGGAGCAGAATGAAACCTTCATCTTAGACAGAGAATTGTCCGACAGACAAATGCAGGAATTACGTAAAGGCTTCATTCCGGCAGAAATGGAAGACAAGTGGTTCTGCTATATGTCGGGCAATACACTGTTTGCTCATAGAAGCTGGACAGGGTTCTGTATTTATATCGTTGAATTTTCCCCGGACAATCATCACAAGGTAACCGTCAATCGTGACCCAGAGCAATACCTGGAGAAAAATATTGATAAGGACAGGGAGATGCTTGGTCGCCTTCTGGATTGGTGGTCTTATACTCTGTATGCCTGACACAAACAATTGTAGGAGTGTAAATATTTCAAAAAATTCATAAATTGTTGTAGTCGCTTGACTTTTCTCGACAAAAATTCAAATCTACAGTGATAAAATGCCACTTAGGTATAATGGCTTTGCTATACCCTGAGTGGCGTTTTATTTTTCTAAAAAAATCAAAGCCTGCCTAATAAAACGGAGCATGGCAGGTCACATTCACACGCTTACAAACATACTACCCTTCCAAGCCCTGTGTGATGGTTTGGAGGGAATTTTGTGTTTTGGGCAGGTGTTTTCAAAACAATAACGATACGCAGTCATAGTTACATATGAAAAGGCGCTTCAAATTATCAAAGCGCCTTTTCATTATTTGTCTTTATTCGCCCATTGCGTAGGCTGCCGTTCGCCGCCTTTCAAATATCTGAATTGACACAAAATCAGATTTTGAAAGGATGTAAAACAATGATTTACAATCACGGTTATGCAAAAGCCGAGTGGCAGCGTGAAGAAAATAACAGAGTAGAGGAAATGCGTCAGCATGGTATGAGTGAGACAGACATTCAGATCATGATTGACTTTGATCTTGCCGTCTTCAATTCTGACAGAAGATATTTGGTTCATGTGGAAGATATTCCCGATGATATTTCGGATTTGGCAAGTTGCGAGGATAGCGAAGAAATCAACACCGTTGAAAAAATGCTTGATGACATCAGCAATCCTATTCTTTACAAATCGTTGGTGGAGGCTGATAAGTTCACGCTGGATATGCTTCTTATGAAGATTCAGGGATTCACTACACGAGAAATTTGTATGCGATTTGATATTGAGGAGGGCGTGTTTTATGGAAGAATCCGCCGTCTGAAAGATAAAATTGTAAACAAATTGTAAATCTCAAAAAACAGCGTACAAAAAACAGCATTCCCACCGGCTATATAGTGAAGGGGTTAAAAAGCCCCGGACATGCTGTTGAAACAATGTGGCTGTCAACAGCAACTTGTACCTTGACATCCGAATATCACTCGTCAAATACTTCCCCCTTGCGGATCTGAGATAGAACAGCGTGTGAAGCGGTGCGCCACGACCTGCTGAACGGCAGCGAGCGACAACCACCGACTTAAAATATCGGGCAGTACCCGATTCTTTTCGCGATAACCCGCAAGGTAGACAATGGTACTCCCGCGATGCGGTGCTGCTGACCGTTTGACGACTTCCCGGCATTCGGGCGTCTAGGACAAATATGAATGCAACTACCAATAGCAAAAATCAGGCACAGGGCGGTTTGGGCAAAACACAAGTCAATTCAGATAGCCGTCTTGTGCCTTGATATTACATATTTACTCTTAAAGAAAGGATGGTATCTTTGGACGAAACGATTAAACGCGGAGACGTTTACTATGCTGATTTGAGTCCGGTTGTCGGTTCAGAGCAAAACGGAATACGTCCGGTTGTTGTGGTATCGAATAATATCGGCAATCAAACAAGCAAGACAGTTATTGTCGTTCCAATCACCAGTAAGCCAAAAAACAAACATCACATACCTACCCATGTCCATATATTTCTCTGTCATAAAAAATGTCAACCGTCAATTGTTCTTGCAGAGCAGATTCGGACGATTGATAAAAGTCGTCTCAGGGAATTTGTATGCAGTATGGCTGATTCAGACATGAAGAAAATAAATGAAGCTTTGACTGTCAGTATAGCTTTGAAGGAGGTGATTTAATTGCAGCAAACAACAGTAATAGAGAAAAATGTTCAGGATTATGAAATTGATCCTAAAATCGGTGCCGTTAAGCTCATAGAGGCGTTGCTGGAAATGGGAAAGATCAATCAAGCCACATATACAAATATCATGAAACACGTTGATTCGCACATTTCACAAGCAGCTTGAAACAATTTATAATGAGGTCATCAATTTTACGGAGGTATGCCTTATGAATACGGCAACAGATTTTAATTATCGCTTTAAGCTCACGGATTATGCACTTTTTGACAGAAACAGACCGAGAAAAGTGGCAATTTACGGACGTGTATCAACAGAACACGAAGCACAGCTCTCTGCATTGGACAACCAGTTGCAGTGGTATGATGATCAGGTCAAATATCATCCCAACTGGACTGTCATTGACCGATATATCGATGAGGGAATAACCGGTACGCAGGCAAAAAAACGTCCTTCCTTTCTTCGCATGATTGCGGATGCCAAAGCAGGTAACTTCGACCTGATTGTCACCAGAGAGGTTTGCCGTTTTGCCAGAAATGTTGTTGACACGCTCGTGATGACCAGAGAGTTGAAAAATTTCGGCGTGGAAGTTTACTTCATTGACGATAATATCTGGACAATGGACGGCGACGGAGAACTCAGACTATCCATTATGGCAACGCTCGCACAGGAAGAAAGCCGCAAGACGTCCGAACGTGTAAAGGCCGGTCAGAAAATCTGTCGTGATAATGGCGTTCTTTTTGGAAACGGCAATATTCTCGGATATGACCGTGTGGGTGATACTTATGTCATTAATGAAGATCAGGCTAAAACTGTGAGAATGATCTTTGACCTTTATTTGCAGGGAAATGGCTCCATGAAGATTGCACGGATTTTAACGGAAAGAAAGCGCAAAAACGCTTCCGGCATTGTCAGATGGACAGTTTCCAATACCATGCGCACCATCAAAAACGCAACCTACATGGGATTGATCGGTTACAACAAGTCCCGAAGCAACAATTTCCTTGAACAAAAGCGCGTCAATAATCTCGATATGTCCACCTATGAATACGTTCAGGGCGATTTTCCGGCAATTGTTTCCAGAGAGGTATGGGAAAGGGCACAAGCCATCCGTGAAAAGCGCACGAAGGAAGTATTCGTGACGGAAAACCAAGTAACCCGCAGCAAGCGGGATTCCAAAGATATTTGGGTAAACAAACTCCGCTGCTCTTGCGGCTGCGCGTTTCGTCGGAACAAATGGCACACAAAGCTCGATGGAAAAATCTCATACGGTTATCAGTGCTACAATCAAATCCGTTATGGCAAGGCGGCAAAGCGCAGAAATCTCGATCTTGATGCGGAAAGCTATTGTGACATTAAGATGATTTGTGACTGGAAGCTTGATTTTATGGCAAAAGTACTGATGGAATATTTGTGGGTGAAGAAAAAAGAATCTGTTTTGCTTGCATTGGAGCTGATAAAGTGCTATTATAAAAAAGAACAAGCTACCAATGATTCTGATGCTGTGGGAATTAAAACGCGCATTGCCAAGGCAAACAGTCGTCTGCTCAATCTGACAGCCATGCGAGCCGATGGAGAAATCAGCAAAGACGAGTATCTGGTCATAAGAAAGCCTATAGATGAGGAAATCGCGGAGCTTCAGAAGCTGCTGGAAAATACGCCTGACGAACCGTCTGCTCCCAAGGAGATAGACCTGGACGGCATTCGTGACACACTTAATACGATGATTGATTTTTCAGGAGCCAGCCTTTCTCATGAAATAATTGATCAGTTTGTCTACATGGTGCGTCCCACTTCCGACATCAGCTTTGAATGGTACCTGAACCTTAACGGCAAAGCCGATGTCAAAGCCACCTTTACAGTGGAAGGACGGAAGAAAAACTGTGTTGTCAAGCTGGAGGAAATCGAAGAGATTTCCTCGTTACATAGAAAAGATGGAGAGATTATGACAAACCTTATCAAAAACCCCTCTGTCTTTTCCTATCTGCACAGGCAGCTATCGCTGACAAGAAGTAATTCCTGATTATCTGGTTTTTCTTACAAAGCGTAAACCCATATTTCCGAGAGATGCTTTCTGAATAGATGTATTCTAAGAACGAATCAGTTTAAAAGAAATAATCACTCCTATATAAAATGACAAAGGCATATCGGCTGAAAAAAGGTTGGTATGCCTTTGTTGCATTACTAACGAGAAAGATAACTGGAAAGATCGGAGGACGAACTATGTGGCTGTTTAAGAAAAAAAACTGCAAAACGGATGACAGCAGCGAGACATCACAGGACGCTTTGGAACAAGCCCCCGAAAACATTACTCCCATTATCCCACAAGGCAATGCTGACTGTGACCATGTATGGGAATATCTGACAGAAACAGACTATGGAGAAATGGATTACAGTTCCTACGGCGGAGGTGTGGAACCTTTTTTCATCTCCTTGTATCGCTGTCATCTTTGCGGTGCTCTGCACAAGGAGTACAGAGGAGACATATGCGGCAATCCCGATATGTTTCTGGAAATAACCGATGAGGATTATGCCATTGCAAGTCGTTATCAATAATCCAATAATCAGTAGCACCATAAAAAGCATTACTTTTTTGACTCTATCCCCCAAATTTCTACGCAAAAAACCGCCCGTCTCCGCATTGGTTTTACCCAACGCAGTGACAGGCGGTTATTTTGTTTAAATATCAGTGATGAATCAAGCCGGAATGCAATTATTTGATTTCGACTGTTGCGCCGACTTCCTTGAGCTTAGCCTCGATGGACTCAGCCTCGTCCTTGGAAACAGCTTCCTTAAGGGGAGCGGGAGCGCCGTCAACCAGAGCCTTTGCTTCCTTCAGGCCAAGACCTGTGAGCTCGCGGACAACCTTGATGACCTTGATCTTCTCTGCGCCAGCAGCAGCAAGGATAACGTCGAACTCAGTCTTCTCTTCAGCAGCAGGAGCAGCACCGCCAGCAGGAGCAGCAACAGCAACAGCAGCAGCGGCGGAAACGCCGAATTCTTCCTCAATGGCCTTGACAAGCTCGGAAAGCTCGAGAACAGTCATAGCCTTTACTTCTTCGATAATGTTTGCAATTTTCTCAGACATGGTATTTTACCTCCAAAATAATATTTTAAATGATGTGATGCAGAGTGATGAAAAGATTACTCTGCTGCGGGTGCCTCCGCACCCTCGGACTGCTTGTCTGCAATGGCCTTGATGGCGATTGCGAGACCCTGGATGGTCGCATTGAGACCGAAAGCGAGCTGAGTGAGAAGGGTCTCTCTGGAAGGAGTCTTTGCAAGGGTCTTGACCTCGTCGACGGTCATCTTTTTGCCGTCTAAGAAGCCAGCCTTGATCTCAAAGCCCTTCTTATTGCCCTCTGCGTACTCGTTGAGGATCTTTGCGGCTGCGATGTAGTCGCTGTCACATGTAGCGATAGCTGTGGTGCCGTTCAGAACGGCATCATCGATCTCAACACCTGCATCGGCGGCTGCGCGCTTGATGAGGGTGTTCTTGGCTACGGTGTAGACAACGCCAGCCTCACGAAGCTGCTTGCGGAGCTTGGTGTCGTCGGCAACAGAAATACCGCTGTAGTTGACGATAACGCCTGCGACGGATGACTTAAGTCTGTCAGCGAGATCGTTAACCAGAGCCTGCTTCTGTTCCAGAATTGCTTTACTTGGCATGATAGTTTCACCTCTGAAATTCAGGATAATTTCGCAGGAAACAAAAACGCCCGTCCTCGATATGGCTACCGAGGACGGACAGACAAATTCATCAGCAAAAAGGGTGTGTACCACCACAGTTTATCATTTGAAAAAGCTCTGTTTCCCTCGGCAGGCGGTTTCTTTCTTGCTCAATAAAAAAACCGTTGGGCATAAATGCACCTGCTGTCTTTGGTATCTCGCACGGCTTTCGCCGTTGCGATACACAGCTTTATTATGATAACACACCTCTCAGCGTTTGTCAAGTGTTTTTTTATTTTTTCAGCAATTAAATAAAATGGAAGAAAAAGAAGTAGAGAAGTTAACACAAAGGTAAAAAGCAGCAGATTGAATTAAATTCAACCTCACTTGCCGTCCGCTATTCGCTGCTCCTGCAGCTTTGCAAGCTCCTCGAGGCGTTCGCGGGTGACATAATACTTTTTGTTGCAGAAGTGGCAGAGCACTTCGGCTTTTCCGCTCTCGTCGGCAAGACCGCGTATCTCGTCCGGACGCATGGTCATAAAGGCATTCTCTACCCGTTCAAGCGAGCAGTCGCAGCGGTATTCCACCTGCTGACTGTCAAAGATCTCCAGCTCAAAGCCCGGAAGCGTCCGCTCGAGAATCTGCTCGGGTGTATTGCCGTCCAGAAGCATCCGGGTGACGGGAGGCATGGTTTTCAGCATTTCCTCCAGCTTCTCTATCTCGCGGTGGTCGGCTGCCGGCATGAGCTGAATCAGCAGTCCGCCCGCCTTGTCGAGCTTCCACTTTTCATCAAAATGCACGCCGATACAGAAGATGGTCGGCACCTGTTCGCTGATGGCGTAGTAGGCGGTCAGATCTTCCGCCACCTCGCCCGTGACGATGGGCGTCTGCGTGCAGTAGGGCTGTCCGTAGCCGTAATCCTTGATGACCGTGACAGTGCCGTCCTTCCCTATCGCGCCCGGAACGTCAAGCTGTCCCTTTGCGTTGGGACGGAGCAGAAGTCCCGCTTCCTGCGCGTATCCGCGCACGTTGCCCTTGCTGTCCGACACGGCGATGATCGAACCTGCCGGCCCGCCGCCGTTCATCCGCAGGGTCAGCGAGGCGTTATCCTCCTTCAGCTTGTTTCCCATGATAGATGCTCCCGTCAGCAGTCTGCCGAGAGCCGAAGTGATTACCGGCGTCGTGCGGTGAAGTTCCTGCGCCCTGCGCACAATGTCTGTGGAATCGATCGCCGCCGCCATGACAAGGCCGTCGGTCGTGATGCATCTTACAAGTTTACTCATTTTATTCCTATATCCTTTCCGTTTTGGACTTCTCTGTTGATGAATGACTTATCGCTTTCCCACCACAAAGACAATGCGCTCGCTCTCGGAACGCGGATAGTTGCGCGTCATATCGTCGTACATGGCGAGAATTTTCAGTCCCGCTTCTTTCAGAATCTGTTCGGTAGCCTCCAACGAATACGCTTTCTCGCAGAAGTTCTCACATTCGCGGATATAACTGCCATCAGGCTGACGCTCAAAGAAATCCAGCGCGATCTCCACCTTGCCGCGTTCGGTGTATTCATTCTGCCACACGCAGAAAACGTCCTCTGTCTCATAGACAAATACGTTATCGGCTAAAATCGTTCGATGCTTGTAAAGCGTATTCATGTCGAAAACAAAAACGCCGTCCGGCTCCAGAAACAGAGACACACGGCTGAGGGCAAGCACAAGCTGCGCCCTGTCCTCTATATGATTCAGGCTGTCAAATGTACAGACAAACGCGTCAATGGTGCCGTACATATCAAGCTCCTGCATACTCTGACACAGGTAAAGTATGCTGTCGTCGGATTTTTCCCGCGCCTTGCTGAGCATATTCTCCGACTGGTCGGTGCCGATTACGTCATAGCCCAACGCCGCAAATTCAACCGTCATGCTTCCTGTGCCGCAGGCTAAATCCACCAGCAGATGCGCGTCCGGCTTGCGTTCCTTGATGATGCTGTCTATGTATCTCGCACGCGCCGCATAATCGACATCGCTCATCAGCTCGTCATAATACTCGGCAAAGAAATCGTAGTTCATTGCTGCTCCCCGCCTTCGGCTGCCTCAGACTGCTGCGCCTCATCCAGCCTTCTGAATATCAGCTCGTAGCCGTCGCTCCCGTAATTGAGAGAACGGTTGACTCGGCTGATGGTAGCTGTACTGGCGCCTGTATGGGATACTATGTCACTGTATACGTGCTTGTCACGGAGCATCTTGGCCACAACCGTACGCTGCGACATCGCCTTAAGCTCCGAAACGGTGCACAAATCTTCAAAGAATCCGTAACACTCCTCTACACTCTTCAGTTCAAGTATGCATCGGAAAAGAAAATCGGTATTTTCATCCTTCAGTTTTGAATTCAGACCCATAAATATTACCCCTGATAACGTTTTCTTTTTTTTTATTTATGTTTTACGGTTCCGCTCCGTTGTGACGCGATTTTTCGCTTTAAAGAATTAGAGCAGTAAATCATCATTATTTTAACACATTATCCGGAAAATGTAAAGTATATTTTTTTTTATTGTTGACTTGCTCAACAAATGATAAAATTATTGGTCATCCTCTCCATTGTCCTCGACACATTCGGTGATAATATTCCGCAGTTCCTGCGTTCCTTCACCCGTGACGGCCGAAAAAGGAAGCATGTACGCAAGGTCGACGTCAAGCTCGTCGGGTATCGCGGCAAGACGCTTTTTTCGCTCGGTGGGTTTCAGTTTGTCGATCTTGGTCAGCACGATCTTCATGGGGAATTCGCCGTCAATGAGGTAATCCAGCATCATCTGGTCATCCTTGGACGCGGGATGACGGCTGTCGATGAGCATTACCACCAGCCGCAGATCGCGCTCCTGCTGAAAATACCCCTCGATCAGCTCCGCCCAGCGCTTCTTTTCCGCCGCGCTGACCTTGGCAAAGCCGTAACCCGGCAGATCCACCAGCCGCGCGCCGTCAAGATTGTAAAAGTTGATGGTCGCGGTCTTGCCGGGCTGGGAACTCACCCTTGCAAGGCTTTTGCGGTTGAGAATTTTATTGATCAGCGAGGATTTGCCGACGTTGGAATGTCCGGCAAAAACCACCTCCGGCATGTCGCTGGGAGGAAGCTGTGCCGACGTGCCGGCGGCAAGCTCAAAAAACGCGCTCTCAAACTTCATCTGTCTTTACCTCGTCGTTTGTTTTTTCGTTCTCCGCGGGTGCTGTGTTGTCCGGCTTTTTGTCGCCGTCGCCGTCCGGCTTCTCTTTCTCGGGCTTCTTGGGCTTCGGCGGCTCCGCGAAGGCGGTTTTGAAGACTTCGTCGATTGATTTGACCGGTACGAATTTGATGCCGTTTTTAACCGTGGGGCTGAATTCCTCTATGTCCTTTTCGTTGGCCGCCGGAATGATCACTGTCTTGATGCCGCTGCGAAGGGCTGCCATGCTCTTTTCCCGCAGGCCGCCTATCGCAAGCACCCTGCCGGTGAGCGTGATCTCGCCCGTCATGGCGACGTCGCCCCTTACGGGAATGCCGGTCAGTCCCGACACAATCGCCGTGGCAAGGGTAATGCCGGCGGACGGGCCGTCCTTCGGGACTGCGCCTTCGGGAACGTGAATGTGTATGTCCTTGGAATTGAAATCGTTGTAATCAATGCCCAGCTCCGCGGCGCGCTGGCGGATGCAGGTCATCGCCGTCTTTGCCGATTCCTGCATGACATCGCCGAGCTGTCCCGTGACGGCGTATTTGCCGTTGCCGTCCATCACGGCGACCTCGATCTCGAGCATCTCGCCGCCCACCGACGTCCACGCAAGGCCGTTGGCAAGTCCCGGAATCAGTTCCTTCGGGAGCTCGTCACGCGTGTACTTCGGTTTGCCCATGTAGCTCTCTAAGTTCCTGCCGCTCACCGAGATTTTCTCCGCTTCGCCCGCGACCAGCTTCTTGGCGCACTTGCGGCAGAGGGACGCTATTTCGCGTTCCAGATTGCGCACACCGGCTTCACGGGTGTAATCCTCGATCAGCTTGGCTATGGCGGTATCGGTGATGCGCACCTTCTTCTGGTTGAGGCCTGTGCGCTCGAGCTGCTTGGGAACAAGGTATTTTTTGGCGATCATCGCCTTTTCCTCATGGGTGTAGCTCGGAAGCTCTATGATCTCCATTCGGTCATACAGCGGCGTGGGAATGGCGCCGATGTTGTTGGCGGTCGTGATGAACAGCACGCCGCTCAGATCCAGCGGTATGTCGAGAAAATGGTCGGTAAAGGTCTTGTTCTGCTCCGGGTCAAGCACTTCCAGAAGCGCTGACGTCGGGTCGCCCTTGTAGTCGTTTGACAGCTTGTCGATTTCGTCCAGAAGGATTAAGGGATTCATGCTGCCCGCTCTCACGACCGCGTCCACAATGCGCCCCGGCATGGAACCGAGATAGGTCTTGCGGTGGCCCCGTATCTCCGCTTCGTCACGCACGCCGCCCAGCGACACGCGCACGTATTTGCGCCCCATCGCTTCGGCGATGGAATGGGCGATGGAGGTCTTGCCCACGCCGGGAGGCCCCTCCAGACAGATGATCTGTCCCTTGATGTCCGGCACCAGCGCGCGCACGGCGATCAGCTCCAGGATGCGCTCCTTGACCTTCTCCATGCCGTAATGGTCGCGTTCCAGCACCGCCTGGGCTTCCTTTACGCTGAGATTGTCCTGCGTTCTCACGCCCCACGGGATGGACAGACACACGTCAAGATAGCCCCTGATGACCGCCGCTTCCTGCGAACCGTAGGGCAGCTTGGACAGCTTGCGCGACTCCCGGCGAAGAATGGTCTTTACCTCTTCGTCCGCGTCTATTTCGTCAATGCGCTTGTTGTAATTTTCCGCGTCGCTCTCGGGCGTTCCTCCGTCGCCTAATTCCTCCGATATGATGCGGATTTTCTCTCTGAGATAATACTCCTTCTGCGAATCGTCCATCGCCTTGGAGGTCTTTTTTTCGATTTCCCGATCCAGCTTCGCCTGCTCCAGTTCGACGTTGATGGCGTTGACAAGCAGCTTGGCCCTTTCCGTGGAGGAAAGACAACCCAGCATCTGCTGCTTGGTCTGCAGCTGAAAGGGATATATGTATGCCGACGCGTCCACCATGCCGCCCAGTCCGGCACTCCGGCGCTCCATGACAAAATGCATGTCGATATCCGGCTTTTCGTCCGTGCGGTTAAGCTCTGGCACCAGAGTTCTGAAGAGCTTGGAATGAAGCGCGCCGGTAGGGTCTTTTTCGGCTTCGTCGTTTACGTCGTCCGCCGGGATCACGTCTACCATCATGTAACCGTTATCATGATTCCCTGCCGTTACCCAGGCGCGGTACTCGCCCATGATGCGGACATTCATGCTCTCCTCCTCTGGATGACGGAGGATCTGATTGATGGTCGCCACTACACCGACACGATGCGCGACGTCAAACACCTTCTCGCCCTTTTCATTGAGCATGATCAAAAGGCATCTGTCCGCCTTGCGCGCGTTGCGGATGGCTTCCATCATTTCGGAGCCGAATACCGTGAACTGATGAGGACAGCCGGGAAATACCACCGCGTCGGGCAGCATGATGATCGGCATGGTTTTTTTCTGCGGTTTTGTAGTATTGCTGTTACTGGAATTATTCGCCATTTCGTTCCTTCTCCTGGTATACTGGTGTGATGATAATTTTTTTATATTATAGATTATGTAATACGTTATTGCAACAAACAATTTATTAATTATTCGACCGTCCGCCGTGCGGAAGAAAATGCATCTTCCTTTCTCCAAACAAGACCGTACTGTCTGCAAAAATCCGTTTCTAACCGATACCCCCAACCTTCACCCTTCACCCTTCACCCTTCAACCCTCAACCTTCAACCTGAAAAAACCTGTCCGGCTTACGAAGTACGCAAACAGACAGGTTTTTCTATCGATGTTGACAGCAGTCCTAACAACTGCATATGAAGAAAAATTACGCGTCGGTCTTTTTGGGTGTTTTTTTGGCTGCCGGCTTTTTTGCGGTCGACTTTTTGGCCGCCGGACTCTTTTCCGACGACACGCTCTTTCCGCGGATAAGCGTCGGCTCGGCTTTGCCATCGGCACATTCCCGTGTAATGATCACCTTTTCCACGTCATCCTCGGACGGAACCGAGAACATGATCGGGGTGAGAATACCCTCGATAACGCCGCGCAGACCTCTCGCGCCGGTCTTCTGGGCAAGCGCCTTCTCCGCGATGAGTCCCAGCGCTTCCTCGTCGAATTCCAGCTCCACCTCGTCCATGTGGAAGAGCGCCTGGTACTGCTTGATAATGGCGTTCTTCGGCTGGGTCATAATGCGGATCAGAGAATCCTTGTCGAGCGCCTGAAGCGAAGACAGCACCGGCAGACGTCCCACGAGTTCCGGAATGAGTCCGAATTTGACCAGGTCGTGCGGAATGACTTTGGAAATCAGTTCGCTGTAGTCGAGATCATCCTGTGTGCGGATCTCCGCGCCGAAGCCGAGTGAGGAATTGCCCACGCGCTTCTCTATGATCTTTTCTATGCCGTCAAACGCGCCGCCGCAGATAAAGAGAATGTTGGTGGTGTCAATGGGAATGAATTCCTGCTGCGGATGCTTTCTGCCGCCCTGCGGAGGAACGTTGGCTACCGTGCCCTCGAGGATTTTGAGCAGCGCCTGCTGTACGCCTTCGCCGCTGACATCGCGGGTGATGGAGGTGTTTTCCGACTTGCGGGAGATTTTATCTATCTCATCGATATAGATGATGCCGCGCTGGGCGCGTTCTATATCGAAATCCGCCGCCTGTATCAGACGCAGAAGGATATTCTCCACGTCCTCGCCGACATAGCCCGCTTCGGTGAGCGTCGTCGCGTCGGCAATCGCAAACGGCACGTTGAGTATTTTGGCAAGCGACTGGGCGAGGAAGGTCTTTCCCACGCCGGTGGGACCGAGCAGCAGAATATTGCTCTTCTGAAGCTCCACGCCGTCGTCGTTGTGCCCCATGATTCGCTTGTAATGGTTGTATACCGCCACCGACAGGGCAATTTTTGCGCTGTCCTGCCCGATGACATATTTGTCAAGATGCTCCTTGATTTCGACGGGACGGAGTATTTCAAAATTCTCCATGGAGAATGAATTGTCGTCGTACTCGTCCACATCGAATAATCCCTCGTTGCGGAGAATCTGCGAACAGAGCGACACGCAGTCGCTGCAGATATACACGCCGGGGCCTTGCACCAGCCGGACGCCGTCGCTCTCTCCCTTGTGGCAGAACGAACACCTTGGTTCTTCGTTTCTGTCCCTGTACGCCATCAGTTCACCAATCCTATCGTTTGTAAATAACGCGGTCGATCAGACCGTATTCCTTCGCTTCCTCGGCGGACATGTAGTTGTCGCGCTCTGTGTCGAGGCAAATCTGCGAATAAGGCTTGCCTGTGGCGGCTGCCAGCATTTCGTTGAGCTTCTTCTTGGTTTTGAGAATCTGGTTGGCCTGAATCTCGATGTCGGTCGCCTGACCCTGCGCGCCGCCTAAGGGCTGATGAATCATGATCTCGCTGTTGGGAAGCGCAAGACGCTTACCCTTTGCGCCCGCCGCCAGCAGGAACGCGCCCATGCTCGCCGCCATGCCCATGCAGATGGTGGACACGTCGCACTTGATGTAGTTCATGGTGTCGTAAATCGCCAGACCGTCCTTGACGGCTCCGCCGGGGCTGTTGATATAGAGGCAGATGTCCTTTTTGGGATCCTGTCCTTCGAGGTAAAGAAGCTGCGCGGTGACAAGGCTTGCGGTGACGCTGTTGACCTCGTCAAAAAGCATGATGATCCTGTCATTCAACAGACGGGAATAAATGTCATAGGAACGTTCGCCTCTGCTGGTCTGTTCCACAACATAAGGTACAAGATTGCTCATAGATGATTCTTCCTTTCCACAATTTTTTTTAAAATATCATATCATAAAGGCATAATGGCGCATTGCAGATGATTTTTTCCTGATCTCCTTCATCATTTGCAATACGCCGTCAGTTTTTTTGATTGCACAGCGACTGTCAGCCGCATTCAATTATATAACGGAAAACGCAAAGGATTTGCCGCATTTTGTCGGTTTAGGTAAAAAATTACTCAGCGTCATCAGCCTTTGCCGGTACGTAATTGGCATTGTCGCGCACGACATCTACCGCCTTCTCCACGGCAACATCCTTCTTGAGTCCGTCAACGGGAACGATCTGTCTTACTCTGTCAAGCTCGACGCCGTAATTCTTGGCAAGGTCGTCATAGGCCTTGTCGATTTCCTCGTCGCTAACCTGGATGTTCTCCTGCTCGGCGATCTTTTCAAGGGCAAGGCGGAGCTTGACCTGATGGATTGCCTTGTCTCTGAACTGACCTCTGAGAGCTTCCATATCCATGCCGGTGTAGTTGAGGTAGGTTTCGATGTTCATGCCCTGCATCTGGAGGTTGTAGGAGAAGTCGTTGATATTCTCTGTCACCTTGTTGTCATACATGACCTCGGGGATGTCGGCTTCGACAAGGTCGATCAGCTGGTCGATGAGCTTGTTGTCCGCGTCGTCCTTTGCCTTATCCTCCGCCTTCTTGAGAAGCTCCTTGCGGAGGTCTTCCTTGTACTCGTCAAGGGTGTCAAATTCGCTGACGTCCTTGGCAAATTCATCGTTCAGCTCGGGAAGCTCGGTCATCTTGATTTCGTGAATCTTTACCTTGAATACAGCGGGCTTGCCGGCAAGCTCCTCGGCGTGGTACTCCTCGGGGAATGTCACATTCACATCGAATTCCTCGCCGATTCCGTGACCGACCATGCCCTCTTCAAAGCCGGGGATGAACTGGTTGGAACCGAGCTTAAGACCGTACTTCTCAGCCTTGCCGCCTTCAAAAGGTACGCCGTCGCAGAAGCCTTCATAGTCGAATATGACGGTGTCGTCCATCTGAGCGGATCTGTCGTCGACATTGATGCTTCTGGAATTGCGCTGCTGGATGTGACCCAGCTCGTGCTCAACGTCATCATCGGTGACAACCGCTTCCGCCTTCTCGACAGTGAGACCCTTGTAGCCCTCGATCTTGACTTCGGGCTTTACAATAAACTTCGCCTTGAATACGATGTCGCCTTCCATGGAAACGACCTCGGCGCTGTTGGCGTCGACGACTTCCTCGCCGAACTCGTTGATCGCTTCATCGACAGCCTTCTGGTAAACGGTTTCGATGGCGTCCTGTGTGAAAACAGGGCCGTACATTCTCTCGATGACGTTCATGGGAGCCTTGCCCTTGCGGAAGCCGGGAACGTTGTACTTTTTGCCTTCCTTCTGGTAGACGCGCTTCTTCTCCGCTTTGAGAAGATCTTCGCTGGCGGTGAACTCTACCTCATAGGTATTGGTTTCGGTTTTTGTCTTGTTGGTAATCATTTCTTATTCCTCCGTAAAAATAAACATTTTACAATAGTCATTGATAGATTATAGCAAAAGAATTCATGTTTTTCAAGGGTTTTTCGTCAAATAATGTGTCGAAAAAATGTTAACTATTTGTTACTGAAACGTCAGGGGCGTCCGGCAGTATCAACTGCGGCACAAATCCGACATGATCGGCAGAGATCAGCCGCATCTGAATGCCGTCGTATGCGCCGATAATCGCCTTGCCCCGTGCCGCGCCGTGAAGATGTCCGTACCAGCATTTTCTGATACCGTATCTTTGCAGCACGTCCATGATCTCGTCGCACACATAGTCGCCGTAAACCGGCGGATAATGCAGGAAAACCAGCGGTTCCAGCCCTAAGGCAATCCCTGCTTTGATGGAAGTCTCCAGCCGTCCCACTTCGCGCAGCAGCACCGTCCGTTCATTCTCGGGGCAGTCGTAAGACCAGCCGCGGGTGCCGCATATGGCGTATCCGCCATAGGGAAAGGCGTTGTTGAAGAGGATCGACATATCGTCAAAGCCGCTTGCCTCGAGCCAGTCGTCCATCTTCTTCTTGGTGCTCCACCAGTAGTCGTGATTGCCCTTCATGAGCAGCTTCTTTCCCGGCAGTCCGTGCAGAAACGTAAAGTCGGCCAGCGTACACTCGAGCTTCATCGCCCAAGAAATGTCCCCCGCGATCACTACCGTGTCGGTCGGCTTGACAATCGCGTTCCAGTGTTCCCGCAGCCGTTCCTCATAGCCTTCCCAGCCGCGGAATTTATCCATTTTTTTATCCTCGCCGATTGAAAGATGCAGATCGGCAATAGCGAAAAGTGCCATGAAAGCCCCCCAGAAGCGCTCGCGTGCGCTTCGCTAACTGAAAACTGAAGACTTAAAACTTGAAAAATGAAAAATACAGGAAGGGCCGCGCCCTTGCATAAATCTTAATATTCTGTGGAATGCTATCTAATGCGGAGATGAATCCGCTATTCGAAAAATATTCATAATGAAACGGAGCGACGTGACATGTCAAACAGCAACAGAACGCCCGAAATCGATTTGGATACGGGAATTCCCAAAGGCGGCAATCACATCCGGTGCGACGTCAAAAACTGCACCTATCACACCACTTCCGACTGCTGCAGCGCGGGCACCATTCATGTGCAGTCCTGCACCAGCGCGGATCACTGCTGCAACTGCGATGAAACAGCCTGTTCCACCTTCGTGGAGAAGCAGTAAAGCCATCGCTGCGTAAGCATTCCCTCTGAAAAACGTACCAACGCGCATCGGCATTCATTTGACAAGCCGACGCGTTGGCGCGTTTTTTATTCCAGCGCCGCAGGCGCTCCGAAATTATTCACTATTCTCTATTCACTATTCACCATTCACTAAGCGAACGAATGTGAGCGTTATTATATGCCTAGCATGTCGAGGACGGTTTCCTTCATTTCGGAGCCGTCACAGACGCGGTCAAAGCGCACAGACTTGCCTTTGAGTCCGGCGAGAGGCGCCGGAGTTGCGACACCGGACACTTCATTGAGGGCGGCAAGCATGTCAAATTCGTCGTCGGACAGCTTATCGGACGCTATCGCACCGAGTACGGCGGGAGCGAATTTGTAGGGGCTGGCGGTGGAGGCGATGATCGTGGGAACGTCCGCGCCGAATTCCCTGACATACTGCTCATAGACATTCAGCGCAACGGCAGTGTGCGTATCGGAGAGGTAGTTCCGGCTCTGGAAAACGTCCTTGATGGTCGCCTGTGTGGAAGCGTCATCGCAGCAGCCTGCCCAGAACAGTTCTTTGATCTTTGCCTTTACGTCCTCGTCCACTTCATAACGTCCGGTCGCGGAGAGACTGTCCATCCAGCCCTTGACGCGCACGCTGTCGCAGCCGCTGAGATCGTAGATCAGACGCTCCAGGTTACTGGAAATGAGGATGTCCATCGAGGGAGAAATAGTGGTGTAGAACTGTCGGTTCCTGTCATACACGCCGGTTCTGAGGAAGTCGGTCAGCACGTTGTTGGCATTGGACGCGCAGATCAGCTTGCCGATGGGAAGTCCCATTTTCTTTGCGTAGTAAGCGGCGAGAATATTGCCGAAGTTACCGGTGGGAACCACGACATTGACCTTGTCGCCCCTGTTTTTGATAACGCCCTTGTTCATAAGGTCGGCATACGCCGAGATATAGTACACAATCTGGGGAGCGAGTCTGCCCCAGTTGATGGAATTGGCGGAAGAAAAAGCCATGTTGTTTCTGGCAAGCTCGGCGGCAATTTCGGGATTGGTGAAGATCTTCTTGACGCCTGTCTGCGCGTCGTCGAAATTGCCCTTGATGGCGCACACGCCGACGTTTTCGCCCTCCTGCGTCACCATCTGGCGCTTCTGGATGGCGCTGACGCCTTCCACGGGGTAGAATACGATGATTCTGGTGCCGGGTACATCCTTGAAGCCTTCCAGCGCAGCCTTGCCGGTGTCGCCCGAGGTTGCCACGAGAATGACGATCTCCTTTCCGTCACAGGTCTTTTTGACCGAACGGGTCAGCAGGTGAGGCAGCAATTGCAGCGCCATATCCTTGAAGGCGCAGGTAGGCCCGTGCCACAGCTCGAGCACGAAGCGGTTCTGTGCAATATCGACGACGGGAGCGACATCCTCTCCTCCAAATTTTCCGGTGTAGGCACCGTCCACACACTCGCGCAGTTCTTCACGGGTGAAGTCGGTGAGGTATTTCTCCAATACACTGACCGCTCTCTCGCGGTAATCGGTCTTAGCCGCGGCGAGAAGTTCGTCGTATGTGAACGCCGGAATATTCTCGGGTACATACAGCCCTCCGTCGGGCGAAATGCCGGTGGCGATGGCATACGCCGACGTAACCTTCACGGAATTGTCTCTGGTGCTTGTGTAATTCATAGCAAAACCCTCGATTCTTTCAAGTCGCTGCATACAAAATATTATGTAAAACAGATCGTTAAAATTTTATCAGAAAAACAGGGCAATGTCAACGGCATACAATACAATTTATCACATAACACAAAAATTTCGGATTTGCGCGGAATTGTTTGGAATGATTTTAAAGCGGCTCACAGTCCACACAGGCTTCCTCGCAGTATTCCCAGACCTCGCTGTCCTCGTGGCAGCGCACCAGATCGACGTCGTCCAACGCGCCCTCCCCTATATCCACTTGGGGAGAAAGAATGGTAACGCACTCCATATTGTAGCACTTATCAAAGGCGTGTTCGCCGATCTCGTCCACTCCCTCCGGAACGGTAACGGAGGTGAGACTCTCGCAGCTTTCAAAGGCGTGCTCGCCTATGAACGTCAGGCTTTCGGGAAGCGTGATGGTTTTCAGACCGTCCGCCATATAGAAGGCATAGGCATCCACTAAAGTAATTCCTTCGGGAATTTCAATGTGTTCGAGGGCACTGCACCCGGTAAAGGTTTCGCTGCCGGTGCCGTTCATATTGCATGACAGCCTGACCGACGCGAGACTGTCGCACCATTCAAACACGCCGTCTCCGAATGCATCGACACTGTCGGGTATCTCAACCGAGGCGAGACATTCGCACTGATAAAACGCCCTATCCCCTATGGACACAACGCTGTCTGGAATGGTTACCGAAGTCAGGCTGACACATCCTTCAAAGGCATATTTTCCTATCGCCGTCACGCCTTCGGGGATGACGAATTCCGTGAGGGAATCGCAGTCCTCAAAGGCGCTCTCAGGTATTTCCCTGACACCCGATGGAAAGCGGATGGATTTGAGTGAGCTGCATTGGCTGAAGGCATTTTCGCCGATGCCGGTCAGACTGTCCGGCAGGGATATGGATTCCAGATGATCGCAGTTGTTAAAGGCGCCGTCCCCTATCCGTTCCAGTCCTTCCTGGAGGGTCACTTCTCTGAGCCCCGTGTTGTAGCGGAAAGAGTCCGCGCCGATTTTCGCGACCGGGAAGCCGGAATATGCCCGCCTGACGGTAAGCGTCGCTTTGTCCTTTTCACCCCTGAATTTGGTGAGAATCAACTTCTTGCCGCCGTCGGCAAAATCGTAGAGGAAGTCCCTGATCTCAAAGTTCCGCCGTGATACCTTGCCATCCGTCATGATTGCATAGCACTTTCGCTTTTCCAGCTCGGCTTCCAGCTTGGAGAGAAAATCGTTGGCAGTCAGCTCCTGCATATCCAGACCCTGTATCAGGGAGAATTCCTTCGCTATGGAATCCGGCAGCTTCAGGCTTTCTTCCTGGTCTCCCTCTTCCCGGATATAGAGCGAAATAAGCGGCTTTCCTGCTTTTTTGGCCACCAGATAATCCTTTTCCAGCTGTCCCGATTCCACATAGTGTTGGGTAACAAACGGGACATACGCCTTGCAGCCTTTTGACGTTATCATTTTTTCCCTTTCGCTTCCGTTCAGGGTTTCGCAGGAACGCACGTTGTACCCCGCGAAAAACAGCTCCTTGGCGTAAGGGTTGCAGGCGGTCAGATCGTCCGGATGGAACGCAAGACAGGCGTAGGGTTCTTCCTTGCTGTATACAGTGCCGCCGCTCTCCCCCTCCGGAGCCGGATCATAGCTGTCAAACCAGTACTGCGGTACTTCCCGCTCAATCGGCACCGCCTTTCGTTTGCCGAAGTTTTTGATTCCCATCCGGTTCAGTTCCTTGATGATGGCGTCAAGGCTGTCATGCTGCGAACCTTGCATGATTTCCTTTGCCGATTCAGGGACATTCACGCCTTTCTCAATGAAAAGCGAGAGAAACGGCGTTGCTTCCCTGATCTCAGCGGCAATCTTCAGCTCCACGTCCAGCACATACGGGCGCGACAGCGACAGCGAACTGGCAAAGAGCAAAAACACCGCGCTGCCGCGTATGTGGCTTTCGATGACGTCGTCGTATTTTTCCCCTATAGTGATTCCCTCATCATACCACACATTGAATCCCGCCTCATAAAGCGCATTCAGCAGCGGGAATACGGTTTCCTTGTCATCGTGTCCGTAGCTTGCGAAAATATACGGCTTCTCGTCCGTTGATTCAAACGGAAGCCTGATTCTTCGGGTGTTGCTTTTGTTTTTGCCGAACATTTTTTCTTCCTCCCTGTTGTTGCAACGAGCTGCTGTTTTTTTATCTATCCGCAATTCTTTTCGGCGGTTGAAAAAAACAGCCTTTTGGCAAAACGCAAACCGGTAAAGCCAAAAGGCGATTTTTTTAATGGATGAATAATATAGCCTTGTTATTGTCTATTGTTGACCTCGGGTATCGCTGTGTTGTTCTGAATCTCCATCAAGTCTCCCACATACGTAAAACTATTCTCCGAGCAGTTCCTTGATCTGATCCTCAGTCATGCCTTTTTCAAGCCACTTGCGGGTCAGTTCCTGCTTTATTTCACCGCGTCCTTCGGCACGTCCTTTTTCAAGACCTTCGGCAATGCCTTCGCGGCGGGCATGACCGAGGGCGGTTGCTTCGTCATGGAGGCGCTTTTCCCTGTAATACGCTTCCTGGCGTACCTTTTCGTCTCCGCTGAGGTTTCTGATGATTAATATGGTCTTGTTGACCTCGGGTATCGCTGTGTTGTTCTGAATCTCCATCAAGTCTCCCTCCGTTTCTGCGTTGATCAGATCAAGCCATTCGTCCATCGGACTGTTTTTATGGTATTTGCGGCTCTTTTTCAGCTCAAAAAAGTGTATCGCCAATTTATCCGTGAGAACCTCGTGACGCGAATTCTCCATCACGCTGAAATGCGAGTGGTAATCTTCACAGTCGAACAAATTGAAATCGATCAGATTGATACACACCGTTCTTTTCAAAGAGCCGTATTCATCGCCGGTTTTCAGCTCGTCGCTGTAGAGCTTTGACCAGTAGAAAAGCGTCCGCTCCCGGAAATCAGGCTCGTAATTCACCTGCATTTCGACATTGACCGTCTTCCCGTCGACGTCCATCTTCATATCCAGCCGGCTGAATTTCTGTTCCAGATATTCCGGCGTGATCTCGACATTGTTCAAAGTGATCTTCTCTATGCTTTTCCGCGGAATCTCCAGCAATGCCGACAAAAACGCGGCGATGATGTCGGTGTTGTTGGCGTCTCCGAATACCCTTTTGAATATGACGTCCAGTTTCAGCTTTACGATCGGCTGATTCAAATCCATGATGAATCCCTCCCATTTGTATTATACAATAATTCTGAGAAGAATTCAATATTTTGCATCAAAAATTATATACAAAATGTCATCATACAAGGGCAATTATTTCTTTTTCCCGTCGGACGGAGAGAGTGCCTGATCGCCGCGCTGCGCCTGTGAAAGCAGAAGCGAATGGATAAACTGCTGATTGCCGCCCGCAGAAATGTCGCCTCCCACCACCGCGCCGTCCCTGATCAGAAGCGTCGCTTTCACGTTGCGCACGCCTTGGGGATAATTGGTGACGGCATACTCCCATTTTTTCACGCGGCAACCCTTATATTGTTCCAGATCGAAGCCCAGCGTCTTCTGAATTTCGTTGTAGCTGCTGTAAACCTCGTCAAATACCGCGGGAATCACCACCTCGCGGACGTCGAGCGGATCCGGCTCCACCTCCCAGCCGAACTGGGAGAGAAATTTCACCCTGTCATCCGCTGTCTGTGCGTTTGTAAGAAAATGCTCCGTCTGCGCCGAGGGAGTTGCCGATGTCTTTTCCGACCCTCCTGACGACGCGGATGAAATAATGTACCACAGCGTCCCGATAAAGCAAATCAACCCGATAATAATGATGACAAGTTCTGCCTTTGACGTCTTGAATGTCTTGATATACATAATGATTCCTCCCGAATGATTTTTCGTAGAAATATATACGTTCCATTCTGTCGGATTATGTAAAGCAAAGCGCAAAAAGCTCCGGCGGCACGGAAAGAAGATGCAATTCCGTACCGCCGGAGCGATTGATGTCATTTCCTTTTTCAGTTTTGGGCAAGCTCGGCAATAATCCGCGCACACTCGTCGTAATCAACCGTCGCTGTGTTGAGCATAATATCGTAATTCGTCGGCGCGCCCCATTTGTTGTCGGTGAAAAACTGGTAATAGTTGCGCCGCTGCTTATCCTTGTTCTGGATAAATGTCTCCGCCTTGCCGTCCGAAACGTCTTCCAGTGCCAGCGTGCGGGAAATGCGCTTTTCCATCGAGGAGGAATAGATGAATACCCGCACAATCGGGCCTTCCCCCTGAAGAATGACATCCGCGCAGCGTCCGAGGAAAATGCCTCCGTCATTCTCCGCGCGCAGTCGGCGCACCGTCTCGGAAACCGCGAAATAGGTCTTGTAAACCGGAGAGGATTCATAATCCCCGTTTGCGCCGAACATCGACAGATTATAAATAAGACTTCCGACATAATGTTCGTCATTGTTTTTCAGCACGCCTACGTCAACACCGAAATTTTCGGCTGCTTTGAGAATAATATCGTTGTCGAAGAAGGGCACGCCTGTCATTCCGGCAAGTCTTGCCGCTACTTCGCGCCCGCCGCTCCCGAAGGTGCGGTCTATTGTTACGGTTTTCATATATTTTAATCCTCCTCGTATGCAAGGTGAAGGTTGAAGGGTGAAGGTAGGATGTTTTACTTCTTGGTGGTGTTCGCGCCTAATTCGATGGCGCTGATACCGGTGCGCACAAGTTCCTTGATTCCGAACGGACGCATGAGAGAGATGAAATTCTCCGTGCGCGCGGTGGTGTCGGTCAGTTCCAGCGTGAGTGACGTGGATGTCACGTCGATGATCCGCGCGTGCATCAGCTCCGCAAGGGTCATGATTTCCTCGCGCTGTCTGGCATTGCAGGACACCTTGACCATTGTCAGCTCGCGTGCCAGATAGGAGCCTTCCTCCAGCACCTTGACCTTGATGGTTGGGATCAGCTTATTGAGCTGCTTTTCCACCTGCTCGACGCCGCTTTCGTCGCAGTCCACGGCAATGGTCATGCGCGACACGTCGGGATTCTCGGTGACGCCGACCGCGAGAGAGGCAATATTGAAGCCCCTGCGCGCGATGAGTCCGGCCACCTTGGAAAGGACGCCGTAATGGTTCTGCACAAGAACAGTGATGGTATATCTCATAATTGACAGCCTCCTTCTCAGTCTTCCTGACGTGACGGGATGTTTTCGGCTACACGGCAGACAAGCACATACGGCGACTGGCTGCTGAGCATCCTGTCAATCGCGGCGTTTACGTCACTGTCGTCCTCTATGCGCTCTGACGGAATGCCGTAAGCCTCCGCGAGCTTCACAAAATCCGGAGAGCCGTCCAGCATGACGCCGGAATACCGACCGTCATAGAGCTTATCCTGCAATTCGCGCACCATGCCGAGGCGGTTGTTCTGCATGATGACCACCTTCACGGGAATATCATGCTGCACCAGCGTGGCAAGCTCGCACATCATCATCTGGAAGGAGCCGTCTCCGCACACCGCGAACACCTGACGCTCCGGCTTGGCCAGCTTCGCGCCGAGTGCCGCGCCGAGAGAGTAGCCCATGGTGCCAAGTCCGCCGGAGGTGAGGAACCTTCCGCCCTTGAAGGCGAAATTGTTAGCCGACCAGATCTGATTCTCGCCGACGTCAGCGACGAGTATGGCCTTGCTGCGCTTGCTGACCTCTTCGGAAAGCGTGCGCATGAAGTTGCGCGGATCGACCTGCCCCGCAATACTCCGGAATATCGGAGTGTGCTCGGCTTTTCTCTGCTTGAGGTCGTCTACCCAGTCCTTATGGCTGAATTCCTCGCATTTTTCCGTAATGCTCTTCAAAACCAGACGGATGTCTCCGACGATCGGAATATCCGCTCTCATATTCTTGCCGATTTCGGCAGGGTCAATATCGATATGGATGATCTCCGCCTTCTTGGCAACCTGATCAGGCTTTGCCATGGCTCTGTCGCCGACGCGCGCGCCGCAGAGGATCACCAGATCGGCGTGATGTATGGCGTAATTCGCCGAGTAAATGCCGTGGGAGCCGAGCATTCCCATATACAGCGGGTGCTCGGTGGGCATCATGCCGACGCCCATAAGGGTGGACACGACGGGAATGTCGAGCTTTTCGGCAAACTTGATCAGCTCCCTGCGCGCCTTCGCCGAAACCACGCCGCCACCGGCGCAGATGATCGGGCGCTCGGCTTTTTCTATGGCGTCTATGGCTCTCTTCATCTGAAGCGGATGTCCCTTGGTGCGCGGCTTATAGCCAATGATGTCAACTCTGTCAGGGTATTTGAATTCACCCTGGAATTCACGCTCCAGCGTGTCCTGCGGCAGGTCGATGAGAACCGGTCCCGGACGGCCTGTGGAGGCTATATGAAACGCTTCCTTGAGAATGCGCGGAAGCTCCTGCGCGTCAGTGACAAGATAGCTGTGCTTGGTGAAGGGTTCGCAGGCGCCGGTGATGTCAGCTTCCTGGAACACATCTCTGCCCAGCAGGTCGGAACGCACCTGCCCTGTCAGGGCCACCATCGGAATGGAATCCATGTAGGCCGTCGCCAGCCCGGTGATGAGATTGGTGGCGCCGGGGCCGGAGGTGGTGCAGCACACGCCCACCTTACCCGATGCTCTCGAATAGCCGCTTGCCGCGTGGCCCGCATTCTGTTCCTGACGTACCAGAATGTGTCTGATTGAGCCGTCAAGCACAAGCGCGTCATAAAACGGGGCTATGGTCGCCCCCGGATATCCGAATACAACAGAAACGCCCTCTTGCTTTAAGCATTCAAGAATAACCTGTGCTCCTGTCATATATTTATCAGCTCCTTACAACTAATTGTATTGATTAATTATTATACACAAATACGCAGGGTTTGGCAATAGCATTTGCTTTTGTTCATAATATTTTCAACTTTAGAGATTTAATCAGGTAAATTTTTTTCCCTTTCATGTTGGTGAAATTGTAATAATTTGATTAATAAGCGGATGCCCTTATTGACAATGCCGATCATTTGGAATATAATAAGGTAAAAATCAATTCTATCTTTTTTAGTAAAAAAAATTCAAAATCATACAGAAAGGACATGGTGAATAATGGGCGTATTCGAAGACGTAGTTATCAACGCAAGATCCGCAGCGGAAACCGTCGGCAAGGAAGCAGGCAGATGGGTGGATATTTCAAGGCTCAGGTTCAGCGCAGCTGAAATCCAGAAGGAAATATCCAAAAGATTGGAAAACCTCGGCAGAATGGTCTATGACTCCCGCAAATCGGGAAGTCCCGTGGACATCAGCTTCGACGGACAGATAGAATCCATTGACGCTCTCTACAAAAGGCTTGACGAGGTCAACGAGAAAATCAATATCCTGCGTAAAAAGACAGTCTGTCCCAAATGCGGCTTTGACAATGCCGAAGATTCAGTCTTCTGTTCACGCTGCGGGACAAAGCTCGGCGCTGAACAGAACGATCAATCCCCTGCTCCTGACGCTTCCGGGGTGGACGGTTCCAACGCCGGCGACAACTCCATCTGAGGTTTGCAACTGAATTATACGCTAACAGAAAACACAGCAGTAAATGCTGCTGCGTTTTCTTTATTTCAGTGGGACTTGCCTGTTCATATACTTCATGCGTATGAATATATATGAAGCAGACCCCCAAAAACGAATGAATCATCAAAAGAATGGAGTTGTTATTTTGACGCAAACAAAAGTCAGCAGTAAAAAGAGGCGCGGAGGTTCCAGAGGACAGTCTCTGGTGCAGGGCGCCGCTATTCTCACCTTCGGTACCATATTGGTGAAGGTGATCGGCGCTATTTTCAAAATTCCGCTCGGAAACGTCATCGGCGAGGCGGGAATGGGCTATTTTTCCGCCGCTTACGCCCTGTATCTTCCGGTTTACACTCTTTCCGCCGCTGGATTTCCCTCCGCTCTCGCAAGGCAGGTGGCGGAAAACACTGCAATGGGGCGCTACAAGGACGCGCGCAAGGTTCACAGAGTGGCCCAGCGGGTCTTTCTTGTCACCGGTATCTTAGGTTTTGTCGCCATGGCGGCAGGTGGATTCATTTATATCCGTTTTGTTGACAGGGATTCCATTTACAGCGTGCTCGCCATGAGTCCTTCGGTCTTCTTCTGCTGCATGATGGCTTCCTACCGCGGCTATTACGAGGGTCTGCGCAATATGACGCCTACTGCGGTTTCGCAGGTCATAGAAGCGCTTGGCAAGCTCTTTATCGGTCTCGGCCTGGCCATCGGCATCATGAAATACGGTGAGTATACTTTCCATACAAGTCTTACCGCCTTCGGCACGACTGTCAATACCCTGGAAGAAGCCCGCATCGCAAGCTATCCCTTCGCCGCTGCCGGTTCGCTCGCCGGTATTGCCCTCGGTTCGCTCGCCGGTCTGATCTATATGTTGATCCGTCACAAAACACAGGGCGACGAAATCACCGATGAGGAAATTGCCGCCTCCCCTGCTCCCCGTTCTTCGTGTTACATTCTCCGCACCTTCTTCAGCATAGGCATTCCCATCGCACTCGGCGTGCTGGTGCTCAACGTCACGCAGGTGATCGACGCCGTGACCATCCAAAACCGTCTCGACGGCATTGACCCCGCAATTCTCAGAAAAATCTACAGCAGCTATATGGCGGGCGTCACTGACGAGAAGATTCCCAATTTCCTCTACGGCGCGTATAATTTCGGCATCAATCTTTACAACCTTGTTCCCTATATCACACAGGCGCTCGGCGTTTCGGCGCTGCCTACGCTGGCGGCTGCATGGGCAATTCACAAAAAATCCCAGATTCATTCCAGCATCAATTCCGTCATTAAGATTTCCGTGCTGATCGGTTTCCCGTCCGGTCTCGGAATGTGCGCTCTCGCCGGTCCCATTCTCCAGCTTCTCTACCCCGGCAAGCCCGCCGCGGAAATTGCCGTACCTATGCTGAGAGTGCTTGGCATCATGGTGCTGTTCGGATCACTGGTTACGCCTATCAACAGTATGCTCCAGGCGGTCGGCAAGCAGAAGGTGCCGGTTTATCTTATGCTGATCGGCGCTTCCATCAAACTGCTGCTGAATTTCACACTGGTAGGTATCCCCGAAATCAACATCAAGGGCGCTCCAATCGGTTCGATAAGCTGCTATATCTTCATTGTTGTGGCAAGCCTGATTATTCTCTACCGCAGAGCACAGATCAAGCCGAATCTGATGACAACTTTTTTCAAACCGTTGTTTGCTGCCGCTATGTGTGCTCTCACCGCTTGGGCTGCCTACGGTCTGCTTGACAGAATCATTGCCTCCGATTCGAGGGTAATCGGCGCATTAATGACGGTTGTGGCGATTGCCGCAGCGATTGTGGTGTATGTTGCTGTTATTCTTCTCATTAAAGGAATGACCAAAGAAGATATTTTAATGATTCCGAAAGGAGAAAAAATTGCAAATATACTTGAAAAAAAGAATTTAATCTGATAGAATATATTAGCAAGTATTATTCTGCATGAATTCGTTGACTGTAAGAGGGAGTCTGAAAGACACAAACACGCCTTTTTGGCTCCCTTGTAATGATAAGCTGCATTATATCACATGCGCGTGGTGCACATGGGATTGATCCATTTTCCCCTTGCCGACGGTGTTTGTTAAACATTTTTGATTG
This sequence comes from uncultured Ruminococcus sp., assembly GCA_902799245.1. Taxonomy (GTDB): domain Bacteria; phylum Bacillota; class Clostridia; order Oscillospirales; family Acutalibacteraceae; genus RUG762. The sequence continues at coordinate 28,213 of CADBZY010000024.1, forward strand.
CTTTGTCGTCTGCTTCCCTCTTAAATTTTTTGGCAGATGGTTTTCAGCTCATAAATGTGTTCAATATTTGTCGGGCGTATGTGCTTTAATGCAGGTTCGGATTTTCTGTCCGATAATGTCAACGAATCATGCTGTCAATAATATACAGGCAATCGGTGTTCCTTGCATCCGATTGTCAGCGGAAAGGTTTTCACCTGCCGCGAAAAAAAATAATCAACAACATAGGAGGTACATGAAAGATGAACAAAGCAGAATTGGTTGAGGCGGTAGCGGAAAAATCCGGTCTCACAAAGAAGGATTCTGAGAAGGCTGTTGCAGCTGTCATCGATACTGTCGTCTCTACTCTCGCTAAGGGCGAGAAGGTCCAGCTCGTTGGCTTCGGCACTTTCGAGACAAGAGTTCACAAAGAGAGAACCAACAAGAATCCTCAGACCAAGGAAATTCAGGTCATTCCCGAAACCACAGTCCCCGCATTCAAGCCCGGCAAGCCATTCAAGGATGCTGTGAAGTAATTTTCCTGGTATCCGTTTATTTTCACATACCTAAGAATTCCCTTGGAGAATCCTTTCTTCAAGGGAATTTATTTCGGGAGAATTTACAAATTATTCTTTTATTTTCGCGTGTGCCGTGATATAATTTTTTCTGGCTCAAACGATTATTTATATTTCCGCCCATGGCGCAGCTGGATAACGCAGCAGATTCCGATTCTGAAGATCGGGGGTTCGAATCCCTCTGGGCGGGCCAGAATAGGTGCATAAAAAAGATGCCACCCCCGTGAAGCCCCTACTGTAGGGGCTTCACGGCGCTTTAGGGGTCAAAAAATGAAGCGGGCTGACCGTAGATGCCTTTGGGCAT
>CADBZY010000025.1 GCA_902799245.1 uncultured Ruminococcus sp.
GAAGCAACTGCGATCTCTCAATCGGTTTGATTTTTGAAAGGAGTTCACTATGTTACATCAAACCGATAACCTATTAACCGTTCTCTATCTCAGACTTTCACGCGAGGATGAAAACGAAGGCGACAGCAACAGCATCGTCAATCAGAAGGAATTGCTCCTCCGGTACGCGCAGGAACATGGATTTACCAACATCAAAATCATTTCTGACGACGGATATTCGGGCGTCAGCTTCGACCGCCCCGGCTTTCAGGAGCTACTCAGTCTGGCTAACGCGGGCAAGGTTGGTGTCATCATCACGAAAGATCTGTCACGTCTCGGAAGAAATTATATCGAGGTGGGCAAGTATTCTGAGGTGTTGTTCCCCGGTCTTGGCATCAGATATATCGCCGTCAACGATGGATTTGACTCGGATGATCTGGATGGAAACGAGCTTGCGCCCTTCAAAAATCTCTTCAACGAGTGGTACGCGAGGGATACCAGCAAGAAAATTCGGGCAGTCTTCAGAGCCAAAGCCGCAAGCGGAAAGACGTTATGCACCAAAGCACCCTACGGTTACAGAATCGGTAAGGAGGGCGAACCGAACTATGTAATCGATGAAGAAGCGGCAGAAGTCGTCAAACGTATCTTCCGGATGTGTGCAGATGGCATGGGTCCGACAGCGATTGCTAAGACTTTAAAAGATGAAAAAATTGTTAAGCCGGCAATCCACCGTTATCAGACGATAGGCAACTACGGAACGCCCACAGATGTCAATGAGCCATATGAATGGTCGGCGCGAACAGTTGGTAATATTCTTGAGAAGGAAATCTATCTTGGTCATACCGTTAATTGCCGTACCAGAGTCATATCCTACAAGGACAAGCGCCAGATTAGAACGCCTAAGGAAGAACAGATACGCATCGAAAATACACATGAAGCCATCATTGATCAGGCTACATGGGATATTGTTCAATCCATCAGAGCCAATAAACGAAGACCTAATTGACTCGGAGAAGTCAATAAGTACAGCGGTCTCCTGTATTGTTCTGATTGAGGCGCCCGCCTCTATTTCGTATGCCGCAGATGTCAAGGGGGCAGAGTAGGATTCATATGCAGCAATTATCGCAAGCATACCGGCTTTAAAGTCTGCACAACTCATCAAATCAAGGAGAGTCAACTCGATCAAATTGTACTTGAAGAAATCAATAAGGCACTGTACTTCGCGCGTACAAGGACGGATGAATTTGCCGAGTACATCAGTCAGAAAACCTCCGCACAGTCTCGTAAGGAACTCAATGCCAAGATGAAAGAACTGGGCAAAGCAAAACGCCGCTCCTCCGAACTGACAACTCTGTTCACCAGATTGTATGAGGACAGTGTGCTTGGCAGAATCAGTGACGATCAGTACAGAATGCTCTCAGAAGCCTATACCACTGAAAAGAGAGAACTGGATGCCACCATTCCTGATCTGGAACATGAGATTGAGCAACTCAAAGAAAGCACTTCTAACGTACAACGCTTCACTGATCTCGCTAAAAAGTATGTGGTGATAGAGGAACTGACAACCGAAATCCTGCATACCTTCATCAGCAAAATCGTTGTTCACGAGAGAGAAAAGAAGCGTTCCAAAAATTCACCGCAGCAGATTGACATCTATTTCAGGTACATCGATTTCCCAACCTGCCTTGACAGACCGGAAAAATTAAAAGAGATCTCGGCGAAAACCGACGAGTAAAGAAAAAAGGGCAGATGGGCAATCGTCTGAAATGCCCGTCTGTCCTCAAATCCTACAGCAATAAATTAGTATCCTTATGGGAACCTGACAAATTACACGGACTTGATCTTTGCCTTGGTGCCAAGCTGAATCAGACGGACGATCACCGGACTGAGAAGTATGTTGACCACCAGCTCAAAAAGGAAATTGAAGCCCACAAGACCTACGATCATAAAGACAAACACGTTTGTTCCGTTGGCCCATGTCTTGATGGTATCCATAAAGAACACGACCGAGCCGAGCAGGAAAATGCCTGTATTGACCACAGGGCATGTGAATGCGGCGGCAATCACGGCGAGAGTGACGTTTTTCTTTTCCAATGCCTTATAGACCACTCCGGCCAGGAAACCTGCCAGCGTGCCTTTGAGCAGCACGGTAATGATCGTGCCGGCGAAATTCGCCTGATAGAAAAGCGCCGTATCGGGCTGAAGCAGTACCACTACACTGAATACGAAACCGAGCCATGCGCCTGCGGTCCTGCCGTATAGCGCTGCCCCGATGACGATCGGTACCAGTACCAGAGAAATGGAAAACGGGCCGAACTTGATGAAGCTGCCCAGATACTGCAACACGACAACAATGGCCGTGAACAGCGCGACACCGACGAGCTTGACGATGTCGACTTTCTTTGAACGGTTGTTCATAAAAAATACCTCCTGCTGCCGTTCCGCATTAATTCCGCAGATACAGCGCAAATTTAATCTATATTGAAGGCGTGGCCGCCTGCAATATCACAATAAATGATTTTTTATGTTTTTTGTATTTGTTCCTATGCCCTCGGCGTTATTATCCTTTGTACTTTTTTGATCTGTCATTCTTTTCGTAAAGAATTCGCAGTCCTTCCAGCACAAGATTTTCATCGAGAATGAATTCTCTCTTACAGTTGCGGACAATATCGGGAGAATAGCCTCCGGTCGCGATGGCGGTTACAGGCATTCCCAGCTCTTCCTCTACCCTTTCAAGCATACCGTCCAGCAAAGAGGCCGCGCCGAGAATCAGCCCGGAACGCATGGAGTCGATGGTGTTTTTGCCGATTACATGCTTTGGCTTTTCATAGCTGATCTGCGGAAGAAGAGCCGCGTTGTTGACCAGAGCCATGAGGGATGTGCGGATGCCGGGGTAGATAATGCCGCCGATCATCTTGCCTTCCTTGTCCAGTACAAATATGGTGCTGGCGGTTCCGAGGTCGCACACGGCGTTCGGCAGGGGATATTTGTGGAGCGCCGCAACCGAGGCGCAGAGCAGATCGGCGCCGAGTTCCGCCGGGTCATTGATAGCAATATTGAGTCCGGTTTTTATTCCCGGTCCGACAACAAGAGGCTCAATGCCTACCACCTTGGCGACCGCGCTGCATATGGAATTAGTCACAGCGGGCGCAACTGAGGATACAATAGCCCCGGATATGCCCGAAACCTCGCATTGATACAGGGTGAACATTCCCATAAGCTCCACCGCGTACTGATCGCCGGTGCGGTCCGCGTCGGTGGCTGTTCTCGCCGTGAATCGTAGCGATTCTCCGTCGTAAACGCCGAGAGTGATATTGGTATTGCCTATATCCACAGCAAGCAGCATATTCCCATCTCCGTATACTCTTAGATTGACAATAAATTAACATTGTCCGAACGATTCTATTTTACACGTCTTTGCAGGAGTTGTCAATATATAAACGAAAAAAAACAGCCTGCGAATGCAAGCTATTTTACTAATCTATATGCTGTCTGTAATCATGCGCGCTACTTCTTTCGGCGAATCAACGATGTATTCCGCTCCTGCTTCAAGAAACTCCTCCCGGCAGCCGAAGCCGTATGTCACACCGACCGGATGAACGCCGACTGCTTTGGCGCCCTCTATGTCATAAAACCTGTCGCCCACCATGTAGACCCGGCTTTTGTCCGTAAAGCCGCACTGTGCAAGACATGTATTGATCAGAAGGTATTTGTCGCTCATACTGCCGTCTAAGTTCGAGCCGCAGATAACGTCAAAATAGTGTTTCAGCCCGGAAAATCCGAGTATCTTGTCCGCCATCACATACGGCTTGGTGGTGGCAAGTCCGATGATGTGACCGTCTTGCTTGATGGAGCAAATCATATCCTCCACGCCGTCATACATGCGGAGCTTATATATTCCCTTCCGGCTGTAAAGTTCACGGTAGAGCCGCACGGCTTCTTTTAAGTCGTCGCCTTCCAGACCGTAGAATTCATGATAGCTGTCGTAAAGCGAAGGCCCGATCACCCTGTCCAGTTCGCTGTCGTCCTTCACGGTAATTCCGAAGTGCTCCAGCCCGTAACGGTAGCACATTTTGATTCCCTCGGATGTGTCGAACAGTGTCCCGTCCATATCGAACAGCACGCATTTCTTCTCACTCATTACTGCACTCCGCCCCTTCGTTTGGCTTTCTGATTGAATTTCTCCAGAGGCACCGCCACGCGCTGATGCGTTGCTTCGCCGATAACGCCGCGGTCGTCGCTTGCGGTAATCTCAAAAAAAAACTGTCCCTCGGAAATTTCAAGAAGTGTGGCGACCGCTGTCACTTCCTTTCCGCAGACGGTTGGCGCCACATGTGTTGTATTCAACATGACGCCGACGGTGGTGAACCCCTCCGGAATGTGGCGGTCGGCAAGCTGCTTGGCGGCGCGTTCCATCAGAGAAACCATCATTCCGATGGCATATGTCTCCGTATCGCCGCAGCCCATGCTTTTTTCCAGCATTTCCTCGGTTACGGTGCATGTTACGGAATTTGTTTCCAGTTCAATTTCCAAATTGTCACCTCTTAATGCAGATAATCCGCTGTCAAGCTGATTGACTTTATACTGTCTTCGTGTATTGCCTGCTTCAATATCTCAATGGAAGAGAATTTGCATTCCTTCCGCATGTAGCTGATCAGGCTCACCCGCACGTATTGCCCGTAGAGATCCTCGTTGCAGCCGATAATCCATGTCTCGCTCAGCGGCTTGTTGGAGCCGACGGTAGGCTTTACGCCGATATTTGTCACCGACGGATAGCGTATTCCGTCCACTTCTGTCACCGAGGCATACACCCCGTAGGAGGGTATCAGGAAATCATCGGGAAAATTCTGATTGATGGTGGGCGTGCCGAGCTGTCTGCCGAGCTTGCGCCCGTGGACAACTTCAAGGCAATAGCTGAACTGCCGCCCTAACATTTTCGCGGCGGACGCAACGTCTCCCTGACTGAGAGCCGCCCGTATCCGTGACGACGAGATCATCTCCCCGTCGTACATGACCGACGGCACGACAATGCACCCTATTCCCTGTCCCGCGCAAAGCGCACGCAGCATATCGACGTCACCCGCGGCAAATTGACCGAAACGGTAATTTTCACCGCAGACAAGCAGCCTTGCATCGAGTTTATTTATAAGAATATCACTGAAAAAAGCCTTGGGAGAATAATCTTTCATGGAATCGAAGGAAGGAAGTATCAGCTCAGAAACGCCCATTTCATTCAGGATGCTGCACTTGTCGTCAAATAAGGCAATGCTCTCCGCACCTTTTTTGAATGCCGGACCGTCGGCAAAGGAGAAAACCGCCTTGTCAAGCAATTCCGCCTCCGGTGAATGCAGCCTTTCAATGACCGCCCTGTGTCCCAAATGAATTCCGTCAAAGCAGCCGAGAGCGATTGCCGTTGCTTTTAATTCGGGTATTTGATTATATATATTCATTGTATCGTCACCCTTATTAAAATATTAAAACCTTTTCATCACTCTCAGCTCGTCGGTTTTCTTTACGCCAAGCCCCAAGAACGAATTGTCCGCTCTGGAATAGACGCGGTAAAGAGAATCCTGCGGATATTTTTCGTGATGCAGCCGTTCCGACTGACGAACGCCGTCAATGACAGGCGGCTGCAGGCGTTCCAGAGCGAGTGTCGCTCCGTTGCTGAAACGGATCGCCTGATTCTCGGATATGTACACCGCCGGATATTCCTCAAATATCGTATCTATCGGAAGAAGCTTGCTTTCAAGGAGTCCGTTGTCCTTGTATTCCTGCGCCTGCGCAAGCGTCATGCAGCGGTCGATGGTAATTCCCGAAGCCTCAGTGCGCCGCAGCGTGGTTAGCACCGCGCCGCAGCCCAGCGCCTTGCCGATGTCGTCGATCAGCGTGCGAATATAGGTTCCCTTGGAACAGGAAACGGTCAGCACACCGGATGCGTTCCCGCTGTCATAGCTGTCAAGCGTGAGGGTGTAAATAGTGACCGGGCGTGCTTCACGCTCCACTTCGACTCCCTGCCTTGCAAGGTCGTAGAGCTTCTTGCCGCCCACCGATACAGCCGAATACATCGGCGGCACCTGCATGATGTCACCGAGAAATGCTTTTATCGCTCTGAGCAACTCGTCCTCGCTGACTTCCGCAGGACATTCCGAAAGCACATTGCCCGTGATGTCAAGGGTATCGGTGGTCATTCCCAATCGGAACCCCGCGACATAGGTCTTGTCATGCGAAGGGATAAGATCGAGCGCCCTTGTCGCGGAGCCGACAAGAATCGGCAGCACGCCCGTCGCCATTGGATCGAGCGTGCCGGAATGCCCCACCTTCTTTGTGTGAAGCATTCCCCTGACCACCGCACATACGTCAAACGACGTAAAATCCGCAGGCTTGTCAAGCAGCAATATTCCGTTTACCGCACTGTTTTGCCAACCCATATAATTCTATCATCACTCCGAATTTATGTAAAGTTTCTTAGCTTTTCATATCCCGATATGTAATGCTTATTAGCTTTACATACACTATAATCATTTCAATATTTCGCTTACCGCTTCAATAAGCTGCTTTTTGGCGCTTTCATAGTCATCCCCGAATTTGCATCCGGCTGCTGCCTTGTGTCCACCGCCGCCGAATTTGCCGCACAACTCCGAGGCGTTGACTTTTTCGCTTGAACGGATGGAGATTTTCCAGCCGTCGTTGATCTGTCGCATGGTGATACCGCATTCTACGCCGGCGATGCTTCTCGGAATATTGGAAATGCCGTCCAGGTCTTCGGGAGAAGCATTTGTCTGCCTGATCATTTCCGATGTTATTGTGACAACCGCGCATTGATTGTCGCAATAGTATTCCAGATTGGAAAGCGCCTGTTTTTTCAGCTCCAGCTGCGCCTGACTCACTTCGTCGAGCAGTTTAAAGTTGATACCGGGGCAGTCCACATCGTATTTCATCAGTTCAACTGCAATCAGGTGTGTACGGGGCGTTACGTTGCTGTATTTGAAGCAGCCTGTGTCGGTCGAAATAGCCGCAAAGAGGCAGGAGGCAATTTCCTTATTCATTTCCACGCCCATGGCGCAGAGAATGAGCCAGATGACCTCGGCGGTCGCAGCCGCCTTTGCGTCCACCAGCTTTAACGGCGCTTCAAAGGAGTTGCTGACATGGTGATCGATGCAGATTTCAATCTTCTTGGCGTATTCCTCTTCCAGACTGCCGAGAAGATGTGCCGCGGCAATATCCACGGTGACATAATGCGCCGGCTCGAAGGTTTGCTGCTCCATTCCTTCCTGCATAAAGGCGTATTTACCGGGAATCTCGTCGGCGCATTTAACATTCGCCTTCTTGCCGAGAGAACGCATTCCGCGACAGAGCGCAAAGGCGCAGCCTAATGTGTCGCCGTCCGGCGAACGATGGGAAAAAATCAGAATGTTGTCCATCTTGCTCAAAGCCTTTGCGACCTTGGCGATCTGATCTCTGTAATCCTTATCCTTTATGCCGCAGAGCTTCAGGGCGTTTTGGGTTTTCTTTTTTATGGATGCCATATTAAAAAGTCACTCTCCTGTCTTGATAATAATTACATTATAGCACATTGGACTTTTCAGCACAAGCCAAAAAGTCCAATTGATTGATAAATTATTCTTCCCCGTCGGACTGGTCCCCGTCGGATTCTTCGTCATGGGAAATATGCAGCCCTTTGAGTATTTTGTTGATCTCCGCGCTGTAGGCGATGGAGTTGTCAGCCACAAAGCGAAGCTCCGGCACATGGCGCAGCTTGAGAGCCGAACCAAGCTCGCGGCGGATATATCCCTTTGCCGATTTCAGCCCCTTGACCGATTCGGCGGTCTTATCCTCGCCCTCTACCGTGCTGACATAGACAGTGGCATACGAAAGATCGTTTGTCACATCCACTCTCAGCACCGTGATCATGCTGCTGATTCTCGGATCTTTCAGATTTCTGAATATCGCCGAAAGCTCTCGCTTTATGTCCTCATTTACGCGGTCGATTTTGTGTCCTGACATGTATTGATAATCCTCCCGCTGTAAAAATAACTTTAATCTCTGTATTCTTCCACAAGGAATGCCTCTAAGATGTCGCCTTCCTTGATGTCGTTGTAGCGCTCGAGCGTGATACCGCATTCGTAACCCTCGGCGACTTCCTTCTGGTCGTCTTTGAAGCGCTTGAGAGACGCGATCTTATCCTCGGCCAGCACAATGCCGTCGCGCACGACTCTGATCTGGGCGTTGCGCTGGATCTTGCCGTGGGTGACATAGCTTCCGGCGACAATACCGACGTTGGTGATCTTGTAGACCATGCGGATTTCCGCTTTACCCAGCTCGACAACTCTTGTCTTGGGAGCAAGCATACCCTTCATGGCGTCCTGAATCTCCTCGATGCAGTCGTAGATAATGCGGTAGAGACGCATATCCACGCCCTGACGCTTGGCGTATTCCTCGGCTACCGGATCCGGACGGACGTTGAAGCCGACAATAATGGCCTGCGATGCGTCGGCGAGCATGACGTCGGATTCGCTGATCGCGCCGACTGCGCCGTGAATGACATTGACGCGCACTTCTTCGTTGGAGAGCTTGACAAGCGACTGTCTGACAGCTTCCACAGAGCCCTGCACGTCGGCTTTGATGATGATCTTGAGCTCCTTCATCTCGCCTTCCTGCATCTGGCTGAACAGGTTGTCGAGAGTGACCTGTGTGCGCTGCTTGAAGATCTCGTCCTTCTGCTTCTGCTTGCGCTGTTCGACAAGCTCGCGTGCAAGACGTTCGTCGCTGACCGCGTCGAAGGTGTCGCCGCCTGTGGGAGCTTCGTCAAGACCGGTGATCTCCACAGGAATAGAAGGTCCTGCGGAATCGACTCTTTCGCCCTTGTCGTTGAGCATGGCTCTGACACGGCCTACAGATGTGCCGGCTACAATAATATCGCCGGTGTGAAGAGTACCGTTCTGCACCAGCACACTGGCAACAGGGCCTCTGCCCTTGTCGAGTCTTGCCTCGATGACAGTACCCTTGGCGGAACGGTCGGGATTGGCTTTCAGTTCCATGACGTCGGCCACCAGAATGACGCCTTCGAGCAGGTCGTCAAGGCCTTCGTGCGTCTTGGCGGAAACGGGAACGCACATGACGTCGCCGCCCCATTCTTCGGGAACGAGATTGTACTCGGTGAGCTGCTGCTTGATCTGTTCAGGGTTCGCGCCGACCTTATCTATCTTGTTGATAGCGACGATGATCTGTACATTGGCGGCCTTTGCGTGGTTGATGGCTTCGACGGTCTGCGGCATGATGCCGTCGTCGGCAGCGACAACCAGAATGGCAATATCCGTTACCTGTGCGCCTCTTGCGCGCATGGTGGTGAACGCTTCGTGACCGGGGGTGTCAAGGAAGGTGATCTCACGGTCGCCGATGGTGACGCGGTAGGCGCCGATGTGCTGGGTGATGCCGCCCGCTTCGGTGGCGGTGACATGAGTCGTGCGGATGGCGTCAAGGAGGGAGGTCTTGCCGTGGTCAACGTGACCCATGACAACGACAACCGGGCTTCTCGGAACGAGATTCTCCTCGGTGTCTTCGCTGTCGTCGATGATGCGCTCTTCGATGGTGACAACGACTTCCTTCTCCACCTTGGCGTGGCACTCTTCCGCGACAAGGTATGCTGTGTCGAAGTCGATGACGTCGTTGATGGTCACCATCATGCCCATGAGCATGAGCTTCTTGATGACCTCGGATGCTGTCACCTTCAATCGGAGGGCAAGTTCGCCGACAGTGATTTCATCGGGAACGGTGATGGTGATCGGTTTGCTCTTGCGCTCCTTCTCTATGCGGCGCATACGCTCGGCTTCGGTTTCCTTCTTGGCGCCCTTCTTCTTGCGGTAGTCCTGCGATTTCTGGTGGAGCTTCTGCTTGTTGGCTGCGCTCTCGTTGCGGCGGCCGAATTCCTTCTCCATCGCCATATCGTCATAACGGGTGTTATATTTGTCCGCGTTGAGGTCAGTGGTGCGGGTATCGACAATTCTTGTTGTCGGAGGCTCGACTCTTCTGGGCTGCTGCGAAGGGTTCTTCTGCTTTTGCGGCTGGCGGAAGGTCGGGTCAATCGGCTTGTTGGTGGCAGCCTTAACGGGAACCTTTGCGGCAGGCTTGACGGGAGCCGGCTGTACCTTTGCGGGTGCAGGTGTGCTCTTGGCGCCGCCCTGTGCGGGCTGCTGTCTCGCGGGCTGCTGTGCCTTGTCGCGTCTCTGACCTTCCTGGGAAACAGGCATTCTGCGGTCACGGTTATCCCTGTCCCTGCCGGAATCTTTGACTTCCTTCTTCTTTTCGGTTCTCTGCTGCGGCTTTATCGTAATCTGACCGATTACGGCTGCGCGCTGTCCTGCGGCGGGTGAAACCGGCGTCTTGACCTGTACCACCGGCTTTTCAGGCTGCTTTACTGCTTCTTTCACAGGCTCCTTTTTCTGCTCCTGACTGACTGCGGGTTTTACTTCCGGCTTAACATCGGGTTTGACCTCCGGCCTGACTTCCGGCTTATCCTTCTTTGGCTTGGGTTCTACCTTAACCTCGGTCTTGACAGGCTCGGCTTTCTTTTCCGTTTTTTCGGTTTTCTCCGGCTTCTCCGCTTTCACCCTGACAGGCTTCTTCTCCGGCGGTTTCTTTTCGGACTTTTCTTTTGCAACCGGCTTTACGGTTTTTTCTTCCTTCGGCTTCTTTGCCTCCGCCTTGGGTTCTTCCTTCGCGGGTTCCGCCTTGGCTTCTTCCTTTTTGGCGGCGGCTTCTGCTTTTGCCTTGGCCTGTTTCGTTTCCTCAATCTCGGCTTCTGTTACCTCGGAAACCTCCATGCGCTTTGCCTGGGCGAGGAATGCGTCAAAGCTCCCGACGGAATTCTCCTTGGTGATAAGCTCATACGCCATGTCAAGCTCGTCGCCCTCTAAGGAAGTAGTTGTGGTGTACTTTTTGTCCGGAACTCCGTTCTTTTTGAGAAGCTCCACGAGCACCTTGCCCGTCATACCCATATCTTTTGCCAGCTGGCTCACTTTATACTTAATTTTTTCCAAATATTATTCCTCCCCGTTATCTGTTTCCATCAAAAGTCTTGCCTTTTGAGCGAATCCTTGATCATTGATCGAGATGATTTTGACGGCCTTGCCTATCGCGTGCTGCATATCATCCTGATTGCAATTCAAAGCAATTACGTCGGTTTTGTTGTTGATTTTGTAATTCAGCTCCTTTAAGGTCTTGGGTGAAATATCCGCGGTGGTGAGAATCAGGCAGCTGTTGCCAGCTTCCACGCTCTCTGCCGCAGCATCGAACCCCAGCGATAGCTTCCCTGCCCGGCGCATCAGCCCCAGCAGCGAAAGCAGCTTGTTATTCATCTGCGGCAATCCCCCTCATCAATTCATCATATACTTCATCTGGAATCTGCATAGAAAAGGATTTCTCCAGTCGTCTGCCCTTTCTCGCTTTTTTGAGACATTCGGTACTGTGACAGATATAAGCGCCGCGACCGTTTTTCTTGCCGGTGAGGTCAACGCTGAGGTTGCCCTCTGGATCGCGCACGACCCGGACAAGCTCCTTCTTGGGCTTCTCGGTGCCGCAGCCAATGCAGGTTCTCATGGGTATTTTTTTGGTTTTCTGCTGTTGCACGACGGTGTCTCTCCTTTCCTCTGCAATCTATATATAAGGGATTACTCCTCGGTTTCCTCGTCTGATTCTTCTTCGTTAACCTCTGCTTCGTCCTCGGCTTCGGTGGCTTCTTCTATTTCATCCTCAAAGAGAAGCTCGTCGTCCTCATCGTATTCCTCCTCAGCAGCCTCCGCCTCGGCGCGCATTTCCTCCTCGGAGCGGATGTCAATCTTCCATCCGGTCAGACGGGCGGCAAGGCGGGCATTCTGACCCTTGTTGCCTATGGCGAGTGAAAGCTGGCTGGCCGGAACGGTGACGCGGCAGGATCTCGCCGATTCGTCAATGATTTCCACGCTGGTGACGTCGGCGGGCGAAAGCGCCTTTGCAATGTATTCCGACAAATCCTCGCTGTATTTGATGATGTCTATCTTCTCTCCGCCCAGCTCATCGACAATCTTGGTGACTCTCGAACCTCTGGGACCGATACACGCGCCTACCGGATCGACGTTCTCGTCATTGCTCCACACGGCAATCTTGGTGCGGCTGCCGGCTTCTCTCGATACCGACTTGATGATAACGGTACCGTCGAATATTTCGGGAACTTCCGTTTCAAAGAGGCGCTTGACCATGCCGGGATGTGTTCTCGAAATGGTGGTGCGGGTGGTTCTGTCGCCGACCTTTACATCCACAACGTAAACCTTGATCAGATCACCCACTTCAAACTGTTCATTGCCGACCTGCTCGTTTTTGGAGAGCGTCACATCGTGATCGCCTATCTTTACGATTACGTCGCCCGTGTCGGGAATGATCTTGTCAACCGTCGCGGTGACAAGCTCCTGATGGCGGCTCTGGAATTCCTCGGCAACCTGCCCCTTCTCAACGTCTCTGATGCCCTGATGGATGATGTGCTTGGCGGTCTGCGCAGCGATTCTGCCGAACTGCTTTGGATCCTGTTTCAGAGCGACGACGGAACCGACTTCCGCCAGCGGGTCGGTCTTTTGCGCGACTTCCAGAAGTACCTCTCTTCCGCTGTCATTGACATTCTCCACTACCGTCTTGCGGATGAATACGGCAAACACTTTTTTGTCCGGCTCGATGCGAATATCAATGTCGTCGTTGCCGTTGTTGCTCTTTTTAAGGGCGATTCGGATCGCATTGGATATCTTTTCGATCATGTAATCGCTGGGTATATTCATTTCTTTTTCAAGAAGCGCGAGAGCGTCAAAAATGCTCTCCTCTTCCTTTTTGGACTTGCTTTTAGCCATTTATTATAACCTCCAAATCAGTTTTCGGGTTCGTCAGAGCTTGCATCTCCGTCATTAAAGAAATCTTCACTGTCGTAAAGTCTGACGGATACGGCGTCCTTCTTATTTATCTCGAACCGGGTTCCGTCAAGATCGGAAAGCAGGATGTTGTCGCCGTCGAGTCCGACAAGCTCGGCGATAATCTCTTTCACGCCGTCCTCCGTGGGTCGGAAAAGATTGACCGAGACATCTCTTCCCTTCATCGCCTCAAAGTGCTCGGGGCGGGAAAGCTCGCGCTCTATTCCCGGGGAGGAAACCTCAAGAAAATAAGCCTGATTGATGGGATCGACTTCGTCGAGAGGATCGTTGACGGCGCGGCTCATTGCCTCGCAATCGTCAAGCGTCACTCCGCCCGGTTTGTCAATGAAAATGCGCAGATACCAAGAGGCGCCTTCCTTGACAAATTTTACGTCCCACAAAATCAGACCTAATTTTTCGGCTATAGGCTTTGCTATTGACGTTACGGCTGCCACCGTATTGCCGCCATGTTTTTTACCTGCCAAATGCATACACCTCCTGTATACAAACAAAAGAGTGGGTCGCCCCACTCTTTTATCCTTTCTACCATAATCTTGTATACAATAATAGCACATTATTTTGTAATTTACAAGATGTTTAATTTTTTTCTCTTTTTTGTTCAAACAATAGCCTTCATTTAATGCGTTGCATTATGCATAATTGCCAAATTCACAAGGCGGTTTGACTCATTTCACAATAATGACGGTAGCTGCGTCATCGTCGGATGGGTTGTCATCGGAAGCAAATACAGTTTTGACAGGAGCATCGGAAGTATTTTGCGGCGGATTGTCAGCGGGGCTTGCAGATATTTCTTCCGTGTCGCTTTTTGAAAGGCCGATTATTCCAAGTTTTGCGTATTCATTGAACCAGAACCGTTCGGCTGTTTTTTTATACGCCTCGGCCTTCTTCATCTGGTCGGCTGCGGCTTCCCGCTTTTTTTGCAATTCGCTAACGCTGACCTTCAGATCGTCACATTCGTCACAAGCCGCGTAATAGCTTTTCTCCTTTTCGGCTATCGTCTTTCTGAGGGTATCCAGTTCGCTCTCGGCGTTTTCGATGAATTTGATCTTTTCCTGGATTTTGTCATTCTCGCGGCTGATCAAACTGTCGATCATCTCTAAGTTTCCGGCAATGGCGTTCACCTTCTGGTAGACCTGTCCCAACGGCTGCTTCGGCGCGGAAAGCTCTCCTTCCTGTGACAGAATTACTGAAACGCTCACGTCATCTCCGCTGCCGCCTTCGCTGATTTTGGGAAGAAGCTCTGTGAGCTTCTTAAGCGCACATTCCGCGCCCTCCTGGCGGAACCAGTAGGTAATGGAATAGAAGAAATGATACAGCCCTGCACAGTCAAAGCTCTCTTCCACGCCGTCAGAAGAAACAAATGCAGCGAGTGGAAGAATAGAGCTGAAATAATGCCGGAAGGATTTTTCCGCGTCACGGTTACAGAGGGATGTCGAGCGATTACCGATGCAGTTTTCGTCCGGCGGCACAGGTTCGACGAAGATACCGCCCGGATAGGCTGCAACGCACTTGCCGTCCCCGATTTGCAGGCAGAGAAAATAATTCCGCGTCACCATGGCGGCGATCAGCGTGCAGCCGTAAGCGCGTTCGATATTTTGACCGTTCCGGTACTGTGCGCGTATTTCCTCGGAAGCCTGCTCTAATTCTTCGGGTGAGAAGGGATTGGATGCCGCGTCGGACAGCACCTTCTTTTTCCATTTGGCGGCAATCTCACGCTCGAGCGAACGCACATTTTCCTCAAAGTCGCAGGTTCGGATGTCGGTGATGTGGCTGTTGATCCCCTGAAACTGCCGGAGGAGACTCAGGCATATTTCGCAGGCGAATTTTGCGCCAGCGGCACTTCGAAAACAGTTGCCGTCGCCGTGACCGTCGCTGATCACCGCAGCCGAAAGGGAGTTGTCTCCGTAGGAAAGCGAATAGTCCTCGCACGGTTTTTCTTTGTCAAGGTGGCTTTTACCAATGTAGTGCGAATTGAGTTGCAAGTAGGGCTGCATGGCGGTCACCTCGTTCAGAAATTAAAGTCATTGTCCCAGTCTATTTCTCCGATCGGCAATGTGGGACTTGCTGTTTCGATCACCACGGGAACCGGCTCTTCCGCAGGTGGGGAAACAGGCTGTTCGGGAACATCCCAGAAAGAACGGCGCTGAGAAGCAGACTGCTTCTGCTGCGGATTGCTGTTCTGCACCGAACCCTGATGGGTGACGGAATCCACGCCCGTCAGCGTGACCAGCTTGATCTGCCGCGCAAGGATCGCCGTGTTCTTTGCTTCGTAGACGTTCTTTTCGTTATCAGTGAATTCCGTAAGCACCCTCTTGCAGTCGGCACTGAGAGCGCCTTCTTCGATGGCGATTCCCACTCTGGTGGAATACCTGAACCACTTGTTCTGCTTTAATTCGTCGAGGGTTTCGCGGTAAAGACCCATATCGGAGGGCTTGCCGTCGGTCATGAACACGATCAACGGCGTGTAAGCTCCTGCGGTGGAACTCATGAACTGATCGGCGGAGAGCTTTTCATTCAGCTTTTCAAATACCTTGCCGTAATTGGTGCCGCCGTAGACATCAGTGATGTCGGTGAACTGGAATGTGGATACCGGCTCCGGAATCAGCGTGCGCCAGTGAGCGTTGGTGGAGAATTCCAGGATAGCCACCTTGATTTCGGCGGAGGTGTTGCCCTTCTCGCGTTTTTTCAGCTCGGGCAGCACGTTGCGGATGGCGTCGTTGACCGCACCGATGCGCGCGCCCTTCATACTACCGGAAATATCTATGACAAAAATCACGATCATAGCCCGTTTTTTCAGGAAGGTCACGATATTGGAGACATCGGGCGTCTGCACCGGCTGGCGCTTGACGTTGACGCCCGTGTCCAGGCTGTCAAATTCCCCGAAGTCAAACGAATCGAGGTCAAATATTTCATTGTCTGCCATTGTTCATTCCTCCTGAGAATTGACTCTGCATCAAAATACCTTTCCCGTCACGTTTCCGAAGGAGATGATTGTCCCCGGAAGCAGCGGCGCGAATTTTCTGGGCGGCACCCGCACAGGCTCTTTGCCGGGAAGCGTGACCATCCATGTATCTTCGGAAAGATTTCCGAGACCGTACACATCAGGATCAGAAACACTTGCCCTGACACAGCCGGATGGCGTTTTATAGTCGGTGGAAGTACAGTCAGTCTGACATTGATAAAGCACCGTGTCGGGAGCGACGGCGATAATCTGCTCGTCAGTGCGAAGCATACGGCAGCCGTCCGGCACCGTTTCGGGCTGATAGCAATTGACAAACTGCTCTCTGCCGTTCAGCCTGACAAGCATTCCTCTTGCCTTGATCAGCACGTCCAGCCATTGCAGTTCCGTGATGCGGCCGTCAATATTTTTCAGCCCGTCGGTGAATGCCTTGGTGAATGCCGCTGTGAGGTCGGGCGGGAACATCTGCCAGCGCCGGATGACATTCTCGTGTGCACTGGGAAGCGGACGGTTGCTTTTGTCCTTCGGGTCGTAGACAAACAGCGGTTCTTCCCCGAACAGCCTCGCTCCGTTCGCGTCGGTAAGCGGAAACTGCACGGTGTATCTTCCTTCCAAAGGGTGGTCAATATAAAACAGCCGGAAAAGAATCACTGCGAGGGAATACCTGTCGGAATGGGTATTCGGGCGTTCCCTGTCGGTGACGACCTCGGGCGCCATGTATTTCGGCATTCCCTTCACGCCCAAATTAACTCCGAAGGGAGCGACATTGTCGTTGTCACAGATGAGCAGGTCGCCGTTATCCGGGTCGATAAAGAAACTGCCTTCGTTTAAATCCTGATAGCTGTAGCCGAGACTGTGCAGCTTCATGAATCCGTCGGTGATATTCAGCGCCGCGACAAAGAGTGTGTCCCAGCTGGCAAATCTCGCTTCGCCTGTAAGGAATTCGCTGTATTTGCGGTAATTGGCGGGGCGCAGCTTCATGATGTAGCCAAACCTGCCCCCCACCTTTTCAGTCACGGCAAGAGGCCAGAGGAAGTATTCCTCCGGAGCGCCCATGTGGATGTTGTGAAGGATGTTTTTGTAAAATGCTTCGGAGGGAGTGATTTTGCTGTACCATTTCAGGGCGTAGTCCTCGCCGTCCATTTCCACGCGGTAGACCTCACCCTGCCCCCCTTCGTCGATGAAGGCGGATATGCGGATGCTCCTGCCGTCAACCAGCGGGAGTTGTGAACCGTTTTTCAGTGTTGGCATTTTTTTGTCCCTCCTTATTTTATCTTAGCTCACCGAAACAATAGAAAGACATTCTTCCTCGCTGAGAAGGTCTGACGGAATGATCATCTTGCTTTCTTCCTCGGTAAGGTCTTCGGAATGTATGATTCTGCGGCGGAAATTGGCAAGGGTCTTTTCATAAACAGTGCGCGCCGTTCTGCCGTTGGAGTAGTACTCCATGCGGGTCATTTTTTCAAAAATCGGCAGATAATGCTCTCTTACGCCGTCGGCAATCGTAAAGCCGCCTTTGCGGCAGAAGAGCGCGAAGATGTCAAACAGCTCCGAAGGGGAGAAATCGTTGAAATGTACTTCTTCGATACGGGAGCGCATACCGCTGTTGGATTTGTAAAGCCCCTGCATATCCTTTTCGTAACCGGCGAAGATCAGGCAGCATTTGCGCCTGTGCTCCGGCACGTCCATAAATGCGATGATCTGTTCAAGCGCTTCCTTTTTGTAGCCGACTTCCGCGCCGGAGCCTCCGGCATAGGATAGGCTGTAGGCTTCGTCGATGAACAGCACGCCGTTGACGGATTTTTGCAGAAGCGCGAAGGTCTTTTTGTCGGTTTCCCCGACGTACTGACCGATCAAATCCTTGGCCGTGCAGGACATGAAGTTATTGCTCTTGACAATACCAAGCTCATACAGACATTCCGCAAACAACTTTGCGCTGGTGGACTTGCCTGTGCCGGGATTGCCGACAAAGAAATAGTACCCCGGATTGATATTGTAGAGCGAACCGCCGCTTTTTTTGACGTAGAGAATTTCCTCCTGCTTGCGGACAATCACGTCCTTGAGGTCGGAAAGACCGATCTGTTCGTTCAGGTCTTTCATGATGTCGTCAAAGGTTCTGGGGTAGATCTGATCTTTGATTTTTTCCATCTCGGCGGGTGGAATGTCATCCGCCGTGTAGGTGTATCTGTCGGCTTCCGGCGATGAAGCGGTGCGTCTGAGAAGGAGCTTCTTCATATCGATGACCAGCTTCTTGACTTCGCCCGCGTTGCCGAAATCCTCAGTGCGGGTATTGTATTTATGCTCCATGATCAGTTCGATGTATCGGTGGGCTTCGTCGGTGATGCTTCTGCCCTGCTGCTCGATGGTCTTGTCGAAGATTTTGACAAGCTGCGTCGGGTTGTAGTCGGGGAATTCCACGATTCTGACGCGGCGGGAAAGTCCAGCGTTCATCTTCAGGAAATCCTCGACGCGATTGGAATACATGCCGAATATCATCTTGAAATCGTCGGCGTTTTCCGTCATACGGGTCATCATGGCGCCGACAATTTCAGCGGAATAGGCCGAGTCGGTGATCTGATACGCTTCGTCGATATACAGCAGCGAATTGTGGTCGATGGCGTCCTGGATTTTTTCCACCGTCTTGTTTTTGGAGTCGCCGACGTGACTTCCTATCAGTTCGGACGCGTCCACAAAGATGGTTTCCGCGCCTCCCATGACGCCCATCAGGTGATAGAACTGCCCTATCATCTTGCCGACAGTGGTCTTGCCTGTGCCGGGATTGCCTGCGAAGATGTAGTGATCGGGGTAGGAATCCGGCTTGACGCCGCGCCGCTTGCAATCCTCGGCGTCAAGAATTTCAAGGCGCACGTTTTCAAACAGCTCCTTGACAAAATCCAGTCCCACAAATCTGTCGAGCTCCGCATAGATGTCATCAATGGAGGAAACCCCGTGCTTGTTGAAATATTTTTTATAGCTGCCGAAGTCCTCGGCGATAATGCATCGCTTTTCATCGTCGCGCAGGGATGCCTGCATTTTGACGTCGCGGGCAATCGCTACCACGTCACGAGCGTTGCCGAAGTTCGCGCGGTCGCGTCCGTCGTAGAGATTTTTGAAGAAAAGATCGAGATCGAGCCTTTTTTCGTTGCCTTCCTCCCCTTCTTCATTGTCCCCGATAAAGCTGTAGCCGTCTTTGCGGCAGTTATTGATGAAAATATCACGCAGCAGATCGGGGGGATAGTCCTCGATGGTAAGGATATTCGACTTGCCGAAGCGGCTGCTCAGTCCGGGATTCATTTTCAGCAGTTCGTCCATCGGTTCGGGATAGCCTGCCATCATCATGCAGAATCGGTACTGCTTGGTGTTGGTCATGGCGGCTACCAGTTCGTCTATGGCTTCCTTTGAATAATTGTTGTCCTCACTCCTGTCAATCAGTGAGTAGGCGTCATCGAGGAAGAGCACGCTCTCCTGCGCTTCCATGATTTTTTCGCGTGTGCGTCCCGGAGTGCCGCCGACATAGCGATCAACAAGATCATCCTTCGTCGCTTCAATGGTGAGTCCTTTTTTGAGAATGCCGTTTTCGTAGAAGATTTGACCGATCAAACGGGCGACGGTGGTCTTACCGACGCCGGGATTACCCCGAATAACGAAATTCGGGATAGGATAATCAAAGCCTGTTTTGCCGTCGGGTGTGTCAATGCGCTCATTGGCGCAGGATTTTTTGCCGCTGTTCTGCACCGCTCCGAGTTTATTCATAGCTCTGGCTTTTTTCTTTTTGTAATCCTCCACGATCTCGCTGACGCGTTTTGCGACGGCTTCCCAGCCGCGTGTGTTCATCAGCTGTTCCATCGGGTCGGAGGTGTCGTTTGCCTTGAACCGGCTGTAGATGGATTTGACAATGTCCTCTGTGAATTCGACAGTATCGTCCGGCTGACGCTTCATGTACCGCACGATGTTTTCATAGACAGAACTGAGATAACCGGCGCGGTTTTCCTCGCGGTCGGCTTCACGGCTGAGAAACATCAGTGAGGATACGATGGGCCTGAGTTCACTCCGCTTGTAGTGCAGCCGTTTGCCGCTGTCGCCCACAATGCGCAGGTATTCCAGCATATAGCGGAATTCATCCTGATTCGGCAATCCGATGTGAATGGTACAGCTGCGGTTGATGGTCTTGTTAGCGTTGAAAAAACGGCTGCGGAACACGTTGCCGCTTGCTAAATTGTCCAGAAGATGCGAAAGCGCATCGGAATTCATCTGCGGCGCTAAGAAAATGCAGATATTCTCGTTGGAATTGAGTCCGTATTCGTCCCACAGGTGGGACAGCAGCTCAGAATACTGCTGCAGCGGAGCCGCGCCGTCAGTGACGAAATCCTGAAAGAAGGTGAACACAATCGCCGTTTTTACGCTGGCGTCCGCCATCATTTTTTTTGCGTCGTCGAGGAATTCCGCCGGCGTGATCTTGGGTTGCTTATAGGTGAGCTTCGGCTTGTTTTCCTTGTTGTTTTCCTTGTTGTTTTCCTTGTCGTTTTCGCCTGACTGGATGGCGGAAGGATTATTTTGTGTGCTTGGTGTGTTTTGCGTATTTTGCAAATTGTCTGGGCTTGCAGTCGGAGAAGCGTTTTCCGGTGCCACTGTCGGAACTTCGCTCTGCGGTTGTGCCTGCGCCGCTGCCGCGGAAGGGTTGAGAATCCTGCGCTTCTTGCGTCCCGATGGCGCTGGTGAAGGCTGTGCAGGTGTCTGCGCCTCGGTTTGCGTCGGCTGTGCGGTGTTTTCCGGCTGGCTCGGTTGCCGAAGGTGCTTATTCTTATTGATGGCAAGCATGGCGCTCTCATCATCCAGCACGAATTTACCGACATTCTTGGCGCCGGAATAATAAACGATCTGACGGTAGCCTAAACTGCGGAGGTATTGATTCAGAAACGGGCGGAAGTTGTTCTTTTGCAGGTCGGGCGAAATGAACATATCATCCAAATTGCCGTAGAGCAGAAAGATTTTATTCAGTTCGGGACGTTCCAATACAGAACTCAATTTTTTATCACCTCGTTCGGTGTGTTACTTTTTCAGCTTCTTCTTTGTCTCTGTGTCTGTGGAGAGCTTGCCGCGTGTTTCGCTCTTGCATTTCAGACTGCACTGCGCGTAGGGACTGGAACTCTTCACAACATTCTCGATACACTCGCGGTAATACGCTTTGCGTTCCTCGTTGGCTTCGTCGCCTTTCGTCTGTTTCAGGTCAACGTGTGTCTGTACGTCGCCGTTTTCCAGAAGCTCCGGCGCAAGGGTGATGATCAGTTCCTCCCCTGTCGCTTCGTTCTCCAGTCCGATGTGAAGCGCCTTGTCGTGGGCGTTGTCGTCGTAGGCGTAGCCGCTGAAGGAGAAATTGTGTTCCTCAAAGAAGTCAATGATGTCCTCGCTGATATTCTGGCGCGAAAAGGCGTTGTTCATGTTGGCAACCGCCTTGTTCAGACAGATTGAAACCGCGGGATAAAGCTCGTCGTTGAGGAAGTCGATCGAAGATTTCAGTTGCTCGGTGGTGAGATTTTGCGCGTCCTCTTTGCGGAGTGCGTCGTACATCTCGCTTGCTCTGTGGCGAAGATAATCGTAACGGGTCTGCCCTTTGGCATTCTTGTCGGTATAATCGGCGATGCGCATTCCAACGATCTCATTTTCCAGTGTCTTGCCGGAGTATTTCTCTGCGTGCGCCTTGGCTTCTTCGGTGACTGTTTCCTGCGATTCGATGAAGGTTTTGACTTCTTCCGAAAGCACCAGAGCCAGCTTGTAATAATTGTCCCATTCCTTCTGCGCCGCGTCGGCTTCGTAAATTTCTTCCAGCGCTGCCGTTGCGACGTCCTTTGCGCCGGCTATGGCGCTCTCGTAGCTGCCGCTGTTGTAAAGGCTGATGACCTGATTCAACTGACTGCGCAAAGTGGTGATCTGACGGGCTGAAAATTTCCTGCCGTTGTAATCCTCTTCCAATGAGGTGAGAAGTGTAGTTGCTTCGTTAATATAACCCTCGGCAATCTCGGCGGCGCGCTTGTTCTTTTCGGTGATATTCGCCTTAAGCTGCTCGATTTCACCCATGCGTGAGGCGTACTGCTCGTTGATCTGGCGGGTGACTTCGCTCATGCTCTCGGTAATTTTGTTTTTGTAATTCAGGTTAAAACGCTCCTGTGTGTCGGTGATCGAATGCATCACCTGCGCATGGGACTGCTTCATCTGTCTGACATAATGGCCGAATGCTTCTACATCCTGCTGCTGCGCCGCCTCACGCATCGCGTTGCGCTGGCGTTCCAGCTCCTGCATCATCTGATTGGAAGCGCTTACATTCAGGGCGTTTTGCTGGTTCATGCTGCGCTGCATTTCGCCACGGTAATTGCCGATGCTCATTCCCGCGTCGCTCTGGCGAATTTCGCGGCGCTCTACTCGTTTTTGCTGTTCGTAATTGACGGCCGCCTGACCCGCTTTAACGCCGGCGTAAGCGACGCCTGCTACGGCTAAACCCCCCAGTACAAAGGGCAGCGCTCCTAACGCCAGCAACGGCAGCAATACTAATCCTCCTGATTCTCCGCTCATTTGTTTTTCGCTCCTTTAATGTGAATGTCGTTTGGCTTTTTCCAAGTCCGCAGCTGTTTCCTTGTAAACCTGATTCGTGCTGACCTTCAGCTCATTGATGTCGGGCGTGTAATTGACGGTTTCTTCGGCTTCTTCCCCTATTCTTATCGCTTCGCAGATGTGGGCGTAAATGTCGCGGGAATACTGCGCCTGTTCCGCGCCGCCGTAGTCGATATGCAGGATAATGCGGTTTTCCACCTGCTGCTTGGCTTCTATGGGAAGAATATACACATAGATTCTGCTGCACGAAGAATTGTCAAACACCAGTTTCAGCCATTCGCGGGCGTCCTCCTTCACGGCTTCGTCACCAAACTGCACCTGAATGTAGTCGCGGAAATCCTTCGCGTTCAGCGTTTCCCCGCTTGCCTGCCGGAAGCCTGACAGCTCCGCTATCCATCGGAGATTGATCTCGTCGGTGAGGAAGTCGATGATCTGCTCTCCCCATTCCGAACGCTGACAGGAGGCGGTGTAGCGTTCTTTATAGATCACACTGAGTGAAGAAAGACGTTCGCTCAGCGTGTCGATCTCTTGAATGTATTTTTTCAGATCGTCAGTGGTCGCTCCGTCGGACTTTTTTAAATAAGCCGCCCTGCCGTCTTTTTCAACCGATGCGATGACGGAATGGATTCTGTTGGACGATCTGACAACCTCTGCGTATTCTCCCCTTGACCAGTAGTTGATTTCAATCAGCCTGCTCTTGCGGGAATTGGAATCGTCGCCCGGCTGGCCGATGTATTCCTTCCAGTCGTCAAGCTCCTGTCTGATTCTCTGCCGGAGGTAATTTGTCTTTAGCGTGAGCAGATCATACTGTCTGTCCCATTCGCTTGCTTTATCGTCGATGTTGTAACCCAGCCGTTCCAGACCTGATTTTACCGAAATGGCAACGGCTGTCGCCGCTTCGTACAGTCCCGCCTTGAAAAGCTGCTGCCCGTCTTTGAGGGAATTGTAGAAGATCGCAAGCCGTTTGGGCATGAATTTTTCATGCGGCTTTTCCTCTGTCTCGCGGAACTGCTCCACCGCGTTTTTCAGATATTCGGAAGCCTGTGCGCCGCTTCCCTCTTCCTTCCGGTGGATGTCACTGCGAAGCTCCTGCACTGCCCTATCCAGCTCCATGTTTTTTTGCGCAAGAGCTTCCTCGTTGCGCCTTACCTCATTCATCAGTCGGTTATAATCGGCGTCCATCTCGGCGAACTTTTTGCCTGCCTCGTCGCTGAGGGAATACTGGTATTCCCTCAGAAGCCGTTCGTATTCCGCCTGCGCTTTTGCGTCGTGTTCCCTGATCGCCCGCTGCATTTCTTTTTGATAATTCTCTAAATTGCGGCGGTTTTCATTTATCAGATTCTGTCTGGCGCGTTCGGCCTGTTCGTTCTGCCATCTGAGCTGGTTTTGCAGGTCATTTACTTCGCGTTCCAGACGCTTTAATTCATCCATAATGTCAACTCTTTACTGTCGATTATTCTTTGTAAAAATCATCGCTTGTTGGATTTGACTTCGTTCTCTATCTCCATTGTCTTTTTTTGTCTGCCGAGAATCACAAGGCTGATCTGCTGCTCCGCCTGTGTTATTTTTTCGGATATTTCTTTCATTAATTCCTCTATCGGCTGAATGTCGTTGTCCTTGTAGTAATCGATAACCGACTGATCCACCCCGAATTGCTGCTTGTATTCTTCAAGCTCTCTTTGGAATTCGTCGTAATCCTTTTCGTACTCCGTTTCTAACTTTTGAAGCATGTCCTTTGCGGATGCTCTGCGCTCGTTGAGCTTTTGCTGCTTATCTTCGGCGGCTTTGATTTGTCCTTGTATGCTTTCCAGTTCCCGGTCGTTTTCGTCGGGTTTTGCTGGCGAATTCGGTGCAGGCGCGGAATGGCTCTCCGGCTGCGGCTCGGTTTTCGGCTTTTGCTTTGGTTCGGACGGTGCCGTAACTGCTTCGGGTGAGGAAAAAATGTCAAAATCATCAAGAGATGCGCCAATTGCCGGCGCCGCAGCCGATGAACTTGCCTGCTCCGTGGCCCGAGTTTCCGAGGCGGTTTCGGAATCGGAAGATTCTTCGCTCTCAGACTCGCCGTATGTGAGCCGCAACAGGTATTTTATATTGCCCTGCGGTATGAATTCCACTGAGGACAGCATGTCGTTGATGTCGTACTGTCTTTCAACCGTCTTTGTCGCGCTCCGGAATACGTTCAGCTTCTTTTCACCCTCCAGTTGATTTCCGCTGAATCCGAATGTCACTTTCAGCATACCGCTTACCATGATCGGGCGAATGGTCAGCAGATCGCCCGACGGCGATTCGGAAAGGTTGAATTTACCGAGTACCTGCATACGGCTGCCGTCCCGGTGAATCTGAGAGAGATAATCCTGATAGACTCCGCCATTCAGCGAGAGCGAAATATTGATGTCTCCGCTGACAAGCTCTTTTAAAATATTGAGTTTTACAGAATCCTTGCCGAATAATTCTATTTCAGAAGTCATCGTCACTGCCTCCGTTTTTGGATTTGATTTCCTGCCATATTTGAAGTACATTTGCCGACGGCACGCCGATCAGCGTCACGGAATCGGCGTTGAATTTGATTTCCGCGCGTCTCCTGGGCGCGGCATAATAATCCTTGCCGATCTCTTTGTATCTATCAGTCAGATAGTGCAATTTCTGATTGGAAGATCCGATGTACGGCCTTCCGTCGTCCAGTTCTTTAATGTATCTGCCGTCGATCAGAATATCCGTCAGACCGAGAAGCTCCGCGCATTCTTTCTTATCCCGCAATTCCTCTATCGTGAATCCGGAATAGATAATCACGCCGATGTCGCGCTCATTTTTTACCTGTTTCACAAGCGCGGCAAGCGCCTCCGCCTGCAGGAACGGCTCGCCACCGCTGATCGTGATGCCGTCACAGCCGGAATTATTAATTTCGTGCGCCAGATCGCTGACATTTACTTCTTTATACTTCCCGAACCGCGTGTTAACGGCCAGACAGCCCTCGCAGTGGAAGCAGCAGCCGTGAACCCATATAGCAAAACGATCGCCGGGTCCCAGCAGATTGGTGTGGGACTCCGTATGCGAGAGATTTAATATTTCATTTTTAATCATAGTCTTTCTTTTGCGAACCACTATCCACAACTTAGTGAAGTAAATCACAAATTAGATTTTTTGTTATGATGATATTTGGACTTGCGAGGATATTGGTATCTGGGGGTAGAGCCATC
>CADBZY010000026.1 GCA_902799245.1 uncultured Ruminococcus sp.
ATTCCAGCACATCCTCTGCGTCATCCTCTGAAAATGGACGTAGAATCAGTCTTTCTGTTTCAATCAACATTATCCCTCCGTCACGATTTCACCTGTCCATGTGTTGATACCGCCAAACTCGTAGATGTTGGTATAGCCCATGTCAAAGAGCTTCTGCGCCGCCTGCTTGCTGCGGTTGCCGCTTCTGCAATAGATCAGTATAATCTGGTCCAGATCGGGCAGTTCCTCCGGCTGCTCTGTTCCGATGCTCTCGTTGGGAATCAGGATAGCGCCGGGAATATGCCCCGCGTCGTATTCATCCTGCCTGCGGACGTCAACCACGATATGCCCGTCATCCTTTGCCATCATCTCCTTGGCTTCTTCTTGGGAGATTTGTGTATAGCTTTTAGCCGTGTCATTACCGCCTGTGTTCTGACCGGATACAGAACAGCCGGTCACTACGCAGAGGATTGCCGCAAGAAATACAAGCATGATTCTTTTCATATTCGCTCACTTCCTTATAAATGATTCGTCGGTTGGCTGCTCATCGCTCACGTAACGCTCCACTTTCATGTGAAGATTGTACTTCTCACGAAGTGCCGCAATGGTACTCATCATTGCCGAAGCGTGATGATTGTCAATCGCAGCCTGATCTCTCCAGCTGTCGATAAGCAGAACTGTCTCCGGGTCATTCATCGGGAAGAAGTATTCGTATCTCAGATTCCCTTCTTCCGTCCGAATGGCTGCCGCCGTCCCAGAGGATTCCATTTCCTCCGCGAATTTACGGGCGTTGCCGTTTGTTCCTGTGTAGTACAGATTGATTGTGATTGGCATTCTATCGTACCTACCTTTTCATTTTGGTGTTAAGTAAAAAAGACATCCGTTATGAAAAAACAAGCCGGCAGCTTTCGGGAAAATAATCAACAATAAAAGCCTACTCGCTTTGGAATATCTCCTGTCTTTTGGTATTCACTAAATATCTTCCTCAATAGCTTAATTGCAATAATATCAATTCCGTCATTTGTAGTCTGCCATGTCCCACTTGCGTTTGATACTGTAATTTTGCCTGATTCAAGCAATTCAATTAAATCAAAGTCAATTGGAACACGTTTAGTTATGGTCCTTTTCCTACCGGACGCCGTTTTACGAATCTTCTCATGTATCTCAGGCTCAACAAATGCATCTCGGTCGATATAAAGCTCTCCATCTTCAAGCTGCTGAAAGTGCTTATAGTCATCATTATCGACGTTGTAACAGCAATACAGATAAATTACCATCGTATCATCGGATTGTTGAAGATCGGCATATCCTCCATATCCAAAACTCATGCGTTATCACCCCGTCAATTATTCTGTAACCGCAAAATGCTCCGACACAATCGCATCCAGCTGCCTTGCAATCTCGGAGAATTCCTTGTTCAGATCCAACGTCTTTACGCTGATTCTGTTGCCGCTCATCTGATATACGTTGTCCGGCTGTATTGTATCCTCTGTACGGGCATACAGAAGCATTCCTGATACTTCATGCGGCTTGTCCCCGAATTCCGCGTCCTTGTTCTTGACATAGGTGAATATCTGATAGAGATTATTCGAGTGAAGCGTGTTGACATTATACTGCGTCTGTGTGGTGTGGGAATAATATTTTGCGTCGATGATCAGCACCTTTTCTCCCTTTGACAGCATAATATCGCTCTGCATGACCGGCAGCATGGTGCCAAGCCCGTCGTCTAATGCCCACGGTATCTGCGACGCGGAGGCTTTGACCTGCGGGCATTCCTTTGTGTAGTATTCAAGGATGAATTTTTCATACAGTCGGTTCATTCTCTGCTCATCAATAAATGTGGCGAGTTTATACTCTCCGGTTTCCGTTGTCAATAGCATTCCTTCCAGAATGAGCTGACACAGGCTGATCAGCATCCGGTAGGTGTTGTTGTTCCGCTGGAAACGAATTGATGACCAGTGAACGGTCGTCGGATCAATCGTATCCACCTCGGAAAAGAACAGCATTTCTTTTTTCAAATCTTTTTTGTATTCCGTATCCACCTTCGCATGATTCAACAGGACAAGCACCGTCGTTTTCAGAATCTGATTTAGTAGGTTGTTTTCGGACAATTCGTCATATTCACAGGTGACAACTCTCTTTCTGCAAAGGCGGTTTTGTATGGTTCCGGAGATATTGATTTTACCCCGGACAACGGAGATGTCCTCCGTTTTATTCAAGTATTCACGATAAAGCCCCTGCTTGATCTGTCTGCTGATGCCCTTGGCGAGAATAGCGGCGAAAAGATTGTGAATGTTGTCAAATTCCTCCGTCGCAATATCCTCATAGCCGCCTTGATTCAGTATGGTAAATGCATACGAGAGCATATAGTATATGTTTTTGATGAAGATCGTTTTATCCTTGGTCATTGAAACACACCTTGCAGAATGTTCTCCCAACGCTGGTATTTGGCGGCGTCATCAAACCAGTATTCGCTGAGCATGGGAAGAATATCATAGTCAACGATGGAGTGCAGCCATTCCTCCGTGCATATTTCCCTTCCGCAGAAATAGCTGTGACCTATACAGAATCCTTTGCCAAGGGTTTTATCAAGCGTGATCTCACGGTTCAGTTCTTTTACTTTCTCAACAAGTTCATTGAGCGTTTCATTATCCAGATCGTTAAGATAACGAATGAATCCCTCTGAATCAAATCCGGGTTCTACTTCAAAAAAGCTGAATCTGCGGCGCAGCGCGTAATCAATCATCGCAAGACTTCTGTCTGCTGTGTTCATCATGCCGATGATATACAGGTTTCTGGGGACGGAGAAAGAAAGACCGTTATAGGCTAACGTGGCTTTCGTGTCCCTGTAGTCCTTTTCAATCAGCATAAGCAGCTCGCCGAAAATCTTGCTCATATTGCCGCGGTTGATTTCATCGATAATGAAGAAGAATTCCTTGTCCGGCTGGTTAGCAGCTTTTTGACAAAAGCGGTAGAAAATGCCGTATTTCAGCTCAAATCCGTCCTCGACAGGCTTGTATCCCATCATAAAATCCTCATAGGAGTAATTCTGATGGAACTGCACAAATTCAATCCGGCTGTCGTCTTTTTCACCCATCATTGACCACGCCAGCCTTCTCGCGGCAAAAGTCTTTCCGACGCCAGGCGCACCTTGCAGAATGATATTCTTTTTGTTGCGAAGCACGGCGACAAGATGATCATATCTGCTTTCCGTCATATACACCTCATCAAGGAAGTCGCTCTTTGAATAAGATTCTATGGAGGATTCCGGGATCACAGGAACTGTTTCCACCGCCGTGTGGTCTTCGGGTTCTTTGACGCTGTTTTGGTAGTCAGAATAATAATTGCAGATATAAAACCCAACATCAACTGTTAGTGTTCTTAATTCGGGATCGGGATAACATGACTTGGTCGGTTGTGAATGAAATAGCTCAACCAATTCAGAGTCTTCTTTCAGTGCATCGTTTAATTCATCATAAAGCAGCAAGAAGCTGCGGACATTATCTGAGTATGCGCCTTTTTTAAATCGGTAATCTGATTCCAATTGGCTGGCGACGGCTTTAACCTCTTTAAACTTATAGATGTAGTATTTATCAGGATAACGTAGCCAAAGATATGTGCTGATTGCGTTTTCATATTGATAATGCTGCGCTGCTCCTTTGCCGTACTTTTGCAGTAGGATTGTCGAATGAAGCTTGAATGCCTCAATTCGTTCAACTACGTCCTTTGTCTCATCAAACAATGCAATGAACATAGCTCTGACTTCATCAGGTGCAGCTTTTGCGAACCCGATTATCATTCCTGCTGGAAAGTTATTCTGAGAATTAAGCAGGATTGATGTCTTATCCAGTGATCGACTTAGCATTTCGGCAAAATCAGGAGCGTTCACATCCCAATGATCCTGAAACCACCTCACTGCTTCCCATTTGAATCTTTCGTTTTTCCATAGCGTGGGTATAAAATCCTGCTTGTAGTAAGCGAGAACTTCTTTCAGACACGATATGTTAATCATTTCATTTTCCCCTTATATGCTTCCATTAGCTCATGATGTAATTACATATAGAACGGCGGAAATCCATCTGATAAGGGAATTTCCGCCGTTGGTCTTATTTTAAAGTTAAGCGAACATCATTCCTCAAATCCGAAGTTATCTACTTTGAGGGTGCGGCAGTTTTCGGAAACCGTGCGGACAGTGCCCTGTGGGAATCCTTTGGCGGTCTGCGCGCTGACTTCGAGGGAAAGTTCGAGATCACAACCATCTACTTCCGACAAATGGGTAATGACTTCTTCAAGGTATTTTTGGAGGTCGCGGATCACGCGGGTGTTGTCGAGTCTCACGTTCATATAGAATCGCGTGTCACCCACTTCAGGAACAGGCACCGGTACAGGCTGGGAGTTTTCCCCTCCCGGATCATTGACGATCAGATTGCCGCCGGAAGGCTGCTGCGGGGGAACGGAATCCGTGCTTTGTCCGGTAAAGGAGGAAGGAGCCGGCGTGACTGCGGTATGGTTGTCCTGATTGATCTGCTTCAACGCGGTCAGCAGCTTCACAAGATAATCGCTCGGATAGACGTCCGGAATCGACGTGTTGTATTTCACGCCGGAATATTTTTCTCCGTTGAAGGAAGAAGCAAGCGCAAAGCAATCGTCTCCCGTAACGCCTGCCATAATCGCCCCGGCAAGCACGGAATAATCGGCAAGTCGCGGCAGGTAGCAATACGTTGTCAGATAATCCCACAGCTTTTTGACCTGAATATGATCATCTTCCCGCCAGAGAAGGTTATCAAGCTCCATTTTCAACAGTGCGGGCGCCCATTTTGTGATGACCTGCTCATTCTGAATCATCTTTGCAGCTGCTTTGGCAACGATCTGATCCCTGCCAGGAAGCCTGTCTCTGTTCCAGACAATGGTCTTCATATCCACCACACGGTCAATGTCAGGAACAAGCAGCCAGCAGTAGGTTTCATTGATGCGGTCGGCGACAGTCTTGTCGCATCTCGCAATATTGCTGTCCGTTTCGGCGTTCTGCGCCGCGTCAAGATTGAGCCTTTCCCGGTCGTCTTTGATAGAGCGCCATGCGAGAAGCTCTTTGACGGCGCTTCGGAGACTTAAAGAAAGATTTTCGTCAGGAGCGATAAAAGCCAGCATATTTCTGTAGGTGCGCGGTGCTGTTCCTCTCGTATTGAGAATCTCTCCGGCTTTGAGAAGCGCGGCACAGTCGTCCTTGCCCTGCCTGAAGGTGTCGTCCGGTCTGAGAATGACCAGCCGCACAGCCTGTTCGTCGGAAATATCATTGGAACCAGCGGGACAGATATGCAGTCCGGCGAAGGGGGATTCCTTTCGAAGTTTGCGCAGACGGTTTTCTATCTCATATTCCGCATCGGACGCGGCAATCTGGGAAGAACGGTCCATCGCGGTCTTGCGAAGCGTGGGTCGCGTATCAAACCAGTAGCGATTGCCGGCGGTGTCGGCATAGAGGTAAGTGAGTGAACTGCGGAGATTATTCAGCGCATCGTTGAAATCGGCGATATTTTCTCCGGGCTGCACAACGCCCAGTCGGATGCGGGAAGCCTCGATGCCGCGGATGCTCTGCACGCGGTCGGTGGGTGCGCTGCCGAGCATAATCGTGCGGGCAACACGGCGGGCAGCCATTTTCTGTCCGTATCTCGCCGTGTCCTTATCGAGCCGGTAAGGGGCGGATTTCTTGCCGTCCACTTCGGAATCAATGATCGCGTTCCACGTCTCCGGCAGGTAGCGGATGAGTTCCTCCTTGACGGTCGGAATGTCAAGCGGAATGGAGCCGGGCATAATCATCGCGCCGGCGTCGCTTGCCATCCAAAGCTCGTGAATGACCGCCGCCATAAGTCGCAGTACTCCGCGGGTGCGCTGAAAATGTTCCAGCGTCGCCCATTCGATATAGAGCCTGTCGAATATTTCCGGATGAATGGGATAGCAGGAAATCATCCTGTCCCTGTAATCCACTTCTCTTGCGTCAATCGGAAAATCGCCCTGGTTGTCCTGATACATACGGCTGAATTCGTCGCAGATTCTGTCGCGTTCGGCGGGGTTCTTGCAGTCAAGGAAAAGACGGCGGCGGACGACCTCAAAGCCTTCGTTTGCCGCGACAGGCTTCCAGATGGATTCCTTTCGCCCGAAGGTGTGTTCAATGGCTTCCAGTGCCTTCTGTCCGGCTTCTCCGCCGATCTCGACATTGGATTCGGGAATGGAAGCGACCACCATGCTGTTTTTGCTGGCGCTGGCGGCTTCGGTGATTTCCTGAATAAAGGTGATGAAATTCTCAAAGGAACCGGCGGGGAGTCCGTCAACGCCGTAAATCTTTCTGGCGTAGGCGACAAGCTCGTCCATCAGAATCAGGCAGGGTCCGCAGGCGTCAAAGAGATTTTTGAGCGCGACGCTGCCGGGCGCAACGCCCTTTTTGTCGGATTCCTTTATATAATCGTAGAGAGAAGGGTCATTTGCCGAAATCGCAAGCTGCGCCGCCATTTCGCCCCAAAGGGTGTTGACGGTCACGCCGGGAAGATTGGTGGGGCGTTTGCTTCTCGTAGGGTCAATGGCTGTGCCGACCAGCACAGCGACATTCGCGTGAGGAAGCTCGGTGAAACCAGCCTCGTCAAAAACGGCTTTCAGATTGGGCAGCTTGTCAAGAGAAACCCTGCTGTGTGAAAGGTGGTAGAGCGCAAGCAGGCTGTGTGTTTTACCGCCGCCGAACGCGGTCTTCAATTGAAGCACAGGCTCGCCGTTCTGTCCGTTGAATCGCTTCAACGCCTGCACCAGAAGTCCCTTCATACCGTCAGTGACATAAGTGCGGGCGAAGAATTCCACGGGGTCACGGTACTCAAACGCGCCGTCGCCTCTGGCAACCTGCGAGAGATCGGCGGCAAATTCCGCGTTGAGGTATCTGCCCTGTGCCACGTCGGGATGCGGCTCGATAATGTCTCGCCAGCTCGGCAGCTTGAACCCGTTGGATTTTGTGATAACGCCTACCTCGTCGTTCTTCTTGGCGGGAGTCGGTGCGGCATTGCCCTGCGACACGGATGTGGAACCCATCGCCGTGCCGTAGCGCAATTCCCGCAGAAGGGTACGTATTTCCTCTGCGCCTTCCATGTCAAATCCGCCGCAAAGACGCGCCATGGTGTCGAGCGCACGCTCCGCGTCGTCCTGTTTCATATCTTTAGAACCGATGTGAGAAAACGTGTTTCTGACGCCCATCAATTCCTTTGCCCATGTGCGGTGATCGATGGAAAGCTGTCTTCTAAATAGGTTGTTCCACTCTTTGTCGAGCAGACGAAGGCAGTTTGCTATGTCAAGCGAATCCATCAGTTCGGCATATTCGCCGCCGGAAGGAAGATCTCTTGCCTGATCGCCAAGCATCATCAAAACTTCCTGCCACCAGCCCTTGCCGTATTCCCGGCTCATGGATTGACAAAGATAACCTGCAAACTGCGGCAGCAGAATGCGGAATCCCTTTTGTACATATTCCAGATTTTCAGCCAATTTTCATATCGCTCCTTTCTGAAAAAATTAAAACAAAGATGTCTGACCGGACGAGGGTGTTGAACGAAGCTCGGTAACGCGGTTCATAATATCCTGCCACGCGACGACGAGGGAATTGTAGGCGAAGGCTTCCTGCGCCCATTTCTTGCGCTCGGCGATGGTGTAGAGCCGGTAGGCAAGGTCTTTTGCGCGTTCGGCGCTGTCGTCGGTCATTAACTTGATAATTGCCTTGGCACAGCCCTCCACGCCGGCTTGTTCCATGCGGTAGGTGAGCTGCTGACAGAGCAGCCAGACGCAGCCGCTCTTAGGGTCAATCTCAATGGGCAGCTCGGGGCGTTCGAGCAGCCTGACCTTGCCTTTCTGGGCGAAAAGCGTGCCGTGCGACGCCATGAGCGATACGGAGGTATTTTTCGCGTTGGCGAGGGTGTTCGCGTCGCCAAAGGGCATTTCGTTGAAGGCGTACTGCGAATAGAGATCGACGCAGAAGCGGCTCTCGCTGTCGAGGTCGCTTTCCTGCTCGTTGAAGTAGACGTCAAGCTCCTGATTGATAATCTTCAATGCGCTGCGGACGCTCATCGGCTTGCCGTCCGCCTCCAGCACCTGCGAATATTTGGAAAAAACGCCCATGCCGGGGCCGATGGCGGACTGCGCGAGGTCAACCGGCGCAATATTGCTGCTTTGCAGTTTTAGCAAAGCGGGGCGAAGTTCCCGCTTGAGTTCGTTGATGAAATTTCGGCGTGTGCAGACCGGCGCGTCCTCCGCCCGCTTGCGGCAGACCAGCACAATGGAAGAAGCAAGGGCGTTACTACCTGACGCAACAGAACGGTTAGCCATTTCTGTTCGCATCGGCCATGTGCCAGTGATGGAAAAGCCTGACTCGATAATAGCGGAAAGCATGGTTTCCCACCCTGACGAAGCCGTACCTTCTGTCGTGTCGGAATCGCTCTGCTTATAGGCATAATAAATGGTAACAGGATTGTCTTCCCGCGTGTAGAGATAAAGATGACGGCAGGTTTCCAGCATACCGTCTTCAAAAAACTTCTTTGCCTTTTCCACACTACCTTCATGGCGATAGGGAGTAGCTATCAACTCTTTGTCCTTTGGTGCAAGCATTGTGCGGAAGAGATCGGGATAATTGTTCTTCATACAACTACGAAGCCAGACATAAAAATAATCAGAAAGATCGGAATACCCAATATTATCATAATATGGCGGGTCAGTAGAAACCATAATATTACGCAATCCACAATCAATCTGTGCCTCATGTTGTTCTGCTGTTCCCTGTTTACCAGACGGAAAATTGTCTACGCATTTTATAACCCAATCCAGCATATTATCAAAGCAACCTGACGAATTAGAAAAAGGATTTCCCTCTGCATAATCCCATACCATAGGTATCGCTTGGCGACCAAATGTATTTCTTAAACCATCGCGACTTGAATCCCAGCTACAAATGCTTGAACCTCTATCAGCCAACTTATCTACAACAAAAGACAAATATACGCCCATCGCTTGACCGTAAGCTAATGCTCCGTTTCCACCTTCGGAAAGCGGAATA
Organism: uncultured Ruminococcus sp.; assembly: GCA_902799245.1. GTDB lineage: Bacteria > Bacillota > Clostridia > Oscillospirales > Acutalibacteraceae > RUG762. The sequence continues at coordinate 9,053 of CADBZY010000026.1, forward strand.
TGATCGTCCGGCAATCCCGCCAATACCGCTTCCGTTTCGGCTTTATGCTGGGCTTCCTTTACAAGATTACTGAATGTTGTCAAAGCTGTGAGTTGGCGATGTGTAAACAATTTATAAAATTCGTCCAGACCATATAGATTTGTGTTGAGATGACCGGGGTAAAATGCAAGTTTTCCTTCTGGGTATTCTTTTGGCATAGGAACATTGGCTACTGCTTCCTGCTCAGTGGTTGCAGGAATATATACACGAGTTTTATTTCCTTCTCCAATACAAGCTATTAATGTGGAACCACACCGATGATTTCTCATTTCTTCACGTATATAATCAAACGCAACCGGACTACCACATTTTGAGCAGACCGCACCTTTTCGGGATACCGTGCCAATTATTTTTGGTTTTCCAGAGTAGTGTAAAGCAAAGGTTATTTTTTTATTTTCAGAAAATGGATTAGCCCAAATCTGTTGTTTTTTCTTACTCAAAACAAAGTCTTTTGCCAAAGGCATTTCACAGCCGCAAGCAGGGTTGGGACACTTGACAGTTCTTGCCCATATCCAAGCGATGACGGTGTGTTCTTTGCCGTCCTTGTCCTTGACTTTCGGGTAGAGATGACCGATGCGCTTGAAAGCCTCCTGTTTCATCCACTCGCCGTAGTAGCGCACGTCCTCGGCGAGTCCCTTTGCGCCGCTGCCGGTTCTTATGCTCCCCATTTGGCGGGCGTCGGGATTGACCGGCGGCATTCCGGCGAATCGGGGCGGAATCTCGATCATCGCCTTGTTGATCATGACCGCCACGGGGTTGAGGTCGTGAGCGTGGGCTTTCAGCCCTAAACGCTGCGCTTCGAGCGGTATCGCGCCGCCGCCTGCAAAGGGATCAAGCAATTCGGGCGGATTGCCGTCGGTGGACTTCATGATTTCATCTTTTGCTGCTTGCAGCACGGTCGGATCGTTGGAGTTTTCCCATACGACGAGGTCTTCCAGAATCTTAAAAAGCCGCTGACGCTCGCGGTTCTGGTCTTCCTCCGTCGGAAACTGATCAGGGTGCGAGGAAGGGTCGTCTACCAGCGACGCCCAGATCACAGCCCTTGCCGCCGCCAGCGGACGACGCGCCCACCACAGATGCAGCGTGGAGGGGTGTCCGTGGCGTATCGACTTTTCACGTGCGGATTCCGCGTTAATTTTTTCCAGAGGCAGCGCGACCTCGATCAGTTTCTTTTTCATGGCTCATTTGCTACTCCTTATAGACCACTTCTCCGTTGCGGATCAGGTCTGAAATTATGAATGTCCGGCTTACTTCCATGAAGCTCGGTTTGTCTGTGCCTTCAAACGGTCGTCTGAGATAGACCGTTTTGGTATGCTGTCCGTCCACTTCCACGATTGCCAGTATGTATTCGTCCGAAACGCTGAACGCGGTAAGCAATTCGTTCTTGGAGACGGTGACGGTTTCGGCTCCTTTGACGCGGGCTTTGACCTCGATGAAGCGCAGACAGCCGCTGCCGGTCTGCTTCTCCTTGGGTATCTCGGATTCCACGTCATAACCGCAATTCTTCCGGCTGACGTCAACAGGAATGAAGCCCAGCTTCCGCTCGATATCCATAACCGCCTTCATGCCCGCGTATTCCATCGCCTGTCGGTCGCCCTGACCGGAAGCGTCCGGCGCGGGACGGTGCATAAGAATATGCAGCAGTCCCTTCGGAATGACCAGCGAACCGCCCACAATAATCGGAGGCGTGGCGGAAATCATGCGTTCGCTGTCGATCTCCGCGAGGCGTTTTTTCATGCGCGCTTCCAGTTCCTCGGCGCGTTTGGCGGCATTCGCGGAGGTCAGACGCTGGTTTCCCTTGCCGGCGGCTTCCTTTTCCCTTAGCTCGATGGCGCGGAAGTCCCAATAGCGTATCTCCTGCGTCAGACGGTCCTTGACCGCTTTGGCAATTTTGTTCAGCATTTCGGTGCGGTGGGCTTTTACCTCGTTAAAATGGGGAGGTATGATTTCGGAAATAGCGTATTCCTCCGCGCGTTGTTCCACGCCCTTGGTCAGCCATTTCTCATGCCGTATAAAATCCTGAATGGCGGTGAGTTCGTCAGGCTCCGGCGCACGATAATCCAGATAAGGCGCGTAGCCCGCGTTCAACGCGCTGCCGTCTTCCTTCATCTCCACAAAATGTATCTGCTTGGAGATAATCCGCTTCCCGCCGTCGGGCAGGACAATTCCGTCCTGTATGCCGTCCTCGATATAAAAAAGCAGACGGAGGTCGCGTCCGTAATCGCTTTCATCGATGAAAACCGAACCGCGCCGGAGCGCGTCTCCGTAGCGCTCGCGTATCAGGTCGCTTGTGGCTTCCAGCAGCGGATGCCCCGGACAGATCATCACGGCAGGCACCGCGCCGGGTATATTGCAATGCTCCTTGTCAAAGCATATTCTTTCGTATTTCGTCAGCACGGATTCCCCGAATCCGATCTGCATATCCCTGTTCCGGATAGCGAAAGGCACGGAGGTAATTTCATATCTGCCGTGTTCGCGTTTGTGAATCCTGCCGCCCAGCGATTTGAACGCCTGTAGGAAGAAGGCTTCCACAAAGTGCGGCTGGAGCTTGTGCGCTTCCATGCGCTCCATTTCGGCGCGTATCTCCATGACCTTTGACACGTCCATCGTGTCCTCCGTGAGCGCGTTCTCAGCGATCAGCTCGCGGAATTTCTCGGTGTTCATGGAGTGATCCACCACCTGCCACAGCTTTTCCCGCACCTTCGGGTCGTTTCCGTAGCGGATTGCCTCGATCAGCAGGTCGCGCAGAGGACGGTTGTTGAATGTCATATCGCCCAGAATGTCAAAAACCTTGCCGCCCAGTGCAGCACGTTCTTCCTCCAGCTTGCTGAAAAGCCTCTGAAAGACGATACCCTCCCGCGTTTCCTGCGAAACCAGATTCCACAAGTGACAGACCTCTGTCTGTCCGATACGGTGAATACGCCCGAAACGCTGTTCCAGACGGTTCGGATTCCACGGCAGGTCATAATTAATCATCAGATGGGCGCGTTGCAGATTGATGCCTTCACCCGCCGCGTCTGTCGCAATAAGTATGCGAACATCCTTGTCCTGACGGAATCGCTGCTCGATTTTGCGGCGTTCGTCCCGCAGCATTCCGCCGTGTATAGTGACGACAGCGTCCTCGCTGCCGAATAATGTGGTGATCTTGTCAGTGAGATAGCGAAGCGTGTCGCGGTGTTCGGTGAAGATAATGAGCTTCTCCCTCTGACCGTCCGGCGTGAACATACATTCGTTGTCCTGCAACAGCTTGGAAAGCTCGTCCCATTTGCGGTCACAGCCGCTCACACGCACGTCGTTTGCGAGCCGTTCCAACCCTTTGAGCGTTTCGATTTCCGCTTCCAGTTCATTGACCGTGCGTGAGGCGGAAGCCTGATCCGCTACGTTTTCCTCTTCCTGCTCCATTTCGGCGGAGGAGTAATCGTCGTCATCGTAGTCCGTATCCAGGTGCAGGGATGTGCGGTATTCATCCGCCTTCCTGCCGAGTTTTTCTTCATTCAGCCTGTGTTCCAGCCGTTCGCGGCGGCGGCGCAGGGATTGATAGATCGCTTCCGGAGAGGACGCAAGTCTCCGCTGCAAGATGGTAAGCGCAAATCCGACCGTGCTTCTGTGATCGCTGGAAAGCTGGTCGGCGCGGTTGAATTCCTCCTGCACATATTCCGTCACGCTCTGATACAACAAAGCCTCCCGCGGGGAGAGATCGTAATTGACGGTGTACGCTCTGCGCTCCGGAAAAAGCGGTGTTCCGTCGAATTTCAGCAGGTCTTCCTTCACCAGACGGCGCATGACGTCAGACACATCGATTGCCTGTGTGCCGGAACGCACAGCACCTTCAAACCGTTCGGGGTCGATGAGCGACATAAAGAGCTGAAAGTCCTCCGCCTTGCCGTTGTGAGGCGTCGCCGTCAGCAACAGGAAATGCCGTGTGATATTCGAGAGCATCCGTCCCAGCAGAAAACGCTTGGTCATCTTGACCTCGCCGCCCCAGACACTCGCCGACATCTTGTGCGCTTCATCGACGACAATCAAATCCCACTCCGTCGCCATGAGCTTTTCTTTCAGCACATCACTGCGTGAGAGTTTATCCAATCGTGCAATGCAAAGATTGGTTTCAGCGAAGACATTGCCGCTCACGGCTGATTCAAACCGGTCGTTGGTCAGTATCTCAAATTTCAGGTGGAATTTGTTGTAGAGTTCATCCTGCCACTGTTCCGAAAGACTGCCGGGGGAAACGATCAGGCAGCGTTTCAGGTCGCCGCGTATCATCAGTTCCTTGAGCAGCAGACCTGTCATGATGGTCTTACCGGCACCGGGGTCGTCCGCGAGAATATAACGCAGCGGCAAACGGGGAAGCATTTCCTGATAAACAGCCGAAATCTGATGCGGGAGCGGTTCAATGGAGGAAGTATGCACTGCGAGATAAGGGTCAAACAAATGCGCCATACGGATACGGTAAGCTTCCGAAACAAGTCGCATGGTGTCGCCGTCCGCATCGAAACTCCAGAGCAGGCTGTCGTCCTGCACTTCAAGCCTCGCTTCGTCTTCTCTGTAGACAAGCTCGTTGCCGACTTTGCCCTGGCTGTTTTTAAAGGTCAGCTCCAGCACGGAACTTCCATACCATTTGACAGCCACGATTTGCACCGCCTCATTGCTGACAATGCCCTTGACGCTGCTGCCTACCGTCAATTCTTCCAGTTTTGACACAATGTTCGCCCTCCCTTCGATGACTATAAATAGCCATTATTTGTTATTGTAACATAATTATGAATGAGAATGCAATATATTTGAACGATATTTAAATTATTTCATATTTTATTCAGATTAATTTCACATTCATGAACAGCATCTTTTGACAAAAACATCAAAGGCTTCCAGACACTCACTGTAAAACAGCGGTATCCAGAAGCCTTATAATGGTGGTTTATCCGTATTGTCTTTTTACCTCTCCGTTCCCCAATGACACAATTCTGTAGTATCTTATCAGCCCATTGGAATCACCTTCTTTCAGTTTGTTCGGGCAGCACTTATACTTCGGCTCGATTTGACTTTGGATAGAAGCCAAGTACAAATGCGACAATCGCAATGACCGCAGCAAATCGCACTGCCCAGATAATTGCCTCCGCGATATAGGAAACATACATGTAAACACCGTAGCAAGCGGCGATAGAAGCACAGGTGGTAAAAAGACCTGTGAACAAATGCTTGCACAGTATGATCAGCCACACAGAGAAGATTCCGACCAGAAACTCGGAAATAATCAGCACGACAAATGTAAATTCTTTCATAAAGCATCTTCCTCTCTTATAAATGATCTGAGCGGCAGAAGTCTATGTACGTCTGGTTGGCGTTGCTCCACCTGGCGCAAATCCCCTTTGCCTGTTCAGCACTTGTGATTTTACCGTTGTAGAGAATATATCTCCGACCGGTTTCTCTTTCTTCTGCAAAATTGCTTGCGTAGCGGTAGTAATTCTTCCCGAAAAGAAACGGAGCGCGCTCGATGTAGCAGCGGTAAATGCCACCCTTGATCATCTCAATCCTGAATCTGTACTCGTGATCCTGTTTTGCATAATCCGTTTCAGCAAGGTACTTAAGCTCAATGAGTCTTGGTCTGCACATTACCGGGAGTCTGATGAGGAAGACCCCAACGATCAGGATAATGGTAATTCGTAAAATTGTCTCTTCATCGTATTTGATCATCATACTCACTCCTCATAGCTTTATTCCTTGTTTACTATAATCATTATAATATGATTTTTTCTTTTTTTCCATTTGAGAATAATGCAAAGGTTCAGCATAATAATGAAGTATCTCCATAATTTGACAATAAAATGAAAAATGTGTAAGTAATACATTATTCACACATTTTTTAGTATACTTTTATCATTTTTTGTTTAAATGTAATTATGATACGATGAATGTTTGCTTTCCTATCAACAGGGGGAGAAAATTGAATTTTTCCCCATTATTTTAAATAAAAACAGTTTACAAGAAGAATTTAATACTGTATAATATATATTAATCGAGTCTATTCTTTGGAGGTAAGAGGATGCCTGAAGATAAAAAAATCATGCTTAGTACGGATGAATTAATCAGAGAAATTATTTCTTGCGACAGCTTCTTAAAATCTGATGAGTTGTTTAAAAAGACATTTTCACTGTCAACTCCTCATTCAAGGGCGAAAACACTTGAGTGCATTCTTTCTCCTGAGTTTTACTCGGAAAACAGTGATCTGTTTGAAGAACCAAAAATCGAAGGGAGAATTCTGACAGACTTACTGCAGGCAAAAAGAGGAAAAAATGCGGTTATCGGTCTGAGATATACTTTAGCTGAAAGAATCGCGGATCATTTTTCATTGCAAAAGAATGCGCTTTCGTTTTTCTCCATGATTTTTGATAAAGACGCCTTAAATCCTGGTTTTGCTTTACGTGGCTTGGTGAGAATTGAAAAAATATTAAGGTCCGAGCCTGAAAATCTGATTGACAGAATCAGACCTAACAGCAAACAGTCCGTTATCGACGATCTGTATGAAAAAGATGTAAAACTCGACGTTATGCGGAAGGCCTTCCTTTATCTGTTCCATAAGGAAAGATATGCTGAGTTCTTCTGGTGGCTGTTTATTTTTTCTGTATTGCAGGAGGACATTCTTTTATTATATGACAATCTTCCTGTAACGCAGTACGCCCAGATGATGAGCTATTTTGCTACCGTTGATAAAGATTTGGAATTACTCAGGCGCAAACCGCTGGTAAACGTCAGATTTGACGATTTTTGGAACATTAGAAGAAAGCTCGTTGAAACAGCACATGGTGAAATAATTATTACAGGTTCCTGTATAAAAGAAGCCTTTGACAGAAGCCACGAAAGAAGCATTTCGGAATGTCTCAAAAAATCCATCGAAGCAGGTAATCTTACCAAAATATCCGTACTGCTGACCGATCCGATCATCTTTGATGACGACGGAAAATGCGGCGATCCCATTTCTGATATTCAAAGTACAATCAACTCGCTTGAAAACGGCTTTTATTCGCTCTGTGAAGAAAAAGGTGTAGAACTATATGTGTATTTTCTGCCTCTGCTTCAGGTAGACCATTCTGTTATCACCGATGAATTTATGCTGTTTCGCAGCAATAAGTTATGGAACTATACCCGTAAATTCAAGGGAAGCTATACTTGCCATGTCGCTGACTATTATACCTGTGAGGATTCTGAATACCTTGCTCATTTGGAATATCTGGAAGCAATCATGGAAAATTCTACCATCATTTATCCTGATATGGACATCAATGATAATGAGGACGAATTATTTAAAGCGAGAAATCTTCATATGGAATGGAGAAAGCACCTCCGCGCTAAAGGATATACACACATAAGGTTTTATAAGCTCTACGAAAAGCAGATTCAGAGTTATGTGAAAAGCACGTGGTATGCGAGTGAAGAACGGAATATTCAGCTGATACCTTTCGGAAAAATTCAGACATACGATGATTTTTATAATCCGGGCAACCTTCTGGATGATGACTCACAAAATGTATTGCTTCCCTATATCCGCGAAACTGAAAGATTATTTACGGAAGCGATAAAGAAACACGACAGAAGTGAACGCAGCTATTGTCATATTTATCCCTCGCTGGACCTTGGATTCCCCAACAATGTCCGAAGACTTGCGGGAGGATTTGCAACCGGTATGCTTGTAACCTGGCAGTGCGGCATTGACATTGTTCCGGTAGATGCAACTGTCAATGTCTGCACCAGCAGCGTTTTTAAACTGGACCGCTTTGATGAAACCTATCTGAACGATAATGATGCTTTTTACCGGAAAATTGACGACTATGCAAGAACAGCCGGGGCATGGCTGGGTTATTCTTTCAGCTTCACATCCGGTAATCACTTCCTTTTGATTGCAAAGGATGAATCTGATGGTTCCTATTATCTTGTTCTTCATTCCTCTGCAAACGAACTGAAACATTCTTACATGGGCTTATATCCCGTAGAAGGGAACTGGTACAGTAACAAAATCAAGAATATAAAATCAGAAAACAGCAACAGATATTTCAGATATCTAAAAGATGAAGATGCTCGCTATTTTATTCAGATGACCAAGAATTTCCAGACCTATAACGAACAGATTCACCGATGGATAGCAGAACAAATCAATGAAGGATCATTCCAGAATGATCAACAATGGATGAAGCACCACTATTATATGCCTACCGATCAGTCTATCGCAATCGGAACATTTGCTGAGCCGATTGGCGCTCAGGTTCCCATCTTTTCCGCTTATGGCAAGTCGATTTATATTTTTGAAATCGGAGAAAATAATTTCCAGATTGATCTGGGAGGAAGCAAAGGAAAGATTTGCATGATTCCTCATGGCTGGGGACAAAAAATCGACGGTATCAGAAGTATCAGTATAGAGGAAAACCAACTGGTTCTGGATGTTTCCGGTAAACGCTATCCGTCTGAAATATCCTCTCAGAATCATATTATCTGCGACAGGAAAACCATAAGGGCATTTGATGACGGATACGATTTTCTCGCTTGTGGTAATCATTATATAAACGGTACATTTGTCAAGGAATTAGTTCCTTGCATCGAATACTCACGAAACACGTTAGGTAAGTGATAATTGAATGATAAATCAAGTTTTCGTTCTTCGTCATTTCAAAACTGAACATAATATTTCAGGGAAAATAAATGGGCGCAGTTTGAATCTTCCCGTGCTTGAAACATCTCCTATTATTAGCGATTATCAATTTGACAACATCATTTGCTCTCAGGCGGTAAGATGCAAACAAACTATCGATCAGTATATAATCTATCACGATACTTCGGAAGTTTTATATACATCTGAGATATTAGAACGCGACATGGGAATTTTTGAAGGTCAATATCGTTCTGAAATGAAAGATAAATATCCTGAGTTGTTTTTTGATAATAAATTTGACGTCTTCGCTACTCCTCCATCCGGAGAATCTTATGAGGATTTTTATCAAAGAGTCGTACATTTCTGGAATAAATATTCAAGTGAGCTTAATGGTTCGTTACTGATTTGCTCACACAATCAGTTTTTAAAGATGCTCTCATTTGTCATTTCCGGCAAAGAACTAACCAATAAAAAATGGAATTCTTTTTCTTTTCCGTATGGACAGATAGTAAGAATACGTTGATATCATGCAATTACATTCACACAATGAAATTGAATCGTAAAAAACCGCCGAAGCGGCGCTGCATCTCAATTGCAGTTCTTCCGCTCCGGCGGTTGAATTTTTCGGTGCACCCTTAAATTCCCAAGAGGATGACAAGTATGCTAACAACTATGAAGTGCTTTCATTGAGTTGTTAACCCTTACTCAAAACAATCTTGTACTGATGCTTTTCGGCGCTAAACAGCTTGCATTAGAAGGTAAGGCTATTATCTATGTACCCAATCATTCGGAAATAATCAAAATATCTCTTAAAATATTCCTCATCGCTCTCGTGCCAGTCAAAACCAAGTTTCTCAAGGTATTTTTCCGTAAAAGTCGTTCCAATGCTGATGTTGCTTTCATAATGAAGACGTCCGTCCGCACCGATCTCGCCCACGAATGTTTCGTATATATGCTTTAATTCAGAATTACTTTCGGTTTGGCGGAGAATATCGGAAAATTCATCATCCGTCACAGACCTGATATTGATACCGATTCTCGCAAGAATTTTCAGCATTCTCTCAAAAGAAAGAGTATGGACGTTCTCTACATGGAACACATTTCTGTCAGACCTGAAGTGGCGCACAATGGTCATGACTGCTTTTGCAGCGTCATCTACCGGGGTCAACTCCGTTTCAAGTCCGAGCAAATTCTCAGGAATACTGCCAAGCTCTACCATTGCCTTTACTCGTTTCAGATAGGCGTTGGACTCGTAATTCCGCTGGAATCTGCCGTCACTCCGGCGATTGGTGAGATTTCCCATGCGCATGATGTTGGCGGAAAGACCTTGTGTCATTGCCTCCAGCACGGCTTTCTCCGCTTCAAATTTACTGCGGACGTAAACGTTGTCGAGCGGTTGACCGATGTATAAATCGCTTTCTGAAAAAACGACTGATTTCTCGCCCTGCGTAAGGCTGATTCCGTTGTCAAAATCGTTTCCCGCCACGCTGGTCGTGGAAATCTGAATCAGCTTGCTGTTGGCGTTCCGGCAGAAAGCGACAAGTCTTTGCGTCGGAATCACATTGGTTTCACGGAAGAATTCATAGGAACCGTAGTGTTTTACGCTTGCAGCGGAATGAATGACGGTATCGGTGTTTTCCAGCAGCCATCTGTAATCCTCATCGCTGAGACCGAATTGCTCCTTCGTCAGGTCGCCGCTGAAAACAATCAGCCTGTCGCTGTCGATGTATTTGCCGTCAAAATAGAATCGGAGCGTATCCAACAGCTTGCGTTTGCTGTCCTCTTTTCCTTTCCCTCTGACGATGCAAAAAGCCATTCCGTTATCACTATCCAGAAATTCCGCGAGAATATGCGCACCGAGAAAGCCGGTCGCGCCTGTGAGCAGCAGATTCCCGACCGGAACTTCCTCCGGCATGATAATCTTTTCGGGACGATTGTCACTTATCACCTTATGAACGGCTTCAAACTCCTCATCGGAATATTGCGGAGACACACATTCTACCGAATCAATATAGGCGAGAAGGCTCTGTATCGTGCGATGATCAAACACCGCCTGCAAATTGAAATAGATTCCCTCATACTGACACTCTGAAACAAACGCGATGGCTTTCAGACTGTCACATCCTAAATCAAAGAAATCATCGGTCAGTCCCACACGTCTCACTTCAAGTATTTTTTCAAGGAGTGCCGCCATCAGTTTCTCGCGTTCGGTGACAGGCGCAATATACTCATTCGCCGCTGTGATAACCGAAAGATCGACAACCGGAAGGGATTTCCTGTCGATTTTTCCGCTCGGCGTCAGCGGCATGGAGAAAAGCCTTACAATGATATGCGGCAGCATATACTGAGGCAGCTTTTCTCCGATGATATCGCGGATTTCTTTAGGCTCATATTCTTTCCCCGTATAAAACGCGCAGATCAGTTGTCTGCCTTCGTCATTTTTTCTCACAACTACCGCCGATTGAATGACGCCTTCGACCATAGATATAGCATTTTCAATTTCGCCGAGTTCAACGCGAAGACCTCTGATTTTGACCTGAAAGTCGTTTCTGCCGACATAGACAAGATTTCCGTCCTCACGCCAGTAAGCAAGGTCTCCTGTCCGGTAGAGCTTACCCTCTCCGAACGGATTGTCGATGAACCTTTCAGCCGTCAATTCGGGACGATTGAGGTAACCAGCCCCTACATTGTCGCCCGCAATACACATTTCGCCTGTCACGCCGATAGGAACGGGTTGCAGATATTTATCCAAAATGTAAATCTGCGTATTGGCGATAGGTTTACCTATTGTGATTTTCATACGATCTCCTCCTATTGAAATTCTTTTATTCCTTCTCATTCAAGTTTTTTGTATCCTTCGTGACCCACAACGTTGTTTCAGCGGGACCGTAAGCATTGAATACGATTTGCGCTTCCCCGTTTCTCACATCGCCGGCGCAGTTACATTCAATTAGAAGGTCATAAAGCTCGTCGGTAAATACTTCCCCGCCGACAATGAGCGATCTGATTTTCTTCATAAATTCTCTCGTTTTGCTCTGCTTGATATAGGCGGTCAGCTTAGTGGGAGTTGAGAAGAACATCACATGATTCTCGGATTCAAACAGCTTTTCAAATTCGTGCTGGTTGAATATCTGGTCGTTGCTTGCCAGCACTACCTTTTTCCCATACGCAAGAGATAAAAGCGAGTCCTGCATGAAAATATCGAATGTAACGATAGTCACGGAAATTACTGTTTCCACATCACGCCAGAAATCGGCGTTTGCGTAAAGGAAATTCAGCAGGTTCCGCTGACGCAGTACGGTGAGTTTGGGCTTTCCGGTGCTGCCGGATGTATGAAGCGCACAGAAGAAATCGTCCGGTTCAATCCTGACGTCAGGATTATCCCCGTTGGTTTCGTCAAGAAGCTCAGCAATCGTTGTTTCATCTATCCGGAATGTCGCTTTGCATTCAGAAGTCAGATAGTCGATCCTCTCTTGCGGGTAGGATGGATCGAGCGGAAGGAATGCCGCTCCCGTTTTGAGAATGCCGAGAATAGCAGGAATCAGATGAGAATTTCTCGGAAGAAGTACCGCGACAAAGCAGCCTTTTCCGATGCCCTTTTTCATCAGCGAGTGTGCTATACAGTTGGATTCTTCATTGAGCTGCGCATAGGTGAGCGTTCTGTCAATGGCGACAACAGCCAATTTCTCCGGATTATGTGCTGCGTTATCCTCTATCAGTTGATGGATGAATCTGTCCTTGGGATATTCCGCTGAGGTGTTGTTGAAATCATAGAGAACTGTTTTTCTTTCTTCCTGCGTCAGCATGGGAAGATCATGTATGAGTTGTGTATCATCAGCAATTCCACTGAGCAGCAGATTGATGATATGCGTGTGAAGCCGCTCAATTTCACTTTCCGTAAACACTTCTGTCTGATAGTCGTAGTGAATGCGGAATATGCCCTCATTGTCGCGGTCATCAATATGCATCTGCAAACTTTCAGTCTGACAGCCGGAATGATACCATGTAGTCGAACAGCTTGCATCCGTCAGTGATGCGTTCTGATAGCTTATGGAATAATCATACAGCTTTCCTTTAAACCCAAATTTCTTTCGTAGCTCGGTAAGAACATCACTGTAATTGAATTTCTGATGCATAAGCGCGGAATATGCGGACGCTTTCACAGACGCAAGGTTTTCCGCGAAGGACGCGCAGTTGTCAAGCTCCATCAGCATGGGAACAGTGTTGATAAACATACCCATGATGTTCTTCTCTCTTACGCCTGAACGATTGAGCACTGCCGTCCCGATAAAGAATTTTTCGGCATTCATTTTAATTCTGTTAAAATACACAGCGAGTGCAGCTGTAAACAGCACGAAAGGTGATAATTTCACCCTTTTGGCGTATTGTAGAATGGTTTCGGTAACCGCCTGGTTTACTACGAATGTCTTCCTGACAGATTCGTAACTGCGCTTCTCTTCCTCGGAAAGGTACAAAATCTCTTCACATTTGCCGAACTGCTGTAAATGGAAATCACGATCTTTCTGATAACGCTTGCTTTGCAGATAGTCATCCTCAGCCGTAATATATTCTGCGTAGGAGTACGAATTTGTATCTTTTCCGTTTACGAATGAATAAAACTGATTTGCAATCATGGCGACAGTCCATGCGTCGCTGATAATGTGATGCAGTTTCAATATTGCTCCGGATTGCTCAGGCAGATAGATAATTTTCAGTTCACATAAAACACCGTGCAGATCGATCGGTAGTTTTGCATATTCACCGCAATACGCATCCAATGCCTGTTTATCATCGAAATATAGAACTTCGACGTCTTTTTGAGTGAAATCATCAATATACTGTGAAACAGCAGCACCTGAATCCACAATTCTGATTCTCAACGCATCGTTCCGGCGGAATAGCTCGTTGACTGCATTTTTTAATGTGACAACATCACAGACCGTCGGCATTAAAAAGCTGCCGCATATCACGGAAATACTTCCTCCGACAAATTTATCCATTTCATAGATCAATTGTTGTGGTTTTGTCAGTCTCATAATAAATCACCTCTTTATCCCAGTTGCTCATCTGAGAAAAAATATCATTTGATGACAAACAACTCCTACATTTGAATTATTTGTCATGTTTCACTTTTGTCTTAATCATTGTATATTTGACAGTCCTTCGTGACCCACAACGTAGTTTCGGCGGGACCGTAAGCATTGAATATAGTGATATGTGTATTTATATCACGCGTGGGGGGTACAAAGTACCCCGGAGCTGTATGAAACACCTATCGTTGTTTCCGCAGGACCGTAAACATTGAAGACGATTTGTGCTTCCCCATTTCTCACGTTACCGCCGAAATTGCATTCGACTAAAAGATCGTATAGCTCATCAGTAAATACTTCTCCGCCAACTATGAGCGAACTGATTTTCTTCATAAAAGCTCTCGTTTTGCTCTGCTTGATATAGGCGATCAGTTTAGTGGGAGTTGAAAGGAACATCACATGATTTTCGGATTCAAACAGCTTTTCAAATTCATGCTGGTTGAATATCTGGTCGTTGCTTGCCAACACTACCTTTTTCCCGTATGCCAGCGAAAGAAGCGAGTCTTGCATGAATACATCAAATGTGACAATTGAAACAGAAATAACCGTCTCTACATCACGCCAAAATAAAGCGTTTGCGTAAAGGAAATTCAGCAGGTTTCGCTGACGCAGTACGGTCAGCTTTGGCTTTCCGGTGCTGCCGGAAGTATGAAGCGCACAGAAGAAATCGTCCGGTTCAATCTTAACGTCAGGATTATCATCGTTTGATTCGTTAAGAAGCTCAGCAATCGTTGTTTCATCTATCCGGATTGCCGCTTTGCATTCACAAGTCAGATAGTCAATTCTCTCCTGTGGATAAGACGGATCGAGCGAAAGGAATGCCGCTCCCGTTTTGAGAATACCGAGAATAGCAGGAATCAGGTGTGAATTTCTCGGAAGAAGCACCGCGACAAAACAGCCTTTTCCGATGCCCTTCTTCAAAAGGGCGTGGGCAATGCGGTTGGATTCTTCATTGAGCTGTGCATAAGTCAGTGTTCTATCAAAAGCTGCAACAGCCGTTTTCTCCGGATTATGTGCCGCGTTATCCTCGATGATCTGATGAATGAACCGATCCTTGGGATATGCTGCGTAGGTATTGTTGAAATCATAGAGAACGGTTTTTCTTTCTTCCTCCGTCAGCATGGGAAGATTATGTATGAGTTGTGTATCATCGGCAATCCCACTGAGCAGTAGATTCATGATGTGCATGTGAAGCCGCTCAATTTCGCCTTCCGTAAATACTTTTGTCTGATAGTCGTAATGGATGCGGAATATGCCCTCATTGTCGCGGTCGTCTATATGCATTTGCAGGCTTTCGGTCTGACAGCCGGAATGATACCATGTGGTTGTTCCTCCATTCCCGGTCAGAGAGGCGTTCTGGTAGCTGATCATCACATCATAGAGCTTTTCACTGAAGCCGAATTCTCTTCGCAACTCCGCACGCACATCGCCATAATTGAATTTCTGATGCATAAGCGCGGAGTAGGCTGTGGATTTCACCGAAGCGAGGTTCTCCGCAAAGGACGCGCTGTTGTCAAGCTCCATCAGCATGGGAACGGTATTGATAAACATTCCCATGGCGTGCTTTTCTCTGACATTGGTCCGGTTGAGCACCGCCGTCCCGATAAAGAATTTTTCCGCGTTCTGCTTGGTTCTGTTGAAATAAACCGCTAACGCACAGGAAAACAGAACAAACGGGGACAGCTTTCTCTCCTTCGCGTAAGAAAGTACCGTCGCAGTCGTTTCTTTATCAACGACAAAGGTCGCTCTCCTGGATTCATAGCTATGTGATTCTTTGTCGGAAAGATACAGTATTTCGTCACATTTTTGAAACTGCTGCAAATGGAATTCGCGGTCTTTCTGATAGCGCTTGCTTTGCAGGTATTCATCTTCTGATCCGATATACTCCACATATGAATATACCTTTGGTTCCTCACCGTTGACAAGAGAGTAGAACTGGTTGGCAATCAGAGTCAAAGTCCATGCGTCGCTTACAATGTGATGTGCTTTAGCCAAGATACCGCATTGATCCGGGAGCATGATAACGCGAATTTCGCAGAGTTCAGCTGCTAAGTTTAACGGAATTTTTGCAAGTTTCTCCGCATAGGAATCAAATTCCTCTTTGTTCTCAAAGTGTAGAACTTCCACATCTATCGGACGATACTCTTCAATATACTGCGTTGTTTCATTTCCGGACTCCACTATCCGGATTCTGTTATGAAGTGACCATTGTCAAGAGGAAATAAATCACAAGACAAAAAATCACCTGTCAATCTGAGGACATATGGAAGGAGTTCCAATGAAAAG
>CADBZY010000027.1:0-4181 GCA_902799245.1 uncultured Ruminococcus sp.
TCGCTCCCGTGGGTAAATGTGTTTAGCAATTACATTATACCTCTCTCGGGTCCGTTTGTCCTTATTTTTTGTGCACTTTTTTATCGTGCTCATTTATAGCTTCAAAGATTCGACCGGGAATTCCCTGAATTCACCGATATGAGTCCTACAAAGAAGATTGATTTCGTCCTGTGGGCGAGTGTATGATAATTCATTCAATACATCCAATAAAACTCAGAGTAAACACATACCAATCAAAGATACACATAGCGAAAAAAAAGCCGTCCGTGTAATGCAAATTCATGCATCTCAGGGACGGCTTTTTTCGTGTATCTCCGCAGAACCTGTCGTCTTGAATTGTATTGCTGTTGTCATTACAAACGCAACCGATATCCGCTCACAGTAGGTGTACACCCCAACAGAAATACACGCAATCAAATTTTTTGAAAAAAAGCGGACCACTTTGCCTTTTTTTCTCCAGTAGAAAGTGAGGGGGACATCTCCTATTTTCTGACTGGAGGAACAGACATGACAAATCAGCAAAGGGAAAAGATAACCGAACTCAGAGGACAGGGGCTGGGCTACACCGCTATTGCAAACGCCGTCGGATTGTCAAAGGACAGCGTCAAGGCGTACTGCCGCTCCCATCATCTTGGGAAAAATACAGATAATTCTGCGGACAATTCTCCGGCACAACTCTGTCTGCATTGTAGAAAAGAGCTTGTGCATACGCCGGGAAAAAGGGAGAAGAAATTCTGCTGCCCGGAATGCAGACAGGCATGGTGGAATTCACATCCGCAGGAAGTCAGGCGAAGAGCGGTTTATTCCTTCACCTGCCGTCATTGCGGTAAGCCTTTCACCGCTTACGGCAACAGCCGTCGTCCACGCCGCCGATGATGCATTTGCGTCCTTCCACCAGACGGTGAACGTCATATCCGTGTCCGATTCTCATATGTTTCATGTTCCTTTCTTTTCCCCGGTGGGGGGATTTGCTTTTATGATACCACATCCCGAGCAAAAAAGCAATCGGAACCTTGACAGACAGAACAAAATGCAGTACAATGATGAATGTAAAATATTGTTTTTCAGGGAGGAACCGTTATGTTTTTAAAAGAAAACAGATGGCGTGGCGCCATTCCCGGAGGGAGCCGTTCCTACGCCGCGTCGGAGGATTTTTCGACAGGCAAAGAGCTTCTCCTGCGCTTGCAGGCGGAAGACAGGCTGTTTCTGCTGAGCTTTGCCGAAGTGGTCAGGTATATGTACAAGGCGGAGCTGCGCGGGGACTGGTCGGAATGGGTCAATGACAGTTCTGTGGGCGGCGCGGATTGCGGCAGCGCGGTGGCTCTCTTGCTTTTTACCAAGAGAAAATCCGCCAATAAAGAAGAAGTGGAGTTTTTTGCCGAATCGGTCATACAGAATGTGTCGTGAAACTCACTCGAGCCGGGTTGAATTAGTGATTTAGATGTCGGAGGACAAAATTATGAGAGATTCAATTTTAAAAAACAGTATTAAAACATGCTGTGTGATTTTTTGTATTTTGGTTGCAGTCCATGCCTTTGAAGCAATTGTATTGCGGATGGATGAAACCTTTTTGGGTGAGAACTTTATTAACAAGCTGTTTGGCATTTTAGTTCTCTGGCTGATCCTGCGAATCCTACAGTGGAAATGCAGTGACATAGGTTTTGCGAATGACGGATTTGTGCGAAATATTGTCTATGGATTGACACTTGCTACCGTAGCTTTCTTTGTTGCCTACACTGTTGAATTTCTGATTCTGAAGGGTCAGGGAAAGTCTGTTCAGTTCGGTTTCTTTACAATGGGTTTTTCTTTAACTGGCACAGCAGAGATTCACAGTGGCATTGGCTTTATCCTCATGTGTGTGTTCTTCAACATTGTCAATGTGATTATGGAAGAAGGTACATTTCGGGGGCTGTTATACGGAATCATTAAAACAGATCATTCTGAAAAGACCGCAATGCTGATTCAAGCGCTCCTGTTTGGAATATGGCATATTGTGACACCTCTTCATAATTTATTTGATGGTGATATCAACCTTGTCGGTTTTATCGGTTTAAGCATCGGGTATGTCATTCTTGCCGGAATCATGGGAGTAAAATGGTTGCTTTTATATCGGATGACAGGAAGTCTTTATGCAGGAATGGCAGATCATTTCTTCAACAACTGCATTGCAACAAATTTATTACATCTGTCTACGGAAAGCGGAACAGACGAACTGATGATTGTTCGAGTACTTGTTGCACAATTGATTTCATTCGCAGTTGTAATGGTAATTTGGGTAAAAAGAAAAAAGAATGGATTGCAGTCTGTTAAATAAAATCTAACTTATACAAAAAAGACTGCAAGGCTCCCACACTGCTATAAACGGCGGACTGTTGATTTGTTCCCGCAAACGAACGGAGGCTCTGACATCAAAATGGACGTATCGAGCCACCTGGTGGCTCCGTACGCCCGGAGGCGAAGAGAACTGGCGGATGGCGGTGGAGACGGACGGATGCCCCAGTGTGGAGGGGTATTCCGCTGAGCGTGGCGAGATCAGCGTCCGACCCGCCATGTGGCTGGATTTGGGGCGGCTGTCGCTTTTGAACGAGGACGGAGGAAATAAGCCGGAATGAAATTACTGATTGCGTCGGATATCCACGGCTCGGCGTATTACTGCGACCTGCTTCTCAAAGCCTTTGCCGCTGAAAAGGCGGATCGGCTGCTGCTTCTCGGAAAACTGTACATGGGGACAGCGCAAGCGGTTCTCCGACGGCAAGGTGACGGTTCCCTTCGGCAGATTTCTCGGGTACGACCGGGGAGAGGACGGCAATCTCGTCATCAATCCCGAACAGGCAAAGCTGGTCAGACGCATTTACGGAATGTTCCTCCTCGGAAAATCCACAGGGCAGATCGCCAAAATCCTGACCGACGAGGGCATTCCCACGCCCGGAGGAAAAGCGGTCTGGAACACAAGCTGTGTGAGAAGCATTTTATCCAACGAAAAATACAAGGGCGACGCGCTGCTCCAGAAGGTCTACACGACGGACTTTCTCACAAAGAAAAAGAAGAAAAACGAAGGCGAGGTGCCGCAGTATTATGTGCGCGAAAACCATGAAGCCATCATTTCTCCCGATACCTTTGAAGCGGTGCAGACCATTATTACGGCGCACAAGGCAAGCAAAGACCACAGCTATGCCACCAGCGTATTCTCCGGCAGGATCATCTGCGGCGATTGCGGCGGGTGCTTCGGCTCGAAAATCTGGCATTCCAACACGAAATACCGCAAGGCAGTCTGGCGGTGCAATCACAAGTTCAGCGGCGCAAGGAAATGCGCAACGCCTACTCTGACGCCTGATCAGATAAAAAAGCTGTTCCTCCATGCTGCCAATATGGTGATCGACCGCAGGGAGGAATTCATCGCCGTGTATGAGGACGTTCTCAGCCGGAGCCTTGATACGTCCGCTTTGGAGAGGGAGCTTGCCGAACTGGAAACCGAGATAAAAATCGCCGCCGACATGATAGAGAGCTGCATCAGGGAGAATGCCCACTTTGCCATCGATCAGGACGATTATCAGACACGCTACAACCAATTAGCCCAGCGGTACGACAGCATCAAAAGCCGCTACGCTCACGTCACTTCACAGATTCAGGAAAAGACCTCCCGCCGGCATTGTATAGAAATGCATTTGCGGCAGCTTCGTGAGCGCGATCTACTGACGGAATTCCGCGAGGAGGATTGGATGACGATGGCAGATCACATGGTGGTTTACAGCAAGGACGATATCCGCGTGATATTCAAGGACGGCACCGAAATCAAGGCGGGACTGAGCGATGTCTGACAGGGAGAGAAGGATTCTGCGCGACCGACAGTATGTTTTATCATCATTCCGTAAACTCATCCGACCGTCTCAGCGAAAAAGATGCAAGTGCTTTCTTCTGCAAATGAAAGGTGCTGCCGTGCTTCATATGTCCGTGAAAGCCGGAGAGACTTTGCCGTATTTCTTCAAGCTCGATGTTTCTATCCCGGTACAGTTGCATAAATGACCTCAATTTTTTCCTATACCTGAGTTTCGATGATGTCTTTAATCGCCTGATAACTTTACTAAAAGTTTCTCATTTTATCGGACTATATGCATGTAAATTTCGATGAAACCGCATCAACACGGGATTTACGGCATTTCTTAATTTAACGATGCATAGTC
>CADBZY010000027.1:4199-37618 GCA_902799245.1 uncultured Ruminococcus sp.
ATCGATCTTTGCCTTTCAGAGCATCACTTTTCGGTATCTTTTCCTGTGGATGACGTATTTACGTGAGTTTGTATAGTCCGATATTTTGGGAAAGTTTTACTTTACCGGAACCGCTCAATGAAAAACAAAACCCCAGATAATCCGCGCCGTTTAAACGGGGAATATCCGGGATTTCTGTTTATGCATTTTCTATCACATCAAGCGAATTATTTTACATTCGTGTGTCGAATGTAAATCTGAAAAGCAACCCTCCAAAAATCGAAAATGGATTAATGATATGATGATTTTTAGATTTGAAGATTTTTTATTATAGATTCAACCAGAAAGCCGGACGAACACACCAGTAATTGCCCTCGACGTTGCCGTACTGTTGGATCCCGCCAAAGCTGAGCACGTACGCGGCGTCATAACTTATGCCGCCGGGCGAACGGAGCCACCAATCGCCCGTTTTTTCACCATTTGGAAGTAAATGACCGTCACTTACAGAACAACCCTGCTTTTTTGCATATTCTGTCGGCGCCGCCATTCTGTCGTCTTTACTTCCGAAATATTTCTCTGCCTCGTCTATGCTGAGTGCAAAGATTCTGTCCTGCGTAGCGTTGCCGCCTTTTGTTCCGCGTGAAGGATTATCCGGATTCTGATTGGTGACAGTGATTATTTTTGCCTGTTGACTTGAGCTGAACGCTTTGCTGATGAAATCATTATTCAGCCATTTTCGCAGTGTGCAGGTTTCCCATGTTACATCTGTCCTTGTTTCATTGTACTGTACACAATCAAGAAGCTTTTCCGAAATGACAAGCGCCCTGCCGTTCTCCACCGCCAGCACACGCCATTCGATCGGCTGTTCTTCACCGTCTTCCCCCTGCGGATAGTTTCCGAAAGTGAACGTATAATACTTACCGTTATATACAGCATTAAGTCCCGAAAGATCGGATATATCAATTTGACTGCCTATTTTTTCTAATGATTCACTTTCTGTTGAATCGTCAGTTGAGTCGCTTGATAGATTCAGCCAGAAAGCGGGGCGAACAGCAACCCTATTGTCACGGACGCTGCTACCAGACTGAGTGATGTCGCCATAGCCGTCCACGAACGCGGCGCTACTACCACGTTCGCCGGGCGAGCGAAGCCACCACCATCTAACATCATAACCTTTTTTATGAGCGTAGTCTGTGGTAAATGCTTCTCTGTCAGTATCGAATGAAAAATATTTCTCTGCCTCGTCTATGCTGAGTGCAAAGATTCTGTCATGCGTGGCGTAGCCGCCTTCTGTTCCGTATAAAGGATTATCCGGATTCTGAATGGTAACGGTTGATATTTTTGCCTGTTGACTGCTGCTGAATGCTTTGCTGATGAAATCATTGTTCATCCATTTTCGCAGTTTGCAGGTTTCCCATGTTACATCTGTCCTTGTTTCATTGTACTCTACACAATAAAGAAGCTTTTCCGAAATGACAAGCGCCTTGCCGTCCTCTACCGCCAGCACACGCCATTCGATCGGCTGTTCTTCACCGTTTGCTCCCTGCGGATATTTTCCGAAAGTGAAATGATCCCCAACTGATACGCTTCCAAGTTCCGACAACGACTTTACACTTTCTGTTGAATCGTCAGTTGAGTCGCTTGAAGAGCTACTTGTTAAATCGCTTGCAGGATTGCTGTTTGAATGGCTTACCGCCCATATGCTGCTTACCATTGCAATCACAAGCACCACCGCAACGGTCACGATCAGCGGAGTATGCTTGACCAATTTTTGGATAACAGGTTTCATCTGCTCTTGCTTCGGAGTGCTGTCTCTGAAAATCGGTACGGGGGCAGGCTTTGTCGCTGTAGCAGGCTGTTGGGGAATTGGCGCAGTATAGGTCGCCGGATTTGGCTGATTTACCGGTTGCGTCACAGGCGGCTGGAACGTCGGTGACGGCGGCTGCGGCTTCTTTCCCTGTATCAGATGAAATTCCGTAACCATGCTCCATGCGATATGCTCGACCGTTTTTCCTGCCATTCTGATTCCCTGCAAATCGTCCACATCTACAAACCAAGACTTCAGTTTACTGTGAACGTCATTGGGATTTTCATAGGGATTGAGGTCATCTAACCATACGACATATTTTTTCTTTTGGCTCATACTGGCAAGACGAAATTCTTTGCGTACCCATGTGTCTTCAGCGGCAAATAGCTTCCTTGTAGCAAAAAGAATAAATGCCTCGCACTCTTCAATATTTCGGTTTATCTCATCGCTCCATCTTTCGCCCTTTTCTATGCCGTAATCGTACCACATCGGCACGCCCATCTGGTTGAGCCGGCGGGTAATTTCTCCCACACGAGCCGTGTCCTCATTTTTATAGCTGATAAAATACCGCTTGCCCGTCTGCACCGGCATAAATCCAAAATTCGTTGCCAATTTTTCCACCTCGTTTGATATATATTTTGTGACATTTATTTCTTTTGTCATTATATCATGCTTTGTTGCGTATTGCAAGTTGATTTTTGGATGATTTTAGCCACAAGTTAAGGAGATTATTTATGGATCGTGAAAAGCTATTCAGACAAATGGATCGTCAATATTCGTCAAAGCGCGATATGATTACGAGAATTCCCCTCGGAGTACAACCCGACGCTCTGTGGCAGGAGCTTCTGAACAGGCGTCGATCCAGAAGCACCGTGCTGCCCCTCTATAACGGCAAAGGTTCTCCCTACTGGTATGTGACAACCGAGAAGATGGTGGCGGCAAGCGAAAAAATCATCGAAACGCTGTATGATATGGAATCCGACTTTGACCCTTATACGGATTCCGTTCCCATTTCGCCGCTGGAAGAAGTATTCTACACAAGCTATGTGGACGGCTCCCAGATCACCATTCAGGACGCGATGAATTTTCTTACCGATGACAGAGCACCCCGCGACATCGAGGAACAGCTGATCGCCAACAACAGAATGGCGGCGGGCTTTGCCTCCGGGAATCTTTACAGATTGGTTGATGAGAATTACATGAGTGAGTTGGTTGGAATTCTCACCGACGGCATGGACGAAGGCGGTCAGGACTACCGCTCATTTGAATTGGAGGAAAGCCTGCTCGAAGGCGGAGAGGTTTATGAATATCCTCCGCCTTACGCATTGCCCGGACGAGTGGGCGACCTTTGCGGTTTCCTTGCGTCAAAGGACGTTCATCCCCTTGTCAAAGCGGCGGTCGCTCAAGGCTACATTTCAGCGGTGCGGCCGTTCCCGGAAGGCAACGAGCGTCTCGGGCGCATTCTCTCCAGCGTAATTCTGATCAGAGCGGGCTATACCTTTTTCGGAGAAGTGAGCCTTTCCGCTCTGATTGCCAGAAAGAGCTACGCCTATTATGAAGCGGTCGCCAACATTCTCCGGGAGGAAAACGGCGGCGACCTGACGTATTTTATCGAGTATTTCCTCGACCTGCTTTCAAGAGCAATTGACGAAAGAAAACTGAAAGCGCAGCAGGAAGAAGAAAGTCTGCACGAATCAGAAACGGAATTAGCACGGATACCGCTGATTCCGCCCGGTCAACCGCAACATGAAGCAGTCGAGCATCCGGAGGAAAGCGCAGAAACAAACGAACCGACCGATACCCAGCAGATAGAAATAACAGATATTGAGACTTTATATACCCCCGAGGTTCCGATCGACTATACGCCGACACAGATCATTGACGATGAGGTAGGCAGTCTGCGACTGCGTGATGAGCTTTTAACTTTAGCTGAAAACAGTTCTTCCCGGAGGCAATCGTGCGCCAGACTGCTTCTGAGCTTTCTGGATAAGGGGATTGACAGCTTTACGGTCGATGACATTTCCTCCGGGTGCGGAATCACGCTGGATCAGGCGGGCAATCTGGTAAACAGTCTGAAAGACAAAGGGCTGATTGAAAGCGGTGACCGCCGCGTAGGGAAGATGATGGTATATCGCTTCGGCAGGGACTTACCGCCGCTTAAGCCGGACGATTACTCAAAGGAGATTCTGCGTACCATCAGTAAGCTGCTCAATTCACATAAATCGGCAAAAGACAGACGCATAGGCGAATTGATATTCTCCTGTATACACAAAGGTCTGATTACCTCCGCTGAATACTCAAATTCTGACAGCTACTTCAGTATGTCAACCGAGCTTGCCCTTCTTGTGCAGATGGGCATCCTTACCAAGCTGAATAACGGAATGTACCGGATCAACAGAGCCATTCCTGAGATATTGCCTCCGCTCACTGCCCTTCAGAGAACGGCTGTAAATGCTTTGTATGAGAGTTACCATGACGAACAGTTCAGTACGGAGATGGCAATGACGGTCATGCGACACACAAAGGACAAGACCTATGTTCTGCTTCGTCAGCTCACCATGCTTGGCGTGCTGGAAAAGCAGGAGAGCAGCGCCTACACCTATCGTATGCTTGTCAATCCGAATGACAATCCGGAATATTTTGCGGAAGACGACATTCCGGGGCATGGTGACAATTATGAGAGAAACGATATGTATTCAGAACGCGTTTATGAGCAATTGGATATCCTTGCCAACTCATCCAGTTCTGTCAGAGACAGGCGGCTTGCCGAAAACCTGCGCCGCTGCCTTGCGAAAGGGACTTTGCTCCAAAGCGATTATGAGGCGTGGAATCACAGCGAATGTATGTGGAAAAACGACACTGATTTTGCCATGCAGCTCGGACTGATACGTCCGGATTCCTTCGGAGGTTTTATCATCAACCGGGAAGTCAGCCATGATCTTCCGGTACTCAGGCCGGGGCAGAAGAAAACCGTCACGGAAATATTCGATGCGTTCGGGTGCGACAATTTCTCCTGTGAGATGTACATTGCCACCCTGAATTATTCGGAATCCCACGCTTATGCGACACTTCACAAGCTGACGCTTCTGCGAATCCTTGGGCAAAAGAAAACGGACGAGGGAAGCAGTTACCAGCTTCTTGTGAATCCGGACGAACATCCCGAATGCTTTGCCACCGTGGCGTGATTCCATCTATTAAATCCTAAGTACTCTGTGGTCGACTGATTAAAAAAATCAGCTCCACAGGGGCTTTTGGAGGTACTTGCATTTTTATGTAAAGTGTATCATCAAAATATGAAAAAATCTACATTCCGAGGCAGTCGATGTAAAAAATCGGCTGTTTTTTTTCGTGTTCGGAAAACTTACCCCCCTCGGGATAAAACTTACCCCCTTTAGGAAAATGGGATTTAATAATTAAATTGTATCAATTGTTGAGTTTATATTTCAGCATAAATATGGATCAAACAAAACCGAAACGACCAATACTACTGCATGGATATAACGAGCGTATCTTCTTACAGTGAACAAAACGAATTCGTATCTTACGGATACAACAGAGACAAGGAAAAACTGCCGCAAATTAATCTGCTTATGGTCAGCGGACACACCAGTCATCTGCCTCTGTTTTTTAGAACAATACAGGGCAGTATTCGTGATGTCTGTACCATGGACGAAAGTCTGAAACGACTTGATCTGATTGACACAAAGCTGTTGCATATGGTTATGGATAAAGGTTTTTACAGCGAAGATAATGTTGACGCAATGTACAAAAGGCATATGCGTTTCCTTGTAGGAGTTCCTTTTACTACATCTCTCGCGCTTGATGCCGTAGAACGCCATCGCAATGATGAAATGGTTTCTTACCGGCATTATTGCAATGTTCTCGGAAACGAACTCTATGCCGATACAGAACTAACCAAGTGGAAAGGGCACCGTCTTTATTTGCACACCTATTTTGACAGCGTGAAGGCTGCACTGGATGAAAAAAAGTTCGGTCACAGGCTGCTTACGGAGTATGAGGAGCTTGTTTCCGGCAAAACCGTCAAAGCACATCAGAAAGATTATGAAAGATTCTTTGTTGTCAGGGAAACTCCTAAACGTGGTCGGAAAGTTGAATACAATCAGGCTGCCATTGACAAATACAGAAAGAATACGGTTGGCTGGTTTGTTCTTGCCACCAACGACATTAAGGATGCTGTGAAGGCACTCGAAGTATATCGTATGAAAGATACAGTTGAAAAGCATTTCGATGATCTCAAGAATGACCTTGACATGAAACGTCTTCGTATACATTCTTCCGCTGCAATGGACGGGCGCTTGTTTGTTCAATATATTGCTCTCATACTTTCTTCTCAAATCAAAAATGTTATGCATCAACATGATTGGTTCAAAAATCACAATATGCAGGATGTGATTGATGAAATGAAGTCTCTCAGGGCTGTCTATATTGACTCTAACCCCAAACCCATTTTTACTACTCTTACCGCCTTTCAAAAAGATATTCTTTCCCTTTTTCATCTTTCCCTCGATTCTACCTATGTATAATTCTTTCGGGATTTTAGGATTGAATACAACGCTGCCGGTGCCGTCAGTATAGATGACATCTTCCTTTTCAATCTCGCCGTTGCCATTGTATGTAATCTCGGACTTAACGCTGTCTGTGTAATTGACGGTCAAAGTCTCGGGGTCAAGCTTACCGGTAATGACCCAGCGGGAGAGTTCTGTAGCGCTGCCGCCCCATTCAATTGTGATTTTTGCCTCATCGTTTCCCTCGGCTTCGACCAAAGCGTGTGCTCTTTCCCACTGATACTCGCCAATGAAGTTCATGACGATGTTCTGCCAGTCAGCCGATTCGTCTTTGTCCGAGACGTTAGATGTCCCGCTTTCCTTGCCGCAAGCGGCGAGCGCAAGAAGCATGATAGCCGCCAGCACGAAGCATACTGACTTAATAATGTTTTTTTTCATAGTAGTTTTTCTCCTTTTTACTGAGACAGTGCGCCTTCAAAGAAAGAACACTGCATCACAAAATTTACGGTTTTATAGTTCTACATATCCTGGAATTCGTTGTCAGAAGAAGGAATGTTAATGAAAGCCTTGCGCTTAGTGTAATGTCCCTTTACGAAGAAAAACGCGGCAGACATCATGGAAAGAATCAGAACCACCCACACCGGCACGAACGTGGTGTCGTCTCCCGTGGAGGGACTTTCAGTGCTTTTATTTTCTATGCTGAGGACAGTCTCCGCTTCTCCGCCGTCGGAAAAGACAGCCTTGACGGTGTGCTTTCCGTTTTTGAGAGTATTGAGATAGGAGGGCTTGAGAGTAATAATGACGCTGCCCTTTTCAAGACTGTAATTTGTTTTGGCAACCGTCTCGCGATCGATATAAAGCGAATCAAATTTTTCAAACGCCTCTATACCGGAATAGTTGTTGTCGGCTGTCAAAGAGCAGCCGCTGTTGCTGCCCTTGACCCATTTGTACGCGGACGCTTTGTAGGAGTAAGCAAGCTTGTCGATAACAAGATCGGCGTCGGTTGCTTCATTTTTACCGTCCTTGTCAAGACACTTCTTACCGCAGTCGGAACATTCCCAATGAGCTTTTTCTCCATAGGAAGAGATGGTGGGAGCTTTTTCCTCAACATATATCAGGTCGCTCTTGTGGTTATTTGGCGCGATAGCTGTATCTTCTGTTTGAGAATGCTCACTATTGAGCGAACAGACCCGCTTCCGGGTTCCCTTTTCGACGCAGTTGGCAGGAGTAACTTCAGTCCATTCTCCCCATTCGTGCGCATCGGAATTTTTCGGAACATTCTCTGTTTTGGTATGATCGGCATCGTTCTTGCACACATAAGTTTTTACTCCTTCAGCGGAGCAAGTGGCGGGAGTGGTAACAGTTCCATCATCCCAGGCGTGACCGAGGGGGTTTATAGGTAAAAGAACGATCGTGCTATCGTCATTGCAATCCTCATCGGAAAAATACTCAACGCCCCATTTATAACATTTATTGTATTCCTCGGGCATACTCTTCCCTGCTTTGGTACAGGTAGGAGGCTGGATGATTCCTTTATTTTCCGCCGTTCTGGTAAACTCCTCGGCAGTTGCCTTTACAGTAAAGGTCTTTTCGCCCAATGAAGTGTATGTATCTGCTCCTTTAGGACGATATTGAAACTCGGATTTAAGCGAATAAACACCGGGCTTAAATACCTTGATTGCAAAAGAAACAGGTCCTCCGCCGGTTGCTTCTGACATTGCCACGAGATTTTCAGATAACGCTGAACCGTTGGAATATTTTTTCCCTAAATAAGAATAAATATCGTAACTATTCAGTCACCCTAAGAAATCCACAAATTCTGCACAAAGTTGAAAAACGGAAAGGGTCAGAAAAAAATCAGCGAAATGTCAATATACAAGAAGCGAAAAAGGTGGTATGCTGAAGAAAAGGAATGGTGGTGAAGTTATGGGAATGGCAACATATGAGGAGCTTCTTGAGATAATCAAAAAGCAGCAGACAACCATAGAAAAACTGACTACGGAATTAGAGGAGACCAAGTCAAAATTAGCGAAAGCTGAAGCAAGAATTGCGGAATTGGAAGAACAGCTGCATAAGAACAGCCATAACAGCAGTAAACCACCATCATCAGACGGTTACGAAAAGCCTGCGCCCAAGAGTCTGCGAAAGAAAAGCGGAAAAAAAGCGGGCGGACAAAAGGGGCATAAGGGACACCATATGGCACTTGATCGTCCGGATCGGGTTGAAAGAATCTATCCGAAGCATTGTGCGGATTGTCCTCACAGGGAGAACTGCGCCAATCTGAAGGTTCACGACTCTTGTTATGTGGTTGACGTTACCGTTAAGAAAGAAACTGTCAAATATCAGATAATGGAATGCGATTGCAACGGCTTTCAGGAAACCGCTGAACGCCCTGCCGGAATCAAAGGAACAGTCACTTACGGCGCTGATCTGAAATCGCTGATATGTATCCTGAACACACAGGGAATGGTGGCGATGCAGAATCTTTGCAATATCATCAAAGACCTGACAGGTATCAAACCGAGTGTTGGCACCGTTGCCAATATGCTGCACAGTGCGGCGGGAGTAGCAAATCCCGTCGTGGATACTTTTCCACAACTTTTGCACCAAAAACCTGTTGTGAATTGTGACGAAACAGGAGCAGACGTCAATGGTAAGCTGCACTATGTTCATGTGATGTGTACGGCGAATCTGACTTACTATGCGCTTTCCAAAAAGCGAGGGAAGGAAGCGATGGAACAAATCGGTTTTCTTCCGGAGTATAAAGGGATCGTGGAACATGATTTCTGGCAATCGTATTTCATAGCAACCGAAGCGGAACACGCTATGTGCTGCGCTCATATTTTACGTGAGCTTACAGGCATTTTCGAGAATCATCCGGAGCAGGTGTGGGCGCGCGAGATGTATGATCAGTTGCTTGCCATGCACCAAGCGGCTGATTTCTACAATCAGCATCCGGAAATCACATCACGCCAGCATTACATGGAATGCCTGAAAGTGCATTATGATGAGATTCTCGAAAGGGGCGTGCGGCAAAATCCCATTCCGGAGAAGGAAAAGGGAAAACGAGGAAAACCGAAGAAAGGCACCATTCGCGCCTTGATTGA
The DNA here is from genome assembly GCA_902799245.1 of uncultured Ruminococcus sp. Taxonomy (GTDB): domain Bacteria; phylum Bacillota; class Clostridia; order Oscillospirales; family Acutalibacteraceae; genus RUG762. The sequence goes on from CADBZY010000027.1 coordinate 13,619, forward strand.
TCGCCTTATTGAACACAAGGGAGACGTCTGTCGTTTTGCAGATAATCCCCTCGTTCCGTTTACCAACAATCAGGCGGAACGTGATCTCCGTATGATCAAAATGAAAAACAAGGTAATTGGCACGTTTCGTTCCGAGCAAGGCGCTAAAGATTTCCTTATTCTCAAGTCCTTTACATCCACCGCTGTCAAAAATGGGTTTACTGCTTTTGAAGCGCTGCGCTCTCTTCTTTATGGGCATTTTTCCCTGGTTACTGAATAGTTACGTAGATTTAATCTATCAACTGCGGTTAAATCCTTATACCTCTTCGTTAGGTTAATCGTCTTTATGGCTTCCAAATTTCATTTCCTCCATATCAGTAATGTGCGATTATAATTATAACAGCTCATTTTGAGGAAATGTGATTTTTTGTCTTATCGGTCAGTTTCAGTGTCTAATCGGCAAAGATTACTTTGTTGCATCGCCATTCCTTGTTATGTTTCCTCATCAAAAATAGGCTCAACATATTTCTTAATAAATTCAATTCTGTCCTTTGCTCTTGGATAGAAAAGAGATGTAATTCCAACAACCATATTTCTATCAGGACTAACATAAATAATATTGCCGCCATCACCCATAGCTGCATAACCGTTATCCGGCTCTCCAATCCACCACAAATATCCGTATGGCAAATTACGTTGTTTCCATCTGCTTTGTTCCGATGTACTATCAGCAACCCATTTTTCGGATACAATACGATTTCCATTCCAAATACCGCCGTTCAAGAATAGTTGTCCGATTTTAGCCATATCTTTTGGTGAAAGAGTAAGTCCCCAACCTGCTGTATTTATGCCTGTCGGATCTGCTACCCAACCACTTATATCAGTTGCTTTATAGAAATCCATTTGTTCTTCCTTACTGTGAAAAATGACATTTTTCTCAACAGTAATGCCTAATGGAGCAAATAAATTTTCCTTTGCAAAATCGAATACTGATTGTCCTGTTGCTTTCACAAGGATACCCGACAAAATATCAGGTCCAACAATAGGAGCATATCTAAATTCTCCTATATGTCCTTTCCCACCTAACACATCAAGAGAAAACTTTACCCAATCACTGCTTGTAAAGTATTTTACATAAGGATTAAACTTGAATTTATAGGGAGCAGTCATTGTAAGCATATCTCTGATCGTGATATTTTGTATCGTTCTTTCACCTTTTTTGATAGCATACTCTGAATAAAACTCTAATACTTTTTGATCAACGCTATCTATACACCCCTTATCTATTGCGATCCCAATCAGTATAGAAATAATACTCTTAGTTACAGAAAAAATATGAATACGGTTGGCTTCGGTACAACCATTAAAGTATTTTTCATAAACGGCTTCGCCGTCTTTCATTATGACCATACCTGCCATATTCGCATAGTCTTTGTTAATGATATTTTCCATTCTTTCGATTTGTTCTTGCCTCATTTGTTTTCCCTCCAAAATGTAGTTTCTAACTTAATCCTTAGATATAATCTTTCTTACAGGATAATATACTTCAGTGATATTATCTTTTACATCGGCAACCTGTGATGGGTCTGTCACATAGACTTCAAATAGAGCATTTGTGCATCGGTATCCCTCTTTTTCTGCCCATTCTATTTGTTTGGCATAAACCGAAGAAAGTTCAGAGTATTCCCCTCGTACAACAGTTTTTAAGCATAATCCGGGGCAAAAATCTCTCGTGCCTGTGACATACTCTTGTACGGGGATAGCAAACTCTGTATCTAAACCAGATGGAGAATATTCTGCACTATGGAAAAGCACCATTGGTGCACCACTCATTGTCAACTTATCAACTGCAATCCTTTCGAATAACTTTTCATAACACTTGATGTATTCGGTAGGATAATCTTCAGCTTGCACCGTTTTCCTAATAGACAAGAGATACATTTTAGGCACATCTACAAGCTGAACATCTATTTCCTCCATATATGACATAATAGATTTTCCCTGTTCAATAGCCGATATATCGTCCTCTAACTGTGTTAAAATTTGGCTGTAATTATGTACTTGTTTTTCGATTTCTTTTTTCTTGTGAATAAAAGCAAGATATAAATTATCATCTTGTATTTCTTCCGACTGCAAAATTGCTTTAATTTCTTCTAACGAAAACGAATACGCTTTTAACCGATTGATTAACAACATTTTTTCAAGCTGTTCAATAGCATAGTAGCGATAACCATTTTCGGGATTAACCTCACTTGGTTCAAGCAAGCCTATCTCAGCGTAATAACGAAGTGTCTTTGTTGACACCTTACATATATTTGAAAATTCTCCGATTGATAACATAACAGTAATCCTCCTTGTCATTATATATTATAAACTTTGCCGTAAGGGAAAGGTCAATAGGGGTTTTCGGCTCCTAAAATATACTGTATATATTATATTCATTTGAATAAATGGTATCAACTATGCAAATATGAACTTTTATCTCTTGCAAACGGAGATTTAATATCCTAATACAAGAGATTTCAAACCGTTCAATAAGAACTCTCATTTCTGTAAAATATAATAGAAGCATTATACAGATACAAGGTGGTGAGTTTATGGACGCAAGAAACAATGATTTTGACTTCGATTTTATTCCGATAGGACAAGCAATAAAGAAAGCAAGAACAGCAAAGGGTATGACAAGAGATGAGCTTTCCCGTATTGTGGACTATGATCCAAGGCATCTGCAAGCGATTGAAAATGAAGGGCAAAAGCCAAGTCTGGAGCTATTCATTCAGCTTGTAACAATATTTGGGGTATCGGTTGACGAATACATATTCCCTAATAACGAAGTCAAGAAAAGCTCCGTCCGCAGACGCTTAGTGTCGCTGCTCCGGGGATGCGATACGGTCGAGCGTCTTTCTTCGGAATACGATCTGTTCATTCTTTTCCATAGCTTTGCCTCCTTAATGCTCAGGGAAACCGTCCAGAGATCCGTATTTCTCAATCCAAACGAACTTTTCCCAGTCCGCCTGATTCAGACAAATGCGTGCGGCAACATAGTGATGGCGCTTCCCTTCAGTGCTGTTCATCGCGCGATGGAAAGTTTCTTCTCCCACGCACTTCCGAAAAAACGCAAGCGCCGCGTCTTTGTGCTGAAATCCCGACTGATAAATGCCGAGATGCTGCGTCCCGCCACTGACAGCTTCCATTTGCTCCCGCGACAGTTCTTGCGGTATCTCTGCCTGAGCATCCGCGGACTTAGCAATAAAGCCGGCGACAGGATAACGCAGATTGCGAAACTCTTCCGCAAGCGTTTCCTCTACCCATGGTTTTGCGAGAAAACCGCTGATGCGAAGACGTATCAGCTCTTCGGCGCATTCACGCTCGGACAAGGCGGTAATGAAAATGATATTGACGTTCGGATGAAACTTCTTGATGCTTTGGGCAAGCTTCAGCCCATCCCATTTGGATGAGCCCAAATCCATCTCGCTCAACAGCACGTCACAACCATCACTGTCAGCAAAAGCAAGCGCCTCCTTGGTTTCCCGGCAGCATCGCACGGAAGCGTCCGGGACGATGCGTCTGACACTGCTCCGCAAACGCGATAGGCTAAGAGCGCTTCTATCCACACATATTATCTTCATTATCCGATCCCTCCTGTCTGAATGTATCCATTATAATCCGAGAAGCGTTCAAAAACGTCTCAAAAAAACGGTCGTCGGATAAAAAAATGAGGCGCGTGCTGCGCCCCATTTCCCATATTCGGATTGATATTCAATTTATCAGTGAAAGGTCAGCCAGCCCTTCGTGATTTCCGCCCAACTGTACTGTTCCATATATTCTCCGCGAAATGCGTTGACAGCCGACATATCGCCCTCCAGCATCCGGTAATAGTCGCAGTCCAACAGCTTTGGCAGGATCGCAATATTGCCGCCCTGACGGATCAGCACCTTGCTCATGCCGATGGTTTTCAGTGTGGCTCTCAGATCGCTGACAAGATTGCGGAGACGCTGCTTCGCGGCTGACATTTCCTCCGCGTCTTCCCACAGCGTGGCAATGATTTCCTCCGCAGTGCAGGAAACGCCCCGGCGGTCAACCAGATAGGCGAGCAGCTCCTTCGTCTGCCTGCGGGCAAACCACAGCGGCTGGTCATCCCAGAACACCTCAAACGATCCAAAGCACTGTACGCGTAGTCTGTTCTCTGTCTGAGAACACGGAGGAAACAGGTTATCCAGCTCCTCCCGTACCCGCCTTGCCTCCACTGGCTTCATAATATAGCCGCCGACGTGCAGCCGATAGGCATCAAGCGCATAGTCGAAGCCTGTAACGAACACGAGCTTTGTATCAGGTGCGAGCTTCTTGAGCCGGACAGCCAGTTCCAGCCCGGTCATGCCTGGCATTTGAATGTCCGAGAATACAGCGTCAGGCTTAAACCCGGTATCCATGAGGAATGAAACGGCTTCCGCGCCGAGGCGGAAGTCTATGATCTCGGCCTCCGGCGCTGCCTGCGCAATGGCTACATGCAGCAGACGCAGCATCTTAGGCTCATCGTCGATTGCAAAAACACGCATTTTTACTTCTCCTTCGGTAGCAATATCGTCACAGTTGTCCCGCCTCCGGCGGAAGATTCAATCTTTATACTGCCTCTACAGACAGTTTTCAAACGTATCCGCACGTTTCTGATGCCTACATGGGACTTGTCGTCATACACAGTCTTGGGATCGAAGCCGTGACCGTCGTCCGTTACGAGCACCTCATAGTGATTTTCGCACTCTCTTGAGGAAATCATAACCGTTCCCTGACCGTTTGCGTTTCCTCGGATGCCATGTCGCACGGCATTTTCCACAATGGGCTCCAATGTCAGCGTTGGAATCATGAAGTCGGTACAGGCGATATCGTATTCGACCCGTAGCGCGTCCTCAAATCGGATCTGCTCAAGCTCCAGATAAAGACGGGTATGCTGCAGCTCCTTTTCAAACGGAATCACACCCTCCTCGGAGAGTGAATTCACGTTGCCCCTCAGGTACTGAGCAAACTTTACTGTTGCCTGCTTTGCCGCCTGCGGGTCGCTGTCGCACAGCTCCTCGATGGCGCCAAGAGAATTGTACAGGAAATGAGGCTTAATCTGACTGAGCATAAGCTGGATGCGCTGAGCCGCCATAAGATCCCGCTCATGCTCGCGGACAAATTGCAGGTGAAGCAAGGTATAATAGAATACGCTGCCGACGACAATGGAGATGGTCAGAAAGGCGACCGGCTGCCGCTCCATCCCAACCATGTAATCCAGAACAACAGACGCAGTAATCATCAATACAATAAAAAGAGGGATAAGCTGCTCACATTTTCTCATATTACGGTAACGGACGATCGTCTGCCACACGAGCTGAGCAAGCAGGATCGCGCTGATAACGGAGCATGTATGCCACATCGGTCCCCGCAGAGAAGCGTAGTCCATTTCCCTTATTTCAAAACAGAGCTTAGTAAACGGAGAACTGCAATAAAGCGCAGCGTTTATCCCCACCAGCATCCACCCGAGGCACTTTTTCCCCTTTGGCTGTGTTAAATAATAAAACAGAACCAAAAAAACAGGTCTTACAGAATAACCATAGGCGGACAAAGCGTTCTTCAGCGCCAGATTGGTGCGGGTGATGAACAAACTCGTTTTCCCATAGATTCTGAACGATCAGGCTGAGGCAGAGTACCACGATAAGGAGCATAATCTTTCGGTGCTCGCGCTTTATATACGGGTCGATCACCACGATAAACCCCAGCCCAAGCAACAAAAGCAGCGACGGAAAGAGCATGGTGAGTGTGTCCAAATCCATTGTCATATGCTTGCATCTCTCTTTTTATTATTTGATCTCATAAGTAAACACTTCTGAGATTTCTCTGTCATATCCGTCATAGAAACCTTTGGGCATACCAAGCACAATGCGGGCGCCTCTGTTATAAAGAACAAGAAGCGTACCGTTTTTCTCGTCAAAGGTAAGACCCTCGATTTCGCCTTGACGGGAGACGTCGTCAAAGGTACGTTCCAGCGTAACAATGCAATTGGTTGCTTCATTTTCGATTTTTGTGCGGTATAGATGATCGGGTTCATTGTCGTCCGCCGTACCGTCGTCGGCAGTCAGATAAAAACAGCCGTTATGATAGGCAATTCCCTGAATCCACTGTGGTGGCATCTGCATATGGACTTTTCGGAGATAATGACCTGTAATCAGGTCATATTGGTACAAGTAACGTCCGCTTTCTTCGCCTACCCAAGAGCACATCCAGACGGTTTTGGTATCGGGATCGACTGCAATGCCGGAGCATTCGAGCTGACCGCTGCCGGCTTCAAATGAAAACGTGCGTTTTAGTTCCAGCGTGTCTCCGTCATAAATTGCTATCTGAATGTTTTTCCCCACGCCGTCCATAAAATATTCTGCGCCGATATACAGTTCGTTTTGGTAAACGTCAATATCTGCAATGTGATTGACCTCTGTTTCATAGCCTTTAAACGGTTCCTCGTTAAATGCTATGAGATTCCAGTCCTTGTCGTATTTTGCGAGTGTTGTCGAACCGCTTACCCAATAATAATTCCCTTCGCTGCATACTCCCTGTCTCCCTTTCACCTCGACGGAGCCTGCAAGCGCATAACGGTTCGCAGGGAGCATGAGGGAGACATTTTCCTCCGGTCTGGTTGAAGTCGTATCCTTATCTTTATTATAGGAACAGCTCGACGTCACCAAAAGCACTGCAAACAGCAACATTATAAAATATATTGACTTTTTCATGATAAAATCCTCCTTAATAATAGACCCGATCTTCCATCGTCGCAGGCAAAGTCCGGTCAGAATCCCTCCTAACACGAATAATGCCGCATAGACGACGAGCAAGATGATGAGTTTCACATTTCTGTCCTCCTGACATTAAATTTTGTTGAAAAAATATTGAATAATCCCACTTCACAATACGGCATCAGAAGTGTTTTCAATGACAAAGCTGCATCGCATATTGAATAGCTTCGGTTAGCTTTTCAGATGTAACCGGTTTTAACAGGTAGCCGGACGCATGAATTTTGAAAGCATCTACTGCAAATTCCTTATGAGAAGACAACAATATAATCACTGTTGTGGGAAAATGCTTCTTGATGTTTTGGGCTAAAATAAGTCCGTTCATATTTCCGTCAATTCCCAACAGTGCAATATTAACAGAATGACCTCTCTCCATCCATTCCACTGCGTCCCGTACCTTTGAAAAAGTTTTGGTTTCATCCAGTTGATATTTTTTTTTGCAAATCATTTCAACTCTACGCAACATGGATATGTCGTTATCTACACAGATTAAATTCACAGTCACATCTCCTTTACGCCGTTTTTCTCCCTCTTTGCATTGTAACATTCTCTGTCCAGTAAATGTCCAGTATAAACCGCTATGTTCGGAATATTTTTTACGAAAACATTACTATCTGTTCCACTTTTTCCATGTCATATAGCCTTCGGTTATACTTGCCCATGCATAAGAGCTCATATATTCCCCTCTGAATGCATTTACAGCATCAGAGTCTCCCTGAAAGAACAAATAAGCGTCACAGGATAATTTAGCGGGAATGATTCTCATCGTTCCGTTTTTCAATTCAAAAATATCTTCGACACCGTATTGTTTCAAAGTATCTCTCATATCCCTGATCACGCCGTCAAATTGCTTCTGCATGGGGCGATCATACAGGCGATCCTCCCACAAGGCTGCAAATGCCTCCGCTCGCGTTACGCTGCTTCCCTGTTTGTCTATCAGGTAGGCAAGCAGTTCCTTACATCGCGCCAGCTTGAATGTGACCAGTTTATCGTCCACGAACACGTCGAAGTTGCCAAAGGTTCGCACTACCACACGCTCTGACGCCTTGATCGGTCTGACAGAGGCGACATAGGCTATCTCCTCGGCAAGTCTTTCCTTTGTGATCGGTTTTAACAAATAACCCGACGCATGAACATTGAAAGCGTCCAGTGCATATTGTGAGTATCCTGTTAAGAAAATGACGGCCACCTCGGGACGGAGCGCCTTTATTTTCGCAGCCAGTTCAATGCCGCTCATAGAGGGCATATCAATATCCAGCAGCGCAATCTCCGCCGAATGATTCCCCAGCCATGCCAGCGCTTCATCGGGATAGCTGAACCCTATCGCTTCATCAATCTGCGGCAGTTCAAGACACGTAGCAACAGCATCTTCGACCAGCAATTCTTCATCGTCCACGCATATGATTTTCATGGTTTCCCTCTTTTTTCAGATTATTTTATTCAATCGGAATACGAATGGTAACGGTCGTTCCGGTTCCTATATGACTGTCAATGGTCAGAGAACCCCCGCACATGGATTTGATCCGTTCCCGTACATTCCTGATGCCGATATGGCTGCTGCCGTCGGTTTCCGCTTCTTTCACATCAAATCCCTGCCCGTTATCTTCTATGACAATTTCATGACATCCCATGCTTTGTCTGGTCACTACACGGACAATTCCCTCTTTACGAATCCGAACGCCATGACGGATGGCATTTTCCACCATCGGTTGAATTGTCAATGGAGGCAGAGAAAAGTCACTGTCGCTTATATCGTATTCCACCTTTATATTACGGAAACGTACCATTTCAATGTCTGTGTATATTTTGGTGTGTTCCAGTTCGGTTTGAAACGGAATCTTTCCGGTCATACCCAGAGAATCCAGATTCTGGCGTAGATAAATGCCGAATTTTGCCGCAATATCCGCAGCCTTGTCCGGGTCTTTGCGGCACAGCACCTTAATAGTGGATATGGTATTGTAGAGGAAATGCGGCTGAATCTGTGTCATCATGATCTGAATGCGCTGCGCTTCCATCAGTGACTGTTCATGCTCCCTCACAAGATGCAGGTGCAGCCAGATATAGTAAAAAAGGCTGCTGGTCACAATTGCCATCGTGAGGAATGATATGAAAAGCTGGCGTTCAATCAACGAGTCCGTGACGACAGCCGCTGTAATGAGAAGAAAATTGAGCAAGGGAATACATTCTTCCAGTTTCTTCTCGTGCCGGAATCTTTTTACGGAAATCACAAAAAGGTACACCAGCAGAATGCCACTGATCATATGACAGCTGAATCCCAGCGGACCTCTGATAAAGGCATTGTTCCGGTCAATGGTAAAGCATATGTTTGAAAAAAATGACGTCAGATGAATCAATGTATTCAGCCCGACCAGAAGCCACATCCATCGTTTCCTTTCTTTATATTCAATGATATCAAAAAACATCACGATAATAATGGGGCGTATGCTGTATCCGATGATTGCTGTGACGGTTCTCGCAAACGGCTCGGCCGTGTAGAATACCATCAGATACTCAGCAATATTCTGGGCAACTAACAGAAAAGTCAGCGACACGATAATCAGCATAGCCTTTCTTTGTCCCTTGCAAAGATAGGTATCAATCATTACGGCAAAGGCCAGACCAATTAATTGTAAAAGCAGCGCAATGGTAAGCATGAACTCTGTCAGAATAACTGTTCGAACCATAATTTCACACTCTTTTCTTAAAGTTTCGGTTTGGTGTGTCTAGTTACTTGTAAATTATATCATACCTTGTCCAGCAAATGTTCAGCGTCAATCTTCTTCAAGTGACAAATTTGCATTTAAAAAATTGTAGATTTTGCCTAAAAATCAACATAAAAAATGACTGAAAAAAATTTTATTTAATTATACTGGACATTTATTGGACAGCGTATGGTATAATATAAAATAAAATAAAGATGGGCGTGATGATTTTGAAAAAAAGCAGATTTTATGTATTTACTGCGGCATGGCTTGTACTGGCGGTTCTTTTCCTGACCGCGTCCGTTACGGTCATGGCGGAAGGAGAAGCGACAGCCGAGCGAACGCCGGAATATGCTTCCTTTGAGGAACTGAACGGGAAAACGATCAGTATGCTGACCGGCGCGCCGTTTGAATCGCTCATCAGCAGCAAGGTACCCGACGTGAAGGAATACACCTATTATACTTCTCCCTCTGAGCTGCTGATGGCTTTGCGAACCGGCAAAACCGACGCTTTTCTGAACAATACCGCCATCGCCGATTTGTATGTCAATCAGTACGACGATGTGGCACTCTTTCCCGAACCGCTCAAAGAAGCGGTGTTTGGCTGCGGTTTTTCAAAGAATTACAAAAACCTGCCCGAATGGGAAAGGGCATTGGCGGAAATACCCGCCGATGACATAGAAGCGGTGTGGAATAAATGGACAAGCGCTGACGAGAGCAAGAAGATCATGCCGAAGCAGACGTGGAAGGGAAAAGCCGGAAAAATACGTGTCGCCGTAGGCGACAGTATGCAGCCCGCCGCATACATCAATGCCGCCGGAGACGTGCTGGGATTTGAACCGGAAATCCTTCTGATGATTGCCAAGAAACTGGATTACAAGGTAGAGTTTATCCCAATGGAGTTTGCCGCGCTGATTGCTTCGGTGGAATCCGGCAAGGCGGATGTTTGCGCCGGTTCCCTGATTATTACCGAGGAACGTCAGAAAGTGCTGAATTTCCTGCCCTACCACGAGACGGCGTTTGTGCTGATAGTCCGCGCCGAAAAATCCTCCGGCGAGGGGTACAGCCTCTTCGGCGGCATCACGGATAAACTGCGCGATACGCTGATTACAGACGGACGGTACAGACTGATTCTCTCCGGCATGGGAACCACCGTTCTGGTTTCGCTGCTTTCCGGCGTTCTGGGGCTGCTGGCGGCATTTGGCATGGTTTCTCTTAACCGAATGAAGCGTCGGTGGATCAGCCGGTTGATTGCCGCCTATTGCAGAGTGATAGCCGGACTGCCCGTGGTCGTGATACTGATGCTGCTGTATTACGTCGTGTTCGCTTCTTCCGATATTTCTTCCACATTGGTGGCAGTTATCGGATTTACGATGATTTTCGCGCCAAAAGCCTATGCGCTCATCTCCAACGCCGTGGACGCCATCGACCGCGGACAGATGGAAGGGGCATTGGCGCTCGGTTACACCGAAAAGAGAGCATTCCGCAGGATTATTCTTCCGCAGGCGAGAAAAATATATTTTCCGCTGCTCAAAACGCAGTTTTCACTGTTGATCAAAGAAACCTCCGTAGTTGGCTACATCACCGTGACAGACCTTACACGGGCGGGAGATATTATCAGGGGACATACGCTGGAAGCCTTTGTCCCGTTACTCCTGATTGCCCTGATTTACTTCTTCCTGACATGGGGTATGGCAACCGCCATAGAAGCGGGCAGCCGCACCGTTGAAAAATACATGGAAAAGAGAACAGACAAATGAGCATTTTGGAAATCAAGAACCTCAGAAAAGAATTTGAAAATGCCGTACCGCTGAAAAACGTCAGCTTTACCGTGGAAAAAGGCGATGTGATCAGCCTGATCGGACCGTCCGGCACGGGCAAATCCACCCTTATACGTTGCATCAACCGTCTGGAAACGCCTACCTCCGGCGAAATCCTGATTGACGGCGTAAACATCTGTGCCTCCGACACCGATCTTTCCGCCCTGCGCAGGAAGGTGGGCATGGTGTTTCAGTCCTTCAACCTGTTCGGACATATGACGATTCTGCAAAACATCGTGGTACCCCAGATCGACCTTCTCGGAAAAAGCGCGGAGGAAGCGCGGGAAGAAGCATTCAGGCAGCTTCGCCGCGTGGGATTGGAAGGAAAGGCGAAAAACCGCCCCGATGAGCTTTCCGGCGGTCAGAAGCAGCGAGCCGCTATCGCCCGTGCGCTGGCGATGCAGCCGGAGATCATGCTGTTTGACGAACCGACCAGCGCGCTCGACCCGACGATGGTATCGGAAGTAAAAAACGTCATGCGTTCTCTGGCGGGAGAAGGCATGACCATGCTGATTGTCACACATGAGATGCAGCTGGCACGCGACATTTCCTCACGCATACTGTTTCTGTCCGACGGAGAAATTTGCGAAGAAGGAACGCCGGAGCAGATTTTTGAGCGTCCGCAAAAGGAGCAGACCAGACAGTTTGTGATGAAGGTCACGAGCTGGCAATGGAATACTAAATCAGACGGCACGGATTTCTTTGGGATGATGGGATCGCTGGAGGATTTCTGTCGCAGCCGATTTATGAACCGCCGCCTGATGAATTCCTGTGAGATCGTATTGGAGGAACTTTATACAGGCTGTCTTAAGCCTTGCATCGACGAAAACGATGGAATGAGCGTGACGTTTAGTCTTGAAACGATAGGGGATAACGAAAGCGTAACGCTGACAGCGGATTACACCAGTATTGACTTTGACCCATTCGAGAGGGAAATGGATGATGTGTCAAAAGCCATAATAAAATCCAAATCGCACTTGCTCCCTGCCGATGAAAAGAACCGTAGAAAATGGGAAATAATCATCTGACGTGAAGAATCTTATCAATACAAAAATCTGTCAATACTTTTAAATTTTCATTTACTCTGGAGATTTTCATGATAACCATCGACAAAAGAACTTTAATAGAAAGGAGAACAACAATGCAAACAAGTAAAAAGACAATTACCGATAACAAGCAAGAATCGTTCGCCGAGGCGGTCGAGGTCGAAATCGCGGAGGAAGCGAAGATGTCCGAACCTGCTCATGTTGAAACCGAGAAAGCAACTGAACCTGCTGATGCTGCCAAACCAAGAAAAAAAGCAGGAAAGATCCGCAGGATCATCGGCGATAGTCTCATCGGAATCACCGTTGCTTTTACTGTGTATCTCTGTGCCGGAATGCTCTATCGCATTCACACCGTTGCCAATCCGTTTTTTTATTGGAAGGTTTTCTGGAATGAAATGGTTATTTTCGGCATTTTAACTCTGCTGACAGTTGACCTGCGAACCGGTTTTCTCACCAAGTTGCGTGCGATTCCCTTCAAAGTAATCGGTTGGTGTGCGCGAATCGCCGCCTGTGTGGTAGCTGGAGCCGTTCTCGCTGTTGCAGGCAGCGTCATCGGCAAGGGGATGATCCGCACCGCTTCTTCCGCAGATTATGTTATTGCTCTGGGAATGGCGCTGGAAAACGGAAAGCCCACACAAGATCTCCTTTACAGGGTAAAGACAGCGGAAGACTACGCTGCGAAACACCCTGAAGTGACACTGATTGTGACCGGAGGCAATCAGAGCGAAACTTCACTGTCAGAAGCGGAGGTGATGAAACAGCTGCTGATTAGCGACGGCATAGACGAAAGCCGCATTATCACGGAGGATCAGGCGCAAAGTACGCAGCAGAATTTTGAAAACGTGGCAAAAATGATTGACCCGACCAAGCCGGTTGTCATAGTCACCAACAATTATCATATGGACAGAGCGGTCAAAATCGCACAAAAAGCGGGATTTACCACTGTAGAACGTCTTCCTGCTCTCTCAGATCCTGTTTTTTACGGGGTCAATATCATGTGGGAAGTAATGAATGACCTGGACTCTGCCATTAATTGGAACAAGAAAAAGCCTTATGGTCTCCCCTCCAACCGGAATGGTTTAGTCTCAACGTCCGACCAGACTCCGGAAATAAAGAGGTAATACGCATATTTATACGCGAAAAGAGATAATGAACAAAGGCAAAAAAATTCAATCTTTGTGAAATACTGTTTTCACTTAAAATAGGAGGTATATATTAATGAAGCATCTAAAAACAAAAATCGGATTAGTATGTGTAATCGCTTTTTTGACCACGGTAGCATTCATTGTTCCCGACAGAATTCTGGCTGTCAAGGCGGAGAATGCGAGATTTAAAATGATGATTTCTACAAATGCCACACATCCGGAGGAACCCGCAAATGCGGACACAGTGTATTTTTACGGTGACTCGGATGACTATTTTGATAGCAAAAGCTACACCTACTATCTGCATGTTTACAGTGAAAACTTAATTGCATGGACCACGGTAAAGATAACCGGGATAAACTATGACGGCATTACCGAAGAACCGGCGTCGGGCTTCTGCGACTTTGCCTGTGATTCCGATTCTAATAGTTTTTCTATCATGCCGCACAGCTACTCAAGCGGAGGCATGGCGAATATATGGTTTAATGCTTATGACGGGAATAATGCCCTGATCGGCAATTACAATCTCACCATCAAAGTTCATACGCGAAAGGTCACTAAAAAGATATACCTCTACAACTGGCTGGTTCCGGTCAACAAAACATACGGCGGTAAGGATGGATATTCCGTTCAGACGCCACGTATCTTTGAAAGGCTTGAAAAAGAGCCGGAACATATGGAACCGGATTTTACTGGCGTAAAATGGCAACATGATTCCGATGAGATTACTACTCTGGACTGTCAGGAAGGGAATTTGACCACGAAACCGAGTTTTAAATTCACTTCCAATGAGCTTGGCGTAGACCATGTGACTTCGTGGAGAAGGATCGGCATGGACGGAAATATAGTTGCCAGTCCTGACAGCAGTGCCGGTAAATGCGAAATTATAGTCGCCGAGATCACTCCGACAAAGGAGGGTACGATAGATACTTCCCAAAATCTGCAAACCATTTGCTTTGTCGGCAACAGCGTGGATTCCCCCGCCGTTATTACTCCGTCAGGAGAAGGACTGACCTATAAATGGGGCATTTATGACAGTTCGGAATCCGGTGATGACGTTTACACCACCAGCCAATCAAACGATTATATCAGATTAAACAGCGATTTCACCATCACCGGACTCAAAGAAACGCCGTCCGGCAGTCCCGTAACAGTGTGGGCAGAGATTATTGAGCCGCAGGATGGCAATTACTGGAATTATCCTGACAAGATACGCTGCACATGGGATGTTGAGGTTGTCAAAATTCCTGTCACGGTCAGTGCGGGAATTATCAGATACACGGGACGCAAGATGCAGAACAGCCTTGCCGTTGACATTGCCGACTCTGCCACCTGCAAAGACAATAAAGGCAACACGGTGACGGATTTGGATTTGAGTGACAAGCTGGATTCCGCCGTTTGGACTCCGTCAAAAGGAAAAGCGGCTTTTGACGATGGCAAACTAACGCCAAAGTCGGTCGGAAATGAAAAGCTGACCGCGCCCGTTTCTGTGAGCAGCGACAAGTATTCCGTAGCCGGCGGAAAAGCGACGCTCAATGCGGATATTTATGGCTATCAGTTTACCGGAAAAACCGAGCTTTCATGGATAAAGGGCAGCAAAAAAGACCTCGATTACACCATAGAGCTTGCGTCTCCCGCATCCGCCTCCGTTGCTACCGGTTCATCTTTTAAGGACAACAGTGCAATATTTGATGAGCTTGTGCGGGTAGAAATCATGGACAAAGACGAAAAAAAGCTGATTTGCACTCTTACCGACAATGGGGAAAAGGAAGGCGTTGATTATGATCTTACCTCCGGTTCGGTCAAAATCAATCTGAAGAGCACTTACCTTGAAACGCTTGACAGCGGCACCTATAAGATCATCGGCTACTTCAAGCCTGCCGCCGAAGGAGGAAATGAAGTGGACACATTGAATGTTGCTGCATTTACGGTCAATTCTGATCCTGCCCCTTCTCCGGGAACAGGCGAGAGCCAAGTGATGATCGTCCTGTGTCTGGTATTCATTGCGATTTCCGGCGCATATATAGCTTCGCTCATGATAAAGAGAAGAATGGAAAAAGCTTAACATTATGTGATTGATTACCGCGAATGTGATATGAAAAAGGCCTGACAAGTCAGACAATACAGAACCACGTCCGAAGCACAGCCATCGGTTGGCGTTTCGGACGTGGGTTGTTTTTTTTCATTCTGACTTATACGGACATCATTAAATCCCTGATTTCGGATATTACCTATTAGTATGGCAGCATTGTTTATGCGTTGCGGTCGATTACCACGAGAGTATTCGCAATATTACTGAACCGTCTCCCAAATCCCTCGGCACTTTCCATCGTGTAGTATGCTCTGATGACGCGGCAGCCATCGGCTGCGGGGATGATATACGCCGTCTGCAACCTGTCAGGCGTTTTGTTGTCTTTGCCGCTGGACGCATCGATTCGTATGCAGTCTCCCGCACGGTCAAGCGTGAACGATTCCTTTATGATATCATAATCTTTTGAAAGTGCCTTGCTTATAGACGCTGCGACAGTGTCGGACCCTCCGCGCTGTATGTGACATCAAGATAGATCTCGGGCTTTTCGGGATCGTCATAGACCGAAACAAAGCGTTCGCGATCCGATTCACTGTATCGTTTGAGCGATTCGTAGTCGTAGTCCATTTCGATTCCTATGGAATCGTTTATGATATGCTCGTATCTGACTGTTTCCTCCATACCTTCGATCATGATAACGTCCTCAAAGCGCTCGCCGTCCTGCCTTCCCGTTCCAATCTGAGTTGCAGCGGATTCGGCAGGCTCGGATGACTCTGCGGCGTTATTCTGCCCTCCGCAGCCGCAGAGTTGCGTTAACAGAAGGAACGCCATTGTGAGAGTTGCGATTGTCGTGTAAATCGTTTTTTTTTTCATCATTTTCAGACTCTTTTAAATAACAATTTTTGATATGGTAATTATCGTCAAACGATTCCGTTCAGCCCGAATATTCTCAGCTCTGGCTCTGCGACCTGCTCTATTCCGTTATAATTAACGTCCCTGATCCAGACTTCTCCGCTGCCGAGGAATACCCCTTCGCCATTTTTTCCCAGATCGACACAGGTTTCATTTTCCATAGCGGTGCGGTCGCTTTCGCTGATATGCTTCCCCTTGACATAAGAGAGAAATTCCTCTGCGTTATTGACTTTCACATCAGGATACAGTGTGATCGGGTAGTCTATAAGGGAAGAAATGGTTTCCCAGTCCTCGTCCAGATACGCCTTTTTAACCGTGGATGCAAATTCTTCCACTTCACTGCTGGGAAGAGTGGTTATACCGGAATATGCCTTTGTGTCGATGACGGTATCGTTGACCGACTGCATATCAGAGGATTCATTGTCAGTGTCAGTATGACTCTTGTTTCCTGTGCAGCTTGTGATGGAAAGCATAATTGACAAAATTACTGCTACGCTTAAAATGCTCAATTTAAAAAATTTCATTCCATTATCTCCTATTCTTTAAAATCCGTCCGCATTAATCGGCTGCACTCGTCGTGTTGCCGCCGGCGTCAGATTCCCCTGACGCTTTGATCGTCATATCGCCGTTCGCACCCTTCTTTGCGGTAATACGAATGGTGTAATCCCCTGCGGGTAATTCATAGAAATCAGCATTAATAGCGGTAAACGTTTCTTCCATCAACACTTTGGTTGTTGCATCCACATTGGCTGGCAGCACTTCAATGGTAATTGAGCTGTTATCCGTCAGATTTGTTCTGACTTCCATCTCCTGTCCTTCGGCGATTGTGATGTATCCGATACCGGATGAACCTTTTGCCGCGTTCTGTGCCGTTACGGTAATCACACCGTCATCACCATTGTCTACTATGAAATAGGAGGACGGGCGAGTGGCGGCATAAATGATGGCGCCGCAAATCACCAACACAGCGGCCACAATGCTGCACCAGACGATCAGACGTGTTCTTTTCTTGTTTTTCTTAAGGAAATCAAGCTCGGCTTTTTCCTCCCCCTGAATCACAGGGGACATTTTTTCGTTGTTTTTCATATTCTCCACTACCTTTCTGCATTCCTCACAATCTGCGAGATGTTGCTCAACCAATTCATTTGTCTCGCTGCCCGTCAGTTGTTCAACATAGGACGGCAGCAAATCGCGAATCACGCCGCATAAAATTTGTTTTGTTTCATTCATCTTGATGCATTTCCTTTCTTAATTTTTCTTTGCTGCGGTAAAATGTCACTCTTGCCCATGTTTCGTTTTTCGCATATACTTCGCCGATCTGTTGAAAGGATAATCCCCCATATATCCGCAAATACATTATTTCTCTGTAAGGCTCCGGCAATTCATGAATCTTTTTAAAGATTGTCATTTCTCCCGAAGCGTCCATCGCTTGATTTTCCGCGGAATCCACAGGAATTTCCTGTTCTGTGACGTCCTCATATTCCGGATATTTCCGTCGATAAGCAAGATAGACATTTTTTGCAATCGCATACAGCCAAGTGGATACTTTATAGCTTTCGTCATACCGATCGATGGATTTGATTGCCTGATAAAAGGTTTCCTGCGTCAATTCCTCGGCAATATCATGCGAGCGGCACAGTGACAGCAAGTAATGATAAACGGCTTTGGCATACTTTTGATAGACTTCCTCCATTGACTGCACAGGTTTTCACCTCCTTTTGTCCGTTCTATTTATAATTGATTATAAAACCCGCTTTGTTACAGCTCTGCATCAATTTTCGGCGTGAAATTTTTCTATCAATCAAAGAATATTGGAGCTATGAAACATAATCACCATGATTATCATTGCGACGGAGAGCATCGCCATTGTAATAACGTGCGTCTTCCGCTCGGAAACCAGAGTAGCGACAAATTCACGGACAAAGGCGTTGATCCAGAAATAGCGCTTGGTGAGACTGCCTATTCCGTCCATATGAAAACCTTGCCGCGCCGCAAGCATTCCCGCCCGGAACACATGATAATTGGTGGTGGAGAATGCCACCTTCGGTTCGGAATTGTCTGAGTGCGCCTTGATGATCTCCATGGAATTATTCAGATTTTCAAGCGTGTTGACCGATTTATCCTCCGGCAGAATCCGTTCATCCGGAATGCCAATGCTGAGAAGGTAGTTTCTGATCGCCTGTGCCTCCGGCATGACTTCATCGGAGCCTTGCCCGCCGGAAGGTACGAAGGTGATTTCCTTGCCGGTTGCCTCACGTTGCATTTCAGCAAATTCCACGGCGCGGTCGGCTCGGCTTTGGAGGAGCTTAGTGAGTGTGCCGTCCTTTCTGATCTGGCAGCCGAGAATGAGGATATAATCCTTGTCAAACGTCGGGATATGGCGCGCAGCCTTCACCGCAAACACTATCGTACCCACGAGCACACATTCCAGATAGGCGATTGCTATAGAAAACGAGGCGGAAAACGCTTCCTCAATATACATGGCAGTTCCCTGCTCGTTATGAACATTAACAATCGTTGTTTGCTGCAGCATATCGCTTACAATCATCGGCAGTATCGTTCCCGCAATGACCAGAATGCCAAGCATACAGCCCAGCATATTGCGCCAGTTCCTGCCCTCCTTGCGCATGAGTCTGATGTTGCTTACCGTGACATAAACTGACACAACAAGAATCAACGGAAGCGCAAGTCCTGCAAACAGTTCGGCAGTCCCAAGAATCGTCCTTATCGTTTGAATCAGTCCTTGGTAGTTGAAAACGATTGATATCTGATTGAATATCAGAAATGACGTGAATATGATCAACGCAAGGTAAGTGACGTTTTTGTACTGGTAGAAGCTATGCCTGATATTTGCTTTTAGTTCCTGAATGAAAGCATAAAGAACAACTGTCAGAAACAGTGCGGCTGCAAGAGGAATCACAAAATCGCCGTTTGATTTGCCAAAATAGGAGTTGAATGTAATATATCCTGTGGGATGCACATAAAAAACGTCCGAAAAATAATAGTTGCCACTCTTTGACACATCTACATAAACCTTACCCGCACCTACCGCTCTGAGTTTCAAACTTAGCTTGCCGTTATATAGCTCTTTCTGCTCCACTTGCAGAATATCGCCTGGCGACACGTCAATATTTCGCTTGGACGATTCCAATATGACATTGATTGATTCGACGTCGGTCAGTGAAACAGGCACATCAGCGGTCACGGTATAGGTTTTGCCACACAGCGACAGAAACAGGAAGCTCACGATTGCCAGACACAGTCCGATGATGATAATGATTTTCTTTTTCATTTTAATAGGCTGTTCTCCTTTCAAGATCATTCGTTTTTTGCCTTTCCCTATGCTATTATTTCATTATACCGGTGCTTGTCCAGTAAATGTCCAGTATAAACGGTTTTTTGGATAACAAATTTTGGACAAATTTTTAATGTAGGATTAGTGCATTCTCCCTACAGAGCGTGCGACTATCTTAGCAAGATAACTCTATTACTATGTACATAGTAATTACTACGTATATAGTAATATTCAGAGGTGAGCAAATAGCGTAACAGGAAGGTCTGTTTCTTCGGACACAGCGACACGCCGTGGAGCGTTCAACCGAAACTGCGGAAGGTCATTCTCGACCTGATTGACAACGAAGGAGCCGATGAATTCTACGTCGGCACTCACGGTAATTTTGACCGCATGGTTCTTGCTGTTCTCTCGGAACTGTCGGAAACACGGGCTTTTCGCTTCTACGTCGTGCTTGCGTATCTACCGGCAGAAAAAGAAGATGGGATTGAAAATATCCCTCCGCGATTTGCCATCAATTACCGAAACAAATTCATGGTCGAAGCGGCTGACATCGTGGTCACCTACGTCCAGCATTCGTGGGGAGGAGCAGCCAAGTTCAAGCTACTGGCAGAAAAGAAGAACAGGAGAGTCATCGAACTTTCCACATAAAAACACAACTCACACGCCGATTTTTCAACTGTTTCAACTCCGTTGTCCACTTTTCAACGTGCATAACCTCCTGAAAATTTCTTAGATTCTCGCGCATATCTCTATATTTTCAACTAGTACGTTAACCCTAATATTTTCTCTTTCTGCCGGTAATATTACTTCCGTTGAATAAGTTCTTCACCTGTCACTATGACAGGTACCACCTGTCACTTGCAAGAGGGTATAGTTCTCCCCTTGTATGTGACGGTGGTACTTTTTCGCGTCACTGTGAATTCAGCTTGTAGAGCAGACTGCTCTTGCCGCCGTTGTCACGGTACCGCTGTTCGGATTCGATGACGCCAGCCTTGCGCAGATCCTGCAAGGCACGCCGGACGGTGGATGGGGACAGTTTCAGATCACGGGCAATCGTGCTGATGGCCGGCCAGCACTCACCCTGTCTGTTGGTTCTGTCCGCAAGATAGACATACACAGTCACCGCACGATTAGGTAATTCTTTCTGATAGATATCATGTTTCACCATTTGCGTCACCGCCTTTCTCATCAGCCGGTTTGTTCTTCAGCTTGGCGGTGGGCAGAGGCTTCTTTTCTTCGGAGGAATCCGATTCACCGGAGGGAAATGCTTCTGTCGATTCTGCTGGCGGTTGTTCTGTCGGCTGTACGTCCGCCGGCATTGCCACGGGAGGGATTTCCTCGGTCTGGTAATCATCGGCGTGGTATTTCGCCATGATGCCGTCGATGATTTCTTCCTTGTCTGCGTAATAGACCTTGCGGTTGCCTTTTTCTTCGACAGTGTAGGGTTCTTCAAAGGTGACAGACGGGCATTTCAGGTGATTGCCCATCTGTCCTTTTTCTTTACTCGTCGGTTTCTGTGGCCATCTCGTTCAGCTTCTGCTGTCTGTCAAGGCAGGTTGGGAAATCAATATACCTGAAATAGATGTCAATCTGCTGCGGTGAATTTCTGCCCCACTTCTTTTCTCTCTCGTGAATAACGATTTTACTGATGAAAGTATGCAGGATTTCCGTTGTCAGTTCCTCTATCATCACATACTTTTTCGCGAGATCAGTGAAGCGTTGCACGTTAGAAGTGCTTTCCTTGAGTCGTTCAACTTCTTGTTCCAGATCAGGAATGGCGGCATCCAGTTCTCTTTTTTCAGTAGTATATGCTTCTGATAGCATCTTGTACTGATCTTCACTGATTCTTCCAAGCACACTGTCTTCGTACAATCTTGTGAACAGAGTTGCCAGTTCAGAGGAGCGATGTTTTGCTTTCGCCAACTCTTTCGTCTTGGCGTTAAGCTCCTTACGAGACTGGGCAGAAGTTTTTTGATTGATGTACTCGGCAAACTCATCCGTCCTTGTACGTGCGAAGTACAGCGCCTTGTTGATTTCCTCAAGAACGATTTGGTCAAGTTGAGTTTCCTTAATACGGTGAGGTGTGCATATTGAGCAGCCGGACTGGTTGCGATAAGAGTGGTTGCAATAATTACTGCACTCGAATCCAATTCTACCGCCCTTACTTTTCTTGCACAGGAGGGAAAGAGATGAACCGCAATCAGAACAATATAGGAGACCGCTGTACTTGTTGACCTCTCCCAGTAGAGTATGCCTTCGTTTATTTGCTCTAATGGATTGAACGATATCCCATGTGGTCTGATCAATGATAGCTTCATGCGTGTTTTCGATGCGTATCTGTCCTTCCTTAGGAACCTTAACTTTTCGCTTGTCCTTGTAGGATATGACTTTGGTACGGCAATTAACGGTATGACCAAGATAGACTTCATTTTCAAGAATCAGACCAATAGTTCTTTGATTCCAGCCATATGGCTCATTGACATCTGTGGGCGTTCCGTAGTTGCCTGTCGTCTGGTAGCGATAGCTCGCTGGTTTCAGAATTTTATTGCGCCTTAATGCGGAGGCAATCGCAGCGGGCCCGAGACCCTGAGCGCACATTTGGTAGATGCGTCTGACGACTTCTGCCGCTTCTTCATCGATTACCAAGTGCGGTTTGCCCTCCTTGCCACGCTTGTAACCGTAGGGCGCGTTGTTGGTAAGCGACTTTCCGCTTGTGGCTTTGGACTTCAAGACTGCCCGAATCTTCTTGCTGGTATCCCTTGCATACCACTCGTTGAAGAGATTTTTGAAGGGCGCAAGCTCATTTCCGTCCAGATCATCCGAGTCAAATCCGTCGTTGACGGCGATATATCTGATTCCAAGACCGGGGAACAACACCTCAGAATACTTGCCGACCTCGATGTAATTTCTTCCAAGACGCGACAGATCCTTCGTGATGATGACGCCAACCTTGCCAGCGTTTGCCAGACTGAGTAGCTCCTGAAAGCCGGGGCGGTCAAAGCTGACGCCCGAATATCCGTCGTCGGAAATGATTTTGATGTTGGTAAATCCATGTTCCTGTGCGTATCGGAGGAGCAATTCCTTCTGATTAACGATGCTGTTGCTGTCGCCTTCGTTTTCGTCCTCGCGCGAAAGTCTGAGATAGAGAACGGTTAATAGGTTATCGGTTTGATGTAACATAGTGAACTCCTTTCAAAAATCAAACCGATTGAGAGATCGCAGTTGCTTCATTTTGCCGCTGCAAATCCCTGTCGATCAGGTGCCTGATACCGTTCACAGCACTCTGATTTTCCAGCATATTGAAGACAGAATTGACCGTGATCCTCTTGCCTTCGACGAAATATTTTCTCTGTGTGATCATGTTTTCATCGTCCGTTCTGTAAACTGTTCTGCGACGAATCGCAAGATCCGTGTTGATAGAGGACTCACCGTCAGAGAGAAGAAAGCTCTCCTCCTGATCAAATTTCTGATCAAATTTCAATTTTTCCATAAAAATTTTGCTCCTTTCAAATTTTTTCAAAGTTTCATTTTTCATTGGTCATAACCGACAGGTAACACCTTACGGAATACGCCCTGTAACACACATTAATGGCTGAAACAACGCTATACAGGCGTTTGAAAAATACAACAGGTAACACAAATAGTAGTTAGTAACACCTTTTCAAACTCCCGAACGGCGTTGCCGGTCGGCGTACAGGGGAATTGACCACCCCTCAATTAACACACCCTTTTTCCTGCTTGATATTAAGACAATATAGCTTTGAAAAAGACTGAAACAATGCTTCCTGATACGCTGTCAACTAATTCGGCACAAAAATTAGACGCTGTTTTTTTCGTGCGTGAAATCTGGCGTTACAGCCCTTTTTTCAGTCAGACGGGTACGTGTCGCCCTTCGGCAAAGAAATGCGACACAGGGCATTTACGGGCGAACTGTCGGGGCAGAAAAGGAAGAATGTAATCATGCAGGTTGTCATCTTCATTCTCACACGGTTAATTTTCGCGGGCTGGTTTTTCTTTTTCTGCCGGTTTAGCATGACTCACTCGGTTAAAGAACGAGCCGCAGGGCGTAGCGTCGGGCAGAAAAAGAAGAATGCAACAATGCAAACACACTCAAAAGAAGAATGCAACCTCTGCATCCTTCCTCAAGGACAGCCTGCAATGTTGCACTCTTCATCTGAAACACTTTCGCAACGTAGCATCCGACTTTGTAATTTAGCAAGACAAAAGAAGAATGCAACAATGCAAACGCAC
>CADBZY010000028.1 GCA_902799245.1 uncultured Ruminococcus sp.
ATGAGCTTGCTTCTGTCAACATTATCGGCGATGATTTCCATCCAAACTGGAATTATACTATTTTACCACAACCGACTGAATAATTTATGCACAAATCCTAAGCAGTATGCTGTGCTTTTTAATGCGCACTATAGAGCCGATATACAGCCTTTCAGCATAACACTTCTCATCATCGACGATAATCATGACGTATTTGTTCATGTCCTTTATCGAGCGGAATATCTGCTTCCAGCCGGAAATATTGACTTTGGGAATGTGCAGAGCATCTACAACGCCCTCACAGATATTGATGTCAAGGCATTTGTCATCTCGTACATCTGCCTTTTTCACTCTTTCGACAGGACAAATTTTGAATCCGTTAAGTTGAAAATCATCCTCTTTTGCGCCAAGAAAGAATTCCTCGTTCACCTTAAGCGGAAAATAATTAACGTAGTAATTGCTGTCGTCCTTCGTGACCACTCTGCACATTCTATGCGGTACCATGCAGTCGGTCAGATGCCTGATCACCTTCGATTTTTTCATCAGGCAGCTTCCTCACATTAATACTTCACGGGCTTGTTGGTGAGATATTTCTTGACCATAAGAGCCACCTTGAAGATGATGGCGTGGTCGAATTCACGCAGGTCGAGACCCGTGAGCTTCTTGATCTTTTCCAGACGGTAGACCAGTGTGTTTCTGTGGACAAACAGCTTGCGGGAGGTCTCGGAAACATTCAGGTTGTTTTCAAAGAACTTCTGAATGGTGAACAGAGTCTCCTGATCCAGCGACTCTATGGAACCCTTCTTGAAAACTTCCTTTAGGAACATCTCACAGAGTGTATCAGGCAGCTGATAGATCAGTCTGGCAATACCGAGATTTTCATAGGAAACGATGGTCTTCTCTGTGTCAAAAATCTTACCGATTTCAAGAGCCATCTGTGCTTCCTTGAAGGAAGCGCCAATATCCTTAATACCCGAAACCTGTGTGCCGATACCGACGATGCAATGGGTGTAAAATTCGCTGGAAAGAGTGTCGACGATGGAACGCGCCAGCTGCTCTAAATTCTTCAGGTCGATGCCCTGGTGTGTCTCTTTGATAATAGCGATTTCACGCTCATTGATGCTGACAACAAAGTCCTTGTTCTTGTCCGGGAAAAGATTCTGAATGATGTCAAATGTGGCGACATCAGGCTTGGATACTGTGCGCACCAGCAGACATACGCGGTTGACATCTGTGTTGAAGTGCAGTTCGCGGGCCTTCAGATAGATGTCACCGGGAAGGATATTGTCCAGAATCAGGTTTTTAATGAAATTATTGCGGTCAAACTTCTCGTCATAATACTGCTTGATGATAACAAGAGAGCTTGCGAGAATGGCAGCGTACTTTGCAGCCTGCTCATCAGTTCCCTCGACAAAAACGGCTGTCTCAGCAGTAGGCTGCGAACCGAAGGGGCGGTAGCTGTAGCCGTTATGCACAAAGCTCTCGCCCTGACCAATCTGCTCCACAGGAACATCGGTCGTGGTCTTGCCGACCTTTCCGAGGTCGCTGCAAGCGAGAATGGTACCGGACGACTCCACCACACCGATGGTTCTGTCAATGGTATCTCTCATCTGATGTACGACTGTCTGATATAATCTGTTAGGCATTGTAAAACTCCTCACTTCCTGTAAAAGGTTATGAAATTAAAATTGGTCAAAATATACATTCCGCCAAAAACTTTTACTACATATACATTTTACACAAAAGTACCGGATAATTCAAGTGTTTTATTTAATATTTTAAAATTTCTTATTTTTTCAACAAAATATGTTGTGTATGTGTGCAATTCGACTAATTTTTTTTAATGATACGGAAACAGAAAAAGTCGGTGTGCAATTTCACCGAAGTAAAACTGCACACCGACAGAAAATGCAAATTATAGAATCAAGCAATCAACCTATCAGTTGACAATAGCAAGCTCTGTTTCCTTGTCGAAGATGTGGATCTTGCTGTTGACCAGAGCAACCTTTACATGGTCGCCAGCCTTGGTCTTGGATGTAGGAGCAACACGAGCGGTTACGTTGGAGCCGAGAGCGTTGAGGTACAGGAATGTTTCGTTACCCATCAATTCGGTAACTTCAACGTCTGCCTCGATGCAGCTGTCAACATATCTCTCGATGTATTCAGGCTCATCGTGTACATGCTCAGGACGAACGCCAAGAACGACTTCCTTGCCGATGTAATCCTCAAGCTGACCCTTGCTGTTCTTGGAGATCGGGAGCTTGATGGCGTAGTTGCCGAACAGAGCGTAAACGTGGTCGCCTCTCTTCTCGAGCTTGACGTCGATGAAGTTCATTTGAGGAGAGCCAATGAAGCCGGCAACGAACATGTTGCAGGGCTTGTCATACAGGAACTGAGGAGTATTGACCTGCTGGATGATACCGTCCTTCATAACGACGATCTTGTCGCCCAGTGTCATAGCTTCTGTCTGGTCATGGGTAACATATATAAATGTGGTGCCCAGTCTCAGATGGAGCTTGGAAATCTCGGTACGCATCTGTGCACGGAGCTTAGCATCCAGGTTGGACAGAGGCTCGTCAAGAAGGAAGACCTTCGGTTCACGAACAATAGCACGACCCATAGCAACACGCTGACGCTGACCGCCGGAGAGAGCCTTCGGCTTTCTGTCGAGCAGGTGGCTGATGTCAAGGATCTGAGCAGCTTCTTCAACGCGGCGGTTGATTTCAGCCTTGGGATACTTTCTGAGCTTCAGACCGAATGCCATGTTCTCACGAACGGACATATGAGGATAAAGAGCGTAGCTCTGGAACACCATTGCGATGTCTCTGTCTTTCGGGGGGACGTCATTTGCGAGCGTATCGCCGATGTAAAGTTCGCCTTCGCTGATGTCCTCAAGACCTGCGATCATACGAAGAGTGGTGGACTTACCGCATCCGGAAGGACCGACGAAGATGATGAACTCTT
Organism: uncultured Ruminococcus sp.; assembly: GCA_902799245.1. Lineage (GTDB taxonomy): Bacteria > Bacillota > Clostridia > Oscillospirales > Acutalibacteraceae > RUG762. The sequence goes on from CADBZY010000028.1 coordinate 2,944, forward strand.
TGTCTTCGATCTCAAGGTTGAAGTCCTTAACAGCGACGACGTTGCCAGGATACTTCTTGTAAACATGTCTCAATGATAAGCTTGCCATTTGAAAATACCTCCAAATTATTTTGAAAAAATGTAATATGATTTGCCCGCAAGAAATACAAAGCACAACCAATATTAACTGTAATAATTTTAACAGAATATCGCGTCAAATTCAATTGACGAACTCAACAATGTTAAAATTCTAATTTAGAAAGACTGCCGAATTTATCGCCTATAGCAACAAATTATTACATTCGTTTTAAGCATTTTTCAGATACCGCGCATTTTCGCGGTTTATTGGAATTTTTCCATTATTTTCCCAATTTATTATGTCTCAATAATCCCTCTGAATCCAAAAACAAAAGTAATCCGGTACTGTCCGACTGCCGCGGTGTAAGCGTCCTCAGTTAGTGAGCGGAAGCGATCTCTCCTGCTCGGTCAGTTCTCTCGCCTCGCCCCGACCAAGAGTTGCGTCGAGTGTGAGCGCGCCGACTGCCGTGCGTTCCAGAGCGATTACCCTGCGCCCGACCGATTGTGCCATACGCTTGATCTGATGATACTTGCCCTCGCTGATCTTTATCTCATAGACAAAACTCTCCTCATCCAACACCGCTACCTGTGCCGGCAAACATCGCTGTCCTCCGTCTATCACTGCGCCTTCGCACAGATAATCTATGTCCGCACCGGTCAGAGCACCGTCCAGCGTGGCTCTGTAGGTCTTGAAAACCTTCTTTCCGGGGGATGTCACCGCGTGCGCAAAGGCTCCGTCATCCGTGATGATGAGCAGTCCCGTGGTATCCTTGTCAAGGCGACCGACGGGAAACAGACCTTTACGGCGAAGCGACGGCGGAAGCAGATCGATAACCGTCTGCACATGGGAATCATTGGAAGCGGAAATCGCTCCTTCGGGCTTGTTCATCATAATATAGAGGTGCTTCCTGTAGCACAGCGGAACGCCGCCGACGGCGATCTCGTGCTCAGAGGGTTCAAGCCTGCGGTCGATGCTGCGGCAGATTTCCCCGTCAACGGCAACTCTGCCTGCCCATATCATCTTGCGCACTTCACTGCGTGTGCCAGCCCCCTGTGAAGCCAGAATCTTATCAAGCCTTTCCACACTGCATCACCCCGGCATTTTTCTATGCCGCGATGATCCGGCAAAGTCATGACATATCTCTAAATTACCCCATAATTCTATACTAATTCATTTTAAAATGCAAGTAAAAACGAATCATGATTATAGCTAATTATTCGGTCCGCAATTTAGCAAAATTGCCATTTCACGAGCTTTCAGCAGAAAACCTATCAAATTCGTTGTCAATGTTGACAATGCAAAAGCGGCTTTATAGATTTAAATTTTTACGTATCAGCAAATAGCACAAATTTCACAAAAAAAAATCTACGGCAGGTTAAGCGGGGAAAACCGCCTGCCGCAGATATTGTAATTGTTATATGTCTCAGATGTGACAAAAATAGTATAATTTTATTGTTCTATCTGACTTCCCAAGAATCCGGCAGCGACTTCCGCCGGCTTTATCTGCATTTCGTCGGGAAGACTTCCGTCCTCCTTCTGCATCATTACAACCGCGCCGTTGAGATCACCCGCCGATAGGATGGGAAATACACAGGCAGCCGCAAGCCCGGCTCCTTCCACGGGAAATATTCTTTCACCGGCCGCGGTCGCCGTATACGGTGTGCGGGAATCCATCCGTTCCTCCAGCTCCGGCGTGATCCGACGGTCTATATATTCCCGCTTTGGCACGCCTGAAGCCGCGACGACGTGATCGCGGTCGCATATCAGAACCGGAAATCCCGTCGAACGGGAGAGTATTTCCGCGTACTGGGACGAACACGGGTCAAGCTCCCCTATCGGCGAGTATTTTTTAAAAATGACCTCGCCGCCCGCGTCGGTATATATTTCCAGTGATTCGCCTTCCCTGATGCGCATGGTGCGCCGTATCTCCTTGGGAATCACTACACGTCCCAGATCGTCTATCCTTCTTACTATGCCTGTAGCTTTCATTTATTGTAACTCCTTTTGCCTTTGATGTCTTTTGTGAGGTATGCGTTGTTATTGTTTGCCTTTCATGATGATTTATTCGCGGAGAATGTTATTGACAATAAAACCCTTCCATGATATAATCATTGCATATGTGAAGTATGTGATGATTGTGTTTTTGAGGGGTTCTCAAAAGGAGTCTTTTTTATATGAAAAAAATGAAAAAATCGGGCCTTTGCAGAAAATTACCGGTGCTGATACTATCAGTATTATTATGGCTGTCATTTACGGCATGTAATAAAACGGAATCGAAGGGCTTTTCCTCGGACTCTCTCTGCATCGTTTACAACGGCACCGCCTACAAGGTCGGCGACAAGGCACAGAAGCTGCTCAAAGCGCTCGGAGCTCCCGCCAATACCATTTCCCAGACGAGCTGTCATTATGGCGAAAACGGAGATGAACACACTTACGAGTATTATTTCGGCTCTGGCAGCTTCGGCGCGGTCAGCGACGGGGATAACGGAGATTACACCGATTTTGCAAAATACGCCGACGTTTTGAGAATTCACACCGTTCCGCTTAAACCGGGAACGGATTACATCTGCGACATAGACTGCTACACAACAAAGGCCTCCACCGACAAGGGAATAACCGTCGGCAGTTCCAAAGAGGACGTAATGAAGGCATACGGGGAAAAATACACCGACGAAGGCGAAGGCTTCATCCGTTATTACGACGGTGAGCCGCTGCCTGACACGCCAAGTCTTCTCTTCTTCATTCCGGACGGCAAGGTCGAATTTTTCAGCGTATCAGCCGCCATCAATTTCTGATATTATTTTATATTCCAAATGATATAATTGCAGCCTGCATTCGCCCAAAAGGGGAAATGCAGGCTGTTTTTCTGAGAAACAATCCTTATAAAAATTTAATATTTTTGCCCTTTACAGCCCAGATCTTTACCTTTTCGATATTTTCTACATCGCTGTCGAAGGACGGGTCGCCGAAATGCAGATCCTCGAGTTCTTCCGGCGGAGGACATTCGGAGGGGCTGTCAAGCGGAACGGGAGAAATGAAGCGCGCTCCGTTTTTTCTTCTGCGCTTTTTGCTCTGTTCCAGCTTTAGCGCGTACTCCCACTCCTTGCGCACTTCCGACGAATCCCTGGCGCTGACCGACCAGAAGAGCAGGAAAACGTCGGCGTTCCTGATGGCGGAAGCAATGGCGTTTCTCCACATATCGCCCGCGGTCATGCTGCGGTTATCCATCCAGAAGCGCAGCTTCGGCGCAACCTCCTGAATGGCAAGAAGCTGCTCAACGACACGGAGCTTATCCTTGTGCGAATAGGAAACAAACGCCCTGCGGCAGTCCTTGCGGGTAAACCGCACGGCCACTTTCTTCTTTAAGCCTACCGGAACGGTAAAGTAAAGACGCGTTATCTCTATGCCGTCAAACTGCACGCAGCAGCCGAAATCAATCTCCTTCTTGGAATAATCCGCAGGCGGAGTCACTCTGAATTTAAAATCAAGCGCGTCGCCGTTCCATATCATTCTGCGGCAGTCGTCAGTTATCTCTATATCGTCAGAGAAGAGCAGCGCCGTCACCTGGCTGCCCTGTCTCACCGAAACGCTGCCCGCGCTTCGGGCGGCTTCGGAGGATTTTTCCTTCGCCTGTTCGATAGTACGCTTGACAATGGCTTTCTGGCTCCGGGTGTACATCAAAAGATCGATGATAGAACTTTTGCCCGGCTTGACCTCCTCGGGAGCCACCACCGAGAAATCCACCTTGTTGATCTTTGCCGGCTTGACCTTGACCGGCTTTTTCTCCGGCTCCGACAGCGGCAGGGATGGCGTCAAAGGAACAAACGGCGACGGTTCAGGCTGTTCTGTCGGTGATTCCTCCGCGGCAGATTCCTCCGCAGCATCTTTCTGCCCGAATATGGTCGAAATATCGTCGTCATCGTTCTCCTGATATTCCGCCTGAGAAGGGTCTTCCTCTGTGCGAATTTCGTCGGAATAATCCTGCGGCGCTCTCCGCGCTCTGCGCGGCCTGCTTACCGGAGAATAATCATCGTCGTCATCGTCTATATACTCCCTCACGGATTCGGCAGAATCGGGAAGGCATTCCGGCAGCGGATCGGAATAATCCCCTTGGTCTTTATCTGTGTCCGAAATGCAATTTCTCGGCTCCTCGGCGGATAGCGTTTTCTCAATCTTTTTGACAAGCTCATCGGTCTGGAAATGATCAAACGACCTGTGCAATGTCAGATAATCGGGCAGATCTTCACGCGTGATTCCCCTCAGATAAATGAACACCCTCCATTTGCGCTTGCCGGACAATTCCACTGCGGCAATAAAATCCTCATAGTCATTTCTCACGGCATCCGACAGCAGCGTTTCGGTGCATGTTCCTGCTACGATAAGAATATCGGCGGAATCAATGGCCTCTGTTCTGTCGTTGGGATTGCATTTTTCCATCAGAAAGGTGTGTATTCCCTTCTGCTCTAACTTTCTGTATAGCTGCTTGGCCAGCATGTAGTCCTTTGTCAGGAATCCGTCCGGATTCTTTGTCATACATGCGATATAAACCTTATAAAATGCCCCGTTCACTACAACATCGCTCCTTTAATTTTATTGATTGATAATCGCCCCCGCGTTATGGCGGCAGTATTCCTGCGAAGCCGTCAACCCGTCGCCCACAATCTTCATCGTGCGTTTGTAGGACGCGTTGGCGTCCTTGAGTCGGGCATCGTCCAGAGAAAAGGCTTCCTTCCAGTCGCTCACGGACTTGTCAAGGGGAATAATCTCAAATATCTGACGGCTTTTGGTGTAGTACATGTTTACCCATGTGGGCAACAGGTCGACGTCCGAGAGAATCACCCTGCCGTCGCTGTACTTAGTAAAAACATAGCTGATGAAAACGCCGTCCTCTGTGTGCCCGGTTTTCAGTTTCATATAATTCTTGCGCTGGTTGGACACCGAATTGCCCATTGAATAGATGCACACCGTTTTGTGTTCACTGTCCGTGCCGCTCGTAAGCAGCGCCATGGGCTGCACCACATGGGGATGGCCGCCTACGATTACATCCACGTCCATATCGCAGAGCTTCTGGGCAATTTTCTTCTGGACGCTGTTGGGTTCCAGCTGGTATTCTTCGCCCCAATGCAAATATACCATTGTAGCTTCCGCGCCTTCCGCCTTCATTGCGGACAGGCGCTGCTCCAGTTCGGTATAGAATTCATTGAGGTTGCGCTCATTAAAGGTGTTGATAATCGCGGCCGATTTATTATTCATCCATCCGTTCAGGGCTTTTCTGCCGCCTGAACGCGCTTTGCCCTCGTATGTATAGCAAATCATGCCGATCTTGATGCCGTTGATTTCCTTCACCAGATAACGCTTGTCATCCTTATTCTCAACCGTCCCGATGAAATCGATCTTTCTTTCATTCAGCACCTTTGCGGTTCGCGACATACCCTTGAAGCCTGTATCGTTTGCGTGATTGTTGGCGGTCAGCAGCATGTCAAACCCGGTGCCCGTAATGGAATCAAGCAGGCTGTCAGGAGTATTGAAAACCGGATACCCTGTATAATCGGCTCCTCCGAGAGTGGTTTCAAGATTAGTCACAGCATAATCCGACGCCTCAGCATAGCTTTTGAAGTATTTATATATATAATCGAAATTGTATTTGTTTTTGGAAACCTTCGCGGAGTCCAGAAGAGCATTATGGATAATCACATCGCCTGTGACGGATATTCTGGCCCGGGACACTTCGTGGATTTTTTCCGTTTCAGGAAGGTCGACATTTGCGGAAGCAACATCATCGGAATCGTGCCGGTGAATTTTCTCCTCCGAAGTGAATTTTGCTCTGTTGCGATATGAAATAAAGAAATTTATCACGATCAGCACAGCTATCAGCGCAGCGAAGACCGGTCGGACTCTGCGCACGGCCGTTTTTGAATTGACTGACATTCCATCATCCCCCGAAATTGATTTTAGCATAACGCCTCACACATTTCAACTTTGTTTTTGCAAATTTTACAAAAGCGTCGCACTTTATTTTTCATGTGTCCTAAGCATATCCGACTCACAAGCAAAACAAAAACGCACCGGCAGACGTATTCTTTTGTTAATATCGATATATTGACTTTAGCAGCAATAACTGATATAATGGTTAATCAGTTTACCGTGATTATTCGGCAATTGTGTCGGAATACAATATGGGGAGATGAATATTGTGCGGATGGGAAAAGTTATCAAAAACGCAGCGGCATCGCTATTAGCTTTTGCGATCATTATTCCCTTGGCAGGCTGTGAGTTACCCGCGATTTCATTGTACGAACCGGAGAATCCTGCCGAGTCCCTTTCGGAAACAATAGACGCGATAAACCGCTGTGATGAGAAAAGAATCAACGAGCTTTTATACAACTGCATATGGTCAGATGACACGGATGTCGAATTGTCTGAGAGCGATCAGATGCTTGCCGACGCCCTCGCGCAAAGCCGCGGTATTGTGATCAAACAGCAAACCATTTCAGAAGACAATGACCGTCAGGCGGAGTTATCGGTCAGTTTAACTGTTTTGGATATGTCGGCTTTTGAGGAAGCATTGACCAAAGCGGTCGAAGCAGACGTCAAACAGCAAATGTACGAGGGAATGGAGATTACCGATACAAACGCCATCATTGATCAGAACAAGCAAAAGCTCCTGGAGCATCCCGGGCAGTTTTACAAAACGTCCGACTATTCGGTTCAAATGATTCTCAGTAAGGGTCAATGGCATCTGGTGATGACCGATGATTTTTATGACGCGCTCTTAGGGCAGAATTAACAACACTTCTCAGAGAAGGAGTTTCCATGAATAAAAAAACAAAACCCTATGTTCTGTTGCCGATTCTTGTTACTCTATCGGTTGCGGCGATGATCGTTGTATCTTCGGGCGAACAGATGAACATCGCTGTTTCCGGTTCGTCCAAGCTCCAAAAGAATTACATTTCCGACATACAGAACAGATGCGTTGACATCAACGACAACATCAACGAGAAAATATTCAATCTGCCAAAGGTATATACGCTGCCGCTGGATCAGTCGCCTGCGCCGGAGCCGGATCCCGACGGATTTACGAAGGATTCCTATGAGGATTCGACCATATCCGTCCAATGCTGGCGCGAAAGGATCTCCGTCAAAGACAAAACGGTGACGGCGAATTTCGCGGAGGTGAAAATCGCGCATCCGACGCAGCTGAGAACCGCCTTTGCGGGAGGCAGCTTCGGCACCAAACGCGCCACCGCCACCAAAATGGCCCGTTCAAATAATGCCGTTGTGGCCATCAACGGCGATTTCTACAACTATCATTCCGACGGTCTCTTTATCCGAAACGGCGCTGTCTTCCGTGAGCTGGCATACGGCGCGGACGTTCTCTTCATTGATTCCGACGGAAACTTTTCCGTCAAAACAGACAGGGACGCCATTAAGGAAGGCTTCTACAAAAAGAAGAAAATTTACCAATCGCTTTCCTTCGGCCCGGCTCTTGTGGTGGACGGCAAAGTTCTGAATAACGGCAAAGCAAATTACAGCTGCGGGCCGTTCGGCAACGAGCCGCGCACAGCCATCGGACAGATCGGCCCGCTTCATTATTTGTTATGCACCATAGACGGAAGAAGCAAAGTGTCCGAAGGCGTTACGGTCGCTGAGCTTGCCAGTATCATGAGCAAGAAAAAATGCATCGTGGCATACAACCTGGACGGAGGACAATCCTCTGTGCTGTACTTCCACGACAAAGCCTATAATCACGTTGCCGACGGCGGTGAACGCACATTAAGCGATATTGTGTATTTCGCCACTGCCCTTCCGGATTCAGACAGACAATGACAGCCGTGTGTTTTTCGATTTTTTTCTAAAACAAAACAGTTCCGGAGGATTCTTCATCATGACTGACCATTTTGTTTTTTTGGACTTCGGTTCGTTTGAGATTTATTGGTTTGGATTTCTGGTCGGATGCGCCGTATTCATTGCCTCACTGATTTATTGCCGTATGCGAAGAATGCAGGGGGAGGATGCTTCCGAAGCCCTTGTCACTGCTATATTGGCAATTCCATCCGCTTTTGTCCTTGCACGCCTGAGCTATTGCTGGTTCAGAAAAGCGTCGTTTTACGGCCGCGCGTCGGAATATTTCAGCCTGACTTACGGCGGCTACGCCCTTCATGGCGCCATCGCCGCCATATTGATTGTGCTGCTCATCCGCTCCCGTATGAGCAAAAAAAGCATTATTAAAATGCTGGACGCCGCAGCTCCGGCGCTGTCGGTCGCTGTCGCCATCGGACGTTTTGCGGGAAGAACAAGCGGCGAAGAGGGCGGATATGAGATCAACACAGCCTATGAACTTCCGTTTCTGATGTGGTCGGAAGCTGATCAGGCCAAACTGCTCTGGGTCGGATTTTTTGAGGGTATATTTGCCGTCATCATCGCCGCAGTCACCTTTGTGCTGTTTTATCAGAAATACCGTCTGCACAGAGCAGGACTGCGGGAAGGCTGCGTCACACTCGCCTTTATGCTGACCTACGGACTGTCGCAGGCATTCTTAGAAAGTCTGCGCGGTGATTCGCTCTTTATGATCACGCTCGGCTTTGTCAGAATCGATCAGATTATCGCCATCGTGATGGCTGTGGCTGCCATTGTGGTGATCATCGTGGAGAATTACCGGCTAAAAGGGCTCTCTTTGGGTTCTGTAATGCGGTGGCTGATCTGCGCCAGCGCTCTGACAGTGGCGGTCATCTGCGAATTTACGCTGAACACAACCTACATGGTGTTGATTTACGCCTGTATGTTTTTAGAGCTGACGGTTATGTGGATTGTCGCGGCACGGATTTATCATGAGTCCGTCAGAATCCGCGCACGTGAAAACACTGACAGCAAAAGTCGGCCTGCAATGCAAGCATAATCCCGCTGTAAAAAAATCAAAAATCGTAAACAAAAATCAACACAGGACTTGACAAAAGTCCTGTGTTTGTGCTATAATGAAAAAACGTGACGTGCACAAATGTAAATTTATTATTAATTCGTCAAATGCAATATTTTTACATTTTTACGCCTCTCTTTTTTGTGCCGAATGACTTTAAATCCGGCGCACCTATGGTTCTGTTGTCCTGGCGCATTGACGCCCTGACATAAATTTTTTATAATTTTATTCTATACGTATCGAGGTGAAATTAATGCCAACATTTAACCAGCTCGTAAGAAAAGGACGCGAGGACGTTGAGAAGAAGGCCAAGGCTCCTGCTCTGTTGAAGGGTCTGAACACCAAGAAGAGAGTGATGACCGATCAGAATTCTCCTCAAAAGCGCGGTGTCTGCACATCTGTCAAGACAGCTACCCCGAAGAAGCCGAACTCTGCTCTCCGTAAGATCGCCAGAGTACGTCTTTCCAACGGCATCGAAGTTACTGCTTACATTCCCGGCGAAGGTCACAACCTTCAGGAGCACAGCGTTGTTCTGATCCGCGGCGGCCGTGTTAAGGACCTCCCTGGTGTGCGTTACCACATCATCAGAGGTACGCTCGACACACAGGGCGTTGCCAAGAGAATGCAGGCTCGTTCCAAGTACGGCGCAAAGCGCCCGAAGGCAGGCAAGAAGTAATCTTTTTCGTCAGAACGGATTTTTCTTTGAACAAAGCTGTTATATAACAACGGCTGCCTGAGCTACGCAAATTGACTTTATCACTAACGGCTGCAAATCAATGCGGCGGTGTTTTATATATATGTTGGGCATTATACGCGATGTATATGCGCTATGTGTGTGTATATAAAAAACCTCTTGCATTGGCCTGCGGGAGTAAGTCACTTTCGAGTACCTATGATATCATCCAATATTAATGAAGGAGGGAAGAAAAAGTGCCAAGAAGAGGTTCAATAGCAAAACGCGACGTTTTGCCCGATCCGATCTATAATTCCAAGATCGTCACACGTCTGGTCAACAACATCATGCTCGACGGCAAGAAGGGTGTTGCTCAGAAGATCGTTTACGGTGCTTTTGAAATCGTCGGCCAGAAGAGCGGAAAGGATCCCCTGGAAGTCTTTGAAGCCGCAATGGAGAACATTATGCCTTTGCTCGAAGTCAAGGCTCGCCGTGTAGGCGGCGCTACCTACCAGGTTCCTATCGAGGTTCGCCCCGACAGACGCCAGACCCTCGGTCTGCGCTGGCTGACCAAGTACGCCCGTCTGCGCAGCGAGAGAACAATGAAGGAACGCCTTGCCAACGAGATTCTCGACGCTGTCAACGGCAGCGGTGCAGCTGCCAAGAAGCGTGAGGACACTCACAAGATGGCAGAGGCCAACAAGGCATTCTCGCACTTCAGATGGTAATCGCCGGCGCGCAGCGACCGACGCTATCTCTGCAATTCCGCACAGAGCGGAGAGCTTGTCCCGCCGCATCGTAACCTGCGGGCGGCTCGGGAATAAAAGCATTTATCTTTTGAAATAATATGAGGAGGAGACATTATGCCAAGACAGGTTTCATTGGAACAGACCCGTAACATTGGTATCATGGCTCACATCGACGCAGGTAAGACCACCACTACGGAGCGTATTCTGTATTACACCGGTGTCAATCACAAGATCGGTGAAACACACGACGGCGCTTCCACAATGGACTGGATGGTTCAGGAAAAGGAGAGAGGTATCACCATCACCTCCGCCGCTACCACCTGCTTCTGGAAGGACGCCAATAAAAAGGATGTTCGTATAAACATCATCGACACCCCCGGCCACGTTGACTTTACTGTCGAAGTCGAGCGCTCTCTGAGAGTTCTTGACGGCTCTGTAACAGTTCTCTGCGCCAAGGGCGGCGTTGAGCCTCAGTCGGAAACAGTCTGGAGACAGGCTGACAACTACAAGGTTCCTCGCATGGTCTATGTAAACAAGATGGACATCATGGGCGCGGACTTCTATCGCGTTGTGGACATGATGAAAGACAGACTGAAATGTAATGCCGTTCCGATCCAGCTGCCCATCGGCGCTGAGGAGGACTTCAAGGGTCTGATCGACCTCGTTGAAATGAAGGCTTACATTTACAACAACGACCTCGGCACCGACATTTCCGTCGTGGACATTCCCGACGACATGGCTGAGCTTGCACAGAAGTATCACGACGAGCTGATCGAGCACGTCGCTGAGCAGGACGAGGAGCTGATGGAGAAATTCTTCAACGGTGAGGAGCTCACCAAGGAAGAGATCCAAAGCACCATCCGCAAGTCCACCATTGCCAACACAATGGTTCCCGTGTGCTGCGGCACATCCTACAAGAACAAGGGCGTTCAGAAGCTGCTTGACGCGATCGTCGCGTACATGCCGGCTCCTACCGACGTTCCCGCCATCAAGGGTATCAACCCCAAGACCGACGAGGAAGTCGAGCGCCATTCTTCCGATACCGAGCCTTTCGCCGCTCTTGCTTTCAAGATCGCGACTGACCCGTATGTCGGTAAGCTCTGCTTCTTCCGCGTTTACTCCGGTAAGCTCGAGAAGGGCACGGCTGTTTACAACTCCACCAAAGACAAGACCGAGAGAATCGGACGTATCCTGCAGATGCACGCCAATGACCGTAAGGACATTGAAGTCTGCTACGCGGGCGACATCGCCGCCGGTATCGGCGTCAGATACACCACAACCGGTGATACCTGGTGCGATGAGGCACATCCGGTCATTCTCGAGTCCATGGAATTCCCCGAGCCTGTTATCCGCGTCGCCATCGAGCCCAAGACCAAAGCCGGTCAGGAGAAGATGGGTATCGCGCTGGCAAAGCTGGCTGAGGAAGATCCCACATTCAAGGCATACACTGATGAAGAAACAGGTCAGACCATCATCGCCGGTATGGGTGAGCTTCACCTCGAAATTATCGTCGACCGTCTGCTCCGTGAATTCAAGGTAGAAGCCAACGTCGGCGCACCGCAGGTTGCCTACAAGGAAACCATCCGCAAGGCTGCCGACATTGACCACAAGTTCAAGAGACAGTCCGGCGGTTCCGGTCAGTACGCTCACGTCAAGCTCAAAGTCGAGCCGAACGAAACCGGCAAGGGCTACGAGTTTATCAACGCTGTCACAGGCGGTACCGTTCCGAAAGAATACATTCCGGCTGTTGACGCAGGCGCACAGGGCGCGTTGCTCACCGGTGTTCTCGCCGGCTACAACGTTGTCGACGTCAAGGTTACGCTCTACGACGGTTCCTATCACGAGGTCGACTCCTCTGATATGGCATTCAAGATCGCAGGTTCACAGGCTGTCAAGGAAGGCCTCAAGCAGGGCGGTTCCGTGCTGCTCGAGCCTATCATGCACGTTGTCGTTACTGTTCCTGAGGAATACATGGGCGACGTCATCGGCGATCTGAACTCCCGCCGCGGTCTGATTCAGGGCATGGAGGCCATCTCCGGCGCCCAGCAGATCAACGCAATGGTTCCTCTCTCTGAGATGTTCGGCTACGCGACCGACCTCCGTTCCAAGTCACAGGGACGCGGCAACTACTTCATGGAGCCTTCTCACTACAGCGAGGTTCCGAAGTCCGTCGGTGAGAAGATCATCGCAGACCGCACAAAGAGAGACTAATCTCATGCACGACTAACATCGTGTATAAAAAATGTAAAATTTTTTAAATCGTATTGCAATTTCAGATTATTGTGATATATTATATTTATCTTTATCTAAACAAGGAGGAATTTCCCCATGGCAAAGGCAAAATTTGAAAGAACTAAACCCCATGTCAACATTGGTACTATCGGCCACGTTGACCACGGTAAGACCACACTGACCGCAGCTATCACCAAGGTTCTCGCTATGAAGGGTGACGCCGCATTCGTTGATTACGCTAACATCGATAAGGCTCCCGAAGAGAGAGAAAGAGGTATCACAATCAACACCGCTCACGTTGAGTACGAGACTGACAACCGTCACTATGCTCACGTTGACTGCCCCGGCCATGCTGACTACGTCAAGAACATGATCACCGGTGCTGCTCAGATGGACGGCGCTATCCTCGTTGTTTCCGCTGCTGACGGTCCTATGCCCCAGACCAGAGAGCACATCCTTCTCTCCCGTCAGGTTGGCGTTCCCTACATCGTTGTTTTCATGAACAAGGCTGACCAGGTTGACGATCCCGAGCTTCTTGAGCTTGTCGAAATGGAAATCCGTGAGCTGCTCAACGAGTACGAGTTCCCGGGCGACGATGTTCCGATCATCACCGGTTCCGCTCTCGCAGTTCTCGAGTCCGACAGCAAGGACATCAACGCTCCCGAGTACAAGTGCATTCTTGACCTCATGGATGCTGTTGACGAGTATATCCCCACTCCCGAAAGAAAGTCCGATCAACCCTTCCTTATGCCTATCGAAGACGTCTTCACCATCACCGGCCGCGGCACTGTTGCTACCGGTAGAGTTGAGAGAGGCCAGCTGAACCTCAACGAGGAAGTTGAAATTGTCGGTCTGTCTGACGAGAAGAGAAAGACTGTTGTTACAGGTATCGAAATGTTCCGCAAGCTCCTCGACTATGCTGAGGCTGGCGACAACATCGGCGCTCTGCTCCGTGGTATCCAGAGAACAGACATCGAAAGAGGTCAGGTTCTTGCAAAGCCCGGTTCCATTCATCCGCACACCAAGTTCCATGGCCAGGTTTACGTTCTGACCAAGGACGAAGGCGGCCGTCATACTCCTTTCTTCAACAACTATCGTCCTCAGTTCTACTTCAGAACCACTGACGTTACCGGCGTTATCGCTCTGCCCGAGGGCACCGAGATGTGTATGCCTGGTGATAACGTTGAGATGGATGTTGAGCTTCTCAAGGAAATCGCTATCGAGCCCGGTCTCCGCTTCGCTATCCGTGAAGGCGGCCGTACTGTCGGTTCAGGCGTTGTTACCGCTGTTAATGAGTAATTATATTTATAGCAATTACTCTCCCCTGCCTTTTATGGCTGCATGAATGTTTGAATACTGCCGACGGAAGACTGTGATAAGCATTTACTCTCGGAAATCGGTCAACTTTCAAATCATGATTGTATAATTTTATATATTATATCCGCGCACATTATCGAAGCAAGATAGTGTACGCGGATTTTTTGTATGATGCGGATTTTATTATCGGTTTTTGAAGTTATTTCAAGTCAAGTCTCCGCAAGGTTGACATTTTTGGAAAAAAGTATTAAAATTATTCTCTGAGGGGGACTTGAAAATGGATAAAAAGCAAAAGGACATGGTTTTTACCGCTATGATCAAAATGTTCATAGTGATCTATATTGTCGTGTTTACCGTCGGAATGTACAAATTATGCAGTGGAGTAACACCTGCGGATTGCTTCTGGGAACTGGTTGTCATTTTTCTGTTGCCGGTGATCGGGTATTTTGTTCTTCACTTCCGCAGAAAGGTATATTTTCCCCGGAGCATTGCGGGACTTCACGTTCGTTCGGAAGGCAATGGAAGGGCTTTCTGCGGAAGAATCAGAGCTTATATTCTCGACAGCCTGCTTTATGCCGTCGTCATTACCGCTCTGGTTTTCGCCGTAGATCTCTGGGAGGCTCATTCATCAGGCATTCTTGCCAAATTCACACGGAATGAATGGCTCGATATGACAAAAAATATGCTGCTGGAATTTGCTGTTTTTTTTGCGGCTTTTTTTATAATTGACCTGATTCTCTATGAGATCAAGGCAAAGAAATATAGGGAGCAAAAGCGGCGCAGAAAGAAAAGGGAAAGGGAATACAAAGAAAAGATGAGGGAAACCACTGAAAATGAAACAATCTGAATTTACATATGACACACTTTGGCAGCTTTACAGCGCGGAAATGCCCGACTTCATCACCCGGCTGTCGGAAACGCCGCCTATGCAGCGGCTCAAACAGGTCGGTATGAACTGCGGCTGCGAATACGTCGCGCTTCACACGGAAGATATGTGCCGCCGATACACCCGATTTGAACACAGCGTCGGCGTTGCGCTGATCGTATGGCATTTTACACTTGACGCAAAACAGGCCATTGCCGGACTTTTCCACGACATCAGCACGCCCGCCTTCGCGCATGTGGTGGATTTTCTGAACGGCGACCACCTAACACAGGAATCCACCGAAGCCCCTACCCCCGAAATGATAGACAATTCGCCGGAAATACAGGCAATTCTTGCTGAATTGAACCTCACCACCGCCGATGTCAGCGACTACCACATCTACCCCATCGCGGACAATGCCTCGCCGCAGCTTTCCGCCGACCGTCTGGAATACACCTTCGGCAATTTCATTCAGTACGGCGTGTGCGGCATGGACGAGATTGAAACATTCTACCGCGCACTTTCCGCCGGCACCAACGAACACGGACAGCCGGAAATCATCTTCACAGACCCGAACATCGCGGAAGAATTTGCCCTGCGCTCGATGAAATGCTCCTATGTCTATGTATCCGATTCGGACAGATTCACGATGCAATACCTTGCGGAATTGCTGAAATTTGCCATGCAGGGCGGACATCCCTTGACAATGGACGACCTCTACACCACCGAGGAACGTGTGATAGGAAAGCTAAAAAAATGCCAGATCACCGACAACATGTGGTACACCTACACCAGGATAAAAGCCGTGCAGCGCACTTCCAAGCCCGTTCCGGACACTTTCTGTGTGAAGGTGAACGCCAAGCGCCGATACCTTGACCCGTATGTAAAGGGCGTGGGACGCGTAGCGGAATACAGCAGGAAATACCGCACGGAGGTCAATCAATTCCTCGCTGTCAGCTTTGACGAATGGCTGAGTGAGCCGAAAACAATAGATAAATAAACAATCCCTTGCGCAATGCAAATACAGCCATCGCGCAAGGGATTTGTCTTTATTATTCAATATGGTATTCCAAAAAGTATCACAACCACCTGCGGCAGATCAGGCAATTGACCGTCCAGAAGACAGCGCCGTACACCGCAAAGCAAAAGGCAATCATACCCAGCCAGAGTCCGCCGCCTTCATGCAATCCGCCGTTCAGCAGAGCAAAGGCAAGCGCGGTGCTGATTCCGGCAGCGACAAACAGCAGGAGATTGGGGACAAAGGTCTTTGCGAACCCGTGTGCAGCCATTTGGCGCAGCAAAACACCCGTGTAAACCCACTGGCACACGGCAAGCACAAACGCCGCCAACGTGACCTTCCAGAAGCCGACAGGCGGCGGAAAGTCCGAACCGGCCAACATAACAACATTAGCCTCGACAAAGAACCCGACCGCCTCCAGCCATTGAAATTTTTTATAATCCATTATTATATTCCAAGTCCGAAGGACTTCCGACGTTATTCACTATTCACTATTCACTATTCACTAAGCGAGCGAATGCGAGCGCACATCCGACAGGCTTATTTCTTAGGAACAAGTACATCCTTGCCGCCCATGTACATGCGCAGCTTTTCGGGGATTCTGACGGTGCCGTCTGCCTGGAGATTGTTCTCGAGGAAGGCAATGAGCATTCTCGGAGGTGCGACAACGGTGTTGTTGAGGGTATGGGCAAGGTACTTCTTGCCGTCCTCACCGACAACGCGGATGCCTAAACGGCGCGCCTGCGCGTCGCCGAGGTTCGAGCAGGAACCCACCTCGAAATACTTCTTCTGACGGGGAGACCATGCTTCCACGTCCACCGACTTGACTTTCAGATCGGCAAGATCGCCGGAGCAGCATTCCAGCGTGCGAACAGGAATATCCAACGAGCGGAAGAAGTCAACGGTGTTCTTCCAGAGAACGTCGTAATACTTCGGGCTGTCCTCCGGCTTGCAGACCACGATCATTTCCTGCTTTTCAAACTGGTGGATGCGGTAAACGCCGCGTTCCTCGATGCCGTGTGCGCCCTTTTCCTTGCGGAAACAGGGAGAATAGCTGGTGAGCAGCTTGGGCAGCTCGCTCTCCTTGGTAATGGTATTGATGAATTTGCCTATCATGGAATGTTCGCTGGTGCCTATGAGATAGAGGTCTTCGCCCTCGATCTTGTACATCATGGCGTCCATTTCAGCAAAGCTCATCACACCGTCCACCACGTTGCGGCGGATCATGTAGGGCGGAATGACGTAGGTAAAGCCGCGGTCAATCATGAAATCCCTTGCATAGGAGAGAATGGAGGAATGCAGCCTTGCAATGTCGCCCATGAGGTAATAGAAGCCGTTGCCCGCGACAGAACCGGCAGCGTCGAGATCGATGCCGTCGAAGGTCTTCATAATGTCGGTGTGGTAGGGAATTTCAAAGTCCGGCACAACAGGCTCGCCGAAGCGCTCGACTTCGACATTCTTGCTGTCGTCCTCACCGATCGGGACGGATGGGTCGATGATATTGGGAATAGTCAGCATGATGGTGCGGACTTTTTCTTTCAGTTCGGTTTCGAGCTTTTCACACTCGGCAAGACGCTCGGAGAACTGGGTGACTTTCACCTTCTCGGCTTCGGCTTCTTCCTTCTTGCCCTTTGCCATGAGCGCGCCAATGCCCTTGGAAACCTTGTTGCGGTTGGCACGAAGACCGTCGGCTTCCTGCATGATGGTACGAAGCTGCTTGTCAAGCGCAATCACTTCATCAACCAGCGGCAGCTTGCTGTCCTGGAATTTCTTTTTGATGTTTTCCTTGACTACGTCGGGATTTTCTCTGAGGAATTTAATATCCAGCATTTTTATAATCACCTTTGCTTAAAATTTGATTAATAAATTAATTGTACATCAAAATGCGTAAAATATCAATAGGCAATGTTCAATTGCAGCGATAATTATTCAAATTATTCAATTATTCAATTGCCTCATACGACCGCTTCAAATTCCGCCAGCGCCTTTGCGTTGAAACTGTCCGGATCAAAATGATACTCGTTTGTCAGCTTGCCCTCGGCAAATGCCTTCATCGCTTCATAAAGCTCATCGGAGGAATGTCCCGTGAGCAACTGTCCGTCAGGAATACACACCGCGTCGGCAGCTTCAAAGCAACTGACAATAATCCCAAGCCCCAGCGCACGCGCTTCATAGACCACCACGCCCATTCCCTCATAAATCGAAGGAAGCACGAAGCAGCCGCAGCACCGCATGATACCGAAGGGATTGTCGAGAAGTCCCGTCAGAATGACTTTTCCGTCCAGCCCGAGAGCGGCTATTTTTTCCTCATATTCGGACTTCATCGCGCCGTCGCCGATGATGTAAAGACGGGCACTTTGATGCTCGGTATACAGCTTGGCAAATCCCTCTATGAGGTTTATGTGGTTCTTTTCGGGAGAAAATCTGCCCATCGTCACAAAATTCACATTTGCCCTGTCGGGTGCCGGAATTCTCTTTTCTTTTTCCGTGCCGGGGCAGTCGATGAAATATCCGTCCTCATACACCGCCTTCCCGCAGCAATCTTTGATCCGGTCGAAGTCGATGGGGTTGGTGGAGAAGGTGAATTTGTCGTAGGTCGCTTCGGTGGAAAGGTTTCGGCGGTTGGTCTTCATGATCGCCTCGGAGCAGGACACCACCTCATCAAAATAATCGTACAGCGTGACAAGCGATTCAATCGGCGTGGCGCTGCTGCGGCGGTAGACGCCGCGCTTTTTCTTCTGGGAATTGGTGAGGTCAAGCAGTAGGTCGTTGTGCTGCCAGATAACCCTTTTCGCCCCTTCACACTGCATCAGCGTCAACGGCTGGGTAATGCCGTAGCCGGAGTAATCTATCACCGTATCGAATTTGGAATTGCCAAAGCTGCGGGTATAATTGCGCTTGTATGACCCGTCTGTGGTAAGCTCTTTATATAATTTGTCGTTCAGGCCGCGGCGGACAATGGATTTGTGACGCACAAGCTCGCCGAGTCCGAAGGGAATCTGTCCCACCCGACACAGCACGCGGACATGATCGTTGATCTTCATGATATTGTCCATGCTGCGCTCGTCGGGAATGACCATGAGCGAAACGTCGTATTTGTCATAATCCAGCATATTCAGCATGGTGAGCAGCGAAGTTGTCACGCCGTTCATGGCAAAGCTGCCGCCGTTAATCAGCAGCCGCTTCTTCTGCACTGTCACAAAGCCGCTGAGCACACGGCTGCCGGATTCATCTCCGTAAAAGACAGTGTTCACTACTCTCTCGGAAACCCTGCCGTCGTCAAATTCGCAGCTCCACGCCTTCATTCTGTCATATCGCTCCGAATACTGCGCCTTCACGGTTTCGGCGTTGTTGATCCATCCGGCAATATCGCCCATATCGCAGGAATACGGTCCCGGCAGCTCATCCAGACCGAAGTACATGCCGCGGTATTCTTTGTAGCTCTCCACATCGGGAATGTAAAAGAAGATCGGACGGTTTGTGAGCAGGAAATCAAAGAAGATGCTCGAATAATCCGACACCAGAATATCCGTCACCGACATCAGTTCATCCGTATCTACACTCTGAGAAACATAACTGCCGCTGTTCTTTTCTTCCTCGGTCAGCAATTTGTAGACCATGGGGTGAGGTTTGATCAGAATCTGGTATTGCTGCGTGTCAATATTCCCGTTTAAATAATCACAGAATTCATCGTAGCGCGCAATATCCTTATCCGCGCGGTCGAAGGAAGTCCCCTTCCATGTCGGCGCGTAGAGAATGATTTTCTTTGCCGGGTCGATGACCGTACCGCGGCTGGACAGCCTGCGAATCACGTCTTCACGCGGTGTATTGAACAAAAGATCGTTGCGCGGATAGCCGCTTTCGATGATCTTGCCGGTATAAATGCCGCCCAGCTTGTAGCTGTCGAGATAAATCCCGGTCATAAACCGACAGGGGGAAATTAAAAAATCCGCCTGCAAAAAATTCCTCGTCATGTTGCGTGCGGTGTATTTCCCGTCAGGAATATCGTAACCCAGCGTTTTCAGAGGGATACCGTGCCATGTGTTGACATACACCTGTTCCGGCTTCTTGGTGAAGTAGAACGGCAGCGTGTTGTTGATGACCAGATAGCCGGCGGATGCAAGCGCTTTGAAATAGCCGCCGCTGTTCTTGCCGACAAACGTGATATTTTCAAAATCGGCATATTCTTTTTTCAGCAAATCCCTTTCGCGCTTGTCGTTGATCTGCCAGATGTGCCTGTATTGATTGAAATCGCCTGATTCCATGAGCTGACGGAATATCGCATACGGCCCGCAAAGCATTCCTGCGCCCTGATGCGCGGAATAAAAAATGGTATCCTTGCAGACGGTGTTCTTTTTGTAGCAGCTCACGTATTTTGCGCCAAGCAGGATAGTGGCAAGGCTGCCTGTCATTTTCTTGATTTTACCGACAATGCCCAAATGCATCATCTCCGTTTCTTTAATTGATTAGGTGATTGTAAAACCACTATCCACAACTTAGTGAAGCAAATCACAAATTAGATTTTTTGTTATGATGATATTTGGACTTGCGAGGATATTGGTATCTGGGGGTAGAAC
>CADBZY010000029.1 GCA_902799245.1 uncultured Ruminococcus sp.
AAGTCGAACACGCACAATCTTCTGTGAAATGACGGAACACGCCTTTTCTATAGTAAGTTTCTTTATCGATCACCTTATAATTCATACTGCGTCAACCTCCGAATTAATGATCCGTTATTCCCTTTAATATATGGCCGCCTGTTGGTGCCGACAATGTGGGAGCCTCTTTTTCCGGCATCCAAACCACAGTGTCAACCCTGCCTCAAAAACATCCAAACTGAAGCCTCAACCCTCTGACATCCAAACTGGCCACTCAACCCTCCGGCAAAATACCTTTGATAAGTTCCCACGGAGCGATTTTTGCGGTCTGAGCGAGACCTCGGCGCTGATGGGCATATGCCCGAAAAGCCTTATTTTAAGCCATTTTATCACACTTTACTTCTCAACCCGCGACATCAAACAGACCGTCTCGACATTCGCCGTTCGTGGGAACATATCCACTGCCGTGAATTTTTGCAATTGCCATCCTACTGCGGTCAGTCTGGCAACATCTCGGGCAAGAGTGGCCGGATCGCAGGAAATATATACGATTCTCTCCGGCGCGGTACGGTTCAGGAAGGCGACGGTTGCCTCGGAACAGCCTTTTCTCGGAGGGTCAACGATCACAATGTCAGGACAGATTCCCTGCTCCTTGAGTTTTTGCGCTTCGTCATGCGCGTCTCCGCAAATGAATTGCGCATTGCGTATACCGTTCAGCTCCGCGTTGCGGATTGCATTCTTTACCGCGTCGGGAACAATCTCTATGCCGTAGAGCTGCTTTGCCCTGGAAGCCATGGAAAGTCCTATTGTTCCGGTGCCGCAGTACAGATCAAAAACCACTTGACTTCCGTCAAGACCGGCATATTCGGCAGCTTTAAGGTAGAGCCGCTCCGCCTGCGCTCTGTTGACCTGGTAGAACGACAGCGGAGATATTTCAAAAGTCACGCCGCAGAGAACGTCCCGAATGGTATCGTTTCCCCATGCCGTGCGGCATTTTGAACCCAATATCACATTTGTCTTTTCACGGTTGACATTGATCACTATGCTTTTTATCTCGGGAGAAACGGCGCGGATTCTTCGCACATATTCGTCCTCCCGCGCCAGACCGTTGGCATTGACTACAGCGCAAACCATTATCTCTCCGGTGGCAAAACCTCTCCGTATATACAGATGACGGAACCGACCCTTGCCTGTCGTTTCATCGTAAATATCGTTGGGAGTATCATTCAGGAAATTAGCCGTTGCATGGGCAATGGCGCCGAATATTTCCGGCTGGAGCAGGCAGTCAGAAAACGGTATTATTCTATGGCTGCGCTCGGCATAAAATCCGAAAACAGCCTCTTTTCCCTCGTTGGTATAGGGAATCTGCGCCTTGTTGCGATACCTGTCGGGGGAATCTGCCGAGATATATTCCTCCGCCTGAATATCCACTCCGCCGATCCGCTTCATAGCGTCGTTTACCCGCGTCAGCTTGACGCGGCATTCCTCATCGTAGGTAAGATGGCGGAAGGTGCAGCCACCGCATTTCGGGTATGATGGGCAGTCCGGCTCACATCTGCCATTCCCCGGCTTAATCAGGCTCTTTATCTTGCCCACCGCATAGCTGCCTGTCACCTTGATGATGATAAGCTCGGCGACGTCGCCGGGCGCCGAATGCGGCACAAAAACAGCCATTCCCTCATAATGCGCCACACCGCTGCCCTCGGAGGTCATGCCCTCGATCTCAGCCTCAATTATATCGTTTTTCTTTAGCAAAGCCACATTGCAGCCTCCTAAGTATTTTTTTCAGTTATATGCCAAATTAATTCTACATCAAAAGGAAAGGATATGCAAGAGAACAAACCAAAAAAGACAAAAAGAAAAGGAATTCACGACATAAAACACCGGCGAATTCGCTCGCACGTCGGCATTCTATCATCGAAAATTCCGTAACGAATGATTAGCTATTCAATTAACGCAAACTTTTCACAGCTCACTGTGCGGAATCCTATGCGGCAAGAATACATTCAGCCAGCCCTTAAAATACGAGCTGCCGTTTCCTGCCTTGCGTTATAAAGAAACCGCATTCCTGAAGCATTCGCTTTCTTTCTTGATTATAACTGCTCGGCAAAACCGGAATTGACCAGATTGACCAGACCATCAACTGCATCGTTCTCATCAGGACCGTCAGCGATGATCTTAATATTCATGCTGCCTACGATACCGAGGGAAAGAACGCCGAGAAGAGACTTGGCATTCACTCTTCTCTCTTCCTTCTCGACCCAAATGGTGCTCTTAAATTCGTTGGCCTTCTGGATAAAGAAAGTGGCAGGACGTGCATGAAGACCTTCCTGATTCTGAACTGTTACTTCTTGAACAAACATTGTGAAAACCTCCTTGAGGAAATAATGTAAAAGACAAAATAAATATTGATTGAGGCGGAAGACCTCTTATGCACCATGCCTCGAATTACAACGAACACGTGCAACATCGTCAAACTCAATCGACACTGATATTATAGCACATTTTTTGAATTCGTCAACATACTTCATGCAATTTTGGCTCGATAAACAATAAAAACCGCTTTAGTACATTATCAAGTTGTACATAATAACCAGTTGTCAAAAAAAATTGAGTAATTTGCAACCGTTTTGAGCAAATTCATAGTATATATTGCATAGTTTTTTGCAGGCGTTTTCAGCCTTCAAAGAAGAATTTTGATTAACTTATCCAATTTTTCCCGAGGTTTTTTCCGATTTAGAAAACATATTCTTTAAGTCAGATTTAACAAATTTTCGGCTGAATTTTATAACTGGTGTGTAATTTTTTACGTTCCACACAAACCTCTCAAAAAGCATCGAAAATTCTGTTAGCTTGCACTATCCGACCAAAGCAGTTTTTTTACAAAAACATCACAAAAGTTGTTTTTCCATCAGATGACGCCTCTCCTCTGACGAAAGATCAGCCTGAAGTAGAAGATCGGGGCGGTATTTCGCAGTCTGTTCGAGAGCCTTCATCCGTTTCCAACCCGCGATTCTTGCGTGGTGCCCCGAAAGCAGCTCCTCCGGAACGCTCATTCCCTTCCAGACAGGCGGGCGTGTATACTGCGGATGCTCAAGCAGTCCGGAATAGTGGCTCTCCTCCTCAAAGCAAGCGTCCTCGGCAAGAACCCCCGGCACCATGCGGCACACCGCGTCGGTGACGATAAGAGCGGGCATTTCGCCGCCGGTCAGTACGTAGTCACCCACGGAAAGCTCCATATCGACCATGCTGTCAATCACACGCTGGTCAATTCCCTCATAATGCCCGCAGAGAATACAGATATTTTCTTTACCGAGAAGCTCGCGGGCGATGTTCTGATTGAATACCTTCCCCTTGGGCGACATGTAAATAAGAAACGGACGCGAGGAGCACTGCGCGGATACCGCATGAAAGCACGCTTCAATCGGTTCGGGCTTCATCAGCATTCCCTGCCCGCCGCCGTAGGGCATATCGTCCACCCGGCGGTGCTTATCCGGCGTGTAATCGCGGATATTATGGCACTCCACTGAAATAATACCGTTTCTCCGCGCCCTGCCGATAATACTCTCGTCCAGAACCCGTTCGCACATCTCAGGGAACAGCGTCAGAATATCTATTCTCATCACTCAAACAGACCCTTCATCTTAAAGATTTTTACAAAACCTTCCTCCACAGAAATCTCTCGGATGACCTGCGGAATAACGGGAATCAAAAAGACCTTGCCATCGTCGGTCTTGACGTGATATACATCATTCGCACCGGTTTCGCTCACATCGTCCAGCCGACCGAGCCTCTCGCCGGTTTCTTCGTCGATCACATCGAGTCCGATAAGATCCTGAATAAAATATGCGCCTTCCTCCAATTCTACGTCGTTGCGGTTCATATAAAGCACCTTGTTGCGCAGTCTGTCGGCTTCCTCAATGGTGTCAATTCCCTTTATCTTCATAATAAGCATATTCTTGTGTACGCGTGAGGAAGTAATCTCAATTTTTATCGCGCCCTTGTCAAGATACAGCTCGTCAAATTCCGCCAGGAATTCCGGCGAATCCGCCCACGGCTGCACACGCACCTCGCCTTTCAGCCCGTGTGTGCCGGTGATTTTGCCCGTTTCCAGATATTGCTTCATTTTTTGTATACTCCTTTCTTTGTCCTATCAAAGAATTATTCAGTTCGAAGGGAAAGTGTGTTCAGCAAGCAGCTCTGTCTATTCAGCTCGTTTTTCCAGTCGCTCCAATATATCCGTTCATCGAATATTTAATCAAACGAATGCGATCGTCCCCTCATTCCGCGCTAAAACGCGCAGCAATGCAACCGAATCAATTCAGCTTCATTACTGCGCTTCTGGAAAAAATATCAGTCGATATCGACGATGACCTTTTTGTTTTCACGGGTAGCGGCGGCGCGCATAACAGTGCGGATGGACTTGGCTATTCTGCCCTGCTTGCCTATAACGCGTCCCTTGTCCTCTTCGTCAACAAAGAGGGTGAATGTGATGGTGCCGTCCTCGGCCGGTTCACTTTCCTCGACTCTCACCGCGTCGGGATTCTGAACCAGACCGCGTGCGATAACTGCGAGCAATTCCTTCATAGATACTTACCTCCTCGCATGGTTAATTGAGAAAACAGTACGGCAATCCGTATGTTCGCGGATTGCCGCACATTCAGAGTTTTTCTCCGGGAAATAGCTGCATTTTTCAAAATGCCAATAAGGGAAAATTACAGAATACCCTCTTTTTTGAGCAGGGACTTGACTGTATCGGTGGGCTGAGCGCCGTTGGCGATCCAAGCCTTTGCCTTGTCCGCGTCGATCTTGACTGCGGAAGGATTGGCCATAGGATCATAAGAACCGATTTCCTCGATGAAACGACCGTCTCTGGGGTATCTGGAATCTGCTACTACCACGCGATAGAAGGGATTGCCCTTGGAACCCATGCGGCGAAGTCTGATTTTTACTGCCATGTTATATTCACCTCCATACAGGAATACTGCCATTAATTGATGATATATGAAATCAAGCTCAGAAATAATAGTCCATGCTTGCTTTTCATCAGATTTTTATCGCTTGCCCATGCCGCGCATACCGCCCATGCCGCGCATCATATTGCGCAGGCCCTTGCCGCCTTTGCCGCCCATCTGCTTGAACATCTTCTGCATCATCTCTATCTGCTTGACAAGACGATTGACGTCCTCGACCTTCATACCGCTGCCGGCTGCGATACGGCGTTTGCGGCTGGCGTTGAGAAGGTCGGGCTTCTCACGCTCACGGGGGGTCATGGAATAAATGATCGCCTCAATGCGATCGATCATTCTGTCGTCGATCTCCACGTCGCCGAGCTGCTGGCTCATGCCGGGAATCATACCGATGAGATTCTTGAGCGGGCCCATCTTGCGCATCTGCTGGAACTGCGCGAGCAGATCGTTGAAATCGAAGGTGCTGGTCTTGAGCTTCTGCTGCAGCTCGAGGGCGTTCTTTTCGTCCAGGTTCTGCTCTGCCTTTTCAATAAGGCTCAGTACGTCGCCCATGCCGAGAATTCTGGAAGCCATGCGGGAGGGATAGAACTGCTCCAGATCCTCCTGCTTTTCGCCCGTACCGACGAATTTAATCGGCTTGCCTGTGACAGCCCTTACCGAGAGAGCCGCGCCGCCGCGGGTGTCGCCGTCCAGCTTGGTGAGAATAACACCGTCGATTCCCAGCGCTTCGTTGAAGCTCTTGGCCACATTGACCGCGTCCTGACCGGTCATTGCGTCAACCACGAGCATAATCTCGTGAGGCTTGACCGCCGCCTTGACTTCTTTCAGCTCGTTCATCAGAGCCTCGTCAATGTGCAGACGTCCTGCTGTATCGATAATAACGGTGTCGTTGCCGTGATCCTTGGCGTATTTCAGCGCTTCCTGTGTGATCTTCACCGGGTTTATCTGACCCATCTCGAAGACCTCTACGCCCGCCTTCTGACCAACAACCTTCAACTGCTCTATAGCCGCCGGACGGTAAACGTCGCAGGCGACAAGCAGCGGGTGCCTGCCTTCCTTGCGCATCATATAGGCGAGCTTACCGGCGTGTGTGGTCTTACCGGAACCCTGCAGACCGCAGAGCATGATAATGCACGGCGGATGATTGGGAACGGCTATGCGGGCAGACGCGCCGCCCATTAATTCCACAAGCTCGTCATTGACCAGCTTGACAACCTGCTGACCCGGGGTCAGGCTTTCCAATATTTCTGCACCGATCGCCTTTTCGGTCACACGGTTGGTAAAATCTTTGGCAACCTTGAAGTTAACGTCGGCTTCAAGAAGGGCCAGACGAACCTCGCGCATTGCCTCTTTCACATCGCTCTCGGTCAGCTTTCCCTTTGACCTGAGCTTTTTAAAAGCATTGCTCAGCTTTTCTGTAAGTGATTCAAATGCCATACAATCAACTCCAATAAGCGCTCGCATTCGATCGCTAAGTGAATAGTGAATAATCTCGGAGCGCATTTGCGCTGCATCTATCAGGAGACGGTTGAAAAATCTCCATCTCTATAAAAAGGCCATTAACCTGAAATGATTTCCTCAAGCTTTTCGGCGAGGGTGTCAATGTCGGAGGCAGCGGTAATGATTTCTTTGGGCGCTCTCGTCTGATATGCCCTGACCGCCGCTTTCTCAGCGTTCTTGCGTATATCGGCTATCAGACCCAGCATCTCGCTTCTCTTGCGAACCAGACCTAATTTTTCCTCCATGGAAAGCAGCTTTGCCTCGGCGCGCTTGATGGTGTCACGCACACCCTGACGCGTTATGGTGTCATTCTCACGGAGCGGCTGTCCGCCTGCGCTTCGGCGCTCCCGTCTCTCGGCGTTCTCATTGTCCGAGATTTCGCGCAGCGACAGATCGTCGTTGTAATAATAATCCAGCATGGCGCGCTCTTTTTCGGTAAGGATATTTCCGTAAACGTCCAACAGAACCGTGAATTTAGGATCAACCGCCATAGAAATAACCTCCCTGCGCGGATTGGTTGTAAAGCAATAATCTTTACACTCGCCGGATAACATTATATAGCATTCCGTCCTGCCTGTCAAGTAAAATCTTTTACACCCGCGAATAAAATCAAATTTCTTATCATTCACACAAAAAAGCCGCCTGTTTCTGCAAAATATTCGGCAAAACAGTGCGGCTCTGTGTCGGAAAAATCAGGAATTCGGAATGGAAAATCCCTGATATTTGGTCTTTTCCACGTCAAGGTGATAGGTGCTGTAGACATGCGCTACAATAGCGGTCTTGTTCAGTTCAAAATTCGGGCAGAGAACCGATCGTTTGTTGATCAGCTCGGAACGCCAGCTGTTTTTGATAGGCACATTGAGGGTTTCAATTTCATTGTTGAGATACTTCGTGCCGTCCACCATCAGACCCAGAATCTGCATCTTGCTCATATTGGTCTGAATCATCGGCAGGAACACATTCAGCAGCGTATTCAGTTCGCCCGGGCTGGAATGCTTTATCTTATCAACAAGTGCAATAATCACCGTACGCTGACGCTTGGTGCGGTTGAAGTCGCTGTCGATCTTGCGGCAGCGGGCGTATGAGAGCGCCTGCGCGCCGTCAAGGTGCTGCATACCCGGCTCCACCGGCTTGGTCTTGTACTTTTCCGAATTGTCGTTCATGTATTTGGCTTCGGCTTCGGTCAGCTCTATTTCAACGCCGCCGACGTGATTGACGATCTTGCGGAAATTGGCGAAATTCACTCGTACATACAAATCGACATCCACGTCAAAATTGTTCTTCAGCGTGTCAAAAAGCAGCTGCGGGCCGCCGTAGGCATACGCCACATTCAGCCTCGCCCACTGACGGTTGGGAATATAGACATACATATCTCTCATGAAGGAAGTGAGCTTGATGGTCTTGTCGCGCGTATTGACGGAAATCAGTATCATGGAGTCTGTATTTCCTCTTTCGTCATAGGTACCGCCTCTGACGTCGGTGCCTATGAGAAGTATGTTGAGCACATCCTTCTTGGGTATGTCTATCATGGACTCATTGAAACCCTCTATGGTAGTGGTTTCAATATAACTCTCCGGGTTGGAATACACCGGGCCTTCATCCTCGTCGAAATCCGATTCGCTGATGCTGTCGTACATCTCAAAATCGTCCGCTGCCTTATAATCTATCAGATTGAGCAGTCCGTTGAAGTAGAGTACGCCCGACGCCACAATAATCAGAAGCACAGCCGCAACACATTTCAGGCCGAATTTTATCCAGCCTGCCACGGTCTTTCTTTTTGCCCAGTAATACAAAGCGCCGTGCTTTTCGGTCTCGGGCAGATCAGCCGCGTTGGCGGCCATTGCGAACAGATCCTCTCCTTCCTCTTCTTCGGGAATCTCGTCGCTTTCCGTCTCTTCAAAGTGGTCATTGGCAAGGGGACTTCCGTCTTCATCCTTCAGCCATTCCGCATCCCCGATCACGCCCTCAGGCAGATCCGCCCCGTCATAACTGCCTGAGAAAACATTGTCGTATCCATTGTCGTATCCATTGTCGTATCCATTGTCGTATCCATCGTCGTCTTCGTCATCATCGGAATACTCTTCTTCGTCCTCGCTATCGGAAGGTTCTTCGTCGTAATCGTAATCATCATCAAATTCTTCGTCATAATCATCACCGGATGTTACGTCTTCTCCGTCATCGTCGGGATAATCGGTAAAATCATCGGGAATACTTCCGTAGTCGTACTCCTTATATTCTTCGTATTCATGATCGGAATAATCTTCGTCCTCGTCATCCTCGTCGGAATAATCTTCGTCCTCGTCATCCTCATCGGAGTATTCTTCGTCTTCGTCATCCTCGTCGGAATATTCTTCGTCCTCGTCATCCTCGTCGGAGTATTCTTCGTCTTCGTCATCCTCGTCGGAATATTCTTCGTCCTCGTCATCCTCGTCGGAATATTCTTCGTCTTCGTCATCCTCATCGGAGTATTCTTCTTCGTCATCATTCTCTTCGGAGTATTCTTCGTCCTCGTCCGAGTAATCTACGTCCTCATCATCCTCGTCGTAATATTCTTCTTCGTCATCATTCTCTTCGGAGTATTCTTCGTCCTCGTCATCCTCGTCGGAATATTCTTCGTCATTTTCATCATCAGAATGATCATCGTCATCCTCGGATTCTAAGGCTTTTTCCTTGTCATCCTTCTCGGATTCTGAAAGGAAAACCTCATGATCATCCTCAGATTCCGGTAAAAAAATCTCGTCATCCTCTGCAAAAACCTCCGGATAACTCACGGTATCAGTCTCTGGCTCTCCGATAACAAAAATATCCTCCGGAGCAGGTGTATAGGAAGTTTCACCGCTTTTGGCTGCAAGCTCGAAAAGATCCACTGTATTTTCCACATTTCCGCCGTCTTCCGTTGTGCCGGAAATGGCATCTTCTATGATTTTTTCGTTGTCATTTTTCCTGTCCATTACAAATGATCTCCCTTCAGGGTTAGCAATCGACAAACGTGTAAAAAGCTCAACAGAATATTTACAGTCTGATATTATACCGTATTATAACACACAAAAACTTTTAAGTAAATATCTTTTGTCGAAAAAAATAACAATCATACAGTTATCTAAATTTCACAATAAGGCAGGTAATAATTTGTAAAATATCATTAGAGGCTTGCAGCATCCATGGTTAACCGTTGGCGCCGCCGTCATCCACTCCGATAACGGTAACGTCGTCAACAAAGCGGGAAATTGTCCAGATGGAAAACCTTGCTTCTATCTCATCGCCGTTGCCGTCTCTTCTGCCGAACAATTCAGCCCTCTGTGTGAGGGAATCCGAGTCATTTACGATAAACGTTGTGGAATCTTTAAACTGTCTGTAGCCGTAAATCACATAACAATGGCCGGAGATGCCGTAGGGGCGGTCGCTGTACTGCGCCAGCACGATACCTCCCGCGTCGAGCGCCTTTGTGATATTTTCAATACTCGCATCTTCGACGGTAAAGGGCACGTTATAAGCCGAAAGCCCGCTGCGCAGCTCAAACGCCGTCCAGCCGTCATCATTGTCGCTTGTCTGACGCATTTTCTCCACGGTAGCGTCACTGTTCTTATCATACCAATGTGATGCCATTGTCGCTATAGAAGGCATACAGTTGACCGCAGAATACTGGCCTGTATTCTTCTGTGAAAAGAACCAATCATAATCGCGGTCATTGATAACGCATTTTACTTCAAAATCCTTGTCTGAATCGGTGCGGTCATCAAAATATTCTGCAATTTTGGCCGCGGACACCATTACATCGGCATTGGTCAAATATCCGTCCCACGCATAATCCAGCGAATAGGCCCAGTCATTGTAGCGTGTAGTCAGATAGCACTGGGCCGAAGAAATCGCGTTGACGACCGTCAGCTCTTCCTGTGGAGCAAACAGCGTGGAATCGCCGTAATAATTCATAAAACCGTGCGTAACGGCGCGCCTGACCCATATGCTGTCAAACGCGTCATCAACACGATCGAGATTGCGGTCGCTGTATTTCATGGCATAATGTACGCCGTCCTTCGTTATCCTGCCAAGAAGCTCCGCCGCGTCCCTGCGCGTAAATGACTGATCCGTCGCCTCCATGGTGCGCAGAATTTCATCCGTGTCTATAGTGCCGAGGTCGCTCCATTTTTTCTCCGCGCCTTCCACTTCGTGCACCCGCATAGCGTTGTAAAGCGCACGGAGAATATCCACGAATTCCTCGCCGGTGACAGTATCGCTCTGTCTGCCAAAGGCGTCACGCTCTATGCTGGTAAGCACCTTGGAAGCAAAGGTGCTCACACGGTAAAGATACACAGTGTCGTCAAACGTATAGTCACTGCTTCCGTAAAAATCAACAAACCCTAACAGATACGCCTTTTCAAGAAGCGGTTCGCAATCCACACTGACCTGTGAAATATCTGTCTCTTCGCCGATAAAACTCTCGTACAGCTTGACAAATACCTCCGCCGCGTTTCTCTCGGTGGAATTCTCTCCGAGCGTCTCGGGTTCGAATTCCATCCCCAGACGTTTCATAAGCAGCGCGCCTTCGGCAATATCTGTGGAATTGAGCCATTCCAGGTCATCTTTATCAAGCGCCTTCACGGTATTCAGGCCTGAAATATTGACCGTTTTCAGTTCAATTGAATCGCTGTCGTCAGAAAGATACATCGTCACGGCATACTTGGAACCGAAAAGACCTTCCTTCTGCTCATTCATAGTGTACTCCACACGGATTCTGCCATCGGAATCATCGGAAATCTGCGCCATCTGATTTGCTACAGGCAGAAAGGCATCGCGGAGCTTCTCATTGATAGAATCGCTCTGAAAGAATCCGCTCACCACAGGCAATACGGCGTTATCCTCAACTGTGGCAGTGGAAAGAGACGCTTCCTTCAAAAACGACGTACACGAAGCCAGCGACAGTGAAACCACAAACGCCGCCGCCACAAGAACAGCCTTGATTCTAACACTGAATTTTTTCATATCAAATCAACTCCGCAATCGCTCAAATTCGTTCACGCAAATATTAAAGAATGACCAATCAAAAATCAAGCCCAAAGCGCATCCGCTCCGGAAAACATGCAACGCAACTGTTGAAGCCAACGGTGAATTATTGAGAAAAATGAAAAACCTCCAACCTTCACCCTTCAACCTCTATAAGCCTGCTAACGCAGCTGCCCTTTTTCTGAGGGCATCCGAAGAATTACACAGTGTTTCTTCGCAAACCTCAGCGAGAAGCGCGTTAAGGATCCTTCCAATTTCGGGACCCTTGGGTATACCCATTGCCATCAGGTCGCCGCCGTTGATGGCAAGGTCGCGCAGCGTCAGGCAGAGACTTTCTCCCACCAGTTCATCCAGTATTTTCTCCGCCTCGTCCAGCACCGAGAGAATCTCGCCGGCAAGCGACTGAGCCTGTCCCGCCAGATCGGCGCGGCTCAGGGCGAAAAGCTGCCGTGTGGCCTCCTCGCCGTATTTCGACAGCCGCCTGCGGATGAATCTGCGGTCAGGAAGAATCTTCTCATCGTGACGCTCCACCAGGAACAGCACCCGCTCCTTTGTACGGTTGTCTGTGCGGATGTACTGGTCAAATATGCCTTCCGCCATTTCCCTGCTTCTTGCCGCGTGACCGTAAAAATGTCCGATTCCGTTGCTATCCATAGAAAAGCAATCCGGCTTGCCGATGTCGTGCAACAGTGCCGCCAGCCGCATGATCCTGTCGGGCGGCGCTGCATCCACTACACGCAGCGTATGCTCCCAAACGTCAAAGTCGTGGTGAGGGTTGTGCTGCTCAAAACCGAATGTCTTGCCAATCGGAGGGATGATCTGCTCGATGACGTCGCTGAATTGCCGCATTACGTCACCCGCGTGCGAACCGCAGAGCAATCCGAAAAGCTCCTGCGTGATGCGCTCTACTGCGATTTTGGCGAGCAGTCCTCTGCATCGGTGAATTGCCTGGGCAGTGGCGGGTTCTATCTCAAATCCTAACCTTGAAGCGAACCGCAGAGCGCGGAGAATGCGCAACGCGTCCTCGCCGAACCGCCTGTCAGGATCGCCGACACAGCGGATGATTTGATTGATGAGGTCGTCCCTTCCCCCGAAGTAATCGAGGTATCCCTTTTCCGGCGAGTATGCCATCGCGTTTACCGTAAAATCACGGCGGCTGAGGTCGTCCCGAATATCCGAAGTGAATTCTACGCTGTCGGGATGCCTGCCGTCAGAATACTCTCCATCCACGCGGTAGGTCGTAACTTCCACGGGTATTCCGTCGGAAAGAACCGTCACGGTACCGTGTTTTAGTCCAGTTTCGATGACTCGGAAGCCTTCAAACGAAGCGATCACCCTGTCGGCAGTCGCATTGGTGGCCACATCAAAGTCCTTCGGCGGCAAACCCATCAGGTGATCCCTGACGCAGCCACCCACCAGCCACGCTTCGAAGTCCGAAGCCTTCAGCACATTCAGCACCTTCAGCGCGCCGGAAGGGATAATGAATTTATCAACTTTTTCTGTGCTGTTAACCTGATTCATCATACCTATACCCTTTTTCAATACCGAAAAACGTCCTTGTATTTAAGACAATATTCATGTATAATGATTATATCATGGATTCACGATAAATACAATATATATTTTTACTCAAAACGGTGATTACCACGGACAACAATAATCGAATTTACACAGAACGCTTTTGTCAGGCACTGTCTATCTATAAAGGGCAAAAAGCCCGCCAAGCACCAGAAAGCGGAGAAAAAGCCGCTTCTATCGGAACTTTAGGGGAAAAATCGCTTCACGCAGTCCTGAAACTCTACTACGAACCCGACGACAGCCGACACGAAATAAAGGTCGGAGAACACATCGCGGATATTGTGGGTGAGGACGGAATTATCGAGATACAGACCCGCAATTTATCCGCCCTTAAGCCCAAACTGAACGCGTTTCTGAGTGTATGTCGAGTGACGGTTGTTCACCCGATCATCACTTCCAAGCGGGTCATCAGCATAAACGGCGAGACAGGCGAGATCATTTCGATGAGGAAATCCCCCAAACACGGCACAATCTACACGGAAATACGGGAAATCTACACCCTTCGCGAGCTGCTGACGCACAAAAACCTCACGCTTAAGCTGCCGCTGCTCACGGCCGACGAATATCGCACCTTCGGCGTCAAAACAAAACGCCGCAAAAAGCAGCGCACAAGAAACGGAGAATATATCTCCGACATGCTGCCCACAGGTATTATTGACGAAATCACCCTCGCTAAATCATCAGACTACGCAATTCTGATGCCGGAAGGACTTCCCGACCAATTCACCACGCGCCAATTTGCTTCCGCCGCATCCACAGACCAATCCTCCGCACGCATGGCGATCAACCTGCTTATACGCACCGGACAGCTCGATAAAAGCGCTCACGTCCGTTCGTTGAAAGCGTAAAAAGGATCGCATCCTCACTGCATTCTCCTTTAGAAAGGAGAACGCATTTTCTGTTTTTGCTCCATTCCTTTTTGCGAGCGATTCATAATTCTGTCATTAGTGCTAAATTAATTAAAAATATTTGCAAAATTACATTGATTTTTGCAGTAGCGTGTGTTATAATTATGGCAATCAAATGCGGGGGATGTAGAAAAACCGCCGCATAAAAAAACGGAGGTATATCTCAATGAAAAAACTTCTTTCCGAATTCAAAGAATTCGCACTCAAGGGCAATATGCTCGATCTGGCAGTCGGCGTGCTCATCGGCTCGGCTTTTTCCGGTCTGGTAACATCGCTCACCGATAACATCATTCAGCCTATCCTCAACTGCTTTGCCTCTCCTGACGCCGCCGGTGCAAGCAAGCTCGCCATCAAGGTATGGAGACTGGACATGCCCATCGGTCAGTTCATTTCCGACGTTCTCAACTTCATCATCATGGCATTTGTCATCTTTATGATCGTCAAGGGCATCAATAAGCTCAGAAGCCTCGGCAAAAAGGAAGAAGCCGCAGCAGCTCCCACCACCAAGGTCTGTCCTTTCTGCAAGTCCGAAATCTCCATCGAGGCTGTCAAGTGCCCGCACTGCACCAGTGACCTGCCTGTTGAGGAAAAGCCCGCCGAGGAGCCTGTTGCTGCGGAGAAGCCTGTGAAGTCCGGCAAGAACAGAAGAAGATAATTTTTCGCAACTATGAAACAAACCTACCTCAGACAAATGCTAAGCCGTGATAAGCATTACCGCCGCGCGTTTGTGCTTGCCGTCGCCGTGCCGATATTCTGCGCTGCGGCGGCAGCTTTGGTATTGTGGGCGCAGAATAAATACGGAATATCCTTCCTTCCGTGCAGCATCAAGCATCTCACGGGCTTCAACTGCGTATCCTGCGGCGCGACACGCGCCACCTTCGCTCTGCTTCGGGGAGATTTATTAACCGCAATCTGGTACAACCCACTTTACATCGCCTTTCTGATCTGTTTGAGTTATCTGTATGCCAGGCTGGTCATATCTCTTTTGGCCAGACCTTACCGCAGATTTGTCATTCATCTGGACTGGAAACGTGCGGTAATCATATCCGCTATTGTCGTCGTATTCACCGTAATAAGAAATATGCCGTTCTACCAGGCGGCGTTTTTTTAGAAGAACAAAAAGGAGAAGCACACAAAATGGCAACACAAAAGAAACCCAACCCTCACAGACAGAACACACAACAGCATAAGCCAACGACTTCGCCGTCAAACGGCAAGAAGAAGCTGACAGCCGCGCAGCGCAAGGAGCTGGAGCGTCAGCAGAGAATCACCCAGGCGCTCATTATCGTGGGAAGCATTATCGTCGCGGTTATTCTCATCATTATATTCCTTTCGATCTACGGTGACAATGGATCAAAGGATCTTACCTCGAACACGTCTGCCGATAAATCCGGCGATTCAACCGTTTCGACCGTCAATGATACCGTATATCCCGCCTCTGAGGATTTTGAGATTGCTCCCGACGGTGAACAGCTTAAAAAGCCGTCCAAAGGCGAAGAAGTCGCTGTTCTGGAAACCAGCATGGGTACCATAAAGATTCGTCTTTTCCCCAAATACGCTCCCACAGCCGTCGAAAATTTCAAAAAGCTCATTAAGGAAGGCTATTACAACGGCATCATTTTCCATCGCGTCATGAATGACTTCATGATTCAGGGCGGCGATCCGACAGGCACAGGAACCGGCGGCAAGTGCGCATTTGAAGGATATGAAACCTTCGGCGACGAATTCGGACGCAACCTCTACAACTTCCGCGGCGCGGTATCCATGGCCAACACCGGCGCGCCGGGTTCCAACAGCAGCCAGTTCTTCATCGTTCAGACAAAGAAGGCGCAGTATTACACCCTCGGCGACAAGGACGGATTCATCAAGAACGGCGGCGCGAAGTGGGCTGCTGAACAGTACGAAAAGAGCGGCGGCACGGCTTACCTCGACGGACAGTTCAAGAGCGTCACCGGAAGCGGACACACCGTATTCGGTCAGGTCTACGAAGGCTTGAAGGTAGTTGACAAGATCGCGGCAGTCGAAGTCAATTCCAACAACAAGCCGCTGAAGGACGTTGAGATCAAGAAGGCCTACCTCACCAAGGTGAAGTAATTTTTCAGTTTTTCTTTATCAAAAAATAAACCGGACTTCCGAAAAGGATTCTTTTACGAATCCAACTTCCGAAAGTCCGGTTTTATTATGATCATGCCTCATCAGAGATTTCTGTGCCGACAGATTTCCTGTGCATCATCCTGAGCGCGGCAAAAACGCCGAACACAAATATCACCGTCAATGCGATATTGACATACATCCTGTTTCTGAAACACAGCATCAGTCCGGCGAATACCGTGCCGATGGCAGCCATTGTCAGGTAAAAGCGGAATGTGATCGCGCACTTTCTCTTTGCATTGATATAATAGATCGTGAAATTCCATATCTGAATGATGGCCAGCGTGCAAAGCACATATGCCACGAACATTCCCGGCTCGACAAATCCGTTTGGGACGTGGTGCAGCAGCGAATTGTTGCGCCCGATGATATAGACAAATATCAGGTCATAAATCAGCTCAATGTATTCGACCTTCTTTTCCTTGCTGTCGATGACAGACAACTCTTTCATAAAGACAAATCACTTTCCTTTCCTGCTTTGTACAAATCCAGATTTGTACAAATATTATAACATTTCCGGATAAATAAGTCCACAAAAAAATTTTATCACAAAATCTTTGCAAAACTGCCCTGAAGGTAGGCTTCAATTAAGAAGTTCTTCCTCCAGGGCTTTTTTCAATTGATGATCGCTTCAATATGACTCTCGTCGGAGAATCCGACACCCGCGCCGTTGAAGCCTATTTTGATGCCGGCGAATATGACGGCGCGCCGGAGAGAATCCTCGGCGGAAAAGCCCTTCACGTAATAATGCAGGAAGGAGGAGTAGAGCGAATCGCCCGCGCCGACAGTGTTAACCACCTTCGCCTTGTCGTAAGCCGGAACGTTGATCAGCCTTTTCTCTGCCGAATCAAGCAGCAGCGCACCCTTTGCGCCCATGCCTATGACAATGACCCTGTTGTGGTAACGTTCGTGCAGCTGACGGATAAAATCTTCATGCGAACAGGGGAGCCCTTCGTCGCTCAGGAAGAGAATATCCGCGTTTTCCATGAAATCGCGGTTGTAGTCATTCTCGACATTGTCCAGCACATGCACGTCGGTCGCTGTCAGCTTATGCATTTGGCGGGCTTTCTTGATAAGCGCACGGTTGAAATTGATATTGCAGAGCGCAGCCGCGTCCGCCTTTGCAAGGGCGTCACTCAGGTCTTCGGGATGGAGCATCTGTTCCTGAATATCCTTCAAGTCGCAGTAGACCTGCCTTTTCCCTTCCGGGTCAAACAAAATCACCGAGGTCGGCGTGTTCTTTAATGAACGGTGGATATTGTGAGTGGCTATTCCTTTGGAATCCAGCTCAGAAAAGATTCTGCCCGCTTCATAGTCGTTTCCGGTAAAGGAAAACAGCTCCACTTCGTCGCCCAAGGCTGTCAGCGCTTTGGCGATATTGCATCCGACGCCGGCGACATTGGAATTCACTCCGAAAAACGGGTAATCAATCGGATAGTAATTGATCGGGAAGCCGCGTACCTCGACAGTGGTTTCGATATTCACCAGACCCGAAACAAGTATTTTTTTCGCCATAGTATCGCTCCTTTCCATCTGACTTATTCTTCTTCGCCGCGCAGAATTCTCATTGCGGCCCTATATTTTTCTTCTCGTTTGTAATCCGATTCGGTCATACGGTCAAACCGGCTTCTGTCGCTGTTGTGCGCAAGATCGGCTAATTTCACCTTGACCGCCACGGGATTGGATTGGATATTCCTGACATAATCCAAATACGGCACGCCCTTCCTGTGCGTCAGAAGGTCAAGCGCTTCGCACACTTCACCGGAGAATCCCATTTTCCGCAGGTCATCCAGCATGCAGTCCGTATCCTCCACAACGTCATGCAGCAGCGCGACAACGGTAGACACTTCGTCGTCCATCTGCTCCGCTAAGTGGAACGGATGAAACACATATGGCAAGCCGCTTTTGTCGGTCTGCTCCTTATGCGCTTCATACATCAGTCGGATTGCTTTTTTGGTATCGGGTGTATAAATCATTTTATGTTAAAACCTCACTTAATCGCCTTGACGGGACACGCCTTTTTGCACTCGAAACAGAGAATACACTCCGTGGCGTTGGCGCGCTTGCGGCTCTCCTTGTTACATTCGACGTTCATCGGGCAAGCCTTGAGGCATTTGCCGCAGCCGACGCACTTGCTCTCGTCACAGTGAATACGGAAGAGCGCAAAGTAGCTCATCGGCTTGAGGAATACCGTGATGGGGCAGATGTATTTGCAGAATGCACGGTTGTCCTTGAAGGCGAAGGCGAGAATGACGCCGATGAGATAATACAGCGCGTTGCCGCCCAGAAACAGCCAGAACATAATGCGCTCCCTATTGCCCACATGGTACAGGAACAGAGCCGCGATCAGTCCGAAGGACAGTGTAAACATGAAATATCTGATAACGCCGATTCCCTTCTTTCTGGGCTTCTGCGGCTGCTTGTAGGGCAGCAGGTCGAGGATCATCGCCGTCCAGCAGGCGTAACCGCACCAGCCGCGCCCGAAGATCAGGGGACCGAAGATTTTGGCGACGGCATAATGAATGGTCGCCGCTTCAAACACGCCTGTAAAGAGATAGTACCAGAAGCCCTCGATCTGCATATTCTCATTGCTGATAATGCCGAGATACACCAGCATATACGAGCCGACCGCGAATTGCACGAATCGCCTTGCGTGCTTCCAGCCTGCGGCAAACAGCGCCAGTCCGATGGAGATGCATGTACCGATGTAGCTGAAATTCAGCAGGTAAAAGAGATTGTCCAGCGACAGCCAAAGTGTCACCGCGACAGTTTCAAATATCACAAACATCAGTATCGCGGCAAGATATTTCGAGATTCCGCGCTCTTTCTTATTTGTTTGTTCGTTCATTTTTTTCATAGTGGAAACACCTCTTTGGAATGAAGAATCATTTCTTTCAAATCAATGCTACCATATTTGAAATACCTGATCAAGTGATTTCCGGCAAGCTGCAAATGAGCGGGGGCAAGCTGCATATGAAGAGATTACAGGTCGGTCAGGTCGATGTCCGGGGTGATGTGAACGGTGTAATCGGGATATAGCTCTTTGATGTCTTCACACAATATCCTGACGGCTTCCTTTGGCTTGATATCGAAGCTCACAACCGCGTCAAAGCGGATGGTTTTGCTCTCTGTATCCACATAGAATCCGTGCATCTGCAAAGCCCAGTCATGCGACAGCACGATTTTTTGAACCGCGTTGCGGATGTCAGCCGCTTCTCCCGTTCCGGTGTTGTGGGAATACACTCCCACACCCGTGAGGATAACGCCTGTGGCAAGGTAGACCTTCGCTT
This sequence comes from uncultured Ruminococcus sp., assembly GCA_902799245.1. Lineage (GTDB taxonomy): Bacteria > Bacillota > Clostridia > Oscillospirales > Acutalibacteraceae > RUG762. The sequence continues at coordinate 19,378 of CADBZY010000029.1, forward strand.
CCACCCTGCGCGTCAGTCTGTCCAGTTCTTCCACCGTCATGGTGTCGGGAAGCTCCATGTGAACCGAGGCATAATTCTTGTTGGGGCCGTAATTGTTCATCACAAGGTCATACGCACCGATTACCTCCGGTTCCTGTGCGATCAGCGACTTGATTTCCTTGACAAGCCCCGGATCGGCGCGCTGTCCGAGAATGTCGCTGACCGTTTCACTCATCATCTCGATGCCTGCTTTAATGATGACAGCAGCAATCAACACGCCAACATACGCTTCAAGGGAGATATGCCATAGCATATAGATGGCCGCCGAAGCAAGCACCGACGCGGAAAGCACCGCATCAAACAACGCATCCGAGCCGGAAGCTGTCAGTGCGCCGGAGTTTACCTTTTCACCCTGCTTTTTGACGTAGCTGCCGAGTATCAGTTTGACAGCAATCGCAACCGCAACGATCACAAGCGAAGCCGCTCTGTAATCGGCTTCTTCGGGATGAATGATCTTTTTGACCGATTCCACCGCGGAAGTGATGCCGGCATACAGGATAATCGCGGCCACCGTCATGGAGCTGAGATATTCAATTCTGCCATAACCGAGAGGGTGCTTTTTGTCGGGAGCCTTGCCGCCCAGCTTGGCGCCGACAATCGTAATCACGGATGAGAGAGCATCCGACGTGTTGTTCACCGCGTCGAGCGTGATAGCGATGGAATTGGAAATGATTCCCACCACCGCCTTGAATCCGGCCAGCAGTAGATTGGTGACGATTCCGATGACGCTGGTTCTGACAATGACCTTCTCCCTGTCTGCTTCGAGCGATTTCAGGGATGTTCCTGTGTTATTTGTCTTATTCTGATTTTCCATTCCCACTTACTCCATCCAAAAGACCCTGTTTTCACGGCGCTTGGCAGGTGCGGGAATTTCACCGTCAACATATCCCACAGCACAGTGACCTATACCTATCCATTCGCCTTCTATGTCGAGGTAGGTCAGAAGCTCTTTGTATTCATCGGTTTCAAATTCCTCCCTGGCGCGGTGAATCCATATGCTGCCCAGACCCAGCGAATGTGCGGCAAGCATGAGATTTCCCATCACAAGACTACCGTCGTGTACCGCTGTCGGCCAGTTTTTCTCGGCAAGCACAATCAGGATCACGGGAGCGCCGTAGAACGGGTCGAACCCCTCTGCCCAGCCGCCGATCTTGCGGTTGTCCTCGGATATTTTGTCACGCAGCGCCTTGTTGGTGACGGCAATCACAATGGCGGTCTGTCTGCCCCTGCCGTTAGCGGCGTACAATCCCGCCTCGATGATCTGCTCGATGTCTGCCTTCTCCGGCATGTCCGGCTTGAATTTCCGCACGCTGCGGCGTTCTTCCATTGCTTTGATGATTTCGTTCATTGATATTTGCTCCTTCTTGATAAATTACAGACTTGCTTTAAGTATCTGCACGACCTCGTCGCGGGTGAGAACCTTGTAGCCGCCGTCCAGAATCAGTGTACCGTCGGCAATGCCCTCGATCATGTCCTCTGTGGCACCGAGTTCGGAAATATTCATGGCAAGACCCAGCTTCTTCATCCAGTTCTCCATAGCCTTAAGCCCTTCGGAGGCGATTTCTTCGTCGCTCTTGCCGGACGGATCAACATGCCACACCTCAGTGGCAAAGCGACGGAATTTCGCTGTTCCGTACGGCATAATGAAGCGGTAATACGGCAGCGAAACGGCGGCGAGCGTCATTCCGTGCGTTGCGTCGGTGTACGCTCCCACCGACTGTCCTAACATATGCACCATCCAGTCGGTGCTCTTGCCGCGGTCAATCAGCGTATTGAGCGCCCATGTCGCTGTCCACATGATGTTGGAACGCGCCTCGTAATCATTCGGGTTTTCCAGCGCAATCAGTGAGCTGTGAACCACCGACTTCATCAAGCCTTCCGCGATGTAATCGCTGGTGTTGTCGTCCTCGCCGGAGAAATACTGTTCGCAGATATGGTTGAAAATGTCATAAATGCCGGCTACCATCTGACGCTTCGGCAGCGACATGGTGAATCGCGGATTTAATATCGAAAATTTCGGCATGACGTTCTCGCCGAACACATGCCCGATCTTGAGTTTCTTCTCGTGATTGGTGATAACGGAGCCGCCGTTCATTTCGGAGCCTGTTCCCGCCATAGTCAGCACGCACCCGACGGGAATGATCTCGCAGTCCGGCTCTTCAAAGCGCTCGAAGTACTTTTCCCACGGGTCGTCGTCGCAATGCACCGATACCGACACCGCCTTTGCGTAATCGCAGCAGGAACCGCCGCCGACCGCCAGCACAGGGTAAAAGCATTTACTTTTATTAGAAGAAGATGTAAAATAGAGGCATGGATATAAAAACACTAAAAGAAGAAATCAAAAATATCAGTGAGCCGAG